>NZ_JADD01000018.1 GCF_000518205.1 Hutsoniella sourekii ATCC 700629 | reverse complement strand
AATCAAAATCTGATCGAATCCGCACTCACCCCTAAAGGGTATCTTAGGAAGGTAACCATCAATCCGGAGTGGGAGTACTACAAAGCCAAGCAACGAGAGCTCTTGTCAGATCCAGAATACAGCTTAATATACAGCCTTCGAAAAACGGATGTGGAACCCGCATTCGGACATTTGAAGGCGAATTTAGGGTTCAACCGATTCCATGTAAGAGGAATTGATAAGGTTCATAATGAGATTGGACTGGCGTTAATGGCCACGAACATGAGAAAATTGGCTCTGATCTTTAGAACAAATCAAAAGACCCAGCATTTTTATTCTTGTCGAATAAAAATCTGGGTTTTTTTGAGGACTTACCTTACAGCCTCTATTAATTACCGTGAACCAGTCCTTTAGCTGATTGTAAAGCTGGTGCATAGTCTGGCTCATCGGCAACTTCTTGGACAATTTGTTTGTAGTGAATCTTACCGTCCTTACCAACCACAAATACTGCCCGGGAATCTTTCAATTCACCATCAAGATTAATTTCTAATCCATAAGCTAAACCGAAGTCACCCTGATAATCAGAATAGGTTGCCACATTTAGATCATTGTCAGCATTCCAATCATTGAATTCTTCAACTGTATTACGCCCTACTGTGATATATTGAAAAGCTTGGTCTTTAGCTTCTTCAGCAAATCGACGGGTCTGTAATTCACAAGTTCTGGTTTGGACATCAGGGACCACACTAATAATAGTAATTTCACCATCCAAGATATCTGCTAACATGACTTCCTCGCCCGCATGGTTCAATAATCTAGCGTTAGGTGCTTTTTCACCTTTATCCGGTTGAGAACCGCTTAATTTAACTTCTTTTCCTAAAAAAGTAACACTTGATACTGACATAACTATCCATCCTTTCATATCTTAACTCTATAATTAGTATACCAAGTTAACGAAAGGGACCCAAACAATTCGCCTCACACTCCTAGAGGAGATCGTCGAAGCTATCTTGTTCAAGATAGGATTCATTAATCCACTCAATACTTGTTTCTCGGACCGCTTCATCAACCAATTCATCTATCGCCAAGGCCTGTTCATATCTAACAATGGCCTCTAAAGTGGGTCTTGTTGATGGAGAAGTCGGGGCAAAGACAGTACAACAATCCTCAAACGGCTCATTGGAAAGATCGTAAGTGCCAATTTTCTCAGCTAGCTCAATGATTTCTGTCTTATCTGTTGCAATGAGTGGGCGTAAAATCGGAGTTGATGTCACTTCATTAATCACTGCCATTGAATCTAAGGTCTGGGAGGCGACTTGTCCTAAGGATTCCCCATTAACAATCGCTTGAGCTTTAGATTTTTCAAGCAATTGATCCATGACCCTTAACATTATCCGTCGCATGACTGTCATTGAATGGCTATCCGGTATGTGTTCCTTGATCGCCTCCTGAATACGAGCAAAAGGAACATTGTAAAACTTCATTTCCAAGCCATAGTGCGTTAGCTGCGCGGCTAATTTTTTAGCTTTCTCTAAGGCTTGGGGGCTAGTATAGGGTGGGCTCGAGAAGTGAACAGCATCCAAGGCCATGCCTCTTTTGATCATGAGATAGCCTGCTATAGGTGAATCAAAGCCACCTGATAACATTAGTAAACCTCGACCACTCGTCCCATAGGGCAAGCCACCTAAGCCTGGATAAGACGTCAGGTCCAAGTATGCGTAATCACCCTGGTGAATATTGACAGTTAGCTTATGATCTGGCTGTTTCATCTGAACTTTTAACTGTGGATAGGCTAAGGCCACTGCACTTCCTACTTCTCTTTGTAAGTCATAAGTATCATAAGGGAAGTCTTTATCGGACCGTTTGGCTACAATTTTGAAACTTTCACCTTCAGCTAATTCCAGACTAGAAAAAAGTCGCACGGCTTCTTTCTTTATTGAGTCAAGATCTTTACTAACTTGATAACTAGGAGAAAAACGTGAAATACCAGGGATATCTTTTAAGATTTCAATGATCGTTTGATAGTCGGTATGCTCCCAGGTTATATATAGAAAGTCATACTGGGGGGAAACCTTAATTTTTTCACCTAGATGATTGGTCTTCTCTCTAATTTGCTGGGCCATTTTCTCTTGAAACATCTTCCGGTTTCGTCCTTTAGTTGATAGCTCACCATAATGAACAACGATTCTTTTCATATTTTTTCCTTTCTGTATTATCTTCTAAAAGCTAGTGATATTTCAGGAATTTTATTAATTAAATAGTCTACTTCCTCTTGACTTGTTTGACTGGATAAGCTAATGCGGATAGCAGAATTAGCTAATTCCTGATCGACATGCATTTGTCTGAGCGTGGCATGTTCTTGATGAGACCGGCTGCTACAAGCGCTAGTCGTTGATACGTAAATTCCTTGTTCTTCCATAGCATGCAGAAGCACTTCTCCAGGAATCCCTCTAAAAGCTGTACAGATAATGTGCGGACTCGCAACATTCTCCGCAAAAACTTGCCAGTTATTTTTTCTTAAAGATTGAATAATTGCTGATCTAAACTGACTCAGTCGTTCCCTAACAACCACTTGATGGTCTGAAGCAATGCGCAAAGCCTTACTAGTTGCTACAATTGACGCTAAATTTTCTGTTCCCGAGCGCTGGTTACGCTCTTGTCCGCCTCCCATTAGGAGAGGCTCGCTTGCTACTTTTTGACGAATTGCCAAGATACCTGTCCCACGCCCTGCATGAAACTTATGGCCAGACAAAGTGAGTAGGTCAATTCGTGGATTTTTTATTGCTTGTAATTGGCAGGTAACGGCTTGTACGCCATCCACATGCCAGGTAACTTGAGGATCAGTCTGCAAGATTTCTTGGATAGCAGCTAAAGGTTGTTGACTGCCAACCTCATTATTAACTGCCATGGTTGAAAGTAAGAGGCACTGGTCGTCTAATTCTTCTTTCAACAAGTCAAGATCGATAACTCCTTCATTATCTACTCCTAGGCGACGGACCTCAAGCCCCATCTCTTCTACTCGTTCAAGTTGTCTAAGGATGGAGGGGTGTTCAATGGCTGAAACTAAAATTTTATTTCGTTTGGGATGTCTTTTGGACATGGCAGGAACAATCGCTTGCAGAACCCAATTATTGGCCTCGGTTCCTGAAGAAGTAAAGTAGATCTCTTCTTCTTTATAGGTTAAGATATTAGCTATTTGCTTGCGAGCAGCTTCTAACAATTGATGCGCCTCACTGCCAAGCTGATGAGCGCTAGAAGGATTAGCAAAATAATTTTGACTCACCTGCATATAAGTCTCAAGAACTCCTGGGTCTACCTGAGTGGTCGCACTATTGTCAAAGTAATATAACATGATGGTCCCCCTTTTAATACTTGACTATTATACATTAATAGCTCGCTTAATAAAAGATAGTCAGGCAAAACTAAAAAAGCCACACTCAACATTAGAGTGGGCTTTAAAAATTAATAATTGCGGTGCTGTTTTTCCTGATGGTACATCCGTCTAACTTGTGTAGGTCCTTCACTGTCCACACGACGTAATGCCTTCTCAATAATATTCAATGCTTCAGTATATCGGTACTCATCATAGAATAAAAACTCAGCTTCATTAATCGCTTGATCAATCTCCGGATAATCAAACCGGAAACGATTACTATGCTGGATCATATATTCGGTTAAGGCTGCACTATCAACAATTTCTTCTGTAATGGCTTCTAACTGATCTAAATTATCATTTAAGTCCGAGCCAAGTTGTTCAATTTGGTCCATATCAATTTGGACACGGTTCAATTGCTGAGATAAATACTCAATTTGATCAGTTACCTTATAGAATTTAGCATAATAGGACTCAGATAATCCAGGAAGATGTTGTTTTTCAATTTGTCTTTTAAGATTTCTTAAATCAAGCTCCGCTAAATCCAAACTAGACTTGGCTTCTTTTTCTCGTTGATTCAATTGAGCCAGTTGTTTCACGAGTTCTTGCTGTTCATCATCAATTTCTTCTAAGTGTTGCTCCAACTTCTTCAATTGATTAGCCGTTTTAGTATAGACCACTTCATTGTCTTCCACTTGCTGGGAGATCTCATTGAATCTTTCCGTATCCTTTTGGATTTGATCCGTCAATTGTGAAATACGGTCTAATTCGTTGTTTCTTAGAATATAAGATTGACTAATACGGTCAACTTCAATTCGTGCATAGCGGTTATTATCACCGACAATTTTTAAGTTGCTCTCCAAACGGGATAGTTGATTTTTTACGGTAGCCTGAGCATCTACTTCAGCCTCCATAAAGTCATATAGACTTGAAATCTCACGGTCTGCCTTGTCCATTAATGTCTGAGCTTCTTGTAAATCGGCGTTTTTGATTTTATTTTTTGCTTCATTGAGCTGTTCACGTATCTTCTCTACATCTTCTTGAACATGATCATCCTCAAAATTGAAATGATACGCCAACATTTGCTTGTGACCGGATTCCAAATCATCCAAGGAGTCTTCATAATCATTTTTGATTGTTTCATACATGGCCGGAATCTTTTGAAGAATCTCTTGTAAAGTAGTTAAATCATTATTGATTTTATCTAGCATTACATCGGCTTCAATGTAATCCCCTTGACTGGTTAATTCATTATAGCGGGTAAAATCCAGCTCTAAATATTGCAAGTTCTTCTCCAACATTTCAATAGCTGGTCCATATTCAAAGCTATGATTGGTAATACTAGATCTTGCTTCATTATAAGCATCCATATACTCTTCATGACGGCTTTGATTTATCTCCGGTAATCCCAGAAGCTCCTCAACTTCTTGATCAAGCTCACTTACTTCTTCTTCGGTTGCTTGTATTAATTCCCGCGCCTCATCAAGAATGGATTTTGCCTTCATCAGGTTCATCGACTCTGACAATTGTTCAGCGCCCACTAAGGCCGCTTCAATCTCAGCAAATTGAAAATTAGTGATCGTTTGCCAAGTCGCCACAAAACTCTCATATTTTCGTTTGGTCTGGCCCGAGAGTTCCATATTTTTGAGCGTGAATAAATGATCGGCAATCGGAACTTCCATCATCTCATTCTTGCGATCATTCAACTCTTCAATCTCTTTGTTCCGCTGAGTCTTAAAATAATAGGCGAGACCCAGACCAAGAACAATGAGGATGACGATGATGAACAATATATCCGTAAACTTCATTTTTTCGCTCCTCTACTCATAATTTGATCTTATATTTGTTTATATAAACTGTCACCCAAGATTATATCATTAACATGGCGGTTTTTAAAGAGCTTTGCTGAAAAACAAATAAAGTCTTTAATTCGAGATTTTATAGAGATAAAAAATTAAGAACCCCCAAGGGAGTTCTTAATGGATTTTATTGTAATTAAACTAACTTGTTGTAGTATTCAACGACAAGGGCTTCGTCGATTTCTGCATTCAATTCACTACGCTCTGGAAGACGAGTCATTTGACCTTCTTTATTGTTTTCATCGTAACTAATGAAATCTAGACGTCCAACCATATTTTCAAGGTTTTCCTTGATGATAGCTAGATCCTCAGAGCGCTCACGTAAACCGATCACTTGGCCTGGGTTTACTAGGTAAGATGGGATATCCACTCTCTTACCATCCACTGTAATATGACCATGGTTAACTAGTTGACGCGCTTGACGACGTGTTGAAGCAAAACCTAAACGATAAACTAAGTTATCCAAGCGTGTTTCTAGTAAGATCATAAAGTTGTCACCGTGACGACCTTCCATCTTACCAGCTTTAAGGAATAGGTTAGAGAATTGACGTTCATTTAATCCATACATGAAACGTAGCTTTTGCTTTTCTTGCAATTGCATACCGTATTCAGTTAGGCTACGACGTCCTTGACCGTGTTGGCCTGGTGCGTATGGGCGACGATTTAATTCCTTACCTGTTTCTGTTAAAGAAATACCTAAACGACGGGATAATTTCCATGATGGTCCTGTATATCTTGACATTATTCATTCCTCCATAAATATAAAATTGGAGTAAAATAATTCTAAAAAACCGAATGCGTGCAGTCCGCTAACTTTCGCCTCTAGCAGCCGCGGTTACTCGCTTTCCCGAAGGATTTGGACTGTTGACGCGCTTTCTTTTTTTATGCTGCATTATTTTACACAAGACTCATTGTAACAAAGCAGACATTTATTGACAAGCTTTTTAAGGTAAAAAGTTCTAAATAAATGATGAGGATTCAATCACTCGAGCTTGACTCCCCATACTATCCACTAGGGCCCGGTCGTGAGTAATAATCAGAACCATTTTACCATTTTTGGCTAATTGTTGAATAATTTCGGCTACTTTAGAAACTGTCTTTTCATCAAGAGCTGAGGTCGGCTCATCAAAGCAGATCAAGTCCGGCTCCAACATCAAGGCCCGAGCTATAGCCACACGTTGCTTTTGACCACCTGAGAGCTGATCAGGCATTGCCTGCCCTTTACCATAGACACCCATTTCTTCTAGAAGAGCCTTAGCCTTAGCTTTCAATTCGTTGGCAGGGGCAAATTGATTGGCCAAGGGCGCTAATAATAAGTTTTCCTCAACACTTAGGTTAGGAAATAATTGGTAGTCTTGAAAGACCAAACCAATTTTAAATTGATAGTCTTGAATCTCGTGGCGCGACCGATAGTTTCCATCTTCAACTAAATAAGTATCATTGATTGAAATCGACCCACTATCGACCGTTTCTAAGTGATTAATCATTCGGAGTAAAGTCGTCTTTCCACTTCCTGATTCGCCTAAAACGATGACCACTTCTCCAGGTGCCATGGAAAAGCTATAGTTATCAATCACTGTTTGGTTGCCAAATTTTTTGCTGATATTAGTAACTTTAAGTCCCATTATTCACCCTCCTGGAAATACAATTTCTTTTCAATCGCTTTTAGCACTAAAGTAACTACACCGGTGAAAATTAAATAGATGATTCCGACATATATATAAGGCAATAAGGATGCATACTGATTAGCCAAGGTACGCCCAGCCTTGAGTAGCTCATCCAATCCTAAAATATAAACCAAAGAAGTGTCCTTGACTAAACTAATGACCTCATTACCTACAGAAGGCATCACAATTCGCCATAACTGAGGAAGAATAACCTTTCTAAGACCTGTCCATCGATCAATAGATAGTACCTTTAGAGCTTCATATTGGCCCAGTGGAATCGTATTGAGACCACCTCTAAAGATTTCCAGCAAGTAGGCAGCGTAGTTAATGATCATTGTAAATAAGGCGGACTCGATCCGACCCGGTGTTAGACCGACTAGTGGCAGGCCAAAGTAAATAATCATTAATTGCAAGAGTAAAGGCGATCCTCTAAATATATAAACGTAAACTTGAATTAAAGCTTTAAACCAGCCAGGTCCATTTTGTTCTAATAAGGCTAGGATAAGCCCCAAGGGAATGCTTATCACTAGGACAACAAAGAAGAAGAAAAGTGTTGTTTTGAGTCCTTTAAGGAGTGGTGACCAATAGTCAATAGATTCTTGAGCGGGCTCATTGGAGCCAATTTCTGCAAACCAACGATTATAAATTTCATCGTATTTAGGCGATTCCATTACTTCCACTAAAGCCTGATCAAATTTATCGACAAAAGCTTGGTCGCTTTTTCTAAAGCCGACTGCAGTATCAGAATGACCGAAATCTTCCTCAAGTAACCGGTATTGATCCCCTTGACCATTTTGGGTGAAGTAATAGCGTGTCACTGTCTCAGCAATCACGATAGCATCTGCTCGTCCTGTCTCTAGTTCGCTAAGAACTTCATTGAATGAAGCGAGCGTGACTAGTTCTCCTAGACTATTGATAAATTCAGGCTCTTTCATCATCTCTTCCAATTGTGAGGAACCCTCTTGAGTAGCAACTGTTTTTCCTTTTAAATCCGCCTTAGTTTGAATCGGGCTATCTTTTTTAACAAGGATCCCGATCCGTCCTTGCAAGTAGGGTTTACTGAATGCCACTAACTTTTCTCTTTCTGGTGTTACTGAATAACCGTTCCAAATCATATCAATATTTTTATTATCTAGTTCAGCCTCTTTCATCCCCCAGTCAATGGGTTGAAATTTGTAATCAAGGTCCATCTTCTTGAATACTTCTGCTGCTAATTCAACATCAAATCCCTTATATTCGCCGTCTTCAAGATAACCATAAGGTGCGAAGGTTGAGTCTAAACCAATAATTAAAGGTTCATCCACCTCCTGCGCCTTAGAGACTACTGGCAAAAATATCATAAATAAAGCTAATACCATTAAGCCAAACTTCCTCATCATGATCCATTCCCTTCTAAAAATAAAAAAATCCCTTAACCCTCTTGGGTTAAAGGACGTATCAACGTGGTTCCACCTTTATTTATAGCTACTTCACAGTAACTAACTCAGCAAGTTCAACTTTTGAACTCAAAAGATAACGGATTTACCGATTAACATATATTCAATAGGTTGTGTCTTCATAACTTGCTAGGCTCTACTTTCCAGCTTCCATAGATTCTCTTTCATAGCATTGAGTTATCTCTTGGTCCTATTTTAATTTAATGAATATTGTTATTAAGAGAATGATAATAAATTAAAATTGAATTGTCAAGTTTTTTAATCTATTTTTAATTTAAATATCATTGATAGTCCGCTCAACAATCTGAGCAGCTAAATCTCCAGCAAATTCAATAAAGCGATCAAAACTCAGAGCTGCTTCTCCATTGGCATTATCAGAAATCGCACGAATGATGAGAAAAGGCAAATCGACCACATAAGCGGCTTGAGCAATAGCTGCTGATTCCATGTCAGACGCTCGGATATTATAGAAATGATTAGCAAGCTCTTCAACTTGGTCAGATGAAGCGATAAACTGATCACCTGATCCGATCAGACCAATCACAGGTTCAATATCTAGACTGCGACAGGCTTCCTTGGCCGTATTCACTAATCTAGGGTCCGAGTGATATTTTTCTGGCATACCGGCCATTTGACCTAGTTGGTAGTCAAAGGCTGTTACATCTACATCGTGGTGAATAAGTGAATCTGCAATAACCACATCGCCAACCTTGAGACCGGGATCAATCGCCCCGGCTGATCCCGTATTAATAACGGCATCCACTTGATAGATTGCCTTCAAGACCACTACAGTAACTGTCGCATTCACCTTGCCAATACCAGATTGGACAAGAACGATCGAATGACCGCCCAATTCGCCACTAATATATTCACTGCCATAATGATCTTTACTTACTTTATTTATTAAATGGTTAGAAATCCGTCTAACTTCTTCCCCCATCGCTCCAATAATTCCAATTTTCATTTATAATCTCCTCTACACTAAAAAAGCAATCAACAAAACAATTAACAATAGAATTCCTACAATAATAATCCCATTATTTAAAAAACGGTCCATCCCCGCATGATAGCGACTCCGACGCTTTAACGGTTGGCTGTACTGACTTTCCTGATCATCCTGAATTTCTCGCAAATAATCCTTGTTAAAATCGATATCTTGGTCAAATTCCTCCATATCCATCGAATCATCAAAAGATTCCTCATGATTATCCATAGATTTCCTAAAATAATTTCTCATTTAATCGCTCCTAATCAAGATTTAGCCAATAATTTAGCGCATAAGCTGTCTTTAAGTCAATGATCTCACCTTTTTGCATGAGCTCGATAACTTCTGCTTTGGTAAAGTAATGCAGGCTAATTTCTTCATCATCATCAGCATCTAGCGGGTTCTCAACTAATTCAAGATTTTGAGCATGATAGATGTAAATAGCTTCATTTAAGTAACCCGGTGAAACATAAAACTTGCCTAAAAAATCCCAAGTTAAGGCCTGATAATTTGTTTCTTCCTCTAACTCTCTCTTGGCTCCATTTAAAGGAAGCTCATAGGAATGGTCTTTAAAATCTAAAATACCTGCTGGAATTTCAAAAATTACCTGGTCAATCGCGGCTCTTGGTTGACTTATTAGAAGCACTTGATCTTCATTGTTAGTAACTAATATAGCTGCTGCGGGATTATGGTGAATCAGCTCGCGCTCAACTCTTTGGCCGTTATCTAATTCAATTTGATTATGATAGAGTTGCAAAATATTTCCGTCAAAAACCAACTGAGTCTTTAGTAGATTATCAGCCTGCAAAAAATCAATTAACTCCCGATTAGTTTTCATCAAGCTCACCCTTTCTCACAACAAATATAGCTTTTTCTAGCTATGATTGCAAGTAGCGTTAAATTCAGACTCTAGTCCGATTATTTCCCTTGTATTCTTGTTATAATAATATTAAGAGAGGAGTTTTATTATGAATCTGTTGGTCTATTCTATCTTTTTATTTATCCAATTACTTGCTTTTATCATTTGGCATGCCCAGGATCACAACCCCTATTTAAGACTGGTCAAGCTCAATTTATTCTTAACCATTGCACTGATGCTCCTCAATGCTAGAGCTGATTCGGTCGTCACACTTTTGGTTCTACCTATTTCTATCAATTTCATCATTTATTATTTTTATGCCAATTATCTGAAAAAACACTACCCGCAAATTGCTTTAAAGGCTTGGACACTTTTTTATCAAGTATTTTTATCTATTTTATCACCTACCATTAGCAATGACCTAGCTTCCCAAGGGAAAGATCTATTTGATATTCTCCTGGTGATTCTGATTAGTGGCCTAATGACATTATTACCATTAGCTGTCTACCATTTTTATGTTAGATTTATCGACTCGAATAAGCGCAGTCCTTCAAATATTAATAAGAAGAAAAACAAAAAAATGTTTGAACACTATCAAAAACAAGGACTCTCTCAAGACGAAATCATTCTATTTCGCCAAGAAATGGCTCAGGCTAAAGACACCATTTCCACTATTGAAGCCAGTTTCGCTCAGACTGCTAAAATCAAAATGATTATTAATAAGTATCAGGTCATTGAGGTTTGTCAAAATTATTTTCAACAAATTGTTCAAAAACCCAAAAAGATTACTCAAGCTAATCATTTCCTCTATGATTATTTACCATCTATTGCTGATCTCATTAGTAAGTATAATGAGATCAGCCTCCATGTAGCCAAAGACAAGCAGACTTATCAAATTTTAGAGCGGACAGCCTTAACAATTGAAGAACTTAGTAAGAAAATTTGCGATGATTATATTCAATTCCATCAAGACCTATATGATGATACACAATCTGAAATAGATTTCATCAATCAGCAATTGCATAAAGATTAGAAAGGAATGCAAGTATGGTAAAAGATAATCAATTTGTTGACTCCTTAATTAATGATCCCTTTTCCTTAACAGAAGATAAATCTTCTAGCCAGCAAGTAACCTCGTCTGCTCCCGAAAGCCTTTATGATAAATTACCTGAGCATCGGCAGAGCCAAGCACGCGAATTAGCCTCGAAAATAAAAAATGATCAAGTAAATTCGATTATTAGTTATGGTGCTAACACACAAAAGAAGCTTAATGAGTTTTCCCATCAAGTACTTGAAGCCGTGCAAGTTAAAGATTCGGGAGAAATTGGTCAATTACTTAAAAGTTTAATGCTTCAAATTGAAGAACATTCCCCGGTTAGCCAAGCGGAACAGAATTTTTTTCAAAAACTTTTAAATCGTGGAAAACAGACACTGATTGAAAAGCAGGTCAACTTCCAGAAACTTTCTGGACAATTAGACCGACTAGCCTTTCAATTACAACAAGAACAAAAACAACTCTTAGCCGATAACCAGGTTCTTGAAGGCCTCTATAGTCAAAATAAAGATTACTTTGAGGCCTTAAATGTTTATATAGCTGCAGCGGAGCTCAAACTAAAAGAATTATCAGATCATGATATACCTAACATACTTCAACAAGTTGAAGCTCAAACTCAACAGGATTCCATGATAGCTCAAGAGGTTCAAGACCTCCAAGACTTTCATAATCGTTTAGAAAAACGAACCCACGATCTTAAGATTAATCGGCAAATGACCATTCAACAGGCCGCCCAGATACGTCTCATTCAAAATACCAACCAAGTTCTTGCTGAAAAGATTCAATCCTCCATTCATACGGCCCTCCCCTTATGGGAGAATCAAGTGATTATTAGCCTCTCTCTCATGAAGCAGGAAGAAGCTTTAGAATCACAACAAATGGTAAGTGATACAACCAATAAATTGTTAAAGCAAAACTCACAACTCCTCAAACAAAATACTTTAAAAGTCGCACAAGAAAGTGAACGTGGGGTAGTTGATTTGGAGACCTTAAAAGAAACCCAGTCCGACCTTATTTCTACTTTAGAAGATGTCTTAGTTATTCAAGAGACAGGACGCAAAAATAGGTTAGCTGCCCAACATGAACTTCAATTATTAGAAGACCAGCTTCAAGACAAATTACTGCAAGTGTCCAAGTCTTATCAGGAGCATACGGATATATAAAAAATAACCATCCCCACATTAAGAGCTATCTAAAGCTCGGATGTGGGGATGATTACTTAAACAAGCTTAAAAATACCAGTAACGGTCTTGCATTAAATGCAACATCTCATCTTTTTCTTCAAAATCATCAAAATCTTCCGGATGTTTAATAAAATATTCGGGGAAAAATTTGAGTACTTCGGTATATAGCTGATTCACTAATTCCTTAATATTCGTCAACTTGGCCATCTCGACTGCCTGAGCAATCGTGGGCTCATCACTTTCAACAATTCCTTGACGAACCTTTAGATGTAATAAATGAGTAACCGATAAGTCTTTTAAATCTAGTTGGTCCATATTATCAAAAATCAAGCGGGCAGCTTGAACATCATGATATTTAATAAAAAATAAAGAAGCATTTAAAAGAAAAACAACGTAATCCTTTTGGTAATTTGGCTCCTGACAATACACTAAAAAACGGTCGATAATCTTTGGTAGCAATTGCTTAAATTCCGTTACAGGCAAAAAATAATAGGAAAAATTAATCAGCCTTAAATCAGATAAATAAAACTCTTTCAAGCCAGATAAATACTCCCAAATATAACGCGCGATTTCTTTTAGACCTTGCTCATATTCGGCATATTCAAGTTCCTGATTTGTATATTTTAAATATAATTTCAGATACTTATTTAAGGTCACAAGAGCAACATCATGAGAATTTTGAATGGCGTATTGATTACTTAAGCGATATAAGTCATTTAATGATTGGTAATCTTTGCCATTCCAAATACTAGCCAACTGATTAAATAATAATCTTCGCTTTGATATTTGATAGTCATTAGAGATAAAAATAATTTCTTCTGGACTCGATTGTAGTGCTCTAGAATATTTAAACAAGTTTTCAACGGTAAAAATTTGCTGACCATTCTCCTGTTTAGAAATCATCGACGCAGAATAATTGAGTCCAGGCAAATCAACTTGTTTAATTTTTTTATGCACCCGAATTTGTTTAACGGATGCTCCTAACTTTTTATTAATATTCTCCATTTTACACCTACCTACTACATTTAGTTCCCACCTTATCTCATAATGTTATCACAATGAGCTTTAAATGAAAAGTTTTTCATAATTTTCAATTTATCACCCTATCGAAAAAGCCATTGCTGAAGCTGATCACTTGAGTGATTCAGATCAACAATGGCTATTTAATCTACATTGAAAGAATTTGCGCTTAAGAACAGACTTTATTCATTATCAGTAAAGTACTCAGGATAATGATCTTTGACAATCTTATAGCAACGGTTACATAACTCCGGCGCTTCTTCAATTTGACCCACTTCCGGTCTAACCGCTCGACAGCGTTCACAAATCTCGCCATCTGCTGGAAGTACTTCAATAGCTAAACCATCATAGACAGGGACATGGTCAGTTGCTTGAGCTGGGTCACGGAATTCAAGCTGTGATACGATCAATAATTGATCTAACTGATCACTTAATTCTAAGAGTTTTTCTTTAGTTTCTGAATCCAAGTAGACAATGACTTTGGCTTCAAAGGACTTCTTGATTGGATTTTCATCACGATTCTTTGCTTCCTCTAAAGCTTTTAGAATATGAGAACGCGTATCAAAGAAGATTTGCCATTCATCGACAACCGCCTCTGATTGTTCTAAATCTTGATAATTAGGGAAATCCTGTAGTTGCACAAAGCCTTCCACACCTGGTAATTCTGCCCAAGCTTCTTCCATTGTATGTACAAGGATTGGGGTTAATAAGATGATTAAATCATGTAGTATATGGTAGATTGCTGTCTGCATAGCTCGACGATCATAACTATCCTCAGATTCAATATAAACTACATCTTTAGCAAAATCGAGATAGAATGCTGATAAATCAACCGTAATGAAGTTGATGACCTTCTTGAAAATATCAGAGAAATGATATTTTTGATAATCTTCTTGAATCGCTTGACTCAATAAATTAAATTTAGCCATGATATATTGGTCAACAAATCTAAGCTCGTCTTCAGCTACTGCATCTTTTTCATTGTCAAAATCAGCCACAATCCCTAGCATAAAGCGAATTGTATTACGGATCCGACGATAAGATTCAGCCACTTGTTTCAAGATATCCTGAGAAATGCGAACATCATTTTCATAATCTACAGTTGATACCCATAAACGGATAATATCTGCTCCCAAATCTTTCATTACTTCTTCAGGAGTGATGACGTTTCCTAGTGACTTACTCATCTTCTGACCCTTACCGTCCATTACAAAACCTTGAGAAAGAACAGACTTATAAGGCGGCTCATTATTAACAGCCACTGAAGTCGTAAAACTAGAGTTAAACCAACCACGATATTGGTCTGATCCTTCTAAATACATATCAGCTGGGAATGACAAGTCTTCTCTTGTTCTCAAAACACCTGCATGTGAGCTTCCTGAATCAAACCAAACATCCATAATATCTTCTTCCTTTGTGAAAAGATTGTTAGGACTTTGGGGATGAGTATAACCTTCCGGCAGCAGATCTTCAACCGGCCAGTCAAACCAAATATTGGAACCGTGTTCTTCAATCAAATCTGCTACATGATTAATAACAGCCTCATCTAGAATAGCCGAACCATCCTCAGCATAGATGATCGGCAGAGGGACTCCCCATACTCTCTGACGCGAAATGACCCAGTCTCCGCGATTTTCAATCATATTATAGATACGTCTTTCACCAGATGGATGTAACCATTCAACATCTTCTTTAACGGCGGTTAACAACTGCTGGCGAATTTTCTCAATAGAAGCAAACCATTGTGGCGTTGCTCGGTAAATAACTGGTTTTTTAGTTCGCCAATCATGAGGATAAGAGTGCACAAACTCAGAATAATGCAACAAACTACCATTCTCTTCGATTATTTTTAGCACTTCTTTTTGACCCTTGAGATAGAACATCCCTTCAAAACCTGGTGCCTCATCAGTGAAATGCCCACGGTCATCAATCGGAGACAGGATCTCAAGGCCATAGGCCAATCCAATTTGATAGTCATCTTCCCCGTGTCCAGGTGCAGTATGAACTAATCCTGTACCGGCATCTAGTTCCACATGGTCTCCTACCATAACCAATGATTCACGATCATAAAATGGATGTTGGGCAAGAATATTTTCTAAGTCCTGACCCTTGTATCGATTAACAATTTCATAATCTTCCCAACCACAAGTTTCCGCTACATCCTTGAGTAATTCTTCAGCTACGATGAATTTTCGTTCGCCAGTATTAACCTGAACATAGTCAGCTTGTCCAGCAACAGAAATCCCCATATTTGCCGGTAAAGTCCACGGTGTTGTTGTCCAAATGACAAATTCAACATCGTCGGCAACAATTCCCTTACCATCTCTTACCTTAAAGGCCACATAAATAGAAGGTGAAGTGACATCATGATATTCTACTTCTGCTTCAGCTAGGGAAGATTCACTTGAAGGAGACCAGTAGATAGGTTTAGCCCCTTTATAGATTAAGCCCTTAGCAGCCATCTTAGCAAACACACGAATTTGTTGGGCTTCATATTCTGGAGTCAAGGTTAAGTATGGGTTCTCCCATTCACCAGTTACACCCAGACGCATAAAGTCTTTTTTCTGACTTTCAACTTGCCCTAGAGCATATTCTTCACATAATTTTCTAAATTCGCTAATGCTCATTTCTTTGCGGTTAATCTTCTCTTGCTTAATCATCGCTGACTCAATCGGAAGACCATGAGTATCCCATCCAGGAACATAAGGGGCACGGTAGCCAGACATCGATTTGGACCGGACAATAATATCTTTACTGACCTTATTCATAGCATGTCCCATATGCAGTTTCCCGTTGGCATACGGCGGACCATCATGAAGGATAAAAGTTGGTCGTCCTTGATTTTTTTCTTGAATTTTATGATAGAGATCTTCTTCCAACCATTTTTCTTGGAATTGCGGTTCTCTAGCTGGTAAATTAGCTCGCATAGCAAATTTTGTTTTTCCTAAATTAAGTGTGTCTTTTAACTTCATTTCACTACTCCTTTTATAAATAAAAACGCCCCTGAAAAAGGGACGTTTAAACGCGGTACCACCCAAATTAATGTTATCTAAATAGATATCATTCACTTTATCATGATAACGCTATCTAAGCGAGAAAAGCTACTTGATTTCACTTCTCTAAATAATCAGAGGATAATAATCATTCAAGGGAATGCTAGGCTTCCACCAACCCTAACTCGCTAAAAATTTTAAATAATTATTTTGTTCTGAAATTTTTATTCTTCATCACTAGGTAATTCGATGCGAATTGTTTGTCCAAAATAACTTTCAGTGTCCTTCTTAGGTTCTTCAACTGAAGCTGGATTCACTTCCTCTAAAGTCGATTCATAATCCTGACTAGCAGGTTCGGGTTGAAAATCAGCTGGTGAACTAACTTCCAGGTTATTAGTTGATCCCTCTTCATTGATCTCATTATAATAATTATAAGCTTCCGTGTAAAGATCTTGATTAGTATCTTGACCTGTTGCTTGTTCAAGATGGTCTGGTGCTTGACTTACAGATTCAGTGACTAAATCCTTGGCTGACTGAAAGTCTGCTGCCGTTTCTTCTTCTAATCGATTGGCACGTTGACTAGCTCTTGAAGAAGCAACTTGAAAATCTTCAGGACGGAGATTTGTTTCAAATTCTTGATCAAAAACAGTCGTAAATTCCTCACTAGTAATCATTTGTAATTGACGTCGAACTAAAGATTCAATATCTTGACGATATTGCTTGCTTTGACGACGCAAGGCATCCGTTTCGCCAACAATAGCTTGAGCCTGGTTTGATGCTTCAGCTAAGATCTGATCAGCTTCTCTTTCAGCTTCATAAAGAATTAATTCTGCTTCTTTACGAGCATTTTGTTTCAAACGATCGGCAGCTTCTTGAGCAACAACGATTGAACTATTCAGAGAATCTTGCAGTTGAGCAAAATATTCATTTTTTTCTGTCGCAGCTGATAAAGCTTGAGTTAAACGATGATTTTCATTAATTAAACCTTCATAGTCAGCTACAATTACATCTAAATAATCATTAACTTCATCTGTATCATAACCACGAAATTTAGATTTAAATTCCTTGTTGAGAATTTCATTTGGTGTTAAAGCCATCCCTATTCCTCCTACTTGCTTTCTAATTTATTAATTTTTAATCGGTAATTATCTTTACGGGTCACACCCTCAATAGCAACAATCCAGAAGCGCCCAAACTTTCTCAGTGAGACGATATCTTGTAGACCTACTTCTAGATCCGGGCGATCAACCTCGACAAAGTTTACCTTGACTAGACCCGAATGAATGCTATCTTTGGCACGTTGTCTAGAAAAATTATAGACATTACTCACAAGTGTGTCAAGTCTCATAGAACTAGCTATTACCGTCTCTTCAACCCAAGTTTCACTTGGCAATAGGAGCTGGTCTGAATCAATCGTTTCAAGATGGACACCAACATTACTAATTTTAGTCACTTGTTGGATGAGATAATCGCTAATTCGGTCATCAACAACTAGATGCCAATCAACATTGTCTGTAATAATATCCCCAATTCGGTCACGGTCAATCCCGGTCGATAATAAGGTTCCTAATATTTTACCATGGGATAAATCAGCAAACTTGCTTGGAAAATTAATCCGCAAGCTTTGCAATTGAAAATCCTTGGCCTGGACCTCATAGTAAAGAGGACTGATGACTGCTCTTTGACGTTCAGCTTTAGGATAGGCCCCATCAAAATAGAGCCTTAAATCCTCATTGTTAGCCAGTAATTGTTTGACGATCATCGCCTCTCTCGGAGTTAAAAAGGGTGTTGTATAAGCGACATAGGTATTTTCAACTTGATTAACCCAATCGAACACTTGATTAACGAAAGACTCTTCTTCCTTACGATAATGCTGATAGATATGGTCCATCTCATCTAGCTCCTATTAAAATATTACTGAGATCAATAGACTGATTAATCCCCTTTGAATAAATTGTAAAACAATCAGACCAATTATCACACTAAAACTAATCCCACCTATGGAAGGTATCCAGCGGTCAAAAAAATCTAAGTATGGCCGAGCTAGCTGGGTAATTATCTTACCAAGTTGACTGTCTTGAGCGCCCGGCAACCAAGTCATTAAGGCATAAATAACGAGTATGGTTGAATAGATACGAAAAACTAAATTCACTAAATTAATGATTACCAAATAACATCTCTCCATTTATTACAAAATTCGTACTCTCTTATTCTAACAGAAAATAAGTCATTTGGCTTAATAATAGCTAGCCAAAATCAAATTTTTCACAGAAATTAACAAAAGCAGTAATCAAATGATTACTGCCTGTTAGATCTTTAACGATTTCGTTTACGGAAGAATGGTGGCGTATCTAATTCTTCTTCGCTTGCATTATTTTGATTGGAGATAGATTCCGATTGACTTGGCTGACTAAAGCTACGTCGCTGACTTGGCTTTTCAACTTCTTCTACTTCGCGTGTGTTTTGTTCACGTTTGATATCCCAATCGCTAAATAAGTCTTGCTTCTTGGGCTCTTGCTTACGAGTCTGTGCAGGAGCATTATCGTTAGCTCCTACTACTTGGTCGCTACTATTACTTGTTTGGTTGTTAGTCGCTGGTCTTTGGTTGCTTGAATCCGAAGAAAAGACACGTCGACCTTGACTCTGGTTATTCGGACGTTCAGAATGATTTTCATTTTCAATACCAGTCGCAATAACAGTGACAATCACTTCATCACCCAAGTCATTATTAATGGATGTACCAAAAATAATATTAACATCATTACTAGAAGCATTAGCAACGATTTCACTAGCGTCTTGAGCTTCAAATAAGCCAAGATCTTCGCTACCTGTCACATTCAATAAGATTTGTTCTGCCCCATCTATAGACACTTCAAGTAAAGGCGAGGAGATAGCATTCTTAGTTGCTTCAGCAGTTCTATTTTCACCAGAGGCACGTCCAATCCCCATAAGGGCCATCCCCTTATCCTTCATGACCGTTTGAACATCGGCAAAGTCTAAGTTGATATATCCAGGAGCGGTAATTAAATCTGAAATACCTTGCACACCCTGACGCAAAACATTATCAGCTGCTCTAAAAGCTTCCAACATTGGAGTTTTTCGATCAACCACTTCAAGTAAGCGATTATTCGAAATAACTACAAGCGTATCAACGTTTTCTTTTAAGTTCTGCAACCCTTCAGCTGCTGAACGACTACGTTTAGGGCCTTCAAAGGTAAATGGACGCGTAACCACACCAACCGTTAAGGCACCGCTTTCTTTAGCTAGTTTAGCAACAAATGGGGCCGCACCAGTTCCGGTTCCCCCACCCATTCCAGCAGTAACAAATACAAGGTCCGCTCCATCAAGGGCCGCCTTTAATTGTTCTTCACTTTCTTCAGCTGCTTTAGCGCCAATCTCTGGCAGAGACCCTGCTCCTAAGCCTTTAGTAACTTTAGGGCCTAATTGCAATTTCACATCAGCTTCAGAAGCTTCTAAGGCTTGAGTATCGGTGTTAGCAACAATAAATTCAACACCTTGAACATTTTCTTGGATCATGCGGTTAACAGCATTACCCCCAGCTCCACCAACACCGATGACTTTAATCACAGCATTTGTGTGATTTTCACTTGAATCAAAAGATAATTCCATTATTTTACCTCCTAATATTGAACCTATTCAAAAAATGTTTGGAAGAAACCACGAATACGGTCTAGGAAAGAATTACCATTTGCTGGTTCTTGAACCTGGACTGCATGCTGATCATCTTCGTAATAATAATCACCGTCATCAAATTGAGTAGACTCTAAATAATCATCATAGTAGGAATGAGTTGGACTCGATTCTTTCATTTCTCTTGATTCAGGCGTTATCGTAGCTTGCTTTTGTGGCTCACTTGGAACGCGTTCAATCTGTGGTTGACTGTTACTAGCTTGAGCTTCTTGCGGGAAGGTTCTGGCAACTGGCCGTTTTCTAGATTGATTTTGGCTCATTTGAGCAATCTCTCTTTGATAGGCCCCTTGAGCGATTCGATGAATTTCATCCAAACCAGCCACATAATGCACCAGACCCATACTAGTCGTATAAATAGGGTTACGCATTCCCATTTCTTCTGGAACATAGATACGAACCCGTTCACCAAAGTAAGATTTTGCTAATTCAATTACACCTGGTAAAGAGGATTGACCCCCAGTTAAGACAAAGCCACCTGGTAAATCTAAAGCATCCATCTGCTCAAGATCATCGTAAATAGTTTCAAAAATTTGAGCCAAGCGTGCTTCAATAATTTCAGCTAAATAATGCTCGTCTACCCGGACTGGATCCTTTTTACCAACTGTTTCCACAGGGAAATATTCCTCAGATGAAGTATGATCGGCTACTGCATAACCATACTCTCGCTTAATTCGTTCTGCGTTATCCAGTGATGTATTTAAAATAACAGATATATCTTTGGTTACAAAGTCGCCACCTTCTTGGTCGACAAATGAGTACTTCAACTGATTATCATACAAGATGGAAGCAGATGTTTGTCCGCCACCCATATCAATAATAACGGTTCCGAATTCGCGCTCATCCTGGTTTAAAGCAACAGCCGCAATGGCTTGCGGTTGTAAAATCAAGTCACTGATAACCAAGCCTGCCCTCTCAACACAACGTTTAATATTATGAATAATCGTCTTAGGCCCCGTAATAAGATGAGCGTATAGCTCCAAGCGAACGCCGATCATGCCTCTTGGATCACGAATACCATTGAATCCATCAACGATAAATTCATCAGGAATAATAGTCACGATCTCCCGTTCAGGCGGAACAGAGCGAACTTTTGCTGCTGAAATAACATTATCCACGTCACGAATCGTAATTTCCCGATTTTCTCCAGCGACAGCTATCATTCCATGGCACTGTTCGATTCGTAATTGATTACTAGGCACCCCTACAACGACTTCATTTATCTTAACGTTGGCTTTTTGCTCTGCTTGTGAAATAGCACGTTGAATAGAATACACGGTCTCATCAATATCTACGATAACCCCTCGGCTGAGTCCGCGCGATTTTTCGTTGCCGACACCAATAATATTCACTCGTCCATTCACATATTCGGCCACAACCACTTTGATGGATGTAGTACCGATATCAAGACTAACAAATATTTCTTGATTTCTCATGCAGGAATTGCCCCCCTTTTATCATCTAAATTTATCATACATACTCAATCTTAGCATAAACCCCATCTTTATAGAAGAAAAAGATCAGGAATTCTTAAATTATTTTATTGATTTAAAGGGTGGGAAAGCTCAATCGTTTCAGCTGTTTGTAGGTCAGGGGTAAAATAGGCACCCACTTCTAAGTTAATAACACCTCGTTTACCTTGGATTTGCTCTAGCATTTGAGGATAATAGATCATCTTTTGAGCCAGAGTTGATATAATTCCTTTTACAATATTCCCGTCTTTCATATGAATCTCAACGGCATTCGGCTTTTCACTGGAAGGGATTAAGTAAATTGTATCCATTTGTCCAAGGATTTCTCCATTTAAATTTCTCAATAGATCATTTGCAAGCGGGGCTAATTTTCCTTGCCCTTCAAAGCCTACCAGAACAGGGACTTGATCGAGAATCCCTGAACTTAATTCTTGTTCAGGTTCAAGAGGCAGAATACTTCCGTTAGATAAAAGCGGTAGATATTGGCCCTGATCTTGAGCGACCGCGACAATATCATATTCTTTAACTTGAATCACCAAGGCTAAGTTTTCTCTTTTAAAGACAATACTTTCAAGTGCTGGCAGTTCACTTTTCATTTTTTTCTGAATAGATTCACGTTGAGCATAAATCTTGTCTAGTTTATCCAAGGGAAGGATTCGAGAAGAATTAATAATTTGTTCTTGGCTAATGAAATAATTGTTTTCAACTTGTAACTGATTGACCTTATTAAATGGCAAAAGTTGCCAAGCGCTCAAAACTAAGATAATCAAAAGTAGGATAAAACAGGCAACTAATTCGGTATTAACTTTAACTGCTGGTTGATTTGCCTTAGCTTGCTTGGGGCCTTTCTGGCTAACTCGCCGATGGTGAACATTTTGGTACCAAGAAGCTTGATTGTTATTCCCTTTTGACTTTGCCTTTGTCGGTCGATTGCGATCGAGGCCAGATGGATTCGATGACTGTGAGAACTCTAGCCGATTAGATTGGACCGAATTCCTCGAATTTCGTTTATCGTTTTCATTTTGGATGAAATAATTTCCAGTCATCAAATTCATCCTCCTTTCATGAATTACTTGTCTTCAATTAGTTGCTCTAATGTACTAATAATTCGATCTGTCGCATCAGGTATTCCTAGGCTTTTAGCCTTCATTCTCATTGACTCCAACTGATCTTTGTCATTGATTAATTGATCAACTGTTTGAAATAATTTTAAAGCAGTCAAATCCTTTTCCTCAATCAATAAAGCCGCCCCTTGGTCAACTAAGGATCGTGCATTGTAATATTGATGATTGTTAGTTACATAAGGGCTGGGAATTAAAACACTTGGTAAGCCCAAAGCGGTTAATTCAGTGAGAGTGGTTGCACCACTGCGACAAACAACTAAATCAATGGCATTAAAAACCTCAGGCATATTATCGATATAAGGAACCACTCGTAAGTTGGTCTTATTCAGTTCCATAGCCTCTAGTTCACCCACTAAATCATCAAAGTGAGCTTGTCCAGTCGCGATGATGACTTGATAGTCAACTTGGAGCCAATTCGTTATGGATTGAATCGCTGCTTGATTAATTGCCGGAGCCCCACGGCTTCCTCCAAATATTAAAACTGTCGCTTTTTGATCGTCAAGACCAAACGCTTTTGATAAAACAGGTTCATCACTAAGAGAGGATAGTACTTCCTGACCTCTCGGGTTACCGGTTAAGACTAGCTTATCTTCATAAGAATGAAAATCATCTTTTACCTGCTCAAAACAAATAGCAATCTTATCAACAAATCGACTTAAAAATTTATTGGTTACTCCTGCTACACTATTCTGTTCATGTATTAAGCTAGGGATTTTAAGTAGAGAGGATGCCAAGAGCACCGGCGCACAAACATAACCCCCCGTCCCAATAACTATTTCGGGTTGGAAACTTCTTAATTTGCGCCAAGCAGCAAAACTACTCGTCAGCATCAACCAGATAGATCGTAAATTATTAAAGGAAAGTCGTCTTTCCAGTCCCTGTATTTCAATACTTTCAAAGTCAATGCCAGACTGGGGGACAATTTTTAATTCCAACCCTTTATCCGTTCCAATATACAAGCACTCCAATTCAGGGTTCAATTCTTTGAGACGTTTGACAATTGTCAAAGCAGGATAAATATGTCCTCCTGTTCCTCCGCCTGATACGACTATTTTTTGAATCTGGGTCATAGACTTCCACCCTCCTCTTGGTAAGGAGATATTTCAAGTAGATGATAAACCAATCGCATAAAAGCATCTCCTCTTTCTTCAAAGTTTTTAAATTGATCCCAAGAAGCACAAGCAGGTGAGAATAATATAACTTGACCCTCCTTGGCTTGCTTGTAGGCCGCTTGGGTCGCCTGATCTAAATTGTCAAATAATTCATAAGCTACCTCCACTTGATCAAACACTTCTGCCATTTTAAACTTACTTTCTCCATATAGATAAGCTCTTTTGATCAAAGTTAAATAGGGTTTGAGATCCTCAAAACCATTTCCACGATCCAATCCTCCACCTATGTAGTGAATGGGTTGATGGAAACTTTTAAGTGCTGTAATGGTAGCTGTTGTATTGGTTGCCTTAGAGTCATTATAAAACTTTCGTCCCCCCTGTTCGGCCACCGGTTGGATTCGGTGAGGCATTCCAAGATAGGTCTCAACCACCTCTTGGATCACAGAAGGACTTATTTCATATTGATTGGCTACAGTGATAGCAGCTAGCACATTAGAGATATTATGTTTACCAGGTATTTGAATTGATTGAGTAGATAGAATCTTTTTACCTTTGATAAATAGGTGCTCATCCTCCAAGTAGCTGCCATGTTTTCTAACATAGTCATCCACCTGATCTTGGGCAAATGGAATAAGCTTGGCAGGTGAGTCTTTCAACCACTCTCTTAATTCTTCTTGATCATAATTATAAATTAAATAATCGCTTTCATCTAAGTTCTTGATTAATTTGAGTTTGGCCTCTATATAGGCACTACGACTGCCGTGATAATCCAAGTGGGCTTCAAAGATATTATTAATAATGGCAACCTTTGGATGAAACTCTTGGGTTCCTTCCAATTGAAAACTAGATAATTCCATGACTAAAAGATCGTCTGCTCCTATCTGATCCACTAGTTCTAATACTGGAATACCAATGTTACCGGCCAAAAAAGCTTTTCCAGCGGGATAATGTTGTAATAGAAGGTGAGTTAATAAAGTAACAGTTGATTTACCATTACTTCCGGTAATTCCGATCAGTTGTCCTTTTAAGACCCAACTGGCCAACTCCACATCTGTGTAAATAGGAATTCCTCTTCGCACCGCCTCTTGAACAAATGGAATTTGATAGGGAATACCTGGGTTTTTGACTATATAATCAATCGGCTCATCCAAAATCGATTCTGGATGCCCCGGAGGACAGATGGTCAACCCTCGATCAACCAATGCTTGTAATTCCTGATCATCCTCTAATTCCGTTAGGTTACTTAAACTCACCTTAGCCCCTCTTCTTAGCAAGAAATCAGCGGTGGCTTGTCCAGTACGAGCATAACCAATGATGAGAACATGATCTTGTGAAAAATTTCTAGTCATTTTCTTCCTCCTATAAACCTACAACCAGGTAAATGACTGAAGAGAGTAGCCCCACCAACCAGAAGACACCAACGACTTTTCGCTCAGACCAGCCAATCATTTCAAAATGATGGTGAATGGGACTCATCTTAAGCAAGCGCTTGCCCGTTAGTTTAAAACTGGTGACTTGCAAAATAACACTCAGGGTCTCAACAACAAAAACAAAGCCAATAATCAATAAACTCCAAGGACGATTAAGGATTAATGAAATAACTGCCAGACCTGCTCCTAAAGCAAGAGACCCCACATCTCCCATAAATATCTTGGCAGGTCGCTTATTAAAGATCAAGAAACCTGTCAAGGCGGAAACGATAATCAGACAAATTAAGGCTAGCGTCACTTCTCCTTGTTGATAACTCAAGAAGGCATAGCTTGCATAAGCAATCATTGACAGACCCGTTGCTAAACCATCTAGACCATCGGTCAAATTAACGGCGTTTGAAAAGCCTGTAATCCAAAAAAATGTAAATAAAGCAACCAAAAGAAAAGATTTAATTTCGACTGAAAAGAAAGGAATAGCGATCGGCGCATCTAAGCTAAATCCAATCAAACTAATCAGGATGGAAAAAACGATTTGACTAATAAATTTTTGCTTGGCAGTCAAACCTTCATTTTGTTTTTTAAAAATACTGATAAAATCATCAACAAATCCGATCCCTCCAAATAAAAGGAAGGTTAAAAATAACATAATTGTCTGATAATTAAAGCTTTGCGTATACACACTGAAAATAGATAAAGTCAGTAATATTGCAAACACAAAAACAGTTCCCCCCATGGTAGGGGTGCCGGTCTTTACTTGATGCCATAAAGGCCCATCTTCTCGTGTTGTTTGTCCAATTTTCTTTTTGTTAAAGATATGAATAAAAGAAGGCATCAAACACACTGTCAAAATAAAACTGATGGCAATAAAAAACAGTTCAATCATGGTAAATTCCTTTCTATTCTCTTCTGGATGGCTTGCCTAACCTCTGCTACCTCATCAAACGCTAGCGATTGATCGCCTATAATTTGATAAGGTTCGCCACCTTTTCCGGCGAATAAAATGGTGTCCCCTGCTTGGGCTAAGTCAACAGCAAATTGAATAGCCTCTTTACGATCTTCAATGATTTGATAAGATTTCTTAGTTTGCTCGGGAAGCATCTCTTGACAGATATGGAGAACTGATTCATTTCTTGGATTATCAGCCGTTAGGACAACATAGTCACTCCATTTAAATAAGGCCTCTCCGATTCCTGGTCTAGCTCCACTATCGCGGTTACCCCCACTATGTCCCATCATACTGATCAGACGTCCTTGGGTATGATTTTTTAGGTCTTCAAGCACTTTATCTACGGCATCTGCTGTATGGGCAAAGTCAACCACAGCCAAAAAATCTTGCCCCTGGTCAACTACTTGCATCCGACCAGTGACACCTTTAAATGATTGGATCGCTTGAATCACTTGCTCAGGCTGGAAATGATAATAATTAGTTAAGCAGAGAAAGGCCGCTAGAAAATTAGACACATTATAAATACCAATCATCGGTAACAAACATGTATAATCATGATCCTGATAACGAATGCTAAAGGTTAATTGGTTATCACTTTCTTCTATTGAATGAGCGTAAGCAGTAGCTGTAGGATCTTCCAAACTATAAGTTAAGATTTCCGCACTGGTCGCTCTTAGCATTCGTCTCCAATAGGAATCATCTTTATTAAGGATTGCTATTCTAGGCCGTCCATTAACTAATCGTTGCCCCAATTGACTAAACAAGAGCGACTTAGCCATGGCATAGTGATCCATGTCCTGGTGAAAATCTAAGTGCTCGCGAGTGAGATTGGTATATATAGCACAATCGACATCTGTATACCACAGACGACCTAATTCTAGAGCATGGGAGGATGCTTCAATGATAGCATCTTGACAGCCCTGATCCAGCATCTGGCGAAAAAGTCTTTGCAAATGAACAGCATTAGGCGTTGTATTAACAGCGGGATACAACTGATCGGCCACTTTATAATGAAGCGTTCCAATCAGACCAGTTGGTCGTTCTAATAACTCTAATAAGTCACTAATCATTGATGATGTGGTCGTCTTCCCATTGGTCCCAGTAATAGCAACTAAATTTAGTTGGGTGGAAGGCTGACCATAATAAAGGTTCGCCAACAATGCTTGCGTTCGATAAGTTGAAGGTACACGAACTACCGTCGCCTGATCAAGGAATTTAGGAGACACTTCCTCCTCAACGACGATTAACTCGGCTCCTAACTCAATCGCTTGCTCTAAAACTTGGTGACCATCAAAATTTTCACCCTTTATCGCTACATAACATGCTCCAGGAATAATTTCTCGGTGATCATTGACTAATTTTGTAACGGTATTATTCAGCAAATGAGCAGGCCCTTGAACCTGCTTATCGAGTATATAATCAATTAATTCCTTTTGATTCATGATGGCTCCTTTCATTCCTTGATGATTAGATTATCCACTAAGGGATGGAATACTTCCGCTAAAATTTGACTGCCCAGTAAACCTTGACTCTTTTGAGGTTGCTTCATCGTTAAATAGACCATATATTGAGGCTGATCAGCAGGAAGGAAGGCAACAACTGAGTGAATATAATCATTAGGGCCTGTTAAATAACCGTTGCCATTTGGATCAGCAATCTGAGCTGTCCCTGTCTTGGCTGCTACTTTTACTCCTGTATGCTTGAAAGACTGAGCCGTTCCATATGGGGCCTCCACCGTATCTACCATAACCTTCAAAATATGGTTGGCTGCTTCAGGTGAAACGACTTGCTTGGCTTCAAGTTGACTGCCGCCCTTCTCTTCATCTATTAAATACTTAAGAGGTTGGATCTTACCCTGGTTAGCTACGGCTGAATAGGCGTTTAAGAGTTGGATAGGCGTCGTTAGCAATCCTTGACCGAATCCAGACATAATCGCATTAACTGGGTTATCAAAATCAATCAAACCACTGGATTCATTCAATAAACCACTTTGACTAGACTTGCCGAAACCAAAGTTGGCCAGTGCTTTTTGCCAAGTTTCAAGCCCCATATCTTCAACAAGTTTAACCATTAAAACATTACTGGACCGTGCTAAACCTTCATCATAAGTAATTTCTCCCCAACCAGTCACATTATAGTCGTGTACTGTTTGATCGTAAACATCTATATTACCTGATTGGTATTTTTTGTTTCCTTCATAGACCCCCACATCAATAGCGGTAGCCGTCGTTAATATTTTAATAGTAGATCCTGGTTCAAAACTATCTTCAACTAGTAAATGACGCCATTCATCTTCGATACCTTCTCGGTTATTTAAGTTAAAGCTAGGACGTTGACCGGCAGCCAGCAAATGACCGTTAGACAAATCAACAACATATGCTTGTATATTTTCAGGTTGGTATTTCTGGTAATTCTCTTGCAATAATTTTTCTAATACTTGTTGAATGCGAGAATCAATGGTCAGTAATAAATCACGTCCTGGAACTTCTAACTCACTGACACCATTCAGCTCCTCATCAAAGGCGGCTTCTACCCCTAACTGACCCTGAAATACATGGTCCGAGTCTGCTTCGAGCGTTGCATAACCTAATAAATGGGAGGCATAGAAATCATTGACATAATAACGTCGTCTTGATTCTTTGAAACCAACTCCCGATAAACCCGTTGCTTCGATGGCCTCTTTTTGTTGACTGGATAAGTGACTACCAGCCACACCAAACTCAACTTGCTGCAAGTCCTTGTTATCCAGAAGTCTTTGCAAAATTTCATCTCGTGATAGATTAAGGTGCTGTGAAAGAATGGAAGCAGCCTGATCGTAATCTTCAATCTTACCTTCCTTCCACCCATCTTGCAAGACCGCATAGATTGAATAAGAAGTAGTATCAATGGCTAGCGGGTGACCACTCGAGTCATAGATCGTTCCCCTTCTAGTACCAGTGACACTACTTCTTTCTTCAGCTTGTTGGTATTGAGTTAGATTGACACCATTACTTTCTTTAACAACTGCTAATTGAAATAATCTTCCAAAACAGATAAGGATAACGATGGTGAAAAAGAATAGCAAATATAAAATACTTGAATTTAAGTTTTTTGATGATTTTTGTTGCTTCATGGGTTAACATCCTTCACCTGATTAGGATTAACAGACATTCCTTCTCGCTTGGCTGCCTCAATGACAGTTTGATAATTATAAGCTTGACTTATTTCATACAATAAATTATCGGATTGTGTATTTAAATGACGAGCTTCTTCGCGGTAATGCTGGCTAGCTTGATCTATTTCATGGTTCTGCATTTGCTGTGCAAAAATCCCAGCGATCAAAGCCAAAATAAGGACCGCGAAAAACATCACTAATCCAGAGTGACGCCAGGTCCATTTTTGTTGGCTAGCTCTATTAGCATTAAAAGAATTATGTTTTACATTTTTTGAAGTGGGAGTGTTGGATCGTGGTTTTACAGCGACATTACCAATCACTTCATTGAAAGAAGATGGATGGTGGTAATCTTCAAGTGGTATTTTATTCATGATCCTTTCCCTCCCTTTTATCAAATTTTTTCAATAATTCTTAGCTTGGCACTCCGTGCTCGATTATTATTTTCAAGCTCTTGGTCACTAGCCACTATCGGCTTGCGATTAACTAGTCTAAACTTAGGTTTCAATTCCTCGGGAACAATTGGTAAATTAGGCGGTAACTCAGGAAGTGCAGATACTTCTTTAAACATTTGCTTAACCAATCGGTCTTCCAAAGAATGGAAAGTGATTACCGCTAAACGTCCCCCTGGCTTAAGAAGCTCTAAGGCTTGTTCCAGCGAACTCTCTACAGCCCCTAATTCGTCATTAACTGCAATTCGAATCGCTTGAAAGGTTCGCTTGGCTGGGTGCCCTCCAGTCCTTCTCGTTGCTGCAGGGATTGCCTGTTTGATAATCTCAGCTAATTGAGTGGTCGTTTCAATGGATTGAGTCTTGCGCTCACTTTCAATTAAACGAGCAATCCGTTTAGCAAATTTTTCCTCACCATAGCGATAAATAATATTGACGAGATCTTGATAGGGCCACTCATTAACCACTTCATAGGCCGATAAATCTTGATTTTGGTCCATCCGCATATCTAATCGGGCTTCCTTACGATAAGAAAAACCTCGCTGACCATGGTCTAATTGAGGAGATGAAACACCTAGATCGTAATAGATACCATCGATTTCATATATTCCCTGCTCGGCCAACTTATCCTTCAAGTGACGAAAATTTGAATAAATTAGAGTTACTTGCCCTTGGTCAATTGAATCTTTCAAGCGAACTTCGGCATTTTCTAAGGCCTCTTGATCCTGATCAAAGGCTATCAGATGCCCCTTCAAATCTAATTGTGTCAAAAGATATTGAGCATGACCCGAACCGCCTAGTGTCCCATCTACATATACGCCTTCAGGGTCTACATTCAGCCCATTAATTGTTTCTTCTAATAAGACTGTATCATGATTAAAATTCATCTATACCTCCTAAAATCCGAAATCAATCATTTCTTCTGCTATCGTTTCAAAATTCTCTTCAGCAACGTCAGCAAATGCTTCCCAATTCGCTTGGCTCCAAATTTCAATTCGATCCGAAACACCGATAATTCGGCATTCTTTCTCAATCTTAGCGAATTGACGAAGATTTGCTGGAATATTGATTCGCCCCTGTTTATCGATTTCAACTTCAGTGGCAGCTGAGTAGAAAAATCGAGTAAAAGCACGCGCATCTTTTTTGGCTAGTGGTAATTGCTTTAATTTATCTTGAATATTTTCCCAACTTTTCATCGGAAAGCCAAACAAGCACCCATCTAGACCTCGGGTAATAATAAACATTTCTTCCAGATCATTACGAAATTTAGCAGGAATAATTAGTCGCCCTTTGGTATCAATATTATGTGTAAACTCACCAATAAGCATACTAATCCCCCTTTTACCCTAAGTAATAATAGTCTACCACAAGTCTCCACTTTCTACCACTTTTTTCCCACTTTATACAAAAAAAACGGAAGGCATTCCCACGCCTTCCGTTTGCAAACGAATTTGAAGAAAAATCTTACTTTGATTCAAGAATAAAATTATCTAAAATAAGTGTAAAATCTGAGCAGTATGAGTGATAAGACAAAAAAGAAAAAAAGAGTAAACAGTATTTTACTTGCAGGTAAATAAAAACGTTTAAACCTAAAGGGGCCTGTTTTAGGATTTTTGGCTTGCTGGTATAAAACCATCAGCAAAACAATAGTGGAAATAAACAAGATAAGCGGTAATAAATTAAAATCATAGATGAGAACACTTAAAGATGATATTAAAACCATTAATATGGGCAAGCAATAAATGGCCAGGGTTATCCGCCAACCCATTATCTGTCTAAGTTGAGGAAAAGAGTAGCGCTTGAAATAGTAGATAGACAAAATGGGTAACAGATACATTACTATCTCACCCCAAACAAATGAACTTGGCAATTCTCTCACCCCTTAGTATCTTTACCACCAATTATAGCATAAGTTACGGACAATCCTTGACTCAAATACAAAAAAACAGACATTGAATCAATACTGCATCTATATCTTAATCTAGCACAATGTTAGTAAGATATTTATCACTATTGAAAATGTCTGCTAAATAAATCTATGATAATCACTCAATAAAATTAACAATATGTTGCCAAGTATCTTGATTCAAAACTTCCCAATATTTCCCATCACCGATGAGGCAATAACCAATAAATAAACCGATGATAAAAAAGATCACAAGTATCAGAATAAAAATTAAAATCTTACCTAATAACTTTAAAGTTTCGTTGAATGAAGAATATGAGAGACCGTTATGGTTCATAATTCCCCTCCTCATATACCTAGTCTAGTACGCCACCATTTAGTGAAACGTTGCCAAATTGATCGCTTGTTATTAGAGGAAAGAGTCTCAAGGTCACCGTTTTTGATTAGATCTAGCATCAATCCACTACCGATTGCAACACAAGACATGGGTTGTTCGGCTTTAATGACCGTCACCGCCAAATGATGACTTAAGAAAGAATCCATGTTATAAATCATTGCTCCGCCACCCGTTAACATAACCCCTCGCTCAAAGATGTCGGCTTGTAGTTCAGGAGGCACTGATTCTAATACCCTTTTAGCGGTTCTAGCAATAATGATTAATTGATCCCTGAGAGCTAAATAGATATCATTGGAATCAATATTAATCGCGCGAGGCAATCCTGATACCAAATCACGACCCTTAACTTCATAGGAAACAAGTTCTTTATCTGTCAACAGAGTAGCTGAAGCAATCGCACATTTTGCTGCTTCAGCTGTCCGTTGCCCAATTAATAATTGATCTTGATCTTGGATGAATTGGATAATTCTTTGATCAAAGTCATCCCCGGCTAGTTTTATGGATTCACTTGCAACAATATCCTTCCCAGAAAGAACAACAATATCCGTCGTTCCACCACCTATATCGATGACCATGTTACCACTAGCATTTAGTATGTCAATTCCCGCTCCGATTCCGGCAATTTTTGCTTCTTCTTCAACAAATATATTGCCTGCTCCAAGTTGCTGCATGGCCTCGACCAAAGCTATTTTTTCAACTTCACTTACATTTGTGGGAGCACAAATTAACACATCAGGTCTTGAAAATAACTGGCGCTGATAGATTCTTTCAAAAAATAACACCAGCATGGCTTCTGTTAAGGCAAAATCCGAAATGACACCCCCCTTTAAAGGTTGAATCACTTCAATCGACTGCGAGGTTCGACCGATCATTTCTCTGGCTTCTTTACCAATTGCTACAATCTCATCGTTGGTCTTATCAACTGCTACCAGGGAAGGTTCGTTGAGAACAATCCCATGGCCCTTCAAGTGAATCAAGACATTGGCTGTTCCTAAGTCAATTCCAATTTCTCTAGCCATGTCTAAGCCTCAATTCATACTATATTCTAACTTTATCACTCACCTGAACGTCTTGACTATGCTTAATCCGTTCAATATTAGCACCTAGGTCTTTTAATTTTTCATGGAAACGATAATAACCTCGGTCTAAATACTTCAATTCACTAACACGCGTAATTCCTTCTGCACATAAGCCAGCAATAACAAGAGCGGCGGCTGCTCTTAAATCAGTAGCCTTAACGCGGGCACCTGTTAAATGATTAGGTCCGTACATAATGACAGTTTGACGTTCAATCGTAAATTTAGCTCCCATTCGACGTAATTCTTCAAAATGCATAAAACGATTTTCAAAAACCGTCTCATTCAAGGCACTAGTGCCTTCTGCTAATAATTGAGCAATGGTCATTTGCGATTGCATATCTGTCGGAAAGCCAGGATATGGAAGTGTTTTTACATCAGTCGCTTTTAGCTTGTCTGGGCCAAATACTCGGATACCATTTTGATATTCTTCAAATTTAACGCCCATTTCTTCTAACTTACTAATAAGTGGGCGATTATGGTCACGAATAGCTCCTTCTACAAGTACATCTCCGCCAGTTACAGCAGCTGCTACCATAAATGTCCCTGCCTCAATTCGGTCAGGAATCACACTATGCTGGGTTCCATGAAGTTTTTCAACTCCTTGAATTTTGATGATCTCAGTACCTGCGCCTGTCACTTTGGCTCCCATCTTATTAAGGAAGTTAGCTAAATCCACAATTTCAGGCTCCTGAGCCACATTTTCTAGAATTGTTACTCCTTTTGCCATTGTAGCAGCCATCATGATATTCTCAGTAGCCCCGACACTTGGAAAATCCAAATAGATTCGAGCCCCAACTAATTGGTCACATGAAGCTTCCACATAGCCTGATTGACTATCTATCTTAGCGCCCAAAGCCTCGAACCCCTTCAAGTGTAGGTCAATTGGACGTGTCCCAATCGCACAGCCTCCAGGTAAAGCAACCTTGGCGTGACCATAACGAGCTAATAAAGGACCCATAACCACAATTGAAGCGCGCATCTTAGAGACAAAATCGTAATCAGCAATTGACGCAACGTCTCCAGTTGCATCTAAGGTCATAGTATTGGTAGCTTGATCAAAGTCAGTTTTTACATTGATATTATTTAATAATTCATTAAGAGTAAAAACATCAGACAAGATGGGGACGTTCTTCAGAATTGTTGGGCTGTCCTGAGCTAAGATACTAGCAGCCAAAATAGGTAAGACAGCATTCTTAGCACCTTCAACCTTTACAATTCCTTCAAGTCGTTGACCACCTTGTACAATAATTTCTTCCATTATTAATAATTCTCCTTTGTTAAGAAAATCTGAAGTTGGAGCGACTTCAGATTCAACTATCAATTGTAATAAATAGCCAGGAAAGTGTCTCTTAAAATCTCAATAGTGGTGATAAAAAAAGACCCCACTAAATGACCTAAAGCGATACTTGTTAAAAGACATAAGTACTGAGCTAAATAAAAGTTTCGATTGGACAGTAATTCACGCCAATTGAGACCTCGCAAAATAAAGTAGCTCAAGAATACGAAAGTAATGCGAACAATGAGTACTGCCATACCATAAAATATTGTCACAAAATTCGCCTCCTAGCTCAAATTTATAATAGCATAAAAGCTAATTAATTCAAATTAAATAAAAATTCCAAGTTGTCCTTTTTGTTAACTGTCATCTGACTGAATAGAGGCCAACCTACTTCATTCAGCATTTGAAGCCATTAAAAAAGACACATATGAAATTTCAATGAAAGACTCCATAGTGTCCTATTTATTATTTTATTTATCTTTTTTATTATCGCCATAGATTCTTATTTGATCTTGGACTTGATGAAGATAAAATCTTCGCTTACCCTTTAACGGGCTAAATATACGGTTGCTGGAACTATTGACTTGATCCAGATAAAGCTCTTCATATTGAGCCACGCTAACAGACTGCCGATCTTCAAACAGATGCTTTATCGAGTCGCTATTAACCACCTGTTCAAAACCGGGCAGTAAACGACCTGTAAACAGCTCAGCCACAGCTCCAGATCCATAAGAAAAGAAGGCAATTCGCTCACCTACTTGAAGCTCATGATCAAATAAGAGGGCTGATAGAAAACTAATGTATAAGGAAGCAGTATAAGTGTTTCCAATTTTTGAACCTAAAATACGACTTGCTTGATAACGATGGAGCCACTTATCTACTCGGTCACTAGTCAACCGGTCCTCTAGCTTTTCCTTAACCGCCCCTAGAGCTTTTTGCCCCATTTTAGTGAATGGCAAATGGAAATAGATACTAGTAATTTCTTCTAAAAGGTTAGGATAACGGTTTTGGTACTCACGGATAATCTCAACAAATATTTCTTGATATAAGGCTGTCGATCCATGACCATCAACAAGTGCATATTCAGAATCTGTTGGTCGCCAAAAATCGTGCGCGTGGCTAGTATAAGCTAGAGAGTGGTTATCTAGAGCCAAAATTTGAGCTTGGTCGCTCAAGAGAATCGCGACTGCCCCTGCTCCTTGAGTAGGTTCTCCAGAACTAGCTAAGCCATATCTTGAAATATCGGCCATTAGTACCAGAACTTTACGTCCAGGATTATTGGCAATATAATCTCTACCGGCCAATAAAGCCGCTGTTCCTGCATAACAAGCTTGCTTGACTTCATATGCTTTAGCAAAAGCTTGAATCTCCAATAAATCATGTACGTAGGTGGCTGCTGCTTTTGAATAATCAAAAGCAGATTCAGTGGCAAAAATAACTTGATCAATCAACTGTTTATCTTCAGAATCTAAAATCGAGTCTGCCGCATTAGCAGCCATACTGACAATGTCTTCATTAGGGCCGGGAACTGCCATCTCCTCTTGACCGATACCTATAATAAATTTGTTGGGATCTACTCCTCTTTCCGCAGCTAATGCTACCATATCTAGATAGTAACTAGGAATATACAAACCTATTTTTTCAATACCTATTGTCATTTCACATCTCCTTTCTGCGCATTTTATTTAATAAGTGATAGGCCTGCTGTCTATTAATTTGTCCAGACTGATTGAGTTGACGACTTAAATCATCAATTTCTTCTCCAATAGCCCCCGCCTGGGCAGCCAAGACACGACTTTGAAGGCTCATATGTCCTCTCTGGATGCCTTCGCTAACTAGGGCCTTTAAGGCTGCAAAATTGGAAGCTAAACCTACTGAACATGCTAGAATGGATAATTCTTTGGCGCTGGGTCGTCCTAGCAAATCCAGCGACCATTGAGCCGTCGGGTTGACGCCAATCGTTCCTCCAAGTGTAGCTAGATTGATTGGTAGTTCGAGATGTCCAACAAGCTGTTGACCAGTCAAATCAAGTGACCAATTGCTTAAGCCTTGATAGCTACCCTCTCGACTGGCGAAGGCATGACAAGCCGCTTCTACGGCTCTAAAATCATTACCTGTAGCTAGTAATAAAGCATCAATACCATTCATAATTCCCTTATTATGAGTCACAGCTCGATAGGGATCTAATTTAGCATATTCACTTGCAGCTACAATCCGTTTTGCTAATTCAAAACCAGCTTCTGAATTGGATCCTAAGTCGTTAAAAGAAACTTGACTAGTCACCTTAACAGTTGCATCAGGATTATAGTTAGACAAGATAGCCATCAACACTGGAGAATCAATTAGAGACTCAACATAACTAGTTAAATGTTCCAAGGTCGTGTTAATAGCATTAGCTCCCATCGCATCACAAGAATCATAAGTCAAATAAAGACTGACTGCTCCTTGATACTGGTCAAAAAAGATATCTTTCGGACCACCACCACGCTTAATCATCGAAAGATTCACTGACCGAGCTTGTTCCAAGAGATATTCTTTATGCTGATTTAGCCTATCAATCATTCTATCAGAATCACTAATGTCCGTAATAATGATTTGCCCAATTAATTCACGCTTGGGAAAAACTCCTGTAAATGATCGAAGGATCTTAGCTGCATTGCTAGCTGCTGCTACAACTGAGGGCTCTTCGATTACCATCGGAACAACGTACTGCTTATCATTGACATTGAAGTTGACTGCAACCCCTAAAGGTAACTCAAAATTAAATAGATAATTTTCACTCATAGTCATGGCCAATTCTTCTGGCAAAGTCACTTTTTTGACAGAGTCAATGAGTTTTAATTCTTCTAGCCGTTCTAATCTTTCTTCAGGAGATAACTTATAAAAACCACTAAATAAATTCACCTAACACCCCTCCTAAAAAAAGACATCCCACCCCTAAAATTTTTAGTGGAGAGATGTCTGGAAAATTTATTTTGTTCCAAAAATCCGGTCGCCGGCATCACCCAAGCCAGGCACAATGTAGCCATGGTCATTTAACTTTTCATCCAAGGCTGCAGTATAAATATCAACTTCTGGATGAGCTTGCTTGATAGCCTCAACACCTTCTGGGGCAGATACCAGACAAACAAATGAGATATTTTCAGGTTTAACTTCATACTTATTCACTAGCTGATCTAAGGCAGCAATCGCAGAAGCACCCGTAGCCAACATTGGGTCAACTACAAAAACTTGACGTTCAGAAATATCTTGTGGCAACTTGGCAAAATATTCAACGGCTTCTAATGTTTCCGGATCCCGGTACATTCCAATATGTCCGACCCGAGCAGCTGGAATCAAACGAAGAATCCCATCCACCATCCCCAGACCCGCACGTAAGATTGGGACTAAGGCTAATTTTTTTCCAGCTAGGTGCTTTTGCGTAGAACGAGTAATTGGGGTTTGAATCTCAATATCTTCTAAAGGAAGATCTCGGGTGATTTCATAAACCATCAACATACCAATCTCGTTAGTGACCTCGCGAAAGTCCTTAGTAGAGGTATTTTCATCACGTAAGATTGATAATTTATGCTGAATTAATGGGTGGTCTAAAACTTTTACTTTTGCCATTTCTTTTCCTCCTTAAATCTTCTTAATTCTAAATTATTATAGCATATTTCTACTCGCTTTAGATAATCGGTTTAAGTAAGCCTGACTAGCTTCTTCATTAGCTAGTAGCTCAACTAAAATCAATTGACAATCACTTTCTTCCAAAGAGCGTAGTCCAGAAAAGAGATGTCTCGTCGCACTTTCAATAAATGCTTCCTGATGACTCCCTAAACTATAAGTAGAGACAATATTGGGGCAATCTTTTAAATGATCGATTATTTCTTGACTGGCTAGAATCCCAATAGATATTTCCTGGTAGCCTTCAATGATTCGCTTCCAATCTTGATAGCTATAATCACTTGAAACACTTTCTACTGGTTGTTTAGGTGAGTAGTGTCGATATTTAACACCGGGACTAGCCACTGGTGTTGCTGATTCAATTTGTTGATGGGCTGATTTGACAATAACAGGTAGATCACTCACCGCTTGAATCATCGACTGAGTAATCGCGCCGGGACGTAAGATACTAATTTGATCAGCCTCAGGATATACGACCGTTGACTCTACACCAATATCCGTAAAGGGAAGATTGTTCGCTACAACCCCACTAATAAGCCCTGCAAGATCATGCAACACGTGGTCAACCTGAGTTGGTGATGGCTTTCCAGATAGATTAGCGCTCGGGCCAACTAGAGGAAATCCGACTTCCTCTATCAAAGCCAAAGTTAAAGCTTGTCTCGGCATTCTTATCGCGACCGTATCCATTCCCCCTGTCACACTAGGTGCGAAGATCCCTCTTTTGCAAGGAAATATGATTGTCAAGGGACCCGGCCAAAATTCATCCATTAGAACTTGTGCCTGGGGAGAAATAGCTTCGACATATTGGTCAATCCCCTCCTGCTTGCAGACATGAACAATTAATGGATTATCACTCGGGCGACCCTTGGCTTGATATACTGAACGAACAGCCTGATCATTATTGGCGATGGCGCCTAAACCATAAACCGTCTCAGTTGGAAAAGCGACTAGTTCTCCCGCTTGAAGTAACTGGGCTGCTTGATCCAACTGATCAGCTTGAAACACTTTTGTATCTCTAGGACTTGTCTTCAAGACTTCCCACTCCTTCTATAATGACGTATCGATCCAAGCCATTCCAATCTTGTCTGATTGAAACCCGACGACCTGCTAAGGCATCTTGAAAAATTGCTTGCACTGCCGGTCCTTGATGGTAGCCAATTTCTAATAAAATCAAACTTGTATCTTGAATATGCTTAGGTAACTGTTCAGCTAGTTGATAATAATAATATAACCCGTGTTGGTCTGCATATAAGGCTGATGGGGGCTCGTACTGACGAACACTTGCATCCATTTCGCCCTTTTCCGCCAAAGAGATATAAGGTGGATTGGACACGATTAAATCAAATTTAGAATGCGGATCCAATTCTTGGCACAAGTCACTTTCAAGAAAATGAATCTGACAACCATATTGTTCGGCATTTTCTTTTGCTACCTCCAAGGCATCAATAGAAATATCCAAAGCTGTTACCTGAGCTTGCTTAAAGGTACGAGCCAGTTGGATAGCTAAAATGCCACTTCCCGTTCCAATATCAAGAATCGTTAAACTTTGCTCACAACTAAGTAATTCCTGAGCGATCTGGATTAAGCCACTCGTTTCCTCACGTGGAATCAAGGTAGACGGGGTCACCTTGAAGCGGTCACCCATAAATTCACCATAACCAACTATATATTGAATAGGCTCATCCTCAACTAATCGTTTTAAGCCTTGGTGAACCCAGGCTAATTCATCAGATGAAAGTGGCTGATTCAAGCGAAAGACCCAATCTGTTAAGGTCATGTCTAGAAGCCACTGGAGTAAGTGTTGGCTACTGGCGGGATCATGGCCATGTCTTTCTAAGAAATGACGTGACCATTGATGGACCTCCCTCAAGCTAGCGTTAGATGCTAGGTCCATTCAATTCCTCCAATTTTTGCGTTTGGTCATATAGAACAAGCGCATCAACAATCTCATCTAAATTACCCCCCATAATTGAATCCAATTGTTGGATGGTTAAACCAATTCGGTGATCGGTGACCCGGTTTTGGGGGTAGTTATAGGTCCGAATACGCTCCGAGCGGTCCCCTGTTCCAACTGCTAATTTACGTTCTTGGTCAATTTCAGCTTGGGCCTCTGAAGAAATCTTGTCATATACCCGTGCCGAAAGAATTTTCATGGCCTTATCCCTGTTTTGTTGTTGTGAACGTTGGTCTTGCATAGACACGACGATGCCAGTTGGAAGGTGAGTTAAGCGAACAGCGGATTCTGTTTTGTTAACGTGCTGGCCACCGGCCCCACTGGCGCGGAAGACATCCATTTGGATATCTTTAGGATCCAATTCAAAATCTACTTCTTCAACTTCTGGCATAACCACGACAGTGGCTGTAGAGGTATGAACGCGTCCTTGAGATTCTGTCTCGGGTACTCGTTGAACTCGGTGGGCGCCATTTTCAAATTTTAGTTTACTATATACGTTTTGACCGGTAATCATCAGGGTGACTTCCTTATAACCACCAATACCAGTGATATTAGCATCGAGTACCTCAGTCCGCCAACCTTGCTTGTCTGCATAATGAGTATACATATTTAAAAGGTCTCCAGCGAATAATTGGGCCTCATCACCACCCGCTGCCCCACGAATTTCCATGATGATATTCTTGCCATCGTTAGGGTCTTCTGGAAGCATCAAGAGCGTGATTTCTTCTTCTAATGTTTCCTTTTCTTCCTTGAGGCTGGTCAATTCTTCCTTAGCCATTTCCGTTAAGTCTTCGTCACTTGTATCGTGTAACAATTCCTCGGTGTCTTTAATTTCTTCTTCGACTTCTTTGTAGCGCTTGATCTTTTGAACCTTTGGCCGTAAGTCGGCCTCTTCAATGGTCAACTCTCTCAGGCGATCACTATCTGAAATAACTTCAGGATCCGCTAACATCTCGTTAATTTCTTCATAGCGAATAATCAAACTATCTAATTGTTCAAACATTGAATTCCTCCTTAAAGACTCTTGATACAAGGTTCATTGTAATGTTTTCGACACACAGGTAAGTACTGATCATTTCCCCCAATTTGAATTTGCTCCCCTTCATAAACAGGTTGACCATTATTTAGCCGTAAGTTCATCGTTGCTTTCTTGTCGCAGAACCAACAGATCGTCTTAATTTCCTCTATCTTATCAGCATAGACAAGCATGTTCTGTGACCCTTCAAACAAATTATTTTGAAAATCGTTTTTCAAACCAAATGCCATCACTGGAATTTTTAATTGGTCGCATATTTGTGTGAGTTGGATGATATGTTCTCGGTCCAGAAATTGCACTTCATCAATTAAAACACAATAAATTCTTTTTTTGACCTTGGCAACTTCTTCAAAAATATTTGTCGAAGAATAGATAGGAATAGCTGGTCGTTCAAAATTAGCTCGACTCCATACTTTCCCCACTTCTTGGCGGTCATCCAAGGCACTAGTGAAAATCATTACTGGCTTGTCTTGCTCTTCATAATTATGAGCTACCTTAATAATCTCAAGCGACTTACCACTATTCATCGTTCCGTATTTAAAGTATAATTTAGCCATCTCACATCTCCTAACTCCACTCCTTGCTTTAAGGAGCCACTATCCTGAGTAAGCATCATGTTTACTCAACCTCAACTATTATACATGAATTTCAGATAGTTAGACAGTAGGAAACAATACTCCACAAAAATTCCAACATTTTTTCTTGACCTTAACCCCAAAGACCACCATAATAATTGGTGGTTTTATTCAATAAAAAGGAGCGATCATTATGACTATGAAGAGTCAACTAGCATTAGCAATTGGAAAATCAAGCGCTTGGTTTCTAAAAACTTTCACTCAAGGTGGTTCTGCCCTTCCTGGGAAGTTAGCCTTAAGTATTGATCCCGACTTATTATCAACCATCAGTCAGGATTATGAAGTGGCTATCATAACAGGGACAAATGGAAAAACCCTTACTACTTCTTTATCCGTACAAGCGGTCAAGCAAGTAAGAGATCAAGTATTAACCAATGCCACCGGTGCTAATATGCAACAAGGAATTGTTTCAAGCTTTCTAACTGCTCCCGCATTAAATCAGAAAGGGTTAGCTATCCTAGAAGTGGATGAAGGATCATTAAAACATGTTGTAAAGCATCTGCAGCCGAGTGTGATGGTCTTTACTAATCTTTTTGAAGATCAAGTCGATCGCTTCAATAGCGTTGAAGCTGTCTACCAACTCCTGCTAGAAGCAGCTGAGCAAGCTCCCCAGGCGACAATTATAGCTAACGGTGATCTACCCCTATTTGCTAATATGCCGGTCACCAATCCTAAATTATATTTTGGTTTCACCCAAGGTATAACTCAACCTTCACCAAACACAGCAACAAAATGCCCGGCTTGTGGTCATGAATTAATCTACCATTCGACAACTTACGGCTCATTGGGTAACTATGAGTGTCCATCTTGCAAGCTCCACCGACCAGAGTTAACTTTCCAGTTAAATAAAGTTATCCATCAAGATCTTGATGGCTCAAGTTTTGAATTTGATGGGCAAACTTTCCATCTGCCTATTGCTGGTTTATATAATATTTATAATGCTTTAGCTGCCTACTCACTCGCTCACTTTCTCGGTGTCCCAAGTGATGCTATTCAATCAGGGATGGAACACGCTGAACGAGTAGCCGGAAGACAAGAAGAAGTGAATGTTGACGGCAAGAAAGTCCAATTAAACTTGGTGAAAAACCCAGTGGGCTTAAATCAAATCATCGATCTGTTAGCATTTGAAGAAGAAGAATCCACCGTCTTTGTCTTATTAAACAATAACTATGCTGATGGTCAAGACATTGATTGGATTTGGCAGGGGAACTTCCAGCTCCTGAATGATTATCCCATCAGACATTTCTTCTCTGGAGGCATGTGTAAAGAAGCCATGACTGAACGACTCCTTCAAGCTGATATTCCTGAAAATAAATTAAGTGAATTAGACTCACTTGATCAGGTGATTCCAGCCATTCAAGAGGCCCCTACAGAGCGCGTCCATGTATTAGCCACTTTTACTGCTTTAGCCGATTTAAGTAAGCTGTTGACTGATAAAGGCTATTTGTAAAATCTCTATAAGAAACAAAAGTCAATACTTATTTGCAAAAAAACGCTTCCCCAACCCTTTTGGATAAGGATTGGGGAAGCGTTTAATTTTACCCATGCTAATGATATAAATAACCTTGATTTTCCTACCATGCCCGCTATTAAAGGCCAGGAATCATAAATAAAAAGATAGGCATAAAAATGGCGGGTGTGAAATTCATTATTTTAAAGTCAGTCACTTTGATCATATTTAATCCTAAAGCCACTAAAAGTAAGGAGCCTACACTCACCATTTCAGTTATCACCAAATCTGACAAAAAGGGTTGCAAAAAAATAGCTAGCAAAGTAATCGCCCCTTCAAATAAGAAAACAGGTAATCCTGATAATAAGACGCCCAGGCCTAGAGAGCTAGAAAGGAGCATAGCAGTAATCCCATCCAATAAACTTTTGGTATAGAGGGTGGTATGGTCCGCTAATAAGCCGCTCTCTAATGATCCTACAATGGCCATCGACCCAACACAAAATATCATAGTCGCACTAATAAAACCTTGTTTAAGATTTAAGCCTTGGTCTGAATTCTTCTGGAGATTGGCTTCTAAGCGGTCAACAAAGCGAATCACCCTTGCGTCGATATCTAATCCCTCTCCTAGAAGCGTCCCAATAAGCATGGATAAAATAAGGACAAGTGTGTTATTTCCAGTGACCAAACCTGAAATTCCCATGCCAATCACACACAGACCAACAGCTTGGATCAGTCGATCAGTAAGTCGCTTAGGAATGCCACGCTTTAATCCCAAACCCACTGCGCCCATAATAAAAATTGTTACACCGTTAACCAATGCCCCCATAGTAATCCCTCTATTCTCTTAATCATGATCGCGATAAATAATTGGACCGTCGGGTCCTTTTTCCTCTGGTATTGGATGGTTCAGATAGAGGTTTGACCGCTTACGAAATATTTGGAATATTTCTGTAAATAAAACTTTTAAGATAGCATAAACTGGTACCCCTAAAATGACCCCACTAACGCCAAACAAACGTCCCGCAATTAATAAAATAAATAAAATAGTCAGCGGGTGAATTTCCATATTATTACCTAACACTTGAGGAGAGACAAAGCGTCCCTCAATAAATTGTTCAACTGACAAGACTAAGATAACCTTGACTAGCATAATTGGACTTGTTAAAGCACCAATGACCAAGGCCGGTATAACAGCTATAATGGACCCTAGATAGGGAATCACATTACAAAATCCAGCAATCACAGCTAATAAAACACCATAATCCAAGCCAATTATTGAATAACCAATAGCAAACATGCAGCCAACAATCAGAGCTACGATGATTTGACCACGAATATATTGAGCCACTTGATAGTTGGACTTATAAATAATTCGTTTACCAGGTTCTACGTATTTAGTCGGCAAAAAGTAAAGAACATAATGTGATAGTTTGTAATCTTCAGTTAATAAATAATATAAAATCACAGGCATAGTTAAAAATCCAGCGATGAACTGACTTACTGTCCCTAAAACATTCCCAATTCCTCCGAAGGTGGAAGTTAACACTTGGTTGAAACGATTCGATATATTAGCAAAATCAAAACTAGCCAACAAGCTTTCAAGACTAGGTGAAAAAGAAAAATCAATTTCATTTAAAGGGAGGGAATCAATAAACTTTTGAATTTGATTTGTATAACGGGGAATGTTAAACAATAGAGACTCCCACTGATGTTGCAGTACTGGAATTAAACTATTAATACCCCAAATAATAAGTAATATGAAGGCTAGGAAAATGAGCCAGACGGCTAGGCGGCGGTCAATTTGTTGCCGAACTAAAAAGCTAACCAAAGGCCTAAATAAGTAGTAGAGAACAACTGCCCCAATAATCGGGAAAGCTAGCAAGTTAATTATTAATCGGATCGGATCAAATAAATAGGATATTTTAGTAAAGGTAAAGATAATCAGAAAAACGAGTAAAATTATCAATAAATTTACGACTCCTTGATTATTCAAAAACCGCTCAAAAAAAGCGGACACAGGTGATTTGGATTCTTTTATGTTCATAAGGCACCTCATTTCAAGCTTTTATTATTTTAACATATTTCTTAGAATAGCGCTCGCCTTTTCCTATTCCTATCATAAAGGCTAATATACATCTTTAGCTTTTTGCGGTATAATGATTCAATAAAATAATGAGGTGATATTTTGCAAACTTTTGAAAGTCTGATTGACTTAATTGAACTATTAAAAATATTTATCTTAAGTGTCGTTCAGGGAATTACTGAGTGGCTTCCGATTTCTTCAACTGGTCACATGATTATCATTGAGGATTTCATGCCTCTTCTTTTACGACCAGAGTTTCGTGAACTTTTCTTTGTTCTAGTTCAATTAGGATCCATCTTTGCAGTCGTTATACTTTACTTCCATAAATTGAATCCTTTCGCCCTATCCAAATCCAGTGAAGAGCGTAAAGATACTTGGATCATCTGGTTTAAAGTAGCCTTTGCATCGATTCCAGTGGCAGCTTTTGGCTTTATTTTAAATGACTATATGGACACTTATTTTTATAATCCCATTGTTGTCGCCATCGCCTTAATCGTCTATGGGCTCATCTTTATCTGGATTGAAAGAAACCAAGGCCAAGCCAGACATGCTCAAGTGATCGATAGCTTTGATGAACTTTCCTTTGCTGATGCCTTCAAGATTGGATTGTTTCAAGCTCTCTCGATTATTCCTGGCACTTCTAGATCTGGTTCTACCATTATTGGTGGACTCTTAATCGGTGCATCCAGACCCTTGGCAACAGAGTTTTCTTTCTTTCTCAGCCTGCCAGCTATGGTTGGTGCCAGTGGCTACAAATTAATTAAGCTACTTTCAACTGGCTTTACCTTTACGCTTTCAGAATTGATCTATCTTGTCTTTGGTATGGTCGTTGCCTTTCTAGTCTCAGTGATTGCTATTCGTTTCTTGCTAAATTATATTCAAAGAAATGACTTTACAGCTTTTGGTTATTATCGGATTATCTTGGGCGCTGTTATTATTCTCTACTTCCTATTTTCATAAAAAAACCTTCTTGGCAACTCCTAGTAAAGTTGCCAAGAAGGTTATTTTTATATTCCCAGGGCATTTTCCTTTGTAATTTCAGTGACCCCGCCCATATATGGAACAAGCACTTCAGGAATTTTAACACTACCATCTGCTTGTTGGTAATTTTCTAGAACAGCAACCACAGCCCGGCCTACCGCTACTCCAGAACCGTTTAGAGTATGGACAAATTTAACCTTATCATCACTATCTCTGAAACGAATCTTAGCTCTACGAGCTTGGAAATCAGTACAATTTGAACAAGAAGAAATTTCTCGATAAGTTGCCTGACCCGGTACCCATGCTTCGATGTCATAAGTCTTAGCAGCTGAGAATCCCATATCTCCAGTTGATAGAACAATGGTACGATAAGGAATCTTCAAAGCTTCTAAAATAGCTTCAGCATTAGCAGTCATTGTCTCAAGCTCCTCGAAGGAATGGTCAGGATGGGCAATTTTTACTAACTCAACTTTATGGAATTGATGCATCCGGATCAAGCCACGTGTGTCACGTCCAGCTGAACCTGCCTCTGATCTAAATGAAGGAGACATGGCTGTAAATTTAGTTGGCAAATCTTCCAAAGCTAGAATTTCATCTGCATAATAGTTTGTTAATGGTACTTCTGCTGTTGGAATTAAGTTTAAGCCACGATCATCTTGCAACTGGAAGACATCCTCTTTGAATTTAGGGAATTGTCCTGTACCAAACATGGCTTTTTCGTTGACAATATAAGGAGGGATCATCTCAATGTAGCCATGCTTATTATGCGTATCTAACATAAAATTATACAAGGCACGTTCCAAACGAGCCCCTAGGCCACGATAATAAACAAATCGAGCACCAGCAACCTTAGCTCCTCGTTCAAAGTCCAAGATACCTAAATTCTCCGCGATGTCCCAGTGGTTAAGTGGTTCAAAATCAAATTCAGTTGGCTGACTCCAACGCTTAATTTCCTCATTCGCTTCTTCATCTTCCCCGACCGGTACTCCCTCCGCTGGCAGGTTGGGTAGACGGTGTTCAATCTGGGCCAAATCTTCTTCCAATTGGTGTAATTCTTGGTCCATTTCTTTAATTTTAGCTCCCAAGTTCTGCATGTCTTGAATTTTTTCTTGAGCATCTTCCTTGTTCCGTTTTAATTCTGAAATTTCTTGACTCACTTGGTTGCGAAGTTTTTTTGCTTCCTCTGCTTCCACAATGAGATCTCGTCTTCTTTGATCAATTTCTTCATAGCCACTTATATCTTCCGGCTTTACCCCTCGAGTTTGTAATTGTTGGCTCACTTCAGCAAAATGGTTTCTTAATAATTTACGGTCTAACATACATTCTTCCTCCTTAAAAAATAGCCCATCATCCAAAATAGGACGAAGGGCTAAATTCGCGGTACCACCTAATTTCAAGCCACCTAATTAAGATAGCTTGCTCTTAAAACGTTAACGGTGTCACCGGAACTACTTAATCTAGCTTTCATAGTCTGAATAAGATGGGGATTGACAAGGTTCAATTATTAGCTCGCACCAGCCGCTAACTCTCTGATAATATCCACTTGCTACTAATCATCTCTCATTTCTTTAATTATATGAAGTTCTGAAGACTTTGTCAACAAAATGCCGCTACTACTCGTTAAGGCTACCAATCTAAACGCTTGGCCTTATCAGTATCTTGATAATGATGAATCTTTTCTAAGCCTGAGAAGTTCTGCTGCCGTAATACTTCGAAAAGAATAATACTCACCGTATTTGACAAGTTTAAAGATCTTACATGCTCATCATTCATCGGTATGCGTATGGCACTTTCTTTATATTCTTTCATAAATTCTTCAGGTAGACCCGTTGTTTCCTTACCAAAGATAAAGAATTGATCCTCCTGTCCTGCTGGTGCATAATCCACTTCACTATAAATCTTATCAGCAAATTTAGTGACTAAATAGATAGGACGGCCGTTTAAAACCTTTAAAAAACTAGCTAAATCATCATGATGATATATTTCTACCTTGTCCCAGTAATCAAGCCCCGCTCTTTTAAGCATTTTGTCAGAGGTATCGAAGCCCAGTGGATGAATTAAGTGCAAGGCGGCGTTAGTGCCTGCACAAGTTCTGGCAATATTTCCAGTATTGGCCGGCATAACCGGTTCGAATAAAACGATGTGATTCTTAACCATGTGTATCTCCTCTTTTCATGCGTTTCTCTCTTTTGGACTCTAACCTTTCAATAGCTGATTTGAACTCTGCAAGGGTCTCGGGATCTTCTTCCTTGGACATCTGATTTTCGACCGCTTCGATTAGACTTGAATTATGATTTTTTTCAAGTTGACTTAAAGACCAAGCAGCGGTTCCTCTTATCATCGGTCTAGGATCTTCTTCCATGACTTGAAGCAATAAGGGGATCGCTCCACGATCTCTCGTATTAGCCAGGGCAATAATGGCATTCCTTTGAATGGGTTTCTTACCTCTCCAAGCCCCAGCTAGCTCGCCGTATTTTTCCTTAAATTCACGATTAGTCATAGTCAGGAGGGGGCGAAGTGGGGGTTGAACTTGTTCAGGATCGGGTTCCATTTGAGGATGATTGTGAAAGTCCTTGCCTTGATTATAAGGACAGACCAACTGACATATATCACAGCCATAGATGACGTTACTAATTTTCTTGCGGTAACTTTCCGGCATATAGCCTTTAGTTTGAGTCTGATAAGAAAGGCATATACTAGCATTCATTCGGCCATCTCCGAGTAAAGCTTGCGTTGGACAGGCATTGATACACCGGTAGCAATCGCCACAATCATAGTCTACCGGTGGATCTGGTTCAAACTTAATATTAGTAATGATTTCTCCTAGATAGACCCATGAACCATATTCTTTAGTGATTAAGAGGCCGTTTCTGCCAATAAAACCTAATCCAGCTCTTTGAGCTGTAACCCCGTCCATCAACTCACCCGTATCAACCATAGCCTTAAATCGACTATTGGGAACTAATTCTTGTATATAGTCCACTAACTGATCCAACTTATCTCTTAAAATGTGATGGTAGTCAATACCCCAAGAAGCTCGCGCAAATTGACCCCTTTTAACTTCCCGGTTATTCACAGTGGGATCCTTTATTCTGGAAGGGTAAGCTAATGCAATAGCAATAATTGATTGAGGTTGATCAAAAATTAAATCAGGATAGATACGCTCATCAATATTAGGATGTTCGAAGCCAGTGGTATGTCCCATGGCCTTCTGTTGGTAAAGAGATTCTTTCATATAAGAAAAATCACCAGCATGAGTGAATCCGATTTTATCAATACCAATTTGATGGGCTTTGTCTTGAATTAATTTTTTTAATTCTTGTGAAGAAACCATGGTCTCATCCTCCATACAACTTATCAAAAAAAGACCAGGAAACCCTGGCCTCTAGTCTTGATAAAAATGATTATTCATCTTCTCCATCATTTTCGCCTTCACCAATCACTTCTGGTTCAGCTACTGCTGCATCTGGATCTACTTCTTCAGGTTCATCCATAGGGGCAGAAACAGTAACAACAGTTTGATCAGCGTCTAGCAAGACAGTCACGTTTTCTGGTACCTTAAGGTCCGCAACAGTCAAGACATCTCCGATTTCAAGTCCAGTGACATCAATTTCAATGTTTTGAGGAATGTTATCTGGAGTTGTTTCAACTAGAATGGCGTTTTCAATTAATTCAGCAGTACCAACCTTGATAGATTCTTCGTTAACTAAGAATGCCGGAACTTCTACTTCTAGTTTTTGGTTAGCTGAAATAGCTTCTAAATCAACATAATAGATAAGATCTTTTAAAGCTGCTGCTTCAAAATCTTTGATCCAAACTTTTTGAGTATTACCGTCATACTCTAAGTCAAAAACAGCGTTAGACCCTTCTTGTCTTAAAAGTTGTTCAAATTCACGACGGTCAATGGTTAAAGAAATAGCTTCGATTTCTTTACCATATAAAGAAACTGGAATTCTACCTTCACGACGAACGCGCTTCGCTGATCCAGTACCAGTACTTGTTCTTAATTCTGCTTTTAATGCCATAATCAAATCTCCTTTAACCTATTTTAAAATGCATAATTAGTAAGGTATTTTCGCACATTGTATATAATATCAAATATTGGCAAGAATTGCTAGGATTTCTTATGAATTAATCGCTTGCAAGATTCTTAAAAGATCAAAATAAAAAAACCTAGCTGTAGCTAGGTTTTTAAAATCAATTACTCAGCTGATTCTTCTGAGCTAGATTCTTCTGATTCTTGGCTAGTGCTTGCTGTCACTTCATCTAATACTTGATTACCATTTTCGTCAATAACAATCACATTAGTTGCTCCAGCCTTAGCGCTTTCGATAAGCAGCGTTGCGTATTCTTTAAAGATCTTAGAAGCTTCTTCAGCTCCATCAATTTCTTTAACTTCAGCCGGATCTTGGGTATCAACTAGTTGATCAGTTAAAGATTTAAAGGTTTCAGCTGGATCTACACCAGCAAATTTTTCAATGGCCTCAGATTTTTCTTTAGATTCTGATAACTTGTTTCCTTCAGCGTCTTCGTAATCAAATTCACTTTCAACAATCTTGCCATCTTCAATCTTAATAGAAGCTTTCGCGTTCCAACCATCTTGATCTTCAGCTGATTCAAGAACGTAAACACCATCAACTAATACGGTTTCCTTAGTGGCAATAGCAGTAGCTTCTTTAGATTCTTCGGATGCTGATTCTTCTGAAGCTGACTCTTCTGAAGCTGATTCCTCGGATACGGACTCTTCTGACTCATCATCGGCAACAACTGCTGCTAAGGTATCAGCACTTTCAGACTCTTCAGAGGCTTCTTCTAATGCCTCAGATGCCTCACTGAGTTCTTTTTCAGCTTCTTTCTCCGCCTCTTCTGCTTCTTCAGAAGCTTCACTAGCGGCTTCTTCTTGTTTTACATCTTCTTCAGCTGATTCTACTGATTCACTGGCAGCTTCTTCAGCTGATTCTACTGAAGCTTCTACTTCAGATTCAACCGATTCAACCACTGCGCTCGCATCATCTTTTACTGATTCAACTGCTGATTCTTCAGTAGATTCAACTTGATCCGCTTTATCAGTCGATCCACAAGCTGCTAATAAAAACATAGAACCAAATAAAAGGGTTCCTTTAAGAAATGAATTTTTTAAGTTCATGCAATCGTCTCCTTCTTATTAACCTAAACTAACTATATTTAGTGTAGCGAATAGCCATTTAAAAGTCTAGCAATACACCTTCCTGATGTGACCCCCAAAAGTTGGAGTTTATAATTGAATACTTAGGCAACGTATTGAGTGTCCTGTTTTCGGTAATCAACTGGAGATAGGCCACTCAATTTTTGTTTAACTCGCTTGTGATTATAGTAGTGAATATAATTATTGATTCTTTTCTCGAGTTCGTCAAATGAGACTCTTTCTTCTCCATAGTACATTTCTTGCTTAAGTAGACCGAAGAAATTTTCCATGGCTGCGTTATCTAAGCAATTTCCCTTGCGGGACATACTCTGATATATCTTATTATCCTTTAATTTATCAGTCCATTGCCAATTTTGATAATGAAACCCCTGATCAC
>NZ_JADD01000017.1:42195-58536 GCF_000518205.1 Hutsoniella sourekii ATCC 700629 | reverse complement strand
CTTTACCGAACAACTATTCATAGTGATCAGGGGTTTCATTATCAAAATTGGCAATGGACTGATAAATTAAAGGATAATAAGATATATCAGAGTATGTCCCGCAAGGGAAATTGCTTAGATAACGCAGCCATGGAAAATTTCTTCGGTCTACTTAAGCAAGAAATGTACTATGGAGAAGAAAGAGTCTCATTTGACGAACTCGAGAAAAGAATCAATAATTATATTCACTACTATAATCACAAGCGAGTTAAACAAAAATTGAGTGGCCTATCTCCAGTTGATTACCGAAAACAGGACACTCAATACGTTGCCTAAGTATTCAATTATAAACTCCAACTTTTGGGGGTCACATCATTTAAAGTAACTTCTCTCACGGCTCTTATTTTATGAAATCCATTGATCAACCCTTATTTTTCAAGATCTCTTTGATCAGTGGTTAAAACAGGGCCCTCCTTGGTAATAGCCAAGGTCATCTCATATTGAGCACAATAACCACCATCTCTGGTACGAGCCGTCCAACCATTGTCATCCATTTTCATCCGCCAATCACCTGTTGTGACCATGGGTTCAATGGTAATGGTCATTCCTTCTTTTAAGCGCATACCCTTACCGGCCAGGCCGTAATGTGGAACAGCTGGCTCCTCGTGAATAGTCGGGCCAATACCATGGCCGACAAAATCTCTAACTACGCCAAAACCTTCTCCTTCAACATAAGTTTGAATGGCATGACCAATATCTCCGATTCGATTACCGATACGAGCTTCTTGGATTCCACGGTAAAGCGCTTCTTCAGTAACCTTCATTAAATGCTCATGTTCAGGGGTAATCTCTCCTACTGCATAAGTCCAGCAAGAGTCTGACATGGCCCCATTGAGATCAATACAGAAGTCAACTTTTACAATATCACCAGATTTTAAAGCATAATCTGATGGAAATCCATGGCAGATTTCATCGTTGACTGATGTACAGGTTGCATACTGATAGCCCTGATAGCCAATTTGGGCAGCAACCCCTCCGGCAGCTTCAATTTTTTCTTGGACAAAAGCATCGATCTCAGCCGTAGTAACTCCAGGTTTGATAAAATCCCTTAGAGCTATATGAATGCTTGCCAACAAATGACCTGACTCCATCATTGCGTCGATTTCTCTTTGTGATTTAAGTGTAATCAAATTCCATTCTCCCCTCTTGACTGCCATTCGATCAATACAATCGAGGCATTCGTTTCTTTTGATAAATTATTTATATAGTGATACGTGCGTGCTTCTTTAGGATCCATTTCAATCACAGTCTCAACAGAGACTCGATCTCCTTTGAGCACTTCTTTACCATACTTGACCTCTAAATGTTTTACTTGGTAATCATTCATAAACTGAGGCTCTAACTGGTGGTAACACCAGGATAGATAGACTAGATTATTGACATGATTATTCCCGTCGATCGATCTCTCATCAATTGTATACTCTCGGTAACGATCCGCTTGAAGATTTTGAGGACGGGATAATTTTTGATAGGGAGCCTTGATAGTTTTGTCAATCAAGTTTCGATCCAATAGAAATTGATCATCGATACGGACAATGGATCGTTTTTGATAATGAATCGCTGCATATTGGATATGAATGGTTACCGCTAAATCCTCTTTGTCCCTTATTTCAAAATAGCGAGTAATAAAGAAACGATTACTGGCTCCAACCCGTGTGGTCATTTCAATTTCATCATTGATTTGTAGATGTTTTAGAATATCAATAGAATAGTGAGTAATAACCCAAACTTGCCCCTCATCTAGGAAGGGGCGCCCATTTAATGAGGCTATTAGTTGGTCATGAGCCCCCGAAATTCTTAGGGTTTCCTCTAATAGTTTCAATAAATCCCAGCCACCCGGCTCTCCTCCATGGAAGAAACTAGCATCTAAAACTAGTTCTTCTCGGTAAATCATATATGCTGATAAATCTGCTAGCGACATTAGTCTCCTCTTTCCCTATCTATTTACTAAAGTTTCACCATGATAAACCTTGGCTGCATTGTCCATGAACCTTTGAACTTGTGCTTCTCCATAAGATTCCGCCAGAATTTGATAGCCCGCTTGTAAATTAAAGGGTCTTTGATAGGTATTGTGGCCATCTGAAGCTAATAGATGAACCAAGCCTTGTTTAAGCATATTATGGCTGGCAACTCTAATCTCATCTCCATAGCTCCCGACCAAGGAAGAAGCGGTCAGTTGAGCCAAGCAACCTAAATCAATTAAACGGTGAAGCAATGGCATATTATGACGAAAAGCTCTTTGCCTTTCAGGGTGTGCGATGATTGGCGTAACCCCTTCATCAATCATCTGCTTCAAATAAGATTCAGCATAGTTAGGTGTATCTCCCCAAGGAAATTCAACCAAATAATAATTCCCGCGACTGTCTAAAGGAAGATAAGAACCTGCTTGAAATTCTTTTAAATAATGAGGATTTATTTGAACCTCTTGACTAATTAGAACGTCTATCTCTATGCCTGCTTGAGCGAGTCGATTCTTGAATTCATCCCCAAGTGTTAAAACCTGATCGCGTTCATTATCCCACATCCCATTTCGATGATGAGGTGTTAAAATTATGTGATCAATGCCTTCATCTACAGCTGCTTGAGCTAATTCTAAACTTTCAGCCCAATCTGATGGACCATCATCAATACCTGGAAGTAAATGAGAATGTATATCGTACATAGAAGCCTCCTTGTATAGAATCATTTTCATGATACCACTTTTTAGACTAGGGACCAAATCTTCTTAATAAAAATAACAAAAAAACCCGTAAGTCATCTTACGGGCAAATAAATAGTAAATTGAATTATTTAGCACTTTGCTTCATAACAAATGATACAATTGCGATTAAAATAATTGCTCCGATAAGCGAAGGAATAACAGCAAAGCCACCGATGTTAGGTCCAAAGTTAGATAGGAATTGACTTCCAAGCCATGATCCGATAAATCCGGCAATAATATTTCCAATAATACCACCAGGGATATCACGACCCATGATCATACCAGCTAACCAGCCAATGACACCGCCTACGATTAATGACCAAATCATGAATAACACCTCATTTTTTATAGTTTTGTAAGATTTGTATTACTTACTAGTATTAGTATATATTTTTTGCACAAAAAAACCAAGAAATATGCCTTACTATGAAAATTATCGCATCGTTACAAATTCTTCGGCACCTGTAGGGTGGATAGCTACCACAGAATCAAAATCTTGTTTGCTTGCTCCCATTTTGATAGCTACGCCAAATCCTTGAATCATTTCATCGACCCCCTGGCCAATGCCATGAAGACCAATCACTTTCTCTTCATCTCCAAGAGTAATTAATTTAAAGTCACAAGCTTCACGGTGCCAAGCCGCTGAGGCATACATGGAATAGAACCGGTTCGTATAAACTTTGATCTGATCCTGACCATAAGTAGCAACCGCTTCGTCTTCCGTCATACCAATCGTACCGATTGTAGGATGGGAGAAAATAACCGATGGAATATTTTCATAATCAATGGCGGAGCTATCCGCTTGATTAAATAAATATTCTGAAATTTGTCGACCGGCTCTTATCGCCACTGGTGTTAGATCCACCCGTTTCACCACATCTCCAATCGCGTAAACACCCTTAGCTTGCGTTTCATGCTGGTCATTGATTTGAATATGACCACTGTCATCTAATTGAATGTTGGTCTTTTCTAGGCCGATATCTTCAGTATTGGGAACTCGACCAATCGCTGCTACCACCTTATCAACCGTAAGAATGACTTGGCCATCAATCAAGCATTCAATCTTTCCTTCAGTATTTTTTCTAAATTCAGTGAAATTCGTTTTAGGGTGAAGGATGGGTCCATCTTTTTCCATGGCTTGCATCAAATTATCAGTCAGCATCTTGTCGAATTTTCTAAGGAAACGTTCATGACGAAAAGCCAAATGAGTTTCAACGCCCAGGGCATGATAAGCCTGTGAGAGTTCAACCGCTATATAACCAGCCCCGATAAAGACGACCGATTGAGGTAACTCTTGCCAGGCAAAAACATCATCAGAGGACTCAACCAGATGACTACCTACTTGTTGGAGAGGGGCCGGTCTCTTACCAGTAGCAATAATAATATTATCCGCACGATAGACCTCACCATTAACTTCGATCTCATGATCAGAAATAAAACGTCCCCGACCTTCAATCAAATCCACGCCTCTTTTTTCGAAACCGTTAAAATAAGAAGAACGCGAACGAGAAACATAGCCATCTCTAGCTTTAAGAAATTCTTGATAATTAAAGTCAACTGAATCCGCAGTAAATCCATAGCCTTGACCGTACTTTTGATAAACATCCGCCACTTCAGCCGCATACCAAGTAACCTTCTTGGGAACACAACCAATGTTGACACAAGTTCCCCCTACTTGCTTATCTTCAATAATCGCTACCTTCGCGCCATACTCAGCCGCACGATTAGCAGAAGCAATGCCGCCACTTCCTGCACCTAATACCAGTAAATCATATTGCTTCGTCATCTATCTTCATCCCTTCTTAGTTATATATACTGCTGGCAAAGTTTGACTTGCCACTATCATTTGCCTCACTGAACCATGATTATCATATACCCGGTAGAACAACTTGCCCTGAGAGTTATAGCCGTATGCATAGGCTAAAAGCCAGTGATTACCATAACGACTACCCAAACGCTTCAAACTTCCGACTATGACGGGGCGAGGCGTGGGCGCTTGTAATTGATCCAAGACAGCTGGTTCTGAAAAAAATCGCATCTGAGCCTGATAGTCACTAACATCAGCTAGCAGTTCATTTAGTCCCAACACTAAATCCCAAGCATAAGTCCCAGCATAAGGTAAACGACCATCAATACGGGAGCTGAGAGCATCAATCAAATTTTGCATGCCCAGATCAATTCCTTGTTCATGCTTGTAGATATAATGCACGAGGCTAGCACAAACATAGGTACCACAAATCCCTGGCCCCGTCTTGTTGATAAAAAATCGATAGGGTTCCATCTGTTCGATAGCGATACCTGTAAAAGATCTTGGATAGTCAGAATAAGTATACTTGCTTCGCTTATAAGAATTCATCAACCAGCCTCCTCATTTAATCTACTCTTAATAAGACAAAAGCTCTAGAAATTTGTTTGATCACTAGATGACGCTAAATTCAAGTCCGCTGATTTTGCCAATAATTGAAGCGTTTGAACAACTTGTAAACTCAATTGCTTGTTATCTTCATAGCGTAATTGATTGTGGATATCCTTATCAGCCTGGATCATTTCTGCAAAGTAAATCAGCTCATCATACAATGGATTCTCAGGCGTGTAAGAAATGAGTGTCGCTTCTTGGCCTTTCTGATTAATTAAATCCACTCGTTTTATCTCACTGATATCGTGAATCACAATCGTTTCATCATCAATATAAATTTCACTAGTCAAGTTTGAATGCACACTCTTAGAAATAAAAATACTCACTTGAAATTCTTGATAGACTAAGACAATCGTTCCATATAAATCAATGCCATTGCTGCCTTTAACAGCATTGTAGCGGACGGTTTCTGGAAGCCCAAACAAGTCCGTCGCCACATAAATGGGGTAAACACCCAGATCCATCAGAGTCCCGCCTGCAAATTCAGGATTAAAGATATTAGGCAATTCAAGACCCGCTTGATCTGCATTTAGATATTCCAAGTAACGCGAGGAAAACTTAGCAAAATTCAAGTTAGCTCCCAAAAAGGGGTGCTCTTTTTCAGAGAGTTTGTTTTGAACGAGTTGCTTGAGTTTAAGGTAATTACGATTATGGATATTCTTAATTCCCTCAAAGATATAAACGCCCATCTTTTCTGCTAGATCGTAGGCTTCATGCCACTGGTCAACATTAACAAACATAGGCTTTTCAATAATACAATGCTTCCCTGCACGAAGAGCTCTCATGGCTTGATCAAAGTGTATGGAATTTGGACTAGCTATATAGATCAGGTCAATCTCCGGATCAAATAAAAGGGTATTAAGATCAGTCGTGTAATAGTCTAATTGATAGACTTCACTCAAATCTTTACCATTGGCTTCACTTCTTGAATAAGCAGCACGAACATGATAGAGGGAAGTTAGTTGGCAAGCTTGGATAAATTGTTCAGTAATCTGTGAGCTTCCAATCGTACCTACTTTTATCATGTGATTCCTTCTTTCTATGATTATCATCCTATTGAGTATAGCATATTTATCCACTTAGTCCCTAACGCTTGATTTTAGAAAAGTTCTAGAAGCGAATTCATCAAAGACTGGCCTTATTTAGTGTATAATAGGACTAATGTCTATCAATAACAAGGAGGTAGAAATGACTCAAAAGGAAAGTCGAAAAGAAATTCAATATCGTATTGAACAAAAATTAAAATTGCTTCCTGATCTGCCCGGTTGTTACCTGATGAAGGATAAGGATGATCAAATTATTTACGTCGGTAAAGCTAAAAACTTAAAAAACCGCGTTCGCTCTTATTTTAGAGGGGCTCATGATACCAAAACTACAAAATTAGTTTCTCAAATCCATCATTTCGAAACGATTATCACGAATAGTGATAAAGAAGCACTGATATTAGAAATCAATTTAATTCAAAAATACAAGCCTCAATTTAATATTAAACTCAAGGAAGGGACCATGTACCCTTACCTGAAGATAACCAATGAAAAAGATCCACAGCTCATTATAACCAATGAAGTCCTTAAAGACGGTGGGACTTATTTTGGTCCTTTTCCTAATGTATTCGCGGCCACAAATACCCAACATTTATTACAGCGAGCCTATCCCCTGAGACGTTGCCCTAAGCAAGAAAAACGGGCTTGTTTTTATTATCATTTAGGTCAATGTATCGGTTGTTGTGACCATGAGGTGTCTCCAGAAGAATACGAAGTCCAAATCAATCATATTAAACGATTCTTCAATGGTAATACTCAAGACATCAAAAACGAACTCAAAGAAAAAATGACCAAAGCCGCAGAAAACTTAGAATTTGAACAAGCGGCCGATTACCGAGACCAAATAGAATACATTGAAACCACTGTCGAACGACAAGTGATTATGAGCCAAGACTATGATAATATGGATGTTTTTGCATACACCTTAGATCGGGGCTGGATCAGTGTGCAAACTTTTATGTTACGACAAGGCTCTATCTTGAAAAGAGAAGTCGCCATCTTTCCATCTTATAATCAACCGGAAGAAGAGGTGACGACTTATATCGCCCGCTTCTATAAAGAACAAGTTCAACTTAAACCCAAAGCTATCCTGGTCCCTAGTGATGTCGATCATGAATTATTGCAAGACTTCCTAGATATACCCGTATCAACTCCTCTGCGAGGCAAAAAACGCAGTTTGCTGGAATTGGCGGAAAAAAACAGTAAAATTCAGCTGGATGAAAAATTCAGACTCATCGAAATGAATGATAAAAAAACTAAAGGAGCGGTTCAGGAACTAGCGGAAGCCTTAAGAATCCCCCAAGCCAGTCGAATTGAAGCCTTTGACCATTCAAATATCCAAGGTAGCCATAATGTCTCTGGTATGGTCTACTACAAAGACGGTAAACCTGAGCGTAAAAATTACCGTAAGTTTAAAATCAAGACCGCCCAAGGGGCAGACGAATTTGCATCCACTCAAGAAGTTATTCGTAGACGCTATACACGTTTGCTTAAGGAAGAGAAAATCTTACCTGATCTTATCTTGATGGATGGAGGAAAAATCCAAGTCCGCGCTGCTCGAGATGTCTTGGAAAACGAGCTAGGACTGGCTATACCAGTGGCAGGTATGGTCAAGGATGACCGCCACCGAACAGCTGCTTTACTGGATGGCTATACCGAAGAAGTGATCGATCTAGATCATACGAGCCAAGCTTTTCATCTTCTTCAACGAATTCAAGAAGAAGTTCACCGTTATGCGATTAGTTACCACCGCAATGTCCGTAGCAAGTCACAATTTGGCTCAGTTTTAGATGAAATCGAAGGCGTAGGCCCAAAGACCCGCACAAAATTACTGAAACACTTTAAATCTCTTAAAAGAATCAAAGAAGCTACTAGTGATGAAATTACGGCTCTAGGTATTCCGCGTAACACGGCTAGCAATATCTTAGAAAGCTTAAATAAAGACAGCTATCCTGTTTGACAAATTTGACATTTTATTATGACTAGCATAAGATATCTTAGTTATTAAATATGAAAAATTGTGAGTGTGAGTAATGAAAAAATATTTAACTACAATGATACTCTTGCTAGCCGCTATCAGTGGCTTATTATTTGGCAATAAACAGGCCAGTCAAGCTTCTGATATCACTCGAAGAGATCGTGAAAGCTCTTCAGGCTCAATGAAGAGTGACAGTCAATCCGAGGCTTCTTCTGAGTCAAATTATTCCAGTTCTCATCTTGCTGAAGCCTCTAATGATGAAAGCAGCCAGGAAGATCAAACTGGCTTAACATTTGATTCTATTGAAGAATTGGTCGGTTATACTATTGACCAATATCAGTTAGATCCTAACGCACTTTCTATTGCTTGGACAGATTTACGAACAGGTGAAGAATTTCATCATAATAGTCAAGTAGCCCAGCATGCCGCATCGACAAATAAGGTAGGAACTGCTGCCTTATATGCTAATTTAATCAATCAAGGAATTCTGTCTTGGGAGAGTGAGATTGCTTATGACCCTTCCTATTGGGAAGATGGCGGAGGCGAGATTACAGCTGGTCCACCTGAAGCCAGTTATTCTATCTACGAACTCGTCTATCAGTCTTTGTATTACTCAGATAACACCGCTTGGAATATGTTGATAAATAACTACTATCAGCAATTTGGAGACTTTCAATCCGATTTAATTGCGCTGAGTGGAATTGAAGTAACGGATCCTGAGCTGTACAATATCAATTACGCTAATGCGGATATGTTAAACCAGATACTCATTTATCTGGCCAGTGATTCCGGTTTCGAACCGATTACAGATATTATGAGACAAGCCCAGGAAGGTATTTTCTTGAAGATGTATGTGGATAATATGGCTGCAAAGTATGGACAGTATGAGGATTCTTATCACGATACAGGGATCTATTATCAAGGTGATCAACCTATTTACACGATCGCTGTCATGAGCCACGATCAGGGATCTATCGACTATTTTTTAGGTGATTTAAATCTTTATTTAAGCCAATGGGTCCAGAAATAAGCTTAATTAAACTAAATAAACGGGTCAAAGAGCAAACTTTGACCCGTTTATTTATTTTTTATTTAAAATAATTATTAATTCCTCTGACAATTCCTCGAACGAGTTTTGCTTGATAGCTAGGATTAATTAATCGTTGGTGTTCTTGCCAATGATCTAAGAAACCAAGTTCAACTAAGGTTGCTGGCATATCCGTGTTTCTTGTAACATAGAGATTTTGTGGCCGAATGCCCATATTTCGAGCCCCTGTCTCAGCAATTAAGGCTTGTTGAATAGTCTGAGATAAGCGTTTACCCTCTGATATAATCGAAGTTCCTCGGTGATGGGAGAGTGTTCGATAACCAGGTTCATCAATCACGGGATCATGGTAGAGAGTGACAATTCCTTGTACCGTTCCGGACTGACGTCCACCCATGGCATTATGGTGAATAGAGACATAGATATCCGGCATAATCTGGTTAGGTTCTATCGGTCGTTGTCTGAGTGGAACCTCTTTGTCATTGGTACGAGTCTCATGAACAACATAGCCTTGTCCCCTTAGAATATTAGCCACTTGCCGTGTGATATTCAAGTTCATATCTTTTTCTAATCGGCCAAAATTAGCTGTACCAGACTCTCTTCCCCCATGACCTGCATCCAGGTAGACCACCCGCGTGCCTTTAGGCACTTGAACGGTCTGATTGCTTGGTGCATAACCAATAATCTGGCCCTTATGGTTCATGAGTTCTAGATATTTACCTGATGGATGTATGATTTCTCTACGTACTGAGAATCTTTGACCAAATAAGGGTTGCATATTAATCAGAGCTTGACTGGCAGATGGTCCAATCATTTGCCCACTCTTAGCCTTAAGCTTGACTTCATAATCTACTTGAATTTGCCTACTATTATTCAAATGATTAGGTAACGCTTGATTACTTGAAGGTCGAGCAGGAATGGCTGGTCTGACAATCAATTCTTGCTTGGGATGAATCAAGTCGCTCGTTAAATGATTCCACTCTTTCAATTCGTGGTAGCTAATTCCATGTTCACGTGCAATTTTGTTTAAATAATCACCTGGCTTAACAATATAGATTTGTGCGGCTTGCCCTGAACTTTCTGCCAATTTCTCTACCGCCCGAGCATCAACCCAAGCCCTTTGCTTATTAGCTAGTTCGATATATAACCAGCTGGCCCGATCAGTCTTGGCTGTTCCTAAAACACGCACTTCTTGGTTAAGCTGTTGGCGACCAATGGTTGACAAAATATTAAAATCGTAGAGTCCAAAGGGTTTATCCGTTAAACTATGGCCAGCTTGTTTTATAAGGCCTCGATAATCTACGGCTTGAGGTTTTTGAATATAATCTTCAATCGCAATACCTCGTCGATCGATCCAACCTTGTATAGATGTACCTGGTACATAAATATAGGACCATGTCCCTCGTTTAGTTGTTTTTTCTTGATCAACTCGGACTTCCCGACCATTTAGCTGACCAACTGCTCGTAAAATTTCAAAACCTCGGACCCCAAATGGTTGATTTTTGTTGATAGTATGATATGAACCATTTAAGCGACCGGCATAGTTAACCTTTCTAGTTTGAGTCACCACTTCTTCTTGGATGGCTCGAGTATCGATCCAACCTGTAATATTGCTACCAATGACATGAATTTTAGCCCAAGTAGCACGGTCGGTTTTCCATTCCTCTGTCACTCGAACTTCCCGACCTTGCAGATCTCCAACTTGACCAATGATCTCAAAGCCACGAATTCCGAATGGTTGATTCTTGTTAATAGTATGATGGCGTCCATTTAGTGTTCCCGCATAATTAATGGCAACCTTATTGATCACTTTTTCGGGGGTGATAGCACGAGTATCGATCCAACCCGATAAATTACTACCCACAACAAAAATCTTGGACCAAGTAGCACGGTCCGTCAAGGCTTCTTGGGTAACCCGAACCTCTCGGCCCACTAAATCTCCTACCTGACGAATAATTTCAAAACCTTCAACACCGAATGGCTTTGTGCTAATCGTATGATATTTAGCATTTAACTTACCTGCATAGTTAATGTTTTGTTGAGATTTAATCTTTTCGATTTCTAATTGGCTCTTATCAACCCATCCTTGAATATTCTTACCAAGTACATGAACGTAGACTGAATGGGTGCCATCTTTGATTTCTTCTTCCATGGCTCTGACTTCATAGCCACTAATATCCACCGGAGTTTCTTGACCTTCTAGCTTTAACTGAGTTTGATCTAAGGCTTTAGCTGCAAAGTGATTTTTTTGTCTACCTACAATTTCAGGACTAGCCGGTGCTGCGTATAATCGTTGTTCTCTTGGACTTACTTCCTCAGAGGCATATTCTTTGCCTTCCTCGCTGACAGTAGCAGCTCCTGCTTGTTCTTCAAGGTCTGCAGAAATTTGTCCTTTATTTTCTTCAGCTACCAGTGACTCTTCCTGATGAACAATTGAAGAAGCAAGCACTTCCACTGAATTCATCCCTGAATCTAATGTTCCAGATGCTTGATCAAGAGAGTCGATTGGCTCCTGTCCATGATTTGACGCTTCTTCATTAGTTTGAATTTCTTGACTAGCCAATGGAGGCTCAATAATAATTTCTTCAGCTTGAACTTGAACCTGATTCATTAAAGCGACAAAACTCAATGCTGTTGCACAAAGTAAAGTTTGGCTGACACGGCTAGTTAGAGATTGTTTCATAAGCTCACTTCCATTCTGATTATTTCTATCAAATTTACTAATAAGCGGAGTTGCTCAAGGCTAACTCCGCTATCTTAATTGTCCTAAAGAATTACATATTTCTCAGACGGTACCAATAGATCGGTCTATTCTTACCAGTCTTATTTGAGTCTGCAAAAGTCGTAACGATACCATCAGGATCCACATCATTTGAAGTACAGTGAATGATTTGTTGAGAGTTTAAGGCAACCCCAGTATGTCCACCTGAACCTAATGAACCACCCTTGACTCCAGATACAAAGATATCACCCGCTCTAACTTGGCTACGACTGATAGGTTGTAATAGTCTGCCTTCTTGAGCAAAGAGGGATTCTGTATTACCTGCCCAAGAGCCTCTTGGTAAGTAACCAGCATGCATCAAGGCATAGTAGACGGCACTTGAACAGTCATAACTGTAAGGACCATTTCGATGAGTCATTGAATAGCCGACTTTTCCTTCACGTTGCTTAAACCAATCAATCACCTTACCAGCACGAGCGGTGCGTGGTTGTTCACTGGCAATTGAAATTTTGCGGTAATCAATACGCGGTGTTTTAGAACCATTAGTTGGTTTATTGACATTCAACTTTTGGCCTGGATGAATAATATCAGTAACTTTCATATTATTCCATGATAATAACTGGTTCAATGAAATACCATTACGAGCAGCTACAGAGGATAGTCCTTCACCCCGTCTAACTGAATCCTGACGACTTGAAGTACCTACACCTACTGATGCTGGATCTGCGTAAGAAACAATCTTTTCTCCCGGTTTTAGAGTGGCTTGAAGGGCCTTTAGACGTCGAGCATTATCAGCAGCCACTGGATCTACAGGAGCTTCTTGCTTCTGAATGGCTCTAGCATCTACCCAACCTCTTTGCTTGTTAGGTAGTTCAATATATAACCAGCTTGCTCGATTGGTTCTAGCTGTCTGTAAGACTCGGACTTCTTGGTTGAGTTGATTACGACCTAATTGATTAATAATCTTGAAGTCATAAGTTCCAAATGGCTTGTTGGTAATCGTGTGACCCGTTTGCTTGATAACGCCCACATAGTCTACCTCTCTTGGCGCTTGAGTATAGTCTTCAATAATGATACCACGACGATCAATCCAACCCTGGATATTCGTTCCTGGTACATAAATATAAGACCAAGTGCCACGTTTGGTTTCTTTTTCTTGGTCTACTCGAACTTCACGACCATTTAAGTTGCCAACTGCGCGTAAAATTTCAAAACCACGAATACCAAATGGCTGGTTCTTATTAATAGTATGATAAGAACCATTCAAACGACCAGCATAATTAATCTGACGTGTCTGAGTCACAGTCTCTGGTCGAATGGCTCGCGCATCAATCCAGCCCGTAATATTGCTTCCAGTCACATGGATCTTAGCCCAAGTGGCTCGGTCTGTCTTGACTTCTTCAGTAACACGGACTTCACGTCCATTTAGATTACCTACTTGCCCAATAATTTCAAAACCACGAATACCAAATGGTTGATTCTTATTGATTGTATGGTGACGACCATTTAAATTACCAGCATAATTTACTGATACTGTGCTAAGGATTTTCTCAGGGGTAATCGCGCGCGTATCAATCCAGCCCGAAAGATTACTTCCTACCACATAAACTTTAGCCCACTTGGCTCGGTCTGTCTGAGCTTCTTGAGTGACTCGTACTTCATGCCCGACTAAATCGCCTACTTGACGTAATATTTCAAAACCTTCAACACCGAAAGGTTTGGTGGTAATGGTGTGATACTTAGCATTCAGTTTACCTGCATAATTAATGTTTTCTTGAGATTTAATCTTTTCGATATCTAATCGACTCTTATCGACCCAACCTTGAATATTTTCCCAAGAACGTGAACATAGACAGAAGTCGTCTTACCATCAGTTTGCTCCTTGATGGCTCTAACTTCATGTTTACTGATATCTACAGGAGCATCTTGTCCTTCGATTTTTAGCTTGGCTTGGTCATTTGCCTTAGCAGCAAAGTGATTAGGACGAGCTTGAGCAATGGTTGTTGATTGAGGAGCTGCATATAAGCGGACCGTACGAGACTCATTTCCTGGCTCTGCTTGGTCTCCTGAATCTACTAAGTCCGCTGAATCTGTTCGATGATCTGAGACAGAATCTTGGCTTTCATTAGTTACTGGGGTTACTGTTTCAAGACCAGTCTCTTGATCTTGTAGTGGATTTTCAAGATTCTCGGAATTTAAAGTTGACGCTTTCTCATCAGTAGCAACTGGAGCCGCCTCAGTGGGGGTGACTGTCTCTTCTGCCTTAGGAGTTTCCGAACTAGCCAGCGTCGTATCTGGAAGAACTTCTTCAGCTTGAACTTCAACTTGATTGATTAACGCAACAAAGCTAAGAGCCGTGGCACAAAGCAATGTTTGGCTGACACGACTGGATAATGAATGTTTCATATGATAAATGCCTACCTTTTAATGATATTAGTTTGTTTATACTGATAATATCATATCAAAGTTCTTATAAAATTCATACCTTAAAAATCTTTGTTACATAAATGTTATTTTTGCGTAATATTCAATTAATTTTAATACCACCTGTAACTGGAGTACTTTCAGTCACAGGTGGTAGAATTATGGTTAAACTTGATAAAACCCTGATGTTTGGTCAGATATATCAATCATGATATTTTTCACTTGACTATAGGCATCCAAGGCACGTTCATCATTTTCTCGGCCAATACCTGACTTCTTGTAGCCACCGAAGGGTGCACCAGCAGGGAATTGATTATAGGTATTCACCCATACTCGACCGGTCTCCATTAAGCGACCCACTCGTAAGGCGCGTGAAATATCTTGAGTAAAGATGGCTCCACCCAATCCATATTCTGAATCGTTGGCCATTTTTATAACTTCTGCTTCATCTTTGAACTTAATAATAACCGCCACTGGGCCAAAAATTTCTTCTTGAGCTACTCTCATCTCATTTGTTACTTCTGTGATAAGTGTCGGCTGGAAGTAATAGCCCTTAGCTAAGTCTCCATGGCTAGCCCGCTCTCCACCAGTAGCAATGGTAGCCCCTTCTTCCTTAGCTAGTTGGACATAGGAGGATACTTTATCGCATTGGGATGGACTTGCTTGGGCTCCAATTTGTGTTTCTTCCAACCAAGGAGCACCAATTTTTACATTTTCAAAGGCTTGGACCGCTTTTGCTACAAATTCATCATAGATACCTTCTTGAACAAAAATACGTGATCCAGCGGAGCAGACTTCTCCCTGATTAAATAATATACCTAACATGGCCCCATCAGTTGCTACATCCAGCTTGGCATCGTCAAAAATAATATTGGCTGACTTGCCTCCGAGTTCTAGAGTGGCTGGAATCAAGCGATCGGCAGCTTTAGCAGCCACATGATAACCCACTTCTGTGGAGCCTGTAAAGGCTAATTTAGTGAATCCCTCATGGTCTAACACATACTCCCCTGCTTTAGACCCTGAACCGGTTACAATATTGACGACGCCAGCAGGAATGACATCTTGAGTCAATCGAGCAAATTCTAAGACCGATAGGGAAGTCGAGCTAGAAGGCTTTAGAACTACTGTATCTCCAGCAGCCAAAGCAGGTGCTAGTTTCCAAGCTGCCATGAGAAATGGAAAATTCCAGGGAATAATTTGACCGACCACCCCAATGGGTTCCCTAAGGACCAAGGAAATAATATTATCTCCCACTTCTGTAACCGTCCCTTGATCGGTTTCGATCAAGCCAGCAAAGTAGCGAAAATGAGCGGCCGCTAATGGAATATCAAGAGCCGATGTCTCGCGAATAGGCTTCCCATTATCCATCGTTTCTACCAAAGCTAGATGATCGATATTTGCCTCAATGACCTCAGCAATGGCAATCAATAACTTAGCCCGGCGTTGGTTATCCCAAAAACGAAAATCTTGAAAGGCCGCCTGAGCAGCAGCCACTGCCCGGTCAACATCTTGCTTACTGGCTTGCGCTATCTTAGCTAAATGCTGGCCATTGGCTGGTGATATAACATCTAAGCTGTCTCCACCTTCTGCTTCGACAAATTCACCATCAATAAATAATCCATAAGAATCGAGTAAGTTAAGTTTTTCAATCATTACGATCACCCTTTTACTGTTATTAACTTAAGATTAGAGCTTTCTAATTTTATTTGCAATTTAAATGCTCAATTGAATATTTTTTGTCTATTTTGAATAATAACTTGTTATTTTTATCTAATTTGGATTAAAAGAGGCTATAAGGTAAGTCTCAATCACCTCTAATAACACAAATAAATCGTTAGGATTTGTATCTTTTATTCGTTAATAAAAATGAATAGATTAATAATAGCAAAGAAAAGCAAACAATCACTCAGCAGTAGTCTTAGGATAATTGGCCCATATCTCTCCCTTATGCGCTTTAGCGCTTAGGGAGAGAA
>NZ_JADD01000017.1:0-42185 GCF_000518205.1 Hutsoniella sourekii ATCC 700629 | reverse complement strand
ATAATAGCAAAGAAAAGCAAACAATCACTCAGCAGTAGTCTTAGGATAATTGGCCCATATCTCTCCCTTATGCGCTTTAGCGCTTAGGGAGAGAAGCTAACGCACAAGAGCTTCTAAACGCTAACGCGTAAAGAAGCTCTATATAGCCAATTAATGCTAGGACTGTTGTTGCTTTAGCAACTTACAGCCCCAGTATGCAACGCACCGGAAGAGCCGTGGCTCTGAAGGCGATCCACTACAGCTGAGTGATTGTTTGCTTTTCGAAGCTTTTATTATAATTATTGCAACTTATCTGATAGCCTCTGATACTAGTAATAAACAATAACCGGTGTTCCAATATCCACCTGATCATAGATAACAGATACCGCATCGTAAGGGGTATTAATGCACCCCAAGGATCCTGCGTAAGCCCAAACGTCACCACCGAAAGCACCCTGCCATGAAGCATCATGGATGCCTTGCGCTTGATCATCAAAACGAATCCAATAGGATACAGGGGTTGAATAGCTTACATTATAGAACTGATTGAAGCCTGTTAGGTTAGTGTTAGTCAACATCTCATTAACCGCATTGGCACCTGGCACTGTCTCAGCCCCTGGCTGTCCGGATACGATATCAGTGGAAACAATAACCTCTCCATCTACATAAAGCCACATCATTTGGTGGGTTAAGTCAATTTCAACGTAAGTATCACCAATTTCATTAGCCGTTCCATTTACATTGCCTGTAGAATAAATGGCAGGCTCATGATTTTCAATACTTTTAGCTGATTCTAAGGCAGAAGCAACCACTTCGGTCTCTTCTTCAACGTCTATACCCCAACCTAGAATTCCCGGTTGGACATCGACTGTTCCTTGTAAAGTTGAATCGAACTTGCGAACTTTATCAAAGGTTGAATATTGCTCATTCACTTCCTGTAAATAAGTGGCAACTCCTTCCCGATCGATAACAAGCTGATTAGCATCATCAAAATGAATCCATTCCTGAATACGGTCGGCTGGGATTGTCACCGAATCGCCACTAAGATTCATCGTAATTTTGGTGTTTTTTGTTTGATCGACCTGATCCATCACTTCTTTAATAGCATCGGAATTTTCATTGATAGTGGGTTGTTGGTATGAAGTTTCAAGGGGCAGACTGGTTTCATTATCCTGAATTGCCTGAATAAGATGATTATTTAAGACTTCATAATCAATCTTGCTACCTTCTTGACCTTTCTCAACATAATAACCAACTTGGTCACTATATTCCACACTTGCATCCACAGGATCTTGGCGGTCGCTGTTATCAACTCCTTGCTTTTGCAAGAGTGAGGCTAGTTTATCTTCACTGAGATCAATTTCTTGAGCCAACACTCGTTCATATTGACTGGGCTGGAAGAAACTGACAAACCACTTTGAGGGATCTTGACGATTATAAGCAGTCTGTAAACCATCTTTGGTATCAAAAGTTGCCCCAAGATCTTTAATATTAATGGAAGCAATCGGTTGATTGTTTTCAGTGATTGTAATCTCTTGATTATTTATAGTGTCTTCAAGTTTCTTTTGAGCTTCTTGAAGACTCAACTGACTGATATTAATCGGTCCATATTGACTATTGGCCTGAAATTTACCTGCATAATAAGCATAGCCACCAAAATAAATAATAGCTAATAAAAGAATAAACAAGCCAATAATTCTTACTGCTTTCTTCAATCGTTTCGCCTTCCTTTACTTTAATAATGATCTTTTCTAGGATACCATAACACAAATAAATTGCTAGTCTTTGGAAGCGAATTTTACTTTATAATCCCATTAAAAAACACAGGCTCTTTCGAACCTGTGCTTGTAATAAATTAACGTTTGGCTAGTGCTTCCATTAATAATTTATTAACCACTTGAGGATTGGCTTGCCCCTTGGTTTGCTTCATTATTTGTCCAACAAAGAATCCAACGGCTCTATCTTTACCATTCTTAAAGTCTTCTATCGATTCAGGATTATTATCAAGAACTTCATCAATCATAGGCTGTAATTTAGCAGGATCAGATATTTGAGCCATGCCTTCTTTTTCTACTACTTCATTAGCGTCGCCACCCTTAGTGACTAGGATTTGGAAGAGCTTCTTGGCAATCTTAGAAGAAATGGTTCCATCTGAGATGAGTTGGATCATTTGAGCCAAATTACTTGGTGTGAGTTGGGTATCAGCCAGTTCTATTTGCTCCTTGTTTAAGTAAGCAGATAATTCACCCATCAACCAGTTAGATGCTTGCTTAGGATCCGCTCCTTCAGCAACCGTCTCATCAAAGAAATCAGACATTTCTCTGGTTTGTGTTAGAACCATAGCATCATAGTCTGGTAAATCAAATTCCTGGGTATATCGTTCACGTCTGGCTGTTGGCATTTCTGGTAATCGCTCAGCAACTTGATCAATCCACTCTTGCGATACAGTCATTGGTGGTACATCTGGATCTGGGAAGTAGCGATAATCGGCAGCACCTTCCTTGGAACGCATAGCAAAGGTTTGATTCTTGATATCGTCATAGCGACGTGTTTCTTGGCTAACCTTGCCTCCAGAGCGCAAGATATTGGCTTGACGAACTTCTTCATACTCCAGACCCTTGCGCACAAAGTTGAAACTATTCAAGTTCTTCAACTCAGCTTTAGTTCCAAATTCCTCTTGACCGTAAGGTCTTAATGATACGTTAGCATCACAACGAAGCGAACCTTCTTCCATTCGAACGTCTGATACACCAGTATATAGAATCGTTTCTCTTAATTTTTCTAAGAAGGCATAAGCTTCAGCAGGGGAACGTAAATCTGCTTCAGTTACAATTTCAATCAATGGCGTTCCTTGACGGTTCAAGTCAACATAAGAGAAGCCGTCAGTTCCGTGAGTATTCTTACCAGCATCCTCTTCCAAATGAACACGATTAATTCGTATACGACGTATTTCTCCTTCTACTTCGATATCTAGGTAACCATTTCGACCTACCGGTTGGAAGTTTTGGGTAATTTGGTAGGCTGATGGATTATCAGGATAGAAGTAAAACTTACGATCAAAGCTCATCTCACGTGCAATCTCACAGTTCAAAGCTAAGGATGCGAGCATCCCATACTCCATAGCCCCTTTGTTAGCAACAGGTAGCGCACCTGGATAAGCCCAATCTTTCTCATTCGTATTAGCATTGGGTGAAGCGCCAAAGTGAGCTGGCGAACTAGAGAAGATCTTGGAATCCGTCTTTAATTCCACGTGAACTTCTAATCCAATAACGGTTTCAAAATTCATAATTGCTTTCCTCCTATAATTCTGGTGCTTGATAGGCGTCACTATGAGCATGTTCATATGCTGCAGCTGCTTGATAGATAACGGCTTCGCCACGAGCTGGTCCCATAATTTGTAGACCAATTGGCATGTCTTCACTGTTAAATCCTGCAGGTATAGAGATTGCTGGTAATCCGGCAATATTAGCTGGAACCGTCAATAAGTCAGCCACATACATTTCCACCGGATCTTGCTTGGATCCAAACTCAAAAGCAACAGATGTCGTCGTTGGGCCAATAATTAAATCATAGTCAGCAAAAACTTGTGAGAAATCTTCTTTAGTTAAGGTTCTAACCTTAGCCGCTTGTAAGTAGATATCTTCATAGACTTCTTCACCTAGGCAATAAGTACCGATCATAATCCGTCTCTTCACTTCATCACCAAGGCCTTCTGACCGGCTCATCACATAAATATCGTCTAAGTCACGTGCATTTGGCGAACGGTAACCATAACGAATACCGTCGAACCGTTGTAGGTTAGAAGCTCCTTCAGCTGACGAAACAGCATAATAGACAGAAATTCCTAAGCGAATATGTTCTAGAGACACCTCTTCAACGATCGCTCCTTGTAAACGGAAGAACTCAACTGCCTCATCAACAGCTGCCTTGATCTCAGGATCAATCTTGTCAGATTGGAATTCTACAGGATAGGCTATCTTAAGCCCTTCTAGAGATTGGCCAATCTTAGCTGAGAAATTAGTATCTAGATCTGGGAGAGTGGTCATATCGGCTGGATCAGTACCAGCTATAGCTTCCAATAACAAGGCATTATCTTCAACAGTGGTTGTAATAGGCCCCACTTGATCCAAACTTGATCCAAAAGCAATCGCTCCAAAGCGAGAGACCGTTCCATAAGTAGGCTTCATTCCTACAACCCCATTATAAGCAGCTGGATTACGAACACTACCTCCTGTATCCGTTCCCAAGGCTCCGGGAACCTGACGGCTAGCAACCACTGCGCCAGAACCACCGGAAGAACCACCAGGCACCCGGTCTAGGTTCCAAGGATTATGAGTTTCATGGAAGTAGGAAGTTTCACTGGACCCACCCATGGCAAATTCATCCATATTGACTTTACCAATGATGACAGCACCAGCTTCTTTCAGCTTTCTGATAACGGTCGCATCATAAGTTGGAATAAAGTTTTCTAGCATCTTACTAGCTGCTGTAGTCTTTAAACCATCTGTTAAGATATTATCCTTTATTGCAATAGGGATACCGTTTAATAGCGGGGCATCCTCGCCGTACCCTCTTTGATCTGCCGCTTCGGCTTCTTTAAGCGCTTCTTCCTTATTCAAAGTTAAGAAACCTTTTATTTTACTATCTCTTTCTTCGATTAATTGATAGACATGATCAGTCAATTGAACAGCTGTAAATTCGCCGGCTTTGAGTCCTTGCTTCATTGCTGTAATAGTAGTTGGAAATTGAGTCATCTTAAGCCTCCTCTGTTTCTAAGATTACTGGAACACGGATGTAACCTTCATCACTATCGGGTGCATTAGCTAATAAGCGATCACGTTTACCGCTATCAACCGCTTTATCTTCGCGGTAAACGTCATGATTAGCATTACCATAAAATGTGGGTTGAACACCTTCAGTATCAACTTCCTTTAAATTCTGGATCAATTCGATGGTTGCATTGATATCTTCGTACATCATATCTAAATCATCATCAGAAAAATCAAATTTTGCTACTTGCGCAATTTGCTTTAATTCCTCTTTTGTAATCAAGTTAATTCCTTCTTTCTGTCTGTCGTTCGTCCAAGCTAGCTTGGCTACGGTCTATCTTAAATTTTATACTAAGTCCCTTTATTTGCAAAGCTATTCTATTTAAGTGACTTAATAGAATATGTGACTAGCAAATTCCGTCTCTCCTGGCTTACGTCCAATAAAAGCTTCGATACCATTGGTTGAGACGATATTTATTTCGATATCAATTCCTTCAGGCAGATGGCGTTTAGCAGCATCTGTAACATATTGAGCTAGAGCTGTAATCTCCGTATATTGATAAAACTGGCTAACGATTTCGATTCTTAGGGTCTCTAGGGTATCATTAATGTAGAGAGCTTCACCTGAAATACCATTGAGATTAGGGAAGAAGTCGCGTACCTGGTCGCTAAATTGATCAAAATAAATAAATTGATCATTACTTTGACCGGCTTCGACGATCGGTAATGCTACCCGATATTCATTACGTTCCGTCCAATCAGTAACGGAATTACCCTCTCGAGAAATACCATCGACTAAATAAGTTCCACCAACAACTTCGTTATTAGGGGCAACCCGATATAAACCTACAACAATAGGAATGGAACGTAGTTCAGCTGTATTTCTTAGTCTACCGACAATTATATTAGCATACTGCTTACCGCGTTCTCGCATCTCACCTACTGAAATCTCCTGTTGGTGAACCGTTCCTTCACTATCCGTATATTCATAAACACTATTCATCGCTAAGCCAATGACAATCCCACTTAATGCATAACCATCTTCAGTTTCTACCATAATGTCTTTTTCCATAATTTGGGATAAGTAGATTGGAGTCGCATCATTGTTAACAATAACCTGGTTATTGGATTCTTGATTTTCCTGCTCTGGATTTTCTGGATTATCAGCTGGATCCGTTGATTCACTACTTGATGCTTCTGCTTCTTGTTGAGCTTGTTCTTCCTTAGATAAGGCAGGATTCAATCCTTCTGGATTCGTTTCTGATTCTCTAGCTGTCCAGGAGGTCAAAGCTTCAGAATCAATTAATTGGCCTTCTTGTAAGTAATATTGGTCCGTTGGGAATACCTCCCGGCTAATGCGCAGTAATCCCGCCTCAAAAGCCTGACTATTTCCAGCTGAACTAAGGGTAGAATCCACGCTAGCAGAAGCACCCAGTTGATACTGACCGTCTACAATAACCGCCCGGTAAAAGTCGTCACTTAATTGATGACCGGTCGTTTGAACGGAAGCTTGATCTGGACCTAACTCCCCATTGTTAGCATTGTCTTGGTTAACGTTATTTAAGCACCCTGTCAATAATAGAAAAGGCAGGAGACTTACCCCTAATTTAAAACCTTTATTCATCATTTTCTCCCTCATTAATCATCTCTATAAAATCCTCTTCGCTGATAATAGTAATCCCTAAATTTTCAGCCTTCGTTAGTTTACTGCCAGCGGCTTCCCCAGCTAATAAATAGTCAGTTTTTTTGGATACGCTACCGGTTACTTTGGCTCCCATGGATTCTAAAATTTCCTTAGCCTGAGAGCGCGTATAATGGCTGAGTGTACCTGTTAATACGAACGTTTTGTCCAATAAGAAGGATGTGGCCTCAGAAGAAATCACGGATTCACTGACTTGTTCCATATTCACTTCTGCCTGTTTTAAGCGTTGAATAAGATCTAAATTGGCCTCGACTTCAAAAAAGTCCACAACTGATTGACTAATCATCGGCCCAATTCCCTCAATGGTTTCAATTTCTTCAGGCGTTGCCTTTATAATCTTGTCCAAATGGCCGAAATGATCAGCCATTAATTCAGCAGCGGATACACCGACATGTCGAATTCCCAAACCAAAAAGTAAGCGTGACAACGAATTGTCTTTAGAATATTGAATAGCATCAATATATTTATTGGCGGATTTTTCCTTAACATGGTCTAATGTTAGAAAATCTTCGACCGTCAAATAATACAAGTCAGCTGGATCCTTGATCAAGTTCTCAGAAAGTAACTTGGCAAGCACTTTCTCACCGATTCCCATAATATTCATGGCATTTCTTGAACAGAAATGACTTAGGCCGGCTAATTGTTGGGCCGGGCAGGTCGCATTCACACATCTCAGGGCCACTTCTCCTTCAATGCGAGTCAGTTCACTCTGGCATTCCGGGCAAGTCGTCGGCAGATCTAAAGGTTCGCTGGAGGCAGGCCGTTGATCTAGGTCGACGCTGACAATTTCAGGAATGATATCTCCCGCCTTTTGTAGGTAAACATGATCGCCAATACGTACATCCAAGGCTTGAATAATATCAATGTTATGCAAACTAGCGCGTTGGACCGTTGTACCAGCCAACTGCACTGGCTCCATCACTGCTGTAGGAGTGACAACTCCCGTTCTTCCAACAGTCCATTCAACTTGAATTAATCGCGTTTGGGCAATTTCTGCTTTAAATTTGTAAGCAATGGCCCAACGAGGAGCCTTAACGGTGTAACCTAATTTTTCTTGTTGATCAATCTGGTTGACCTTGATAACTACTCCATCAATATCATAAGATAAATGATTTCGCTTTTGATCAATCTCATCGATAAAGGCCATCACTTCGTCCAAATTATGGCATAGACGGTTCAAAGAGTTAACCCGCAAACCCAAGTCTTGTAACTGTCTAAATAAGTCGGCCTGACTTACTGGTTGAAAATCATCTTGAACCACAGCTCCATATAAGAATAAATTCAAGTGACGTTTGGCTGCTTGACGGGGGTCAATTTGTCTTAAACTACCGGCCGCAGCATTCCTTGGGTTAGCAAAGGGAGCCTTCCCCTGTGCCTCTCGATCTTCATTTAGAGCTTGAAAGCTAGCCTTAGGCATATAAGCTTCACCACGAACCTCTAAGCTAAGCGGTGAGCGTAACTTCAAGGGTAGAGCTTGGATGGTCTTCAAGTTGCTAGTTATATCTTCACCAACCCGCCCGTCCCCACGGGTTGCTCCCTGGATAAAATAACCATCCTGGTAGCTTAAAGAAATGGCCAAGCCATCGATCTTACATTCACACATAAATGACACAGGCTCGTCAAGTTGTGACTCCACTCGCTTAATAAAGTCAGCCACTTCAGCTTGATTAAAAGCATTGGCTAAACTATACATTTGAGTTTGATGAGTGACCTTAGTAAAACCATCTAATAGAGTGTCACCAATTCGTTGAGTAGGAGAATCAGGCCGAATCCATTCCGGGTGTTCCTGTTCCATGACTTCTAGCTGTCTATATAACCGATCATACTCTTGATCCGTTACTTCTGGCTGATCTAAGACGTAATAAGAATAAGCATATTGATTTAATTGATCTTTCAGTTTCTCAATATCTTCAAAAGTCATTAATGCTTGACACCCCTCTTTAATCTATCTCAGTCATTATAGCATGATTTTTCTTCTCTAGCATTGCTTTCCATCATTCTCTTTAAAGTTTACGAATAGGAGCAAAGCTAGCTAGTAATTCTTTGATGCCTTGATCTGGAAAGGCGATTGATAAGGTCTGGTTGTCTCCCTCTCCAGAAACTTGAACGATCGTCCCTTCACCCCAGGCCTTGTGGTCTACTTTATCACCTACAGTCCACGATTCAGCGTTGGCCGTTTTATTCTTAGACAAAGTGATTGTGGATGCGTTCGGCCGTTGCCCTTGGAGATTGACTCGTTTGCCCGACTGTCGCTTATAGGGATTTTTGGAACCAATCTTAATCGCTGATTGAAAAGCCGGTCGCATCCCCTGGATGAGCTTAGAATCAATTTCATCAATAAAGCGGCTTGGTAAATTACGCTGGTAGCGACCATAGAGCAGACGATTGTTACTAGCTGATAAGAAGAGCTCTTCCTCCGCTCGAGTCATACCAACATAGGCCAAGCGTCGCTCTTCTTCTAACTCTTCTTCTTGTTCCATGGCACGACTCAATGGAAACAATCCTTCCTCCATACCGACTATAAATACATAAGGGAATTCTAATCCTTTAGCAGCATGCATCGTCATCAGTGTGACTTGAGCTCTTTCCTGATCTTCCTCTTGGTCGGTCACCAAAGATAAATCTGTTAAAAACACGGTTAAAGGACGCAGAGCTTGACTTTCCTGACTTTCCTCATTGTCTTGGGCTTGAAAATCAGGGTCTGTCTCAACTTGCTCATGATCCTCTTGGTCGAATTGCTTGGTAACAGAAGCAAATTCTTCCAAGTTCTCAATTCTGTTAGCCGATTCTAAGCTGGCTTCTTCTCTTAGCGCTTGAATATAGTTTGTCTGCTCCCAGATAGCTTCTGTTAGATCTGTCACCGGCAAGAATTCAGCTTGCTGACGCAAGCGATTCATTAACTGACCAAAATCTTCTAATTTATTTCGAGCGGCACCGGTAATATTGGAGTGGGCTAGCTCTTCAACGGCTTCAGAATAGGATAGACCTAAACTATTGGCAAATTCAACCAACTTATTAACAGTCGCTTGACCAATTCCCCGCTTAGGAACATTGATGATTCGGTTAAAAGAGATATTATCCGTAGGATTATCAATCAAACGTAAATAGGCTAAGGTATCCTGAATTTCCTTACGCGAGTAGAACTTGAGACCGCCGACGACGCGGTAAGGAACATTAGCTTTGAGTAATTGCTCTTCCAAACTTCGAGACTGCGCTTGCGTCCGGTATAAAATAGCAAAATCATTATAGGATTTGTTTCGATCTTCTTTTATTTCAAGGATTTTCTGAATGACAAAGCGCGCCTCTTCTTGATCTGTTTCAGCTTGGTAATAAGTGATTAATTCTCCGTCACCCTTATCTGACCAAAGTTCCTTTGCCTTACGGTTGGTATTATTTCTAATCACACTATTAGCTGCCTTCAAGATCGTCTGAGTCGAGCGATAATTTTGTTCTAATAAAATTGTTTTGGCGTTTGGATAGTCATTTTCAAAGTTTAAAATATTTTCCATGTTGGCTCCTCGCCATCCATAGATACTTTGATCAGCATCCCCCACAACACAAATATTTTCATGGAGACCCGCCAAAATCTTAACCAATTGGTATTGAATTTCATTGGTATCTTGATATTCATCAACATGAATGTATTGAAATTTATTTTGATAGAATCGCCGAACCTCATCATTCTCTTCCAATAACTGAACGGTCAAGAGCAACAAGTCATTAAAATCCATAGCGTTACTGGCTACTAACTTAGCCTGATAAGTTCGGTAGATTTTCTCTTGAATATCCCCAATAAAGCTAGCTTCTTGCGAACTATAATTTTCGGCTGTTATCCCCTCATTTTTGGCGGAATCAATCATTCCTAACATCGCCTTGTAATTAAACTGATTACTATCTAAATTCAAGTCTTTGAGAACTTGCTTCATCAAGGTTTGTTGTTCACTTTGATCAATGATCGAGAAGTTGGAGTCATAACCAACGGCACTTGCCTCCCGTCTCAATATTCGAGCGCACATGGAATGGAAGGTTGCCACCCAAATACTATCAGCCTCCGAAGCCACTAGTGCCTGGACCCGTTCTTTCATTTCATTGGCTGCCTTGTTAGTAAAGGTTATGGCTAGTATATTCCAGGGATTGACGCCACACTCCTGCACCAAATAGGCAATTCGGTGTGTTAACACCCGGGTCTTACCACTACCTGCTCCAGCAGCAATTAAAACGGGGCCCTGGGTTGTTAAGACTGCCTCTTTTTGTTTATCGTTTAACTGATCAATTTGTTTAAGTAACTGAGACATCGGATGACCTCCTATATTGAATTAAACATACTGTTTCATTATATCAATGGCTATTCTAGATGTAAATTTTTTCTCTTTACCTTCTTTTTATTACGCCATTCTCCTTACAAAAAACCACAGTAAGTTATAACTTACTGTGGTTCTCTTGAATTTCTCAATACCTGTTATAAATCACCAAACATTACTTGGCTAGAAGATTAGTGATTTCAACTTGTCGCTCACACGATTCAATGCTATCCCCTGTCACAATCACTTGGCCAGTCAAATGGAGTTCACTGGCTCCTGTTGAATTAAATAAGGCGAAGCCCCAATCTGTCCGAAGCATCAACTGGGTCATCACTGCCTCTAGATCCAAAATCGATAAGGGGTAAGCAATCGCTGCCTTGGTTGAAATCCTTAGCTCCGGAAGTGGAAGTCCCATAATTGCTCGCACGCTAGCTTCGAAATGCGAAAGCGAAGTAGAGCCAATGGTAAACATTGCTTCCTGAGAAAGGCCCGTACTCACTCCGGCTACATAGACAACCGAAGCCGAAGTAATTAAAAAATTAACCGTAATAGCCCCAGAAAGGCCGACTAAATCAGCAATTGATTCACTGATTCGAATCATCTCTCCTTCAACTACGGGATGGATATTAGCCGGATACCGAACCTGAACAATATCATCATCCAAGGCCAACTTTTCAAACACTGGATAGGTTAACCGCTCCCCACGCTCATTGCGAACTATCGTAACCGAAGCCACCTTCTCACTGGGAATCCAAGCTTCCAACAAACAGGCTCCTCGTTCCAACTTTGCTTCAGCATCAGGAAAGTCTTCTGGTCCATAAATCATCAGATGATCTTGGGCATCGCTAACATGGCGCTGGGTGGTCTTCAAGATAGCAGGAAAACCGATTATTTCCACAGCCTCTTCCAGGTCTCTACGATTTGTAATCAAAGAGAAAGGAGCCACCAAGAATTTATTACGATCCAAGAATGCTTTCTCAATCAAGCGGTCTGTCGTCATGGCCATTAAATTCTCAGATAAAGCTAGGTCCGTGAGGGACTCCAGTAGCTGTAGATCTAAGTTATTTAATAAGCCCACTTCTGCAGTCACAACATCTATTCTTCCACCAAAAAACTTAAGCGCTTGTTCATCATACTGGTCAACCACTGTCTGCCAACTAGCAAACTGGCGCACAGGATTATCAGGATGGGTCACCAAACTGGCCACTCGGTAGCCTAATTTGCCAGCTGATTGAGCAAGCAAAGCAGAAGCAACCGAAGAGCCAATTATACCCAGCGTTTCACCAGGATAGTGTCTCTGAGACATTTGCTCACTCCTCTTCTATGATACTTGTGAATGCGTCTATTCTATCATAATTTATAAATGCTGGCGACAAAATTTATTTAACCGGCTGATCATATTGATCCAAGGACCAAGCTTCAATCATTTCAACAATCTTATTAGCGTAGGTAGGATCGGTTGCATAACCAGCTTCCTGCAAGCCGGAAGCCTGCTCTTGATAGGTCTTTCCATCCTTAACTAATTGGTAGTAATTAGGGTCCCAACTGGTTCCATAATGAATCAACTCAGCATGTTGAGCCATTGAAGCCTGCCAACTTGGATAGACTTTGAAGTAATCCGTTATTTCAATCCATTCTCCATCGACAAATTCCATGGTATTAAAGGCCACCTTATCTGGGTCATCAGCATCAGTCTTAACGCCATACAAATTATAATAATCACTCGCTAATTCACTTCTTCCAAAGTCTGATTCAAGTGCCGCCTGAGCCAGCGAAATACTCGCTAAGACACCGTATTGTCTTTGAAGACTTTGAGCTGTAGGAGCTAATTCTTCAATAAAACCTTGCTTGGCCTCTAGTTCGACACGGTCTTGATAAGCCTCTTGACCGTACTGCCAAAATTTGAATACTAGAAAAGATAGTAGAGCAATAAATATCAGCAAAAACAAGGAGACAAGCCCAAGCCTCTGCAAGAAACGGGGTTTAAACTTTTGCCACCATTTAACCCATTTATTTTTCTTTTTTGACTTCTTTTTCTTAACCATTTGCCCCCCACTGTCTTAAAAAATTCTTCTCAGTCCTATGATAAGCTTTATCAGTTTTTAGTCAAGCAGGAGACAAGCTATCAATAGTCATTGTTATTATGTTGTAACTTTCCTGTCTCATCATCAAACCACTGGAGCAGGCGTACTTGGTCATGACCAATCTCTTGTTGAATAACTCCTGGCAAGCGAAATTCGATCACATCACTGTATCCCCAGAAGTTATAATCAGCTACTAGGCGAAGAACAACGTGGTTAGATTTCCGAAGGCTATCTTCTTCATTAGCATCGGTTTTAACCCACTCAACGTAAGCAACTCCATTATTCATCCATTTACGAGCAATTTGATATTTTAAATAAGCATACTCAGAGATAGGATTAGCCATAATATTTGAAATAAATTCAGCATTACGAACAACCTTTTGCACCAACATCCACTCATAGTCCGTAAACAAAGTAGAGAGTTTTTGAATATTTTCAAATTTTAATCCTTGTTCTCCCTTTTTCCAACGGTCCCAACTCTGAGCGGAAATCCCTAAGGTTTCAGAATAGAACGCTTTCTCACTGATATAACGTTCGTTAATAGCATGTAAAATAAGTTCTCTAAATGCTTCATTCATTTTAATCACCCTTTATGTGTATTTTAATTACATTTTACACCTTATGGGTTAATTATACAAGTCGAACCTCTATGCTTAGCACAGCGATAGATACTAAAAGACAGACCCTCACAATCATTCATTGATGAAAGAGTCTGTCTAATAATGTCATATCTGATAATTAGTAATACTTGTAGGTGTTTGATGGTTGATCAAAGAACCAAGTAGCTGGACGCTCTTGACCCGTATTAGGATCGACAATTGGCCCAACATTCGGTAAGTAAACCTGACCCTCTTGGCCTTGAACATCTTGCATCGAATAACCATTATTTCCAGGAGTTCCAGCCTGACCGTATTGCCCTTGCTGCCCTTGGTAACCAGCTTCTGGAGCTTGAGGTTGCTCATAACTTGGAGTTGGAGCGGGTGCAGGTGCCGGTTCGGGAGCAACTGGTTGTTCAACGGGAGCTTCCACTTGAGAAGAGGAGGCTTCCTGACTTTCCTGACTAGATGATTCCACGGTTACCTCTGGGGCTTGACCTGTTATTTGATAACTTAGAATTTCATGCAGGGATTCTGCTATTGACGGCACAATGGCTTCAGGATCTGGGTAGTTGCTAGCTAGGATAACAATAATATAATCTTGGTCTGCTGTTGAAATGATACCAGAGTAGTATTGATGACTAGCATTAGAATCCGAAGTAGCGACTTCAGCTCTTGATTCTACGGCTTCAACTGCTTGATTTGGATACTTGGCCGTCTCTGGGGTTTGACCGGCTAATTCCTTAAATCTTTGATCAAGCTCTGGTGACACTAATTGATCACTAGCTAGCTGAGTCAGTAGGTAGGCCAAATCTTGCGCACTAGTTGTCGCTCCTTCAACTTCTCCTGTCTCATTAAGACTAAGAGGCTCAGTAATTCTAGTAGCAAAATATTTCGATTCGTTTAACCATAGGTTAAATTGATTTGGACCCCCAACAGTTTGAATTAAATGATTCAATGCAGATGGGTCTTGTTGAGTAATCGCTTGCTCAATTAAATATTGAACAGTTACTTCCTCGCCCTCGGTCATTGAAGCAAGTTCTCCTTCATCCCCCGTGGCTTTAAGTCCGTCAGTAACTGATATAGGCGATTCCAGCGTCAACTCATCGGCTTCAACTGCTTCTAAGACCCGAGTCACGACAAACCAAGAAATAAGATTATCACTGGCAACCGATTGATCATTGTAAACAATTGGTGATGTTGAACCTGCCCGAGTCACGACAGCAGACAGGTCAGCCTGTTCATCTATTTTGCTGTTCAACGATTCATTAACTTGCTTGACCAATTCCTCATCTAGAGAACTTGCTGGCAATTTATAGCTGACTTGATGGCTAAATTGGCTATCTTTATCCTTAATAGAAAGGACTTGTTCCTGTTCTTTTGCACTTACAAGATCAGCAGCCGGATTATTATAAGTCAAGATTAGCTTATTGTTCTCTTTAACCAATGAATAATCTTGGCCAAACGAAGACTGAGTACCTTCAGTTTCAAGGTCAAACTGGAAGGTCTCACGGTCAACTTCATCTAAGTCCTTATTAAAGGTTAATTCAACCGTGATTCTTGGGAAATCATCTAAGTTAACTTGTTGATCCGTCACTTGAAGAGACGTGGAATCAGCTTCCTCACTTGATACATCAGATGAGTCTTCAGATAAAACTGAACTATTTCCTTCTTGTTCACTGTCAGAAGGAACAAGTGACTGATCAGAAGCTGGAGCTTGAGTTTCTTGATTGTTAGATTGGAATGACCCCGTTAAATTCTTAATGAGTCGTGGCCCATAGAAGAATGCTAGAAAAACTAAAATGATCGCTAACACTAACTTAATAATCCCCCATAAAATAGAGGCAAAACTTGAACGTTTTTTAGGGCGATCTTGATAAATTCGCTCAGACTGCACTTCCGGTCTAGGTGATGACGATACCGGCGGGGTCTCTATCGGATCAATTTTGAATTCTTTAACATCTTCTTGATCAAATTTATACCCACAATGGGCACATTGATTCTTACTTCTGACATGACGACCGCAATTTGGACACTTCATACTTATCCAGCCTCCTCGAATTTAAAAATTATCATATAAATAGGTTAAATCTTTTATCAAAATGGATGAGTCTTTAAGACATTGTAGCACATTATAAACTTCTTTGACAGTCTCTATGCGTTTTGGCAGTCATCATTCTACGGCCTTTAAGGCTTCGACCATGTCTACATTTTTTAGTTTAAAATGCATCAAGATCATAACAATTAACGAAAAAATAAGTGTAATGACAAAAGATAGCCCATAACTTGCAAGATCTACTCTTGGATAAAAGAGCAGATCATTAATCTGCATAGTTTTCATAATGTAGTGATTTAACCCTGTTCCAACAATCAGACCCAGGCAAGCACCTAAAATAGTCAGCACAAGAATCTCATTATAAATATATAAACTGACCTCCCAATCATAGAAGCCAAGAACCTTAATTGTGGATAGTTCGCGTATCCGCTCAGCAATATTAATATTAGTCAGATTATATAAGACGATAAAAGCTAAGCCAGCTGCTGAAATAATTAAAACTAGGGTAATCAATTCCAAACTGGACATCGCTTGATTAGCTGTTTGACTAGCTGTGGATGTATTAGCAAGTAAATAAACTGACTCTATATCAGTAATCGACGCTTCAAGCTCACTCGTATTCTGATCATCTTCATAATTTATGTAATATGCGTTAAGCTCAGGATCCTCCCCAAAATAATCTCGGTATTGGTCTGCTGTTAAGTAGATATAGTGCCCAAGATAATTTTCAATGATCCGATTCAAATCGATCGCATATGTTTTATTGTCTGATGCCTCTAATTCTCTTGTCCCTGCTTGTTGCAAATCCAGATGCTCGGCCAAGCGTTCGGTTACAACAGGCCCTTCTTGAGCTAAGTTTATTTCTTCATGATCTCCGCGCTGATGGATAGATTGTACCCATTTAAAATCATCCTTATCAGTCATCGGCACTACCAACTGAACTGTTTGTTGCGGATCTGTTTGCGTAAGATAAGGGATGCTTGCTACTGGCACTGCACGCTTGACACCATCCATGGCCTCTAATTGCTCTCTTAGATCCGCTCCTTCTTCAACATAAGCCACACTGTCATACAATTGAATATCATTAAATTGTTTAGGGACAATATCACTAATCGTATCACTGATACCAAATCCTGTAACGATCAGCATCGTACATCCGGCAACACCAATAAGGGTCATCAAGTTGCGAGCCTTATATCTTAATAAATTACGAATTGTCATCTTAGCTTTAAAGCCAATCCGACGCCAAATAAAGTCAATTTGTTCAATCAATGTCTTCTTACCCGAACGAGGTGGCTCAGGTCTAAGTAATTGAGCCGGGGCCACTTGCAGGGTTTGAAGCGGATGACTAATAGCTGGTATTAGAGCGGTCGATAAGGCAACAAGGGCCGTAATCACATTCCATAGTGGTAAGTTGACAATTTGAGCTTGGTCAAAGTAATAAAGGTTGTTATAGGCATTAATAATGACACCTGGGAAGATCAGATAACCAGTCACTAATCCTAAACCAATCCCTAAACATGCTGATAAGCCAGCATACAAGATAAACTTACTTAATATGGTGGAGTCTGGATAGCCTAATTGTCTCATGGTTCCCATATAATTTCGCTGTTCACTGACCATTCGGTAAATGGTTGAATAAGTTACCAAAATGGCAATAGCAAAAAATAAAACAGGAAAAATATTACTGATAACAACTAGCTGGTCCGCATTCTCTTGAACACTCTTATAAGAAGCATTATCCTGACTCAGGTTAATTTGAAAATCAACCGACTCCAAATCGGTTAATTGTTGTTCAGCCTGGTCTAAATCTGATTCTGCTTGACTTAAATCCTCTAAATGGCTGGCCTTTTCTTCATTAAATTGCTGGGACTGTTCCTTGATACGAATCTCATTAACCATCAACTGATGATAAGATTGATGCAATTGCTGGCTAGCAGCGTGTAATTCTTGACCACTCCCCATCACTAGGCTAGGATCCATGCCCGCTTCTAAGTATTGATTTCTTATTGATTTTGACTGTTGGACCCTAGCTTCTAATTCTTCCAAGCCTTCTTGATAAGAACGGTAGCCTTCGCGTAACTGATCAGAAGCTTGATTTAATTGCGATTCTGCTGATTCAAGGTTGTCATAACCCGACTCAACTTCTGATCGTCCAGTGCGGATTTGCTCTTGTAAATCTGTCTTCAGATCCGCTCTTTTGTCCTGGTTACGATCGTCCAATAGACCTTCAAGCTTTGATTCTATTTGCTCAAGCTGTTGATTATAAGAATCACTATAGAATAACTCATGATCAGCACTCCGGTCCCAGAAATAGGCTTCTGATACATCCATTTCCTTAGCCACTGATTCATCAACAATGGCAAAGACGGTTGCCCCACTTAACCCGCGATCACTTCGTTCAAAATACAGGGGACTCGTTGCAAAGCCAACAACCTCGAATTTCCTTTGGCCACTGGGCCAATCGGCTTTATCACCGGTCTGATCTTGAGAGAGGTCTAGAACAATCTCGTCTCCTAATTCAATCGGGTCATCCAACAAGTGATTGACGCTATCAATGTACTTATAATCTAAGACAATTTCGCTACTATTTTGCGGCAAGTGTCCTTCCCTCACATCAAAGAAGTTATTTTCAGCTTTTAAGTTCCTAGGCAAGGCATATACTTGGGCTAGTTCCTGACTGGGGTTCACTCTCGCTTGAAAGTTTCGCATGAAGAGCCAATCCAATCCTTCAGCCGATTGCAATAAATCTTGATCAGCCGCATCCAAGCCTGCTGGGTGACTAACGACACCATCAGGCAAATGATAGGTTTGGTAATAATGACGAGCTGTTTGGATCATGGAGGGACCGGCAGCCCGAATCCCAATAAAGAAGGCTACTCCTAAGGCAATAATCAATAAAATTGATATAAATCTTGGAAATGACCGTTTAATCTCACGTAAATTATCCTTTAAAACGACTGATTTCATTGCCCTTCCTTTCTACCATTCAATTTGCCAGACGTCTTTTGGCTGATCATTTAAATACATGTCCTCTACTTTACCGTTGCGAATATGAATGACACGGTCAGCCATCTGAGCGATCGTCCGATTATGGGTGATAACAATAACTGTGGTATCTAACTGATTACACGCTTCTTGAAGTAAGTGAAGAATCTGTTTACCCGTTTCATCATCCAAGGCACCTGTCGGTTCATCAGCCAACAACAGTTTGGGTTGACTAGCTAAAGCTCTAGCAATAGAGACTCTCTGCTGTTCCCCTCCTGATAGCTGAGCGGGGAAATTATCTGCCCGTTCTTTTAGACCACATAAGTCTAGGACATCCATCGCCTTTTGCCCACTTTTAGATATTTGAATGGCCAGTTCTACATTCTCCTTAGCAGTTAGATTAGGAACTAAATTGTAATTTTGAAAGACAAAACCAATATTATTACGACGAAAAGTGGTTAACTCCTTCTCAGAAAAATCCGCAATATCCACACCCCCTACAATGACTTGACCAGAGGTCGCATGATCCATTCCCCCAAGAATGTTCAATGTCGTAGACTTCCCAGCACCTGATGGGCCTAATATAACGGCAAACTCCCCAGCTTCTACTTGAAAATTAACCCCGTCATTAGCTCTCACACTCGTTTCACCAGTGTGATACTCCTTGACCACATCTTTAAAATCAATATAAGCCACACTTACACTTCCTTTTCATGACGATAATAAATCAATACTTTTAAATATTCGCTCGTTTCATCTTGACTGGTCGGAAAATCTCCAGGTAGACCAAAAGAGTGAACCAAACTTGCTTGAAAAGCCTCAGCTATTTGATTCATATCCTTTTGAAACTTAGCTTTTGAATAGCCGCTATGGTTGGTTGATAGGACAGTGTAACCCCCCGCTTTGGTCATAGCAAATAAGTTTTTAGCTAGTGACTGATAGTCGTTGGCCGCCGAAAAGGTGTATTTCTTGGTACGAGCAAAACTAGGCGGATCACAAACTACCCAGTCAAATTGTAATTGGTGTCTTTTAGCATATTTTATATAGTCAAATACGTCCATGACCCGAATCTCTTGATCCTGACTCTCGACCAGACCATTAACTTCAAAGTTTTCTCTGGTTCGTTCCAAACTTCGGTTAGCAACATCTACACTAACCGTTTCTTTCACTTGCCCTACTAGAGCTGCTACAGAAAAAGCACCTGTATAACTAAATAAATTTAATAACCGGCCTGAAGCTTGTTGGTTGATAAATTGTCGGACCTCTCTTTGGTCTAGAAAGATCCCAGTCATCCATTCTTGCCCCAGATAAACAAGATAATTGATACCATTCTCTTTAATCATTAGCGGTTGTGGGGCATCTTGACCCCATACCAATCGAATGGCCAAGTCCTGCTTCTTCAAGAAGCGACAGGTCTCATAAATACCTGCTATCGAATCCAATAATTCAAGAAGAATTTCTAAGATACTCTTCTGCCATTTATAAATACCAGCAGAATACCAATTGATTTGTAGGTAACCAGCATAATAGTCAACCGTTAAGCCCCCCAGCTGATCCCCTTCTCCATTAATGAGCCGGAAGGCGGTAGTATCCGGGTTGTCAAAGAAATCTGACCTCTGTTGCAGACTATTAGCAATCGCTTGCTGCAAAAAGCTATGATCCCAATGAACGGACGGATCCTGTGTAAAAACCCAAGCTAAACCCTTATTTTGACGACCAACCAATGCCCGGGCCATAAATTTACCCTGAGCGTTAACTAGGTCAATCTCTTGTCCCTCTTCTAATGAGGTAATTTGTTTGGGCTGGACTAAATCTTTCTCAGTTAATAGTCGCTCGCCCACATTTAAACGGTGTCCCGCTTGATTACGAATTTGAATTTTCATTGTCTAATACTTCCAATCTGATAATCTATCTTTACTCCATTTATAGTAACACCTACAGGCATTTAGTGCCAAAGATTCCAATTAAATAACCAGCAAGTTTTAAACTTACTGGTTAAACTATTTCTAGTGATTGATTAATTCTGTCAATAGGTAATCAAATTCCCTATTAGTCAACACTTGCTGATCCGCAATTTCAGGGATGGTCTGTTGGCTAGGTGTAACTGATAACTCCAAGCAGTACTTGGCAGAATCAATCGAAGCCGTGCCCCGGTTAAATATATTTAAATGGATAAATTCTGCAATGCCTTCCAAGTCTGCTTGATAGGTTTTGAGTGCAGAGTCAAAGACCAAATCAACTTTAGTTAACTTACGGGTCACATCTTGCGAATTGAATTCAAAGTTAACATCATAAGCAAAACTCGTGGCATCTGCTTCCACCGACCCACCTGAATCAAGATCCTGGTCTTCCTCGACCGGACGCAGTTGTTCAACAAAATTTGAATCCAAACGCTGACCGGCCTTAACCCCTAACTGGAGGTGACCTGCATCCTCCTTAACTTGAAAACGATGACTAGTCTTTACTTCCCATGGATAAGCTGGATGATCCGCCGGTTGAATACTCAACTCTACATCCAAATTCATCAATAGCCCTAATGCTTGTTTAAACATGTCTCCAGGGATATCGATACGTTCTGCTAGAATATGAGTTTCTGGTCCAAGTGTCTTGAGAAAATTATCCGTCAAATGCTGAACACTTGATTCTTGGGGGAACAGTGGCAGGCTAGCCAATAACCTAGACGAGAGTTTCACTTTATCAAGTTCCCATGGATCGACCAAGGTCATCGTCTGTCGATAGTCATTTATTTGATTTCTAAGCGCATCATTAAAAATAGCTTGATCAAAAAATCCCGTGGACCAGAGAAAATCTACTTGATTAAAATAAACTAAATCAAAGTAACGGTAAGTTAAAAAGCGGATCCGATGTTTATGGCTAACTGGCGGAAGTTCATTTTGCTTACTAGGCTCAGGTTCCTGATAACTATAGAATTCTAGATCAAAATCTGCATCCCCCCGCAAATTATCAACCAAAATATCTCCTTGAACTACCACCTGTTTGGAATCCAGATTACTTAATCGTATTTGAATGTTTGCCTTGTTTAAACGACTAATCTGGTCCATCAGACGAATCACTTGCTCACCGTCACCCTCACCGGCCGAAACGCTAGGAGTATCCTCACTTGCTAAGACGGGCTCACTAATCGACACTAGCATCCCTAAACAGATAAAGGAAAAGATGAAATAATACAAGAATTTCTTCACTATGTCCTCCTTTTTTACTTATCTTAGCATCTTCCCTTGGATAGAACAATCTAGAGTTTTCTCTGGTTTAAGGTAAGAAGAGATGACCATTTGTGAGAGCCATAATTGCCTTGATTGCATGCATCCGATTCTCTCCTTGTTGAAATTGTCGGGCTTGATCGGATAAGAAGACATCATCCGTCACTTCCATTTCAGCTAGTTGATATTTGCTTTGAATTTCTTTTCCCATTACTGTTTGATTATCATGGAAGGCCGGTAGACAATGCATAAAGATATAGTCGCTTCCAATCATGTCTACCATTTCTTGGTTGACTTGATAAGGAAGCAAGGACTGAATACGTTCTTCGAACTTATCTTCTTCACCCATGGAGGCCCAAACATCTGTGTAAATGACATTAGCTGTTTGAACTGCCTCTTTAATTTGATCAGTCAACTTGATTTTTGCTCCCGTTTCCTTGGCGATGGATTGAGCGAGTCTTACAACTTGTGGATCAGATGCCAAGTCCTTAGGTGATAGAATGGTCACATTCACGCCAAGCTGACTGCCTGCCACCAAGGTTGTATGAGCGACATTATTTCGCCCATCCCCTACAAAGACAAGATTCAATCCCTTTAAGGATCCGAAAACTTCTTTTATGGTCATGTAATCAGCAATAGCCTGAGTGGGATGCCACTCATCAGTCATCCCATTCCAAATTGGAACCCCAGCATATTGGATAAAGCCTTCCACAACAGCCTGATCGGATACCCGTAATTGAATCCCATCAAACATCGATCCGAGAATTTTTGCCGTATCAGCTACCGATTCTTTCTTACCAAACTGGATATCATTTGCACCCATATACTCAACTTGAGCGCCTAAATCGTTAGCAGCAACGGTGAAGGCGGCTCTTGTACGAGTTGAACTCTTATCAAAAAGCAAGGCAATATTTTGTCCCATTAAGTAAGGATGAGGGATCCGCTTGGCCTTTAATTTCTTTAAATGAATGGCAAAATCGATTAAATACTCTAATTCTTGGCTGGTAAAATCATGGGTTAAATTAAAATGCTTCAAATCTTTAAACATCATGGACTCCTTTTATTGTTCTTCGTTTGTTTCTTCCGCTAATTGGCTAAACTCCTCGATCCATTGGTCTAATTGACCGCTTTCTTTTAATTCATTGATCGCTTCATTGATAGCTTTCAGTAATTCAGGTTGCCCCTTTTGGATAGCTACAGCAAAACCGCCTTCTTCTTCAATTTGGACTCCTTCAACCAGGGCGAGTTGGCCCTCATTTGACGCCATAAACTCATCAATCACAATATCGTTCATCAAGACCGCGTCTACGCGCCCCGATTTAAGAGATTCGATTAAGGCACCATTTTGGTTAATAACTACCATTTCAACTTCAGGCAATTCTTGTCTAACATAGGTTTCCTGACTTGACCCCTTGAGGACTCCTACTTTTTTACCATGAAAATCTTCAAGTGCCTGGTAATTTTTCGCTTGCTCTGAAGAGACCAAAAACTCAGCATAAGACTGATAGTAAAGTTCAGAAAAATCAAATTGCTTGGCCCGTTCTTCTGTCCGAGTAAGCCCGGCAATTACCATGTCCACTTTACCTGCTTTTAAGCTCGGAATCAAGGCATCAAAGACGCGTACATCTTCAACTAGTTGAACTTTTAATTTATCAGCAATATACTTGCCTAGTTCTACGTCAATCCCCACAAGAGACTCCTTGCCATCTTCAATCACAATCCATTCAAAGGGGGGGTACTGATTTTCAGTTCCCATTATGATCTCACCCGCCTCTTGAATACCAGCTAATTCCTTGGCTTGAACAAGGGGATGAAAACCCAATCCACACACAATTCCTGATAAAACAACTAACTTCTTGTACTTTTCCATCTTCTATTCCTCCTATCATAGACAAAACCCGCCCCTATGCCATAGGCATAGAGACGGGTTCATTGACTCGCGGTACCACTCTAATTAGTAAGCATACACTTACTCACTCTTCTTGTTATCGCCAAGTTACGCAATTAGCTAATTCAAATTCACCAATTGATCTCCAGAGGCGATTCAGTAACAGCTCTAAGTAGGCTTCCACTCTACCCTACCTCGCTAATAGTTGAGTTACTTACTAGCTCCTTCTTCGAAGATTTATCGAATTGCTTGTAGTTTACAGGTCGAAATATTAAAGGTCAATGATAAAATTCATCTTTTTATCATTTTTATTCCTGGTATCTATTTAATATTTAATTATACTTGACACTTTATCGAGCTTCAGATAAAATATGCCTAATCAAATATTAGATTTCAATGAAAAAGCTAGTAGGTAAAGATACTTAAAGCGAGCTAGGAATGGTGGAAGCCTGGCAGTCCCTCTGATCTGAATCGCACTTTGGAGAAATAAGTGATCTCTCACTTACGTGAAGACGTTAATCTTTCAAGCGGATAGGGTGACCCTATCAAGCAGAGTGGTACCGCGTGTTTTTAACTCGTCTCTTGCATCAAGCAAGAGACTTTTTTTATTGAAAATTTTACTGAAGAAAGAGGATGACTATGAACAAGAAAAAAATTGTACTCGCCTATTCCGGTGGACTGGACACTTCGATTACTATTCCCTGGTTAAAAGAAAATTATGATGCTGAAATCATTGCTGTTTGCATCGACTTAGGTATTGATGAAGATTGGCAAGCCATTGAAGCCAAGGCATTAAAATCTGGTGCCAGTAAATTCTATAATCCTCACGTAAAGGAAGAATTCGCTAGTGAATTTATCTTCCCAGCCGTTCAAGGAAACTTAAAATACCAAGGGACCTACTTATTAGGAACTGCCCTCGCTCGTCCACTCATTGCCAAATACTTGGTAGACATTGCTCATCTGGAAGGGGCCGAGGCGATTTGTCACGGGTGTACTGGTAAAGGGAATGATCAAGTCCGTTTCGAGATGGGAATTGCAGCTTTTGATGCAACTATGACGATTATTGCTCCTTGGCGTATTTGGGATATTAAGTCTCGCGAGCAAGCAATTGATTATGCCCATTCAAAAGGTGTACCAGTGACTTCTACCAAAGAAAAGATATATTCAGAAGATGAAAACCTCATGCACATCTCCCACGAAGGAGGAGATATTGAAAGTCCGGCCAATGAAGTTTCATATAGTCAGATTTTGCATAACGTCAATTCACCCCAAGAAGCACCTGATCAGGCTGAATATGTGACTATCGACTTCAAGGAGGGGCGCGCAACGGCAGTCAATGGTCAAGAAATGTCCCCTGCTGAAATCATTGAGTGCTTAAATAAAATTGGTGGTACCCACGCAATCGGAATCCTAGATTGGATTGAAGATCGAATTATCGGTATGAAGTCTCGGGGAATCTATGAAACACCCGGTGTCACACTATTGATGGAAGCCCACCAACGATTAGAAAGTCTTACTCTAACAAAAGAAACCATTAAAATTAAGCAAGACCTCTCTTCTCAATGGGCAGAGCTAGTCTATAATGGTCAATGGTATTCGATGGCTAATAATGCTATTCGTGCTTTCGTTGATAAGACTCAAGAGACTGTAACCGGTCAAGTTAAGCTTAAGCTCTACAAGGGGAACATGACTCCAGCTGGTTTGACTAGTCCTTATGCACTCTTTGATGAGGATGTCTCAGGCTTTGGGGAAGATGATCTATTTGATCACCACGATGCCGAAGGCTTTATCAATGTCACTACCCTACCAACAAAAATACAAAAGAAAAAAGGACTGATTTAATGGCAGACTTATGGGGCGGACGGTTTCAATCTGAAACTGCCGAGTTAATGAAACAATTTAATGAATCCTTTAGTCTAGATAAAAGACTCTGGTATGAAGATATTACCGCGTCAATTGCCCATGTCACGATGTTGGGTGATCAGGAGATCTTGACTCAAGCAGAAAGTCAAGACCTTCAAAGAGAACTCACTCAACTAAGAGAAGAGATTCAGGCCAATCCAGACCTACTACAAGGAGATTATGAGGATATCCATAGTTTTGTAGAAGCCCAAATGATCAAGCGCTTGGGTGATACCGGCAAGAAAATGCATACCGCTAGAAGTCGAAATGACCAAGTAACCGTTGACATGAAGCTCTACGTGAAGCGTAGCTTAAAGGAGCTAGAAGCTGCGATCAAGACGCTGATTCAGGCCTTTATTGACAAAGGACAGACCCTTAATTGTTTAAGTCCTGCATACACACACTTACAAAGGGCTCAAATTGTTCCCTTCTCGTATATTTTAGAAGCCTATGTCGCGATGTTCGAACGTGATGTTCAAAAAGTCAATGATACCATTCAACTCTTAGACGAATCTCCCTTAGGCGCAGGAGCCTTAGCAGGAACTACCTTTTCAATCAATCGCCAACAAACCGCAGATTTACTTGGCTTTGCTAGGGTGCAAGAAAATACGCTTGACGCTGTGTCGAATCGAGACTTTATCTTGGATAGCCTGCAATGTTTTAGCTCCTTGATGGTTCATATGAGTCGGTTTGCTGAAGATTTTATTATTTACTCTAGTCAGGAATTCGGCTTTGTTGAGTCTTCCGATTCTTATGCTACCGGATCCAGCATGATGCCTCAGAAGAAGAACCCGGATGCCCTCGAACTCATCCGTGGCAAATCTGGAAAGATTATCGGCCTAATGAACGCCATGTATACTATTATGAAAGGACTTCCTCTATCCTATAATAAGGACATGCAAGAAGACAAAGCTATTTATTTTGAAGCCTATGATACAAGCTTGGCTTGTATTCAAATATTAACCGGCTTCATACAAGAATTAGTGGTCAATGAAGATCGATTAAATGAAACGGTCCACGAGGGCTATTTGAACGCCACGGAACTGGCCGATTACTTGGTTAAGAAAGGACTGCCTTTCCGCCAAGCCCATGGAATTGTCGGAGCAGCCGTTGTCTATGGCATTGATAATCACAAGCAATTACACGAGCTGACTTTAGAAGAACTACAAGCATTCTCTACGATTATCGACGAAGATGTTTACCAATATCTGGAGCCAGCAGAAATCATGAAGCAAGGGATTAAGACACAAATGAAGCCAGATAAATTCTAACTGATGGACTCTTCAAAACAGTTAAATAGCTGATTTCATCAAGCTTCGTTGTAATCTATTTAAGATCAATAAAACGATCATTTCACTGGAATATTCGGGTCTAAACCCAATATCCAGGCGAAATGATCGTTTTTAATTACTCGATAATATTAAAAGACTAAGCTTTTTTCTTTTTTTGTGCAGCTAAATCCAGGGCTTCTTGGTAGTATTTACGATACTTCATGCCCACGCCCTCTATGCTTCGAGCCTGCGCCTCCACTCGACCGCAGGCACCGGTATAAGCCAAATCATCATCTAAATACATTTGGATCAACTTCTGAAATCCGTCATTATCCCGAGCCTTGTAAGTGATGTGCTGATCTTGATAAACGTCAAAAATGGGAATATCTCGAATAATCGTCTGCGTTCCACTTGCTAGAGCTTCCAACAAGACAATTCCTTCAGTTTCCTCATAAGTTAAGAATAGAAAAATATCAGCCACTTGATAAGCCACTCTTAAGACATCCCGATCCACATAACCGGCAAACAATAAGTTATCAGGCTTAGAATGAATCGCCCGCTTAACCTCACTAGTCTGAATATTAGAATTGGTATGACCAAACCAAATAAACTGACATTCAGGCATCCATCTAGCTAAATCAATAAAATCCAATATTCCCTTACGTTTAATTAACATCCCAACCCCGATAATTAAAGGGCGACCAGGTTCTAATTGATAATCTTGACGGAAGGCATCGACTTCCACCCGATTAGCCTGCCAGTAGCTCATATCAATACCATTTGAGATAACTTCAATCGGAGGCTTTAAATGGTAATTCTCCAACAAATTCTTGGAATATTCAGTAGGTGTCAATATCAAATCTGCTTGCTGGTAACAAGTCACAAGCCATTTTTTGAAATACTTAGAGAGTTGATTGGATAAGATAAAGGAATCACGAAAATCTTCTTCCGTCGAATGAGCATGATAAATAATAGCCTTCCCTTGATGCTTGGCCTTAAGCACATGGTAAAGTGATTGAGGGAAGACAGTATTGATATGTAAGATATCATAGTCATCCCCATCCAAGACATATTTAATGCCAGCCGCTTCTAGGGCCTTCATCTGGTGAATTCGCGCACTTCCTATACCACTTTGCTCAATTAGTTGAGCAAAATCATTTTGAATGCGTACTGTAAAAGTCAACCCTATCCCCCCATCCACTTAAACAAATAAGTCATCAACCAACTAGTTCCTATCGTATAGACAAACAAGGTCCATGGTTTAGACAAAATAATGGTCCAAAAGAAAAATTTGAATTGTACATTAGATAAACCAGCTATATAACATAACAAGTCATCAGGGGCCACCGGAAAAACCATTGCAGAAGCAAATGCCCACTTAAAATTATCCTTATATAGCCAAGCAAGCCCCTTAGCAAACTGCCGATCTCCGACAATAGAGCGAACCACCGTCGTTCCGTATTTTCTGGCAAGAAGAAAGTTGACCAGAGATCCTAAGCAAATAGAAGAATAATTTAGAAAGAAGCCCAAACGAGCCCCAAATAATATGGCTCCAACCGGGATCGTTAAAGCACCCGGGATTATAGGGAGCACTACTTGGACGAAACTAATCATGAAGAAGACGAGGGGGGCTGCCATACCTAAACTGCTCATATATGACTCGAGTTTTTCTTGAGAGGTAAAAATACCCATCCGATAAAAATGAATACAGGCCCAGATAGTTACCACAATACCAACCAGCGTGAGAATGTTGACTAGTCTAGATAGCGTATTTTTCATAGCTATTCCCTCATTTCTTTTGAGAAGCTTCAATAGTTGTTCTTATTATAGCAGTTATTTGACTAACTACCATTAATAAAAGATAAAGATTTCAGCCAATTACTTGGAAATGGTTTGAGATATTTAATTTTTACGGTAAAAGAAAAAAAACAGCAACTCTTCACAGAGTTGCTGTCATCATTAGAAATTATTCTTGACTGGCGTTGCGTCCAGCAATCCGACCGAAAGTAAAGATATCCGCAAGTGCATTACCACCTAATCGGTTACCTCCATGAATACCTCCGGATACTTCTCCAGCTGCGTATAGCCCCGGAATAACTTGTCCCTCAGTATTAATCACTCGAGCTTGAGTATCAATCTTCAAACCACCCATCGTATGATGGACCGCAGGTTGACGTGGAGTTGCATAGAATGGGGCTACCTCAACTTTTAAGTTGAAGGCTCCCTTATGGAATTCAGGGTCTACACCTGCATCCACATAAGAATTGTACTTATTCACTGTATCCACTAGAACTTCCGGATCCATATCAACTTGTTGAGCTAATTCTTCAAGGGTGTCCGCTCTAAATAACGTTCCCGCTTCCACTTGTTGATCAATCGATTCTTGAGTGGTATTCATTGCTGTCTCTTTGATCTTATCATCAGCAATTAGGTAGAATAAGGTTCCATTAGCAATCGCTGCTTGGGAAATCTCATCACGGGTCCCAAATTCGTTGACAAACCGGCGACCTTCTTTATTAACCATCACAAAGTTCTCTGGTGGAACTTGTAGCCCTGTAAATAACGCGCCGGTCTTAGGATCACAAGTTGGTAACAGTTGGATCATCCCCATGTCTACCAATTCAGCATCCACTTGTTGACCCAAACGAATACCGTCTCCAGTAATAGCAGGTGAGTTAGAGGTAGCAATGTCATCAGCGATTTCTTCCCAATAAGTATTAAACTCCTGTAACATCTTGGTATTAGAACCGAAACCTCCAGAAGCTAAGACGACGGCGTTCGCTTTGACAGTCACTAAACGACCCCGATTATCTCTACCCTGTACTCCGATCACACGACCTTCTTCAACAAGTAGTTTTTCAACGGGTGTATCAGTAATAATTTGACCCCCCTTATCTTTGATATAGGCTTCAAGTGCTTGGATATAAGCATAGCCTTCATTTGCTAGTGGCTTATGTCCCCGGCGCCACATCGCACCTACTGGCATCTCCGGTTGACGCCAATCAAATTCAACCCCAATATCTTCTAACCAGTGAACAGATTCTAAGACATTATCTGTTAAGGTCTTAACTAAATCATAAGCACCGTAAACATAAGTTCCTTGAAGATCTGTTCGGCGTCCTCCTAAGTAAGTCTGAATACGGTGAAGGAGGGTGGAATCGAATAGATAAGGTTCAGGTTTGTCTTGTTCTTGGTCAAGGTAAGCTTGAATTTGTTTTCTCAATTCTTTGAAGTCATCTAGGTACTCCGCATCAATTTCTACTTCAGGCGTAGCGATGATTTCCTCTAGACTATGGTCTTCACCAGGAAGAGCAGGGATTGTTTTTTGCCAATCTGGATCCGCTGCATTCATCGGCCCCCCAGTTCTGACTGTGTTACCGCCAATTGCTGGGAATTTCTCGACAACAATAACTTCCTTACCTTCTTGAAGAACGGAAGCTGCAGCAGATAATCCTGCCCCTCCTCCTCCAACAACTACGACGTCAGTTTGGTATTCAACTTCTTCAGCTGGCGCTTGGTCTGCTAATTTAGGTCTCTTCTTCAAAATTTCTGGATCAGCTCCAGCTAACTTAACAGCATTTGCCACACCGTCGATTAATCCATTAAAGGTGACGGAAGCTCCAGCTACCGTATCAACATTTAATGTTTGTCCTTGAATGATTTCTTCAGGAACTCGCGTAAAGACAACATCAGCTATACCAGCTGATTCACCTTGAGTGTCAATATCAATGGATTCAATCCGATTATTAGAGAAGGTAACAGACATCGGTAGGTCTCCATTATGACCGACAGCATTAACTTGGTAAGTACCAGGCTCGTATTCGATTTCCTCAGGAATATTAAGTAAATTAGCCACTTGAGTGAACCGCATAAATTTCTTTAAGCAAGATTCTAAGAAGTCGATGGTTCCTTGGGCGATCAACTGATCATTCTCATCAAATGCTTCGTGAACGCGTCCCAATAAGAATTCACTACCTGGCATCACGGTGGCATTAACGCCCGGCGCATCTAAAATTTGACGAAGGTGCAACTGTGACCGAGAAGATCCCTGAACATCGTATGAAGCTCCAACAATCATCACAGGCTTGCCATCGAATGGATGAAGATTAAAGGATAACCACTCTAAGACACTCTTCAAAGCAGATGGTACCGAATGATTATGTTCAGGAGTGGCAATAATAACCCCATCTGCTTGAATAATCTTCTCATTTAATTTTTGAATGACTGGGTGGTCTGACTGGTCTTCCGTTTCGTTGAACATCGGTGCACCCTTGATCTCAAGGACTTCGATATCGACAAGATCTGCAAAGTGCTGACTCATATAATTTAGTAATTTACGGTTGTAGGAGAATTCTGCATTAGTTCCAACAATTCCGACTAGTTTCATCGTGTCATCCCTTTCTATTGCTTGTAGTTATAATCTGCTTGCTGTGCCTTACGACCAGCGTGGGCCTGTACGACCTGATTGGTAATTTCTACGAAGGTCATAAACTCAGCAAAGTCTTCTTCTAGTTCCTGGACCTTATCTTCATAGATTAGCTGACCTTCTTCATCGAAAGCTTGCCCCGATCTGCCCAATAAGAATTCAGTTCCTGGCATAATACGAGCCTTCAGTTCTGGCGCATCTAAGATTTGCCGTAAATGGGCCTGAGCTCTTGAAGAACCAAGGCTACCCAATGAGGCTCCAACAATCATAACAGGCTTGTCAACGAAAGGCTGAACACTATAAGACAGCCACTCTAAAACACTCTTCAAAGCTGCTGGAATCGCATGGTCATATTCCGGTGTAGCAATGATTACACCGTCGGCTGCTTGAATCTTTTCTGCTAAGTCTAAGGCTGCCTGGGGAGCTTGTTTATCAGCGGGTTCATCGAAAGCATCTATGTTATCAATTTCACACACTTCAATGTCTGCACGATCTGCAAAATGCTTGGCCATAAAATGTAACAAGATCCGGTTAGTAGATCGCTTGGAATTGGTTCCAACAATAGCTATTAACTTCATAGTCATAACTCCTTTAAATTTATACTTTCATCAATGATAAGTTTATTATATTTGAAAACGCTTCGATTGTGAAATATTTGTTTTTCTATAAGTTAATAAGTAATTTGTTATAATGAATGAGGAGGTGTCCTATGTTTTCCATCGATATTAATAAGCAACTGCAATACATCGAAGTCTTGCTTAAACACAGTAACTTTACCCGGGCAGCTAAAGAACTCTTCATCTCACAACCCTACCTCAGCCAATCCATTCAAAAAATCGAAGAAGAGATTGGTGCCACCTTAGTTGAACGACAAAGCCAACCTTATCAATTAACCGACGCGGGAAAAATCTATTATGATTACTTAAATAAGTTAGAACTAGACCACCACCACTTACTACAGACCATTCACCAACAAGACCACCAACAAGAGCATTTAACGATTGGAATACTAACAGCCTTAGGTAACTATCTATTACCGCTTATTCTGCCCGCATTTATGACTGAATTTCCCCAAATCCAAATTCAACTAATTGAAGACATTCCCAGTCGTAACGAAGAAAGGGCACTGCAAGGAGATATTGATTTTTTCATTGGGCAAAATCCGGAAACCGTCAATTCTAAGCTAACGACCATTACGAGCAAGGAGGAGACATATTATGCGATCATTCCCAGCTCCTCTCCCTACTATCAAGCAAACCAAAAATATTTGGATGAACATAGCCTGACTCTCAAGCAAATCTTAAGCCAACCCCTCGTCTTAACCGCTCCCGGATCGGCTATTCGTCGACAAATGGACCGCTTATTTATGACCTACCATATCCAAGCACAAATTCGCTTAGAAACTCGCTCCATTCATACAGCCATCCAATTAGCTAAAGCAGGCTTGGGTATCACACTTGCGCCCGAGTCGATTTTAAATGATGATTTTAGCTCGTACCACTATAACTTATTAGCTATCAAAGCAGACCATGCCCAGTTAAATTACTTTCTAGCCTATAATGCCAAGAAGACGCTCAACTCTTTGGAAAGTAACTTTATCAAACATTTCCAATCTGCATTTAACTAAGTTAAGGCCTGATAAGAATAAAACCACCTGCCTAATTGATGAAGAATCATCTAGACAGGTGGTTTAACTTTGTTTGATTTATCATTTAACCTTTAATCTCAAAGGTATATTTATGTCCTTGGGTCAAGCTATGATAGAAGCCTTCCCCCTTATACATTTGAAAAACTTGCATAGTGTTGTGCATGCCATCATCGGGATAAACTTGATGCACATAAGGATTATTAGCTAATAATTCGGCTAACATATCCTTTGACACGGGGCGAACTTCCCCTTCCAAGCGAATCACTTGAATTAGATACTCTTCTTCTTTCATAGCGGTGATCGCTACTTGTGGATTGGCCATCAATTGCTGATAAAACTTCGTCGTCGGACTGGTCATAAAGAAAACGCCTTGCTCATTAGCCACACCGACATGAGCGTGACGGGCATGCGGTTTGCCTTCCTGATCGACAGTGGCAAAGACCGCAACTTTCATCTCGTTTTGAAGAATTTCCATGATTATTTCAACATTCATTCCTGTTTCCTCCTTTAATAATAAAATTTAAAAATGATCTCTTTGATCTCTTAAATGCTTAAAAGTTTCCCAATCACTGGCTTGTAAGAATAGGTTTACTTTTAATTCTTGGCCAATGGTTGAAGGCAGACTAGCTTGCCCTTGCTCCAAACGCTTGTTGACTTCTTCTAGTAGACTTTGAGCCTCACGTAAGTCCGGCTCTATAGATAGGGTAAACTTAAGATTGGTTTGACTATATTCATGGCCTGCATAGACTTTAACTTCGGGAGCTAAGTTCTTTAACTTCATCAATCCACTATAAGCTGCCTGATAATCACCGGTAAATACTCGGCCACATCCCGCTAAAAATAGGGCATCTCCACAGAATAAATGATCATCTGCTAGATAAGAAACATGCTCAGCTGTATGCCCCGCGGTCTTGATCACTTGGAAAGTCTGATCCCAAATTTGAAAGCTATCCCCTTCAGAAACAACTTGGCTAGCTAAATTTTCCACTTCAATAGGGCCGTATACCGGACAATCACGGTAGCAAGACAAGAGCTGCTTGACGCCACCAATATGATCATCATGCTTGTGAGTTAAGAGAATCGCCTTTAAATCCAATTGCTCTGCTTCTAAATAGTCTAGAACGGGTTGGGCTTGTCCCGGATCAACAATTACTGCCTCCTGGCCTGACTCAAGCACCCAGATATAATTATCATCAAAAGCCTTAATCCAGTTAATTTTCATCCTATAACCTCCTTGTAAATCTTGCACCATTAATCGCTTCAATTATAGCATGAAAATATCTAATAAGTAGACAGAAGTGACTGGGCTTATTTATCCCTCGGGTTCGATCTTGATTTCAAGGAAACGATCATTATATTCGATTAATTTCTCTTGACCTAAATTCCGATAAACTTCCAAATGGGCTAAGGTTTCTTGATCCGGATAGAATTGAGGATCAGAGATAATTTCTGGATCCATCAACTTCATCGCCGCCTCACTCGGCGTAGCATAGCCAATATACTCTGCGTTACGAGCTGCAATATCAGGTCGCATCAAGAAGTTAATCAAGGCATGAGCTCCTTTGGGGTTTTTAGAATTTTTGGGAATGGCTAAATTATCTAACCACAAATTAGAACCGGACGCGGGAACATGATAAATAAGATTGGGATTGTTTTCCATGGCCATGGCTGCTTCACCAGAGAAGGTAATTCCGATGGGCGCTTCTCTATTGGATAAAAACATTTTCATTTCATCAGCTACAATCGCTAATACATTCGGCATTAAGGCTTTCATCTTATCTGTCGCTAAATTAATATGATTGGAATCTTCGTCATTCAAGGAGTAGCCAAGACTTTGCAAGCCTATACCTATCACCTCGCGAGCGCCATCAATAAGAAGGATTTGTCCGCGATAATTTGGATTCCACAAATCTTCCCATTCATTAATAGACCCTTCAGCAATTCGACTGGTATCATAGACAATTCCCAAGGTCCCCCAGAAATAAGGAACTGAATATTGGTTTTCAGAATCAAAAGCTAGATTCAAGAAGCGGGGATTCATAGTATCCAGATTCGTTAGTTGGCTCTTATCTAGGGGCAATAGTAAGTCAGACTCCTTCATCACTTCAACCATATATTCACTAGGGCCAATAACATCATAAGCAGTGCCACCTTGTTGAACCTTAGTCAACATGGCTTCGTTTGAATCAAAAGTTTCATAAATAACTTCATAACCCGTCTCTTCTTCAAATTGCTTAATCAAGTCCGGATCTATATAATCGCCCCAATTATAAAAGTTAATGAGATGGTTATTACCGCCCTGACCACTGCTATTCAAGGAATACCTTAAGACAAATAAGATAACAATAACAAGTACAATGACAGAGAAAAATCGTTTCATCGCTGACCTCCTCGCATCCCCTTGCGACGAGCTTCACTTCTTTGAAGATAGTAGTAACCTAAAGCTAAGCTCAACGACACTAGAAACATCAAGGTAGATAAGGCATTAATCTCCAGACTAATTCCTCGTCTCACCCGGGAATAGACCTCCACTGAAATAGTCGAAAAGCCATTACCTGTGACAAAGAAGGTCACTGCAAAATCATCTAAAGAATAAGTAAAAGCCATAAAAAAGGCCGAAATAATTCCTTGGCCAATACTAGGCAAAACCACCTTAGATAGAATTTGCCAATCACTCGCCCCTAAATCTTGGGCGGCCGTTACCAGGTTAGGATTCATTTCATAGAGCCTTGGCAACACCATCAAAACAACAATCGGTATTGAAAAAGCCACATGAGCAGATAGGACCGTCCAAAATCCTAATTGAAGCGGGAGTAGGCTCGAAAATAAGATCAAGAAGATCGCCCCAATCATGACATCCGGTGTAACCATCAAAATATTATTAAGATTCAGTAATGTTGATTGCTGACGGCTTCCCCTCATTTGATGGATGGTCAAGGCACCCATCGTTCCTATAACTGTCGCTAACAAAGCAGATAGAAGAGCGACTAGAAAGGTATTAATGATAAAGGTCAGTAAACGTTTGTCACTAATCACACTTACATAATGATCGAGCGTAAAGCCCGTAAATTCACTCATATCTCCCCCCGCATTAAAGGAAAAGATAATCAAATACATAATCGGCAGGTAGAGAATGACAAACATGACGAATAGATAAAGTTTGGAAAGCTTAGAAGTTTGATTAAGCATCTGCACTGCCTCCCTTCTCTCGCGTCAAATACATCACCAATATCATCACTGCCATCAGGATAACCCCAATAGTCGCACCCATTCCCCAATTCTGAGTAACAAGAAAGTGTTGCTCAACTGCCGTTCCCAGGGTAATGACCCGGTTACCTCCGATTAGACGAGTCAGCATGAATAAAGATAGTGAAGGAATAAAGACGGTCTGGACCCCACTACGGATCCCTTCACGACTCATCGGCAGGATAACCCTAAGCAAAGTCTGTAGGCGACTAGCTCCCAAATCTGAGCTTGCCTCTTCCATCGAAGAAGGAATCTCAGTAATGGAATTATAAATAGGCAAGACCATAAATGGTAACTCTAAATAAACTGCCACCAAAATAAAAGCAAAATTGGTAAATAATAGTTGAGGCTGCCCCCACCCAAGGTGGGCTAACAAGCTGATAATGGGGCCATTTTGCGCTAATAAGCCTATAAACACATAAATCTTCAACAATAAATTCATCCAAGTCGGAAGAATAACCATAAATAAAAATAAGTAATCCCGGTGATTGGAGCGAGCCAAGACATAGGCTAGCGGATAAGCCAAAATAAAACTAAACAATGTAATTAAAGCCGCTACCACAAATGAGGAAATAGTCATAATTAGATAGTCTATCGATGTAAAATACTGTAAATAATTAGCTAGAGTCAATTGGCCCTCAATATCAAAAAAGGACTGATAAATTAACAAAAATAAAGGCGCAATAACGAAAATCACTAGCCAGAGATAATAGGGAATACCCATATACTTTGAAAATCTCATCAGCTCCCTCCTTACACTTCATATTGCTCAAGGCGGGCATCGAAATCTTCTTCTGATTCATTGAAGCGCATAACATGAATGTCATTTGGCTGAATCGATAGATTAATAATTTGTCCATCTTTGATAGCTTTGGTTGTATGAATCATCCATTCATTACCTTCATAGTCTTTAGCGATGATTTCGTTGAAGACCCCTCTAAACACTTGCTGAGCAACTTCGGCTTCAATCTGACCTAAACCCGGTTCAACTAATTGGATATCCTCAGGCCTAATCACTACCTCAACCGCTTCACCAGCAGGAATCCCAGCATCCTCACAATCAAATTCATAACCGACAAAGGATACACGGTAATCAGCAATCATAGTAGCTGGAATAATATTACTTTCACCGATAAAGTCAGCTACGTAATGGTTGATTGGCTCATCATAAATATCCTTAGGGGTTCCTGACTGAACAATCTCCCCTTGATCCATCACAAAAATCCAATCGGACATTGCTAAAGCTTCTTCTTGATCATGGGTAACAAAGACAAAAGTAATGCCTAATCGTTGCTGGAGCGCTCTTAATTCATACTGCATCTGAGTCCGTAACTTTAAATCCAAAGCGGAAAGTGGTTCGTCCAATAGCAATACTTCAGGCTCATTGGCTAGAGCCCGAGCGATGGCTACCCGTTGTCTTTGACCACCAGATAGAGCACTGATCTCACGGTGAGCATAGTCTGAAAGTTGAACTAGCTGCAGCATTTCCTTAACCTTGGCATCTATTTGCTCTTTGGCAACGCCCTTAACTTGGAGGCCAAAGGCTACATTCTCGTAGACATTCATATGAGGGAATAAGGCATAATCCTGAAAAACTGTATTGACCTTGCGCTGATTTGGCGGAATTTGACTAACGTCCTTACCAGCCAGAATAACTTGACCTGAATCAGCTTGAGTAAAACCTGCAATAATCCGCAAAAGGGTTGTTTTACCACACCCAGAAGGCCCCAACAAGGTATAGAATTGACCTTTTTCAAGTTCCATGTCAATTGTTTTTAAGACGCTTGTCTGTTGAAAAGATTTTGAGACATTTTTTAAGCTAACAATGTATTGATTCATATCCATCTCCTGATTCTGTTTTCTTATGATTTCATCTCCTTAATGACGAATAATCTCGCCAGTTAATTATAATTCATCTAATTACAAAGAGAAAGCGATTGAAAATAAAAAATCAGCGAAATCATCGAAATCGCTGATTGTCTTCTTTTCTAAATTAGCGCCATAAATCTTTGAGACGCGCTTTCTTAACATCTTCAATAGTCTGAGTGCCAGCTAATTGCATGACACGCTTTAAGTCTCGTTCAAAATATTCAAAGACAGACTGAACACCTTGCCAACCACCAAGAGCTAGTGAGAATAAGACCGGACGGCCTAAGGCCACAATATCGGCGCCAGAGGCCAGAGCTTTGAAGATATGCTCTCCACGACGAATACCAGAGTCGAAGACGATCGGAACTTGACCGGCCACTGCTTGAGCAATCTCTTCCAAAACTTCAAAAGATCCTGGCGCTCCATCTAATTGGCGGCCTCCATGGTTGGATACCCAAATGCCATCTGCCCCTGCTCCAATCGCTGCCAGAGCATCTTCAGGAGATTGGACCCCCTTCAAAAAGACAGGAAGACCAGAATACTCTTTGATGAAACGAATATCATCCAAGTTAATTTTTTGCTTGGATTGACTATAAATATTATTTAAAGACATATTCGCTCCCGTTCCTGTCAGATAACGCGAAACAATCGGCATTCCAAATGGATAGACAAATTCATTTTTATCATCGCGGTCCCGATTACCAGATATAGTAGCATCAGCCGTCAAGATAATGGCTGAGGCCCCGTCGGCTTTTGCTTCATCTAAGATATTACGGTTAAAGTCATCATCTTTTGACATATATATTTGAAACCAGCGCGGTGTATCTTGAAGTCCCGCTGAAATCTCTTCAAAGCTTGCTCCTGAATAAGCGGAGATCGACATCAAGGAGCCACCAAATTCATGGATACCTCGAGCTGTCCCTGCCTCTTTGGATTCATGAGCTAAGCCATGAGCGGCGATAGGCGCCATAATAAACGGAACCTTTAGATGATGGTCAAATATCTTAGTATCTGTTTCTGGGAACTCCACATCTGCTGCCATCCGTGGAAGAATCCCTTTAAAATTAAAGCTTTCCACATTCCGTCTTAAAGTAAATTCATCCCCTGAACCACCGGCCATATAGTTGAAGCCGCCGTGTGGAACAATTTCACTGGCCATATCTTCCAGTTCAATGGTATTGATTATTCTAAGCGGCTTTACCTCGCTAGGTGCTAAATATTTATCTTGTGTCATCACTATACCCTCCATCTATTTGATACAGAAATTCTAGCACATTGGCAACAGCTTGTCAGCTTTTTTGTTTGCGCTTCCAATATTATCCCGATAATCTTTAAAGCGTTTTAATTTTTGGGTGGAACAGAATAAATATCTGTTACCATAGCGAGGATTATTCATTAAATCGAAAATAAAAAAACACCAGTAATAACTGGTGCTGGATCATCAAGATAAAGGTTTATGATTTACAAAAGTAATCGCTATGGCTACGGCTAATAAGACCATGGCCATTAAGACAATCGGTTGAGAACCACCGTTGGCTAATAGCATACCGCCTACTGTCGATCCAATCATAATGGATAAGTTGAAGGCAGCTGATTGTAAGGAAGTAGCAACCGCTGCACCTTCACTGACTTGTCGCGTAACTGCTGTCTGGAAGAGGGTAACCAAGGCTCCAAATCCAATTCCCCATAAGATAAAAGCTAAGTGGTGGATCAAGGTAAGATCAGTAAAGTAATAACAAGCCATAGCTAAGAGAGTTGAAGCCAACATCCCTAGGCAAACTTGCTGAAGATGCTCATCAATAAAACGACCAGCAATAATAACGGATAAGATGGAACCAATACCAAAGAAAATTTGCGCTAAGGCAATACCTGGATAGTTGAGATCAGTAACTAAGTTAGTGATATATGTATAAACCCCATAGTTAGCTACGACCGCTAATAAGGTTAGGATAATTACCAGAACCACTCCCCGGTTAGCTAGCATAGTCAATGGCGAATTAGACTTACTTCTCTTTTCACCAGATACATGTGGTAAATAAAGATAGCAAAGAACGGAGATAAACAAAATAAAAATTCCCATTACGATAAATTCAACTTTATATCCGTAGCTAGTTCCAATCCAAGTCATGAGCGGAAGACCAATTGACATCCCAACTGTAGTTCCTGACATGATTACCGCAACTGCCTTACCATGCTCTTCTTCTGGCACCAGACTCATTCCGTAAGCAGAAATCATTGGCCATAAAGCTCCCGCACAAATACCTCCTAGAATACGAGCGGCTACAGCTAGCCAGTACGATGTAACCAGTCCTACTGATAGGTTTGCCAGGGCAAAGCCAGCTAGGAGAATCATTAATAATTTGCGTCGATCCCACTCTACAGTAGCTGAAATAATCGGAATCCCACAAAGAGCTGAAGCAATTGCATACTGACCTACAAATCCCCCGGCTTGCGCTTCACTAATATTGAACCCTTCTGCCATTAATTGTAAAACACCCGATGGCATTAATTCACTCAAGATTGCCATAAAGGTAATACTAGCCATCAAAATAAAGAGTGGCCACATGAAACCTGTGGATTCATTTTTACTCATTTTTATCCTTCTTTCTACTTTATACTTGCCCTTTATTATAAGATATTGACTCTCGATTATCTGTTAGGTTTATAACTTGTTTCACCTCAGGAATAGTTATAGAATGGGGATATAAACTTATAGGAGGTTAATCATATGAGCAAAAAATTTGTGAATGCTGTTGTCTATAAACATGAGGATGCTTCTGAAATTCTCGTAGAAGACGGTAAATTTGCTAAAATTGGTAATAATTTAGGTGACGCCGATGAAGTCATCGATTTAGGTGGACGGTTAGTCATTCCCCCTTATGTAGATTCTCACCTACACTTAGACTATTACTTTACAGGCCAAGACGACAAGGTAAAAAATGAATCCGGAACCTTGTTTGAAGCGATTGACCTATGGAACGACTACAAAAAAGGTACTACAAAAGAAGAAATGAAAGAGCGCATCCGTCAAGCAGTTAAGGATGTGGCTTCATACGGGACTCAATATATCCGTGCTCAAACAGACTGTACCGATCCTAACTTAACAGGTATCAAGGCTGCTCTTGAAGTGCGTGACGAATTAAAAGACAACATTACTATTCAAGTGGTTGCCTTCCCACAGAACGGTATGTATTCTTACAAAGAAGAAGGAAAAACTGGCCGTGATCTAGTAGAGGAAGCCCTTCAATTAGGAGCTGACTGTGTCGGAGGAATCCCGCACAATGAATGGTCGCGTGATGATGGTAATGAATCTATCCGTGAAATCGTACGGTTAGCTATCAAGTATGACAAGCTAATTGATGTTCACTGTGATGAAACCGATGATGACCAAGCACGTTTCTTGGAATTATTGAATGCTGAAGCTATGAAGCAAGGTTATGGTAAATTAACAACCGCTTCTCACACTTGTTCATTTGGCTCTGTCAATGATGCCTATGCCTTCCGTATGATGGGCTTATTCCGTCAATCTGGTATCAACTTCGTCTCTTGTCCAACAGAAAACTTATTCCTTCAAGGCCGTCAAGACACCTATCCAAAACGTCGAGGTCTCACACGTGTCAAAGAATTCGTGGATAACGATATCAACGTAGCCTTTGGTCAAGACTCAATTGTCGACTTATGGTATCCAGCTGGTTCTGGTAATATGATGAATATCCTTGATAACGGTATCCATACTACTCAGTTGATGCGTGAAGAAGACTTTGATCGTAACTTCGACCTTGTTACTTATAATGGAGCTAAGCTCATGCAATTAGAGGATGTCTATGGATTAGATGAAGGCAAACCTGCCAACTTTATCGTATTAGACGGTGAGTCTCCATATGATGCCCAACGTCGTCGGGTTGAATGTATGGCTTCTGTTCGTAACGGTGAATTTCTATTCCAAAAAGAACCACGCACTTACTCTACTGAATTAGACATTGACCGTAAAACTAAATAAACGTATAAATATTATCCTAGCTGGTATCGATTACTTAGCTAGGATTTTTGATTTGCTTGTGACAAATTTGAATTATAGTGATATACTGCCCTTTATACCATAGACAGTTCATTAACACCATCCTGTCTCTAAACAAAACTAGGGAAAAGAGGCTGTAAGATAAGTCAATCTAAAACCCACCAAGAGTGTTGATATATCAACATTCTTGGTGGGCTTTATGGTATAATTAAGTTAGTAAA
>NZ_JADD01000016.1 GCF_000518205.1 Hutsoniella sourekii ATCC 700629 | reverse complement strand
GGACGACGACCTTTTGAAGCCTTCTTTTTATTCGCATGTTTTTGCGCTGATCTAGCTTGATAGGCTTCTGAGTGACAACGATTCAGCTCTCGATAAATCGTTGAGCGATGGCAGCCAATAATATCAGCTATTCGGCTAACTTTATAGCCTTCTTTATGCAGGACTTCTATTTTTAATCGTTCTTCTATGGTAAGATGTTTGTAGCTCATAACAGGCCTCCGTGTTCATGTTGGTGTGGTAACTTACATTTTACACGAACCTGTTATGGGTTTTTATTATTTGTCGCAATTAATTTTACAATCTATCAAATAGAATGAAGTTAAATACTTCAATAGGATCTCCCTCTAATTCAGATGATCATATTTTTTCTTATTCCCCTTAGCTTTATCAACCGGGTATTTTTCAGCGTTTTTGGCTAATTTATCGATTACAATTTCTTCGAGATCTAAATTCAAGTTAGAAGCTAACATAAGTGAGTAGATCATTACATCGGCTAATTCTTCTTTTAAATGATCTAGGTCTGAATCAATGGCTTCCTGTGAAGTCTTCCATTGAAAGATTTCTAATAATTCGGCTGCTTCTAGTGAGATAGAAAGGGCTAGGTCCTTTTCGTTATGAAATTGGCGCCAGTCTCGTTCATCTCGGAATTGGTCAACTTTTTCCATAAGATTCATATTATATATTCCTTTCCTGTAAGCTTAAGAGTTTCTGCCGGAGTTTTGGATTAACAGCATATAGAGCTAGACCATGAACGCCCCGTTTCATCAAGACATTTATGGAATTTAAGATGATTTGCTCTTTCGTATGTTCAATTGTTTCTTGGTCATTGAAACGATTCGTTCTAGTAAAAGCACCGGTATCCTTATAGAGAGAGGTGTCAATAATTAATTCATTACGCTCATCATCAAAATCAATTGAAGGCCCTAACACTAATCCAACATAGTTTAAATCGAATCCTTGGACGGTATAGATTGAACCAACTTCATGAATTGTTTCTGGACGCTCAGCCCATGTCTTAGGGCTTCCCGTGGTGTTCCATGGTAAATTTAATCCTTCCGGATCGACGTAGTAGATACCTCCATCCTTCTTATGTAAGTAGTCAAAGGTAGAGACTATACGAGCAAGGCCAGCTATATTGTTCGCTTCCCGAATATAGTCTTTAAGTTCATCAGGGCTAGCCATGATTTTTAACTCAAAGGATTTCGATTTAGCATTTTTCGGTAAGGGAGTTACTTGCTTTCTAACAAAGTTATCTATCCACTCTTCAACTTCAATAGGCGCCTGCATTCGAAATTGGCGTGTCAATTGTTTTCTTTCTGTGTCGTAATTGCTCACAATTCTTGTGAGTTGATCATCATCCCAGAAACTTTTGAATTTCAAAAATTGTTTGCTGTCATAAATAAAAATCGTTACTTTTGCTCGCTTGATAATTTCTTCTAACTGATTGTCATAAGAGAAATTATTGAATTTATCCTGAGTAGAAAGTAATAAATGGCCTTCATCTACGAGAACAATATCGGCTTGTCTACCAGTATATTTATTGATAAAACTAGTCGGCTTTTCAAAACGGCTTTTAGTTAAGTTAGGTAAGGCTTCAGCAATGCTGTGGTAGGTTTTCTGCATTTCTGTGTGATTAACTAAGAGGTAGTTATCTGTTTTGTAAAGGGGAGAACTAGCATCCTTGCTGAAATCTTGTATAGTGTTGAACAAGGATGATAAGAGAACACTTTTACCCGTTCCAGCTTCTCCTTCAATAATAAAGATATGCTGATTATTTTTATCAATGTTATGAGTACAATAGTCAATAATCTCTTCTTTTAGCGCTAATTGTTCCGAGGAGAGGGCCTTATAAGGAGATATCTTGAATATATCCTTGTTCTCGATTTCTGATAGGGAGTGCTTAACCAACTGGTTGTCCAGAAGAACCTGCCAAATTTGACTAAATATTTCCTGGTCATATAAAGCTTTCTTATAGTAACCATGCATATATTTTTGACGCGTTTGACTAACGTTTTGGAGTTTGTATTCTTCATCCGCAATTAAGTAGTTGATTAAATTAGTCTCGATGTTATAAGTGGCAGATTGATTAAATTTTTCATGACCGATTAATAGGGTATCGGTTAAATTTTTTCTTTTTCCTGATTCCAGATGATTTTTCATTCTTTGATTGACATTGACGGTTTGACCAATATAAGCAGTTTTTCTTTTATTTTGACCGGATTTTGATGGATTATAGAGCATATAAACAATCGGATAGTTATTCAAAAAGACTTGGTCAATCTGAGTTAGATCCTCATGGGTAAAAGATTTATGTTCAATAATTAATTCGTTCATTTGCTTCCCCTTAATCAATAAATATCACTACAATAAGGCTAACATAATTGTTCATTGAATTGAAGATTTTATGAAACAAGCATTTTAATAACTTGATAAAGATTTTTAGAGATTATTTTTGTATGGTTATTTATTCTTCAGGTTAACCACTTTCCCTTAGGTTAACCGGTTGACCTATTTTATGCAATCGGTTACAATAGACTTAGTTAGAGAAAGGGGTGAGGCGATGCCAAACAATAAGGTCACGATTAATGATGTGGCTGAGCGGGTAGGAGTGTCTAAGACGACTATATCCCGTTACATCAACGGTAACTATAAGAAGATGAGTCTGGAGACCAAGAAGCGGATCCAAGAAGTGATTGAGGAGTTGGATTATCATCCAAACCGACAGGCTCAGTCTTTGAAGTCCGATCGGTCCTATCTAATAGGTGTGATTGTTGCTGATATTGGAAACCTCTATACGGCTTATATTCTGGAAGCCATGTTTGAGCAGGTGCAGGATACTGACTACCAATTAATTATCTTGAACAGTAACAACTCTCTTAAGGAAGAAAGAAGGGCCATCCAGCGACTCTTGAATCATAATATTGAAGCATTAATCCTACAGCCGGTCTCTTCAAACTTAAGTGATTATGATCTCTTAACCAACCGGTCGTTTCCGATTACCTTACTTGACCGGTCCTTGAAGCAAAGTTCTTGGTCCGTGGTTCAATCCGATAACTTGACCCGAACCGAGGAGCTAGCAGGATTGATTATTTCTAAGGGTTATCAACGCGTGATTCACTTCTCGGAACCAGTTGAAGAAGTTAGTCCCCGTTTTGAACGTTATACAGCTATGAAGGCTACCCTGGCTGGGAGCCAGGTGGACTTTGACTTGCATGAATTAACGAATCCTTTAGATCAAATCCATCAAGTGATAGATCATTTGGACTGGCAGATTAAGACGGCTTTCTTTGCTGCCAACGGGAATGTCTTACAGCAGCTACTTCGGGTGATCAACCAGTGTGAACGTTCTTATCCAGGAGATTGTGGGGTCTGTGGTTATGATGACTGGCACATCGGTGATATTGTTAACCCCAAGTTAACAGCGGTCCAGCAAGATCCCCATGCCTTAGGTAAGCGTATTATCCAATTAACCTTTAATCAATTAGAAGGCCAACCCAGTCGAAGGATTGAAGAAGTGAAGGCGAAGTTGGTAATAGGAGAGTCCTTATAATTTTTTCGTATTAGGTTAACCGATAAACCTAAAGTTTTTAATTCCCATAACAAGATAAAGGAGATAAATATGATCAGTAATGAAGCATTGCGACAACAACTGCATGACAAGAAACTTTTACCCCTCTATACAGCCACCGAACTAGCCGTGCTGGATCAGGTAGAAGACCTTCTGATCCAGCATGACCTTCCCATGATTGAAGTGACTTACCGGAGTGACTTAGCTAGTAAAGCGATCAAGCAATTAGCGAGCTCAGACCGATTAGTCGTTGGTGCTGGTACAGTTAGAAGTTTGGATCAGGCCAAGGAGGCAGTAGACCATGGCGCTCAATTTATCGTCTGCCCGGCCCTGGTTACGAGTGTAGTTGAGTATTGTTGTTCCGAAGGAATTCCAGTTTATCCAGGAACGGTCACACCAAGTGAGATTCAAGCAGCCAGTGAATATGGCCTAAACTTGGTGAAATTCTTTCCAGCGGATGTTTACGGTGGGGTCCAGGCAATTAAAGCCTTAAGCGGTCCCTTCTTTGACATGGAATTCCTGCCAACCGGAGGTGTTAACCAAGCTAACTTAGAAGAATACTTGTCCAATGACAAGGTGGTAGCAGTAGGCGGGTCCTTTATCCTGTCTGAAAAGGATGTTCTAAATGCCCCTGAACAAGCGGACAGTAATTTAGCTGCACTCACTGAAATTGTCAACAAATTATCAAAATAGGAGGAAACAATAATGACTTTAGATGTAATTACTTTTGGAGAACCTTTGTATTTATTTTATGCTAATGAGGAAGGGCCACTATGGCAGGTCAATAATTTCTCTAGAGCTCTAGCAGGAGCCGAGACTAACGTTGCGACTGGATTTGCTCGCTTGGGCTTTAAACCAAGTCAAGTAACCAAATTAGGAGAAGACACTTTTGGTAAATTTATTATCGAAGCCATGAAGGCCGAAGGCATTGAAACGGATGGTATCCAATTCACTGATCAACAATTCACTGGTATGTATATGAAGGAATTGAACCCGGATGGAGACCCAGAAATTGAATATTTCAGAAGAGGATCTGCGGCTTCAACTATGTCTGTGGAAGACTTTGATAAAGATTACTTCTTGCAAGCCAAGCTAATGCACATGACAACTATCTTTGCTGCTCTTAATGAGAATACCTTAGCCTTTACCTATGAAGCAGCCAAGGCCGTCTCTGAGGCAGGAATTCCGATCTCATTTGACCCAAATTTGAGACCTCAATTATGGAATAGCAAGGAAGAAATGATTGAGAACGTTCACAATCTAGCTAAATATGCTAACTATTTCTTACCAGGTATCAACGAAGCTGAAATGTTGATGGGATCAACTGATCCAGAAGAAATTTGTGATTATTATCTAGATCTAGGTGTCAAGGAGATTGTTGTCGTTAAGACTGGAGCAGACGGTGCCTTCTACAAGACAGCGGATGGTCAGTCCGGTCACGTGTCCGGCTATCAAGTTAAACCAATTGATACCGTAGGGGCCGGAGATGCCTTTGCAGTTGGTTTTGCTTCAGGATTATTGGACGACCTATCAATTGAAGAAGCGATTCTAAGAGGAAACGCCTGTGGCGCTCGTCAAGTGACCTTTGAAGGGGACAATGATGGAATGCCAAACCGCGAAGAATTGAAGGACTTCCAAGAAAATACACAAAGATATTAAACAAGAAGATTATTGATTAGAAAGGATCGTTCTCATGAAAATCAAACAATCGATTCAAAAAGTACCCGGAGGTATGGTTGTTGTTCCCTTGATTTTAGGGACAACCTTGAACACACTCTTTCCTGATCTACCTGAGTTCTTTGGAGGAGTAACTGGCGCTTATTTAAACGGTGCGTCTGCCATTCTATTTGCCTTCTTCTTCTGTGTTGGGACATCTGTTAACTTGAAGTCCTCTTCAGGTTATGTCACCAAGAAGGGGATCTTGATTTCCGGAGGGAAATTGTTACTGGCGACCATCCTAGGGGTAGTCTTAGGACGAATCTTGCCACCTGAGGGCATTCAAAGCGGTATTTTTGCTGGGGTATCAACTTTAGCGATTGTTACTGCCTTTAGCCAGACAAATGGCGGGCTTTATATAGCTGTCTTGGAACCCTATAAGCGAGAAGAAGATATGGCAGCCTTTCCCTTTATCTCCATTCAATCAGGTCCATTCTTTACCATGTTAATTCTAGGATTAGCTGGTGTGGCAACCTTCCCTCTACCTTCGCTCATATCAACATTAGTTCCCTTTGTCCTTGGACTGATTGCTGGTGCCTTGGACGATGAGATGAGAGAAATGTTTGCCCCTGGTGTAGGTATATTGATTCCATTCTTCGCCTTTGCATTAGGTTATACTTTAAACTTCAACCAGATCTTCTCAGCAGGATTTGCCGGTATTATTGTTGGCTTCCTAGTGATTCTTGTATCAGGTGGCTTCATGGCCGGGCTTGACCGTTATGTTTTGAAGTCAGATGGCGTGGCTGGTTGGGCAGCCGCTTCTACTGCCGGAGCCGCTGTATCAGTTCCCTTTATTATTGGCCAGGTCAGTTCTGAATTCACAGAAGTTGCTGATTCAGCTACTGCAATCGTAGCTGCATCCGTGATTGTAACATCGATCTTTACGCCGATTGTCACTAACTTCATGGAGAAAAGAGCCCGCAAGCAAGGATTACCAGTGGTCCCAAAAAGTGAGCAGTCAAGCAAATAAACTAGACTGTAAGACAAATTGATTATTTGTATTTTGACGAATACAATTGAAGTCTTGGTTTGAATGGCTTTGAACGTAAAAATAATAGTAAAAGAGACCAAATGTGCCCTGAGCGACTGTTGCGGACACATTTGGTCTTTAAGCATCTAATTGAATTGTTTTTTCGTGTTATTCTTCAGTAATTGGTCTATTCGCTTCTGATAATCCAGGTAGAGGCCGGTAAAGCGGTTATCGTGTTCTTCTTGCCAGGGTTTGGGTTGGCCACAGAAGTGCAGCACAGAGGTATGGTCTAGAACCCAGTGGATATCATGTCGATTCATACTTCGAGCTAGATAGCGTAAGTACTTGCGGGCATCATAATTCCAAATCTCTTCAGGGATCTCTAGGGTGTACTTACCATATAAGTAGTTGAGAACATCTTGGTCAGGTAGCAATAAGAAGTTATTATACTTATCCAATGTGTCTTGAATATCTGCCCAATGAATCTTGAGGCGAGCTTGGGTTAAATTAATTAAGAGCACACCTGAATTAAAATAAGCATGGTCCATATCCAATCTCAATTGATTGATCCGAGTACTCGCATCGGTCAAGCCCGTATGAGAAGCAGCCGCGAAGACATGGTCTTTCAAGTCTAATTGCCAGAGATCTAGCAGTGAATTAATAACCAAGATATCTGGATCCAGATAGAGGACTCGGTCCAATGTCGTTGGTAGGATCTCACCGGCCAACAAGCGAAAATACATTTCCTTAGGGTAGCGCTTAGCTGTCTTAGCCGATTGCCAACGACTACCATCCACTTGAATCGGGTGGAAGCTAAAATCCAGCAACTGACAGACCTCTTCTAGAGACCGGATTTCCTCTGGACTCAGGGATTCGTGAACCAACCAAATGCGAATCGCTTGCTGGGGGTGGTTGACTCGAATGGAATACAGGGCAACTTGTAGGGGTTGGATGTAAGAAGCATTGAGAGTAAATAATAAATCAAGCGGGGTTGAGGCCATGGGAGAACTCCTTTCTTCATAATCGTAGTCTTATTATAAATCAAGCAAAAATAAACGCAAAATAATAGCTAAATGGCTGATGACTCAGCTTGCTTATCCTTTACACAAGACAGACAATGGATGAGTAATGGATAATTTTATACGGAGGGAAGGCTACGTCATCAACTAATATTAACGTACGTGTCGATAAGGAAATAAAAGAAAAAGCTCAGGCAATCTTTGAAGACTTAGGTATGAATATGTCTACAGGCGTCAATGTCTTTCTGGCTGCTGTTGTCCGCGAAAAGGGGATCCCCTTCCAATTAAATACCCATACGGCCACTCCGATTAAGGAGGGGATAGGGGTCTTGGAAGATAGCTCTGAAGAATATAAGAGTCGAGTTTCTAAGGTTATAGAAGATATTTTGAATGAGGATGATGAGATATTTAAGAAACTGGTAGATCTATGACTTATTTAGATGTTGAAACTCTAAAGCTGATCAACCAAAGACTCATTGAAAAATATTCGCCGCAAGAGATAAATGGTGTTAAGGACAAACCTGCTTTATTAATGGCTGTTGAACAACCCAAGCAAGAAATATTTGTGGTATAACTATATCCAAGTGTTTACAACAAAGCAGCAATATTAGCGATGAATATTATAAAAAGGCACCCTTCCCATAATGGAAACAAGCGGACTGCTTGGTTAGCCTTGACAACCTTCTTAAGGCTAAACGATATAGATCTGAATTGCTCGACTCAAGAAGCACCTGATTTCTTTGTGGGTATCGCAACCAGTCAAGATGATTTTGATCTTTTGAAAGAAAAAGTTAGTCATTAGATTGAAATAAGAGTCATAGGAAAATAATAAATCCTGAACTTAATGAATAGACAGACCCCCTAAAGTGGACTAAGAAATCCAACTTTAGGGGGTCAGTTTATCGAAAGGTGGGTTTAACGTTTATCCCTATTTTAATTTGTCTTATTTCCAATAATCCAACTTACTATCATCAAGTCCAATGTTTTTGGCGTAGAAGACTGGATCTTGGCCAGCTTGGCGTTGACGACGGTAGTCATCTAAGGTATTGAGGGCTGTTTTGCCTAAGAGCATGATTGTAGGTAAATTAATTAGCGCCATCAAAGCCATCAAGAAATCAGCTGCTAACCAAGCAAAGCTAGCTTCTTGCAAGGCTCCGACGAATATGATTAGGGCAGCCAAGATCCGGTAGCCAATCATAAAGCTACGGCTTGGTGTTCCGCCGAAGATATAGGCAAGGTTATTATCAACATAGAATAAGTTCCCGATTAAAGTTGTAAAGGCGAATAGAACCAAGGCAGTTGTGACAAAAATGGGACCGAACGGTCCAAATACGGTCGCCAAGGATTCTTGAACAAAAGGAGCACCTGATAATTCAGCAGTAGGAGCAATACCAGAGGAAATACTCATAAAGGCGGTCGCTGTACAAATAATCAAGGTATCAATAAAGACTGAAACCATTTGAACCAAACCTTGCTTGACTGGGTGCGATACATCAGCTGCCGCTGCTGCATTCGGAGCGGACCCAATACCAGCTTCGTTTGAATAAAGTCCTCGCTTGATTCCGTACATCATACTAGAACCAGCAATCCCAGAGAAAATAGCCTGGAAATTAAAAGCATCTTCAATAATTAGCTTGAATAAGGTCGGTAGGTAATCCAGGTTCAAGGCAACCATGATTAAGGCGACTAGAACATAAATCACCCCCATAAAAGGAACAATCAAGGAAGTGACCTTAATAATTCTCTTGCCACCACCTAGGATACAATAAGCAGTCACAAGGGCTAGAATTCCACCAATAATCATCGGTGAAAGGGTAGGGTGATAAAAAGAATAAATCCGGAAACTGTCTTGCAGGTTGTAAGCGGCCAACATATTGAAACCAACAGCATAAGTTAAGATCAAGAAGACAGCAAAAGTAATTCCTAACCAGCGTTGATTTAAAGCCTGTTCAATATAATAAGCCGGTCCCCCGTAGGATTCGCCAGATTTGCCACGCTTCTTATAGATTTGTGCAAGAGTGGACTCCACAAAGGCGGAAGCTCCGCCAATGATCGCGACGACCCACATCCAGAAGATGGCACCGTAGCCACCTAAGCAGATCGCAGTTGAGACCCCCACAATGTTACCTGTCCCCACCCGGGAAGCAGTTGAGACCATTAGGGCCTGGAAGGAAGAGACGGATCCTTCTTCTTTAGGCTTTTCGGAAATGACCTTAATTGCTTCCTTCATTTGAGTGACTTGGATAAAGCCAGTACGAACAGTAAAGTAGAGCCCCACCCCGATAAGTAAAATAATTAATACCGGATAATAGAGAAAGTCATTGATCGGACTAATAAAGTCCATTAGCGAATTAAACATAAAATACACCTTCTAACTTTTAGATTGTTAAGATAACTTAACTAATATTTAGATTGGCAGGTGTTTCTACATATCAATATTGAATATAGTAAACGCTATCGAATTATAAAAAAACACCTTTGCGAATCTTATAATACAAGCATAACGAAATAGGAAGAGTTAGACAAAAGGAAAAACCGATTTAAATGGTGGAAAATCCGATAATTGGTGATGAAATGAATTTGAATGAGTTTTTCAATAAATTGTTTTTACAAATTTTTATCGTCCAATGGGAATTTATTTATCTCACCGCCCTGTTGAGAGTAGCAGAATTGATCTAAGAGCTATTGGTTCACTGATCGTCAATGTTAGCTTAATTGTCCCACTTTTTTCTCATTTTCTCTTAACTTTCTCCCCATTTGTGCTATAATGAATCCAATTTTATTTGGAGGTGTAAGCAATGTCTACACAAGCGAAAAAGCGTTTTAGGATGCCGGATACTTATATTATTATCTTTGGCATCGTGATTGTATCTTGGTTGCTGACTTTTGTCATACCAGCGGGTAAGTATACCACTAATGAGATGACTTATGATGCGGGTAACAATAACACGATCACCCGTACGGTTCTAGAGCCAGGGTCCTTCCGGTATATGCATCCTATTGACCAACCAGCATTAGCCAGTCATTTGAAAGATTTAGCGAATGACGATAAGGCTTTATTGGAATTGGAAGCTGATCCTGAGGGATTAGAGACAATACTAGCTTCAGGACAGGATTTGACTTTAGACCAATTGGAAGAGGTCGGGATTGAAGAATCGGAATTATATCAATTATATGGAGACGATATTTATGACACTTCGGTTCGTTTAAATAAAACGGCCCGTATTTGGGGAACAGAAGCAACCGGCGGCTTTGGCTTCTTGAACTACTTGTTTGAAGGCTTAGTCACTGGAGACCGGGGCGGGTCAGCAATTGGAATCGTAGCCTTATTGCTCGTTGTGGGTGGATCCTTTGGGATGATTATGAAGACGGGAGCGATTGATGCGGGGATTTATGCCTTCGTCGGATCAGCTACCAATTTGAAGAAGCTGGCTCTACCGATGATTTTTATTGGTTTTTCATTTGCGGGGGCAACCTTTGGCGCTTCTGAACAGGTGATTCCATTTGTCTTAATTATTGCACCCTTCTGCGTGGCCTTGGGTTATGACTCGATTACAGCTGTGACCGTTACGTTTGCGGCCTCACAGATTGGTAATGCCACTTCTTGGATGAGTCCTTTTAGTATTGCTATTGCTCAGGGGATTGCGGGACTTCCTGCTTTATCAGGTGCGGGTTATCGTATCTTACTATGGGTGATTATAACTTTATTAGCTGCTGGCTTTACCATGATCTACGCCGAACGCGTTAAAGCCAATCCTGAATCTTCAGCTTCTTATCATTCTGATGCTTACTTTAGAGACGAACTAGAGGGCAAGGATATGGATAATGTTGAATTCAAATTAGGCCATAAAGTTATTTTGCTGGAACTCTTACTTGGATTAGTTTGGATTGTTCTAGGGGTAATGAAGCTTGGGTACTCGATTCCAGAATTAGCTTCTCAATTTTTTGTCATGGGACTAGCTTCTGGAATTACTGCCTTGGCCTTTGGATTGAATGATTTAACTGTTAATGATCTAGCTTATGCCTTCAAGGAAGGAGTCTCTGATCTAGCACCAACAGCGGTAGTAGTTGGGATGGCTAAGGGGATTCTCTTGGTTCTTGGTGGATCAGATGCTGGAACCTTCTCAGCCTTGAATACGATTCTTTATTCAGTGGGGAACCTACTTGAAGGGATTCCGACCTTCTTGGGTGCTTGGGCCATGTATATCTTCCAATCCCTATTCAACTTAGTGATCACCTCAAACTCAGGTCAGGCAGCCCTCACTATGCCGATTATGGCACCGTTGGCTGATATTATTGGGGTATCGCGTCAAGTAGCAGTTCTAGCCTTCCAGTTAGGGTCAGGTTTCGTAGATGCCTTTACGCCTGTATCAGCAAGCTTGATTGGATGCTTGGCAGCCGCTCGTCTGGACTGGGTGGATTGGGCCAAGTTCCAAGGCAAAATGCAAATATTCTTATTTATACTAGGGTCTCTAGCCATTTTTGCAGCGATTGCATTTGGTTATCGTTAAGGAGGAATGAACGTGTCAGTAACAGTAATTCGTAATGTCAATGTGTATGCGCCAGAACCATTGGGTGTTAAAGATATTTTATTGGTTAACAACAAGATTCTAGCTATTGATGAAGCGATTGAAGTAGCGATCAGCGGAGTGGACGTGCATGAAATCGATGGGCAAGGCAAGATTGCGACCCCGGGCTTCATTGATGGTCATTTCCACTTATTAGGTGGTGGAGGTGAGAATGGCTTCCAGAACCGCACTCCTGAAGTTCAACTCACAGACCTAACATTAGCGGGTGTTACAACTGCTTGTGGGTTACTAGGAACAGACGGTGTGGGGCGCGACGATGCGGCCCTATTATCTAAGGCCCATGCTTTAGAGATTGAAGGTATCACTACTTATATGTATGTAGGTAATTATCGTCTGCCGGTTGAAACGGTCACTGATTCCATTATCAAGGATATTATGGTAATCGATAAGTGTATCGGTGTAGGTGAGATTGCTATTGCTGACCATCGTAATGGGGCGCCAACCTTTGAAGAATTTGCGCATGCCTGTGCAGATTCGCGTGTTGGAGGGTTACTTGCAGGTAAATCTGGCGTGGTTAATATCCACGTGGGGCCTGGTCCAGACCGCTTGAAATTCATCTTCCAAGCCCTGGAAGAAACGGATATCCCAATCACTAACTTCTTGCCAACTCATATTGGACGTAGTCAGGAATTAGTGGATGAAGGTCTTAAATTTGCCGAAATGGGTGGGGTGATCGATGTCACCGGTAATGAAGATCCCGTTCAAGCCTATGAACGAGATGGTGAGATTCCATTTAGAGTCATCTTACAGCAACTCTTAGACCGTGGGATTTCTCATGAACAGATCACCATGTCCTCTGATGGTCAAGGAAGTTTGCCGCGCTTTGATGAAGCAGGTAACTTCTTGAGAATTGGTGTCGCGTCTGCCCAAGCTCTAATCGTGGGTATCCAAGATGCGGTTCTAAACGGTGGCATTCCATTAGAAATTGCCTTAACGGCAGTTACTTCAAACGTCGCACGCATCTTGAAGCTAGCTGGTAAAGGGCACCTAAGAGCGGATTATGATGCCGATATTCTCCTGCTCGATCCGGAAAGTCTTGCTATTGATACGGTAATTGCTAAGGGGCAAGTCATGGTAGAAGCTGGTCAAGCTAAAGTATTTGGAACTTTCGAAAAACATTAATTCAACTCGGGTCATCTAGCGTGGCCTCGAATAGTTGAACCAAAGAGATAAGCATATGTTGCTTGTCTCTTTTTAAATTGTTTGGGATGTAATTACGCAACCTGTACTTCTCGATATTCACCAGGACTTTACCGATTCAACTTTTCCTTAATATGTTACTTGTTATTGTAATGAATTATAATCAATGATTGCTCTGTCCAACTCCTTATAACTTCGATAAACTTTTCCATAGTAGCTCTCTGGTTTCATCACACTAAAGAAGTTCTCTATCGGTTCATTGTGGTTACACTTACCCATATGGGATATACTTTGAATTATCTGTTTTTCTTCCAATAAGGTTTGACTATAAGAAAAGGCTTTTGAAGCTTCAATCATTGGCTTACCAGACGCGAGATATTATCGATATCATGGAATTAAATAGGGAGATGCTGATCAATGTCTTAAAAGTTAATGGTGGAGCAGTGATGAATGACTACTTGATGCAGTTTCAATCTGATATACTAGGAATAGAAATTGCTCGTGCCCAACACTTAGAAGCAATCGTATTAGGAGCGACCTTCCTAACAAATCAAGCAGTTGGTTTTTGGGAGAATATGGATGAGTTGAAGACCTTGATGCAGTTGGTAAGGAATTTAATCTTTTTATAAATAATGCTTGCAAGGAACAACTTTATAAAGGTTGGCAGCGAGCTGTCAAGGCGACTCAAGTATTTGCTCAAGCGGAAGATGATTAAGGCTAAGACCAGAGAAGGAGAATCAGCATGAAGTTTTCATATGAAAGCCGTCAAAATGCCATTAAAAAAATGCAGGAACAAGAATTAGACTTATTAATTATTGGTGGAGGGATTACGGGTGCAGGAGTTGCGCTTCAAGCAGCTGCTTCTGGAATGGATACCGGCCTCATTGAAATGCAGGACTTTGCAGAGGGGACATCCAGTCGTTCTACTAAGTTAGTCCACGGTGGTATTCGTTATTTGAAGCATTTTGATGTGGAAGTCGTATCCGATACGGTACAAGAACGGGCAGTGGTTCAACAAATTGCACCGCATATCCCTAAGCCTGATCCGATGATATTACCTATTTATGATGAGCCCGGAGCAACCTTTAACTTATTTCGATTAAAGGTTGCTATGGATTTGTATGATTTGTTAGCTGGGATTCAGATGTCTTCTTATGCTAACAAGCTACTCTCGCCAGAAGAAGTATTGGCAGAAGAACTTGGTCTTAAAAAAGAAGGGCTGCAAGGTGGCGGTCGCTATCTTGATTTTAATAATAGTGATATCCGTCTAGTTATTGAAAATATTAAGCGGGCGCACCAAGACGGCGCTCTTATTGCTAGTTGCGTTCAAGCGATCGGTTATCTCTATAATGAAGAGGGTAAAGTAAGAGGTGTCAAAGCCCTAGACTTATTAGCCAATCAAGAATTTGATATCAAAGCGCGAGTAGTGATTAATACGACCGGTCCTTGGTCAGATGAGACGCGTAATCTTGACCGCGAAGGATCAGATAGAATTCGGCAAATGCGCCCAACTAAAGGTGTCCATTTAGTTGTTGATGGGGATAAATTAAGCGTATCGCATCCAGTTTACTTTGATAGTGGTCATGGGGATGGACGGATGATCTTTGTTATTCCGCGCGAGAATAAGACTTACTTTGGTACCACCGATACAGATTATCATGGGGACCTTAAACATCCGACAGTAACCCAAGAAGATGTGGATTATTTGCTAGAAGCTGTTAATCGACGTTTCTCAACCACTGATTTAACCTTGGATGATGTTGAATCCTCTTGGGCGGGTCTTCGTCCCTTATTGGCTGGCAATTCTTCTTCCGATTATAACGGGGGAGATAGTGGTAAATTAACGGACCATAGCTTCAATCAACTCATTGAATCCGTTCAAGGTTACTTAAATCAAGAACAAACGCGTGCAGATGTCGAATCAGTTGTAGCCGGACTAGAAGGAAGCCTTTCTGAACAGAATTTGAACCCATCAGAGGTTTCTCGTGGTTCAAGTTTAGATATTGATGATAATGGCCTCTTCACACTGGCTGGTGGTAAGATTACCGATTATCGTAAGATGGCAGCCGGAGCTCTTGAAAAGATTATTGAGACTCTAAGACGTGATCATAATCGCCACTTCCGTTCAGTTAATTCACGGACTTATCCAGTATCTGGCGGTGAGTTAAACCCAAATAATATCGAACGTGAATTTAAATCTTACGCCGAAGTTGGAGTTAATCAAGGTCTATCCAATGAAGATGCTTACGAGATTGCTTCATTATATGGATCAAATGCAGCTAAAGTCTTCGGATTAGTAGGGGAAATAGATCTCGACCAACGACTCAGCCTCAAAGAGAATCTGATGTTAGCTTATGCGATGGAATATGAAATGACCTTAACACCTGTTGATTATTTATTACGGCGCACCAATTATCTATTATTCAAACGGGAAGAAGTAAATCACCTAGTGGAACCTATATTGGACCGGATGGCGCAAGCTTATGGTTGGAGTGCAGAGGATCGCAAAGTTCAAGCTGACCGTCTGCAAGCAATCATTGATGAAAATGACTTAAAAGCCTTAAAAAATTAATAAGCTAGGAGGAATAAAGATGGCTGTTGCTTTTCCGGAGGCTCTACAGGTGTGGTTGACCTACCTCCTCACTTTGAAGCGACCTAAGGTCCACCAGCGATTCTAGGCACATTCGCAACGGGAGCCGCTATTAAGTCTCCAGTAGATAACTTGATTTCATAAATAGGCGAAATCTTCATCTTATCCTATGGCATTATGGCCTTTGGTTACTCAGAGATGGTGGCTTGTAATGCTACAGCTGTTGTGAGCATGCTAATTGTCAGTATCGGTGTTTCTCTTGGAGGGCCGACTGGTTATGCTATCAATCCTGCCCATGATTAAGGCTCTTGAAATATCCTCCCTTTTACCTATAGAAGAGACAGTGACCGAGGATATGCATGGATTCCTGTTCTTGGCCCTATGGCTGGTGGTCTCTTGCCAGCCTTTGTAAATATGTTAGTCAATGTTTAGATAAAAAGCTTAGCCGTTAGTTTCAGCCGTATTGGAACTAGCGGTTTTATCATTTAGAGCTGATTTGACAAGGGGTCTGTCGAATGAATAGAAACTTCATTAAATATTCAAATAATTTTTTGAGTATAGGACTTGCAATTATTTCGGATTCGAAGTATTATATAGACAGAGCTTAAGAGATAAGCCAAAAATTTTAACATGAAAAGGATGATTATTAATGACAAAAGTAGGCGTATTAGTTGGTAGTTTACGTAAAGAATCTTATGCACGCAAATGGGCAAAGGCCTTGGTCGCTGAATTACCATCTGATTTTGAAGTTGAATTCCTAGAAATCGGCAATCTTCCATTATATAACGAAGAATACGATCAAGATAATCCACAAGAATATATCGACTTCCGTGAAGCAGTTAAGCGTCAAGATGCCATTATCTTAGCAACACCAGAATACAACCGTTCAACTTCAGCAGCTTTGAAGAACGCTCTAGATGTCGCTTCTCGTCCTTGGGGTGAAAGTGTATGGGGTGGTAAACCAGTTATGATCTTAAGCCACTCTATTTCAGGTATGGCTGGTGCAGTTGCTGCGCAATCATTGAAGCCAACCTTATCATTCTTAGATATGCCATTGATGCACCAACCAGAGGTATACTTAGGTAACTCAGCTGATTACTTCAATGAAGCTGGTGAATTAACAAATGAAGATACACGTCAATTCTTAGGAACTGTCGCTGAATCATTTGTAAACCACGTCAAGAAACACATCTAATCTTATCTAAATAACTCAACCCTTCATTCTCCCACCGAAAAATGTCTTTCGGTGGGATTTTTGGTGAGTCTGGGAGGTGAGGCGTGGGGTGGCTTCTTATTGTACGGTTATGCTGGTGGAAGCGTATAATAAGTGCAGTTTATTATACGGTTTGGCGTTGGTAAGTGTATGATAAGGGGCAGTTATTATACGTTTTGACGATAGCAACTGTATGATAAGGCGGAGATATTATACGTTTTGACGTCGGGAAGTGTATGATAACAGTTAATTATCATACGCTTTAATTGCCTGAAGCGTATAATAACACCAGTGAAGCGGCGCTTATCGCAAAAGCAAAGGCCATCAATCTGAAGTTCGCTACGCTTTTTTACCACGAAGCGTATTGACCCCCCACTGTTCGATACGTTTCCCCATCACCAAGCGTGTTAAAAACCCCAAGTTCAATACGTTTCCCCATCACCAACCGTATCGAAAACCTCAACTTCAATACGCTTTCCCCCACCAAGCGTATCGTAACCCCCAGTTCAATACAGTTCCCAAACCCCCACATCTGCATTCAACTCCCCAACCCACCTGGCTTCCACTTGAAATCCATCTTATTTCATGCTAGTTTTAAGATGAAGTGTAGAGGAGGTTTTTATGAATCAGATTTCCGATATGGTTGTCTCCAGTGTGGAGGACTCGAGTGTCTTCTTGAGGCAGGTGCTGGTGACGGTTATTATTATTGTTGCTGCTATCTTAATTTCTAAGTTGTCTCATTACGTGTTGCCCAAGTTGATTGATAAGGATAAGATCCTTCGGCGGATCTTCCAAGTGGAGCGGGTGGTCTTGATGGTCTTGACCTTGGCCTTCACCTTTAACTTGTGGTTTTCGCATACGCAGTCGATTGGGATTATTCTTGGGGTTTTGGCTACCTTAGCGGGTCTTGCCTTGAAGGATATGATTGTGGATGTGGTGGCTTATATTTATGTTTCCTTTCGTCATCCATTTGAGATGGAGGATATTATTCAAGTTGATGGGGTAGTGGGCCAAGTCGTCGACATGGACTTTCTTCAGTTTAATGTGGCGGAGATGGGCCACTTGGTGGATTCCTTAACCCCAACTGGACGGTATGTGTCCATGCCCAACCGTTTTATCTTTGACAAGGCCTTGTTCAACTATACCCGGAGCACGCCTTTTGTGATGCAGGAAGTGTATATCTTGATTGGCTTTGATGCGGACCGGGAATTGGCTATGAAGTTAGCGGGCAAGTTGGCTTACGAGAAGTACGATCAATTCAAGCAAGCGTATTCTGAAGAAGAGTTGGAGAAGTTCGACCGTAGTATCGAGGCTCAAGATTATGACATCAAGCCTAGCATCCGGGCCGTCTTAGACAGCAATGGTTTCCGCATATATATCCAATACTTTAGTCGATTTGATGAGATTGGTAAGAATCAGATGATCATGCAAAATAATCTCTATGATTTATTCGAAAGTCACAAGATCTCAATGCCTGAACCAATCTATTACCGCCAAGAAGCCTAAGCCTGATCTTGTCCTTGAAGCTAGGGCAAGTCTGTGCTATAATCTAATAAGTGATTACGTTGATGAAGGAGGGGACCTTTGTGGTTCGCTCCTATTCATTATTATAACGGGGTTATTACAATAAAGAGGTGAAAAATGACAACACTTATTGATAAGATTCAACCAGTGGTTGAGCCAGTTGTGGCTAGCCATGACTGTCAGCTAGTTAGTATGGAGTATGTTCATGAAGAAGGTAGTTGGTACTTGCGGGTCTACGCTGATAAGGCCGGTGGCATCGACTTAAATGATTGCGTCGCCATTAGTGAAGATCTAAGTGAGGTCTTGGACAATCTAGAACCTGATCCCTTCCCTAAAGAATATTACTTGGAAGTGGCTTCTCCAGGAGCAGAACGTCCACTCCCAACACCAGAAGCCATTGAGGCAGCTGTTGGCTCTTATGTTCATTTTGACTATTATAATCACCAACATGGCGAGACCTTCCATGAAGGCACACTCTTGGGCGTTGAAGAGGATCATTATCTCTTGGAAGTCCAAATTAAGTCTCGTAAGAAAACCCTTGAAATTGATAAAGATGCCATCTCCTTTGCGAGATTAGCAGTGAAATTCTAGTTAAAGGATGGGAAAATATGACCAGTGAAAATAACGAACTTGTCCAAGCTATGGACCTTCTCGAAGAAGAAAAAGGAATTTCCCGAGAAGTCATCAAAGATGCCTTAGAAACAGCCTTAGAGCTAGCTTATAAGCGGAATTATGACCAAGCGCAAAATGTGGAAGTGGTCTTTGATACTGAGAATGGTTCCATCAAAGTCTATTCTGTCAAGGAAGTCGTTGAAACCAACTACGACTCAACCTTAGAGATCAGCTTAGAAGAAGCCCGTGAAATTAATCGCGCCTATGAAATTGGCGATAAGATCAAATTTGAAGTGACACCGGCTGACTTTGGCCGTATTGCTACTCAAACGGCTAAGCATGTCGTGATGCAACGCATTCGTGAAGCGGAACGCGATCTAATCTATAACGAATTTATTGAATATGAAGACGAGATTCTAACCGGTACCGTTGAGCGGGTGGACAATCGTTTTGTCTATGTCAACTTGGGCCGAGTAGAAGCAGTTATGCCTGTGCGCGAGCAGATTCCTAATGAAACCTTTGACATGGATCAACGGATCAAGGTCTATGTGGCTAAGGTAGATAAGACGACACGTGGCCCTCAAATTATTGTCAGCCGGGCGCATCCAGACTTCTTGCGCCGCTTGTTTGAACAAGAAGTGCCAGAAATCTATGACGGTATTATTGAAGTGATGAGCATTGCTCGAGAAGCCGGCGACCGGTCTAAGGTAGCCGTTCGTAGTCGCGACAGTCAAGTAGACCCAGTGGGAACTTGTGTTGGCCCGGGTGGTCAACGGGTACAAGCGATTGTCCATGAATTAAATGGTGAGAATATGGATATCATTGAATACAGTGACGATCCAGAAGTCTTCATTACCAATGCGATGAACCCAGCAGATGTCGACCAAGTAGTCTTCAAGGAAGAAGAGAATGCAGCGATTGTTGTTGTTCCAGACTTCCAATTATCGCTAGCTATTGGTAAACGGGGACAAAATGCTCGTCTAGCTGCTCGTTTAACCGGTCACAAGATTGATATCAAGTCTGATAGTGATTATGCAGACTATGTGGCTGAGCAAGAGGCTTTGGCTAGCGAATTAGAAGATGAGATTGAAGAATTAGAAGCTGATCAAGCCGCTCAAGAAGCTGAGCTCCTTGAAGAAGATCAAGAAGCCGGCGCCTTGACCGAGGCGGACTTGGAAGAAGTAGAATTATTAGAAGAAGCAGAGTCTAACGCCTCACAATTAGAAGTCGACGCTATGATTGAAGCCCAAGATATTGCCGAGCAAAACTATGATCCTGAAGCTGCAGAAGAAGCGGTGGCAGAAGTTGAGATTGATGGCGAACAAGATTATGACGAATTATTAGAAGAGGCAGCTTACGTTGATGCATTGGAAGATGAGGAATTATTAGACCTCGATGCCCAAGACGCAACGGAGCCTACTGATAATTAAGGAGGCGGAACCAGTGAGCCAGAAGAAGCAACGGAAGATTCCGATGCGCAAGTGTGTAGTCTCAGGTGAGATGCACCCGAAGAAGGAATTAATCCGGATTGTTAAGACTAAAGAAGGGGAAATCTTCATTGATCCAACGGGCAAGAAGAACGGTCGAGGTGCTTATATTGCCCTAGATCCTGACTTGGCCATCAAGGCTAAGAAGGATAAGACCTTCGATAAGGCCTTTGGAATAAAGATTTCCGATGACTTTTATGAGGAATTGTATGATTTCTTGGATTATCAGAAAGCCCGATCTGAAATCATATGAGTCCTAAGCAAAAACAATTAAACCTACTTGGCCTTGCCCAACGGGCAGGCTACTTGGTAACCGGGGATGAACTTGTTGAGAAAGCTAGTAAAACCGGTCAAGTGGTCTTGATTGTCTGTGCCAGTGACGCCAGTGATAAGACCAAGAAACGTTACCAAGACTTAAGTGAGTACTGGCAGATTCCGGTCTCCTTTGCCTTTAATCGGTTGGAAATCAGCCAAGCCTTAGGCAAGAAACGGACCCTCTGCGGACTCAAAAATAGAGGAATGGCTAAGAAATTTTTGTCTTATGAAAGTGGAGAAGTATATGATAGTTAACTAGTATTTAGGAAGGTGATAGTATGACATCCAAGCGTATTTATGAATTCGCAAAAGAAAATAAAATAACCAGTAAAAACCTGTTGGAACTCGCTAAAAACAATGGAATGGAATTTGCCAGTCACATGTCTTCAATTAATGACGACCAACAAAAACAACTCAAGCAAGTCTTAAGTCAAGGCTCAGCTGCTAAGACTAACAAGAAGCAGTCAAGTTCTGACAAACAAGCCAAGCAAGAGCCTAGTCATAAAGACAAGGGGCAAAAGCAAAACACGTCTCAGGCCAAGTCTACTGGCAAAGATAATGCTAAGACTAATAAGAAGCAAGGCAATCAAGCCAAGGGTCAAGCTAACAGCAAAAAGCGTGATGACACTAAGAAACGCGATGACCAAGAAGCTAACAAACGTGGTGGAGGACGCCGTAACCGTCGTAACCGTAGAGGACGCGGAGCCAAGCGCAACACCAACCAAGGAGCCGGCTTAACAGCTAGAAAGCATAAAGATTTGCCAGAAAAATTTGAGTATTCTGAAGGCATGAACATTCAAGAGATTGCTAAGATTTTCCACAGGGATGCCACTGAAATTATCAAGAAATTAATGATGCTCGGTGTCATGGCTAACCAGAACCAAGCCTTGTCTAAAGATGTGATTGAACTAATCGCTATGGAATATGGGGTTGAAGCTGAAGAGAAAGTCGAAGTGGATGTTTCCGATTTGGAAATGTACTTTGAACAAGAAGTCGATCCTGATAAGTTAACTCTTCGTCCGGCTGTTGTAACCATTATGGGTCACGTTGACCACGGGAAGACGACCCTTCTTGACTCACTTAGACAAGCACGTGTAGCTGAAGGCGAAGCCGGGGGAATTACCCAGCATATTGGCGCCTACCAAGTTAAAGTGGATGATGACAAGGTCATCACCTTCCTAGATACACCGGGTCACGAGGCCTTCACCACCATGCGGGCCCGCGGTGCGGATGTAACTGATATTGCCATTATTGTAGTAGCTGCTGACGATGGGGTCATGCCTCAAACTGTTGAAGCGATCAACCATGCCAAGGCTGCTGAAGTGCCAATTATTGTAGCAGTCAATAAGATTGATAAGCCTGAAGCCAATCCAGACCGGGTTAAGCAAGAATTAACCGAATATGGTATCATCCCTGAAGATTGGGGTGGAGACAATATCTTTGTTGAGATCTCAGCGCTTCAAAATCTTAACTTGGATGAACTACTAGAAATGATCCTATTGGTAGCTGAAGTAGAAGAACTCAAAGCTGACGCTGACCGTCTAGCGATTGGTTCTGTTATCGAAGCTCGCTTAGACAAGTCTCAAGGAGCTACTGCGACGCTTTTAGTTCAACAAGGTACCTTGAACCAAGGAGATCCAATTGTTGTTGGTAATACTTACGGCCGAGTTCGGACGATGACTAATGACCAAGGTCGTCGCATTAAGACAGCCGGTCCTTCCACTCCAGTAGAAATTACCGGTCTTAATGATGCTCCCCAAGCGGGTGACTTGTTTGCCGTCTTTGAAGATGAGAAGACTGCGCGTCAAGCTGGGGAACGCCGTGCTGAACAAGCGCAAATTGCAGCCCGTAATAACACTAAGAAGGTCACCTTGGATAACTTGTTTGAGAGCCTCCAAGAAGGCGAATTACGGACAGTGAATGTTATTATCAAGGCTGACGTTCAAGGATCTGCTGAAGCCTTAAGTGCCAGCTTGCAAAAGATTGACGTTGAAGGCGTGCGTGTGGATATTGTCCACTCTGCCGTTGGTGCCATCAATGAAAGTGATATTTCACTTGCAGCTGCTTCTGGTGCGATTGTGATTGGATTCAATGTTCGTCCAACCCCACAAGCTCGCGCTTCAGCTGAGACGGAAGAAGTAGATATCCGTCTCTACCGAGTGATCTATGATGCAATTGAAGAAGTGGAATCAGCCATGAAGGGTATGCTAGATCCAGAATTCGTGGAAGAAGTTCAAGGTCAAGCTATTGTTCGTGAGACCTATACTGTTTCTAAGTTAGGAACCATTGCTGGATCCTTTGTTACCGATGGGTATATCGCTCGTTCCAGCCAAGTACGCTTGATTCGTGATAACATTGTTATCTATGAAGGCGATATTTCCAGCTTACGCCGCTTCCAAGATGATGTTAAGGAAGTCCGTAAGGGTTATGAATGTGGTCTAATGATCGAGAATTATAACGACATCAAGGTTGATGATGTCATCGAAGCTTTCCATATGGTGGAAGTTAAACCTAATTAAGAGAGGAGCTAAGTATGGCTAACTATCGTGTCGGCAGAGTCCGTCAAGAAATTTTACGTGAAGTCAATGATATTTTGCTCAAGGAAATTAAGGACCCTCGTGTTGAAGGGGTGACAATCACCGATGTAGACTTGACCGGTGACTTACAACAGGCGACCATTTACTACTCTACCTTATCTGATAAGGCTGGAGCCCGTCAAAAGACCGAACAAGGCCTAGCTAAGGTAACCGGTCTGGTGCGCCGTGAATTGGGCAAGCGTTTAAGCTTGTATAAGGTGCCAGAGATTGAATTCCAACGGGATCCTTCAGTAGACTATGGTAACCGTATTGATAGCCTACTGGACCAGATCAAGCAAGAAGAAGACTAAACATTAAATATATTACCTGGGTTGATGGATATTATCCTTCAACCCTTTTTTTGTGCAGTTGCATCTTATTCATAAGATTCCCTTTTGAATTAATAATTTTGTTTAAAAACTCAATCTTTAGGTTGACCTAAAAACATAAATAAGTTATCATTCATAATAGAGTTAGGATTTTACGGGTAACCGAATAATTATCTATAGGAGGACGATTGATGAAATTAATGAAACGCGTCATGGTTGCTGTGATGGCCTTATTTTTGCTTGTCGCTGGAGCAAATGTTAGAACTGCTCAAGCTGAAGAGAAGAAGACAGTTACTGCTACCACTTCATTCTTGAACGATATGGTGAAACAATTAGCCGGAGACTATGTCAATGTAGAGATGGTCATCCCAGCTGGGGAAGACCCTCACTTGTATGTTGCTAAGCCACAAGACTTAACCAAGATTAAGGATGCAGACCTAGTCTTGTACCACGGTCTTCACTTTGAAGGGAAGATGGTGCACGTCTTAGAAGAAGCCGGCTATCCAGTTTCTGAAACTTTTGACAAAGAAAAGTTAGGTGAGATGGACCAAGATGGTGAGATTGTTGTAGACCCTCACTTCTGGTTCGATATTGACCTATACAAGGAAGCGACAGAGAATGCCAGCAAGAAGCTAATTGAATTGGTTCCAGAAGCCAAAGATCAAATTGAAGCTAATACTAAAGATTACTTAGCTCAATTAGATGAGGTGAATGCTTATGCGGCTGAGCAAATTGGATCGATTCCTGAAGAAAACCGCTTTTTAATTACGCCTCATGATGCCTTCAATTATTTCTCACGTGCATATGACATTCCAGTTCACGCGCCACAAGGCGTAAGTACCGACTCTGAAGTAGCCAGTGCTGATATTGAAGAAACAGTGAACTTTATTGTTGACAATAAAGTTAAGGCAATCTTTGCAGAGTCAACCACCGATCCAGCACGGATGGAGAAATTACAAGAAGCTTGTAAGGCCAAAGGATTCGATGTAAAGGTAGTCTCAGGTGAGGGTCAAGAACTCTTCTCTGACTCTCTAGCCCCAGAAGGTCAAGTGGGCGACACCTTTATTGATATGGTCCGTCATAACGTTGACCTTATTACAAGCAACTTAAAATAATTATTTGACCTCCAAAGGGCACCTAAGTCAAGTTTCCTAACTCTCCACTTAGGTGCTTTTTGCGTACAAAACAGGCGTAATCATTACGATTTAAATGAATCGTCTCTCATATGAATAAAATTCTTGATAATCGATGAAGGAGTAAGAAAATGAAAGCAGTTGTAGAAGTACACGATTTAACCATGGCCTACCATGAAAAACCCGTGCTATGGGATGTTGACTTGGAAATAGCTAACAACTCACGGACGGCGGTAATTGGACCTAATGGAGCCGGTAAATCAACGATGATTAAGGGAATCTTGGGCTTAGAGAAGACGCTATCTGGGGCGGTTAAGATCTTTGATCAACCGGTTGACAAGGTCATCAAGCGTATCGCCTATATTCCCCAGACCTCATCCGTGAATTGGAACTTCCCTACCACGGTTGAAGACGTGGTCTTAATGGGGCGCTATGTTCACCTAGGTTGGATCAAACGCCCAAGTAAGGAAGACAAGGAGATCGCTCTAGCTGCGCTTGAAGAGATTGGCATGAGTGACTTCCGTAAACGGCAAATCTCTCAATTATCCGGTGGTCAAAGACAAAGAGTCTTTATCGCTAGAGCCATTGCCCAACAGGCGGATATTTACTTTATGGATGAGCCACTAGCTGGGGTGGATAAGCGAACCGAAGGAGTTATTATTGACTTTTTAGGCCGGGTCCAAAAAGAGGGCAAGACTTCCGTTGTGGTTCACCACGACTTGAATACGATATCTGCTTACTTTGACCACTTAGTGATCTTGAATAAGAAGCTGATTGCTTCAGGGCCGGTTGAGACGACCTTTACCGCTGATAACTTGGCCCGGGCTGAGATGCTTGTTAGTAACCAAGCCCTATTTGAAGGCTTAAAGGTAGACAGTCAATCAAGTCAGGGGGCGGTTCTCAGTGATTAATTGGGAAGTCTTAACGAGTTATTCCTTTCTCTTGATTGCTTTGGGAACTTTTCTCCTAGCTTCAGCCGCTGGCGTGATTGGGACCGTATCGGTCTTGAAGGGGCAGTCCTTGATCGGGGATGCCATTGGTCACGCTGCTTATCCTGGTATTATTCTAGCCTTTATGGTAACTGTGACTAAGGATCCCTTGTATCTCTTATTAGGGGCCTTGCTTACCGGAGCCATTGCCTTTGCCTTGATTCAAGTGATTCACCGCTTTTCTAAGTTGGACTTGGATGCCATCTTAGCGGTCGTCTTGTCCAGTTTCTTCGGCTTCGGGATGGTCTTGAAGTCATGGATTCAAGGACACCCAACCTTTGCCGGTGAGTCACAAGCCGGACTAGCTAATTATATTTTTGGTCAGGCCGCTTATATTATGGAACGAGATGTGCAGTTAATCTTAATTGTCGCGATTATTTCTCTGGCCTTATTTACCTTGTTCTATAAGGAGTTGAAGGTCTTTGTCTTTGATGAAGTCTACGCTCAAACGATTGGCATTAATGCGACTGTCCTATACTTACTGGTGATGGTAATGACTATGGGTATTATTGGTGTGGGCTTGAAATTGGTGGGTACTATCTTGATTGCCTCCTTGCTGATTGTTCCAGCCATTACTGCTATGCAGTGGAGTGACAAATTCTTGTATGTTTCCTTGATTGCAGCAGGGGTTGGGGGCGTATCCGCAGTAATTGGGACCTATTTCTCAACTGTTTACCGCGGCTTATCCACGGGTCCGATGATTATTGTTGTGATGACCTTGATTGCCTTGGCTTCACTAATTATTGGACCTCGAGGTATCGTTTCAACACTCATTAAAAGGAGAGGATTAAGATGACAACAAGTGAAATAATGAATCTGTTCGCAGCCTCCTATGAGTCTTGGTTTATCCTCTTATTAACGGCTGTAACCTGTGGCTTAATTGGTTGCTTCTTGGTTTTGAGACAATTATCCATGATCTCGGATGCCATTTCGCATTCGGTGCTTCTGGGGATTGTTCTAGGTTACTTTATCGCTGGTGACCTGGATTCGCCCTTATTGATTCTAGGGGCGGCAGCCATCGGAATCTTGACCGTTTGGTCGACTGAGACCCTAACCAAAACGGGACTGGTTGAAAATGATGATGCCGTTGGGATTATCTATCCCTTCTTCTTCGCTATCGCGGTGATTCTAATCACCCGTTATGCGGGTAACGTTCACTTGGATACCGATATCGTCATTATGGGGGAAGTTATTCTAGCACCCTTGAATCGGGTCGACTTCTTGGGACTATCCTTACCTAAGGCTCTAGCTGAGATGGGTGTCTTATTTGTGGCCAACATGATCTTTATCGGTCTCTTCTTCAAGGAATTGAAGATTACGACCTTTGATGAGCAATTTGGTCATTTGGCTGGCTTCAATGCGGGGCTCTTATTCTACGCCTTAATGACTCTTACCTCAGTGACGACAGTCGTTGCCTTTGATGCTGTAGGGGCCATCTTAGTGGTCGCCTTCATTGTAGGACCTGGGGCAACCGCCTACTTGATCTGTAAGGATCTCAAGCAAATGCTCTGGGTATCAGTGATCTATAGTGTGATTAATGCAACAGTTGGTTATGTCTTGGCAATTATCTTCAACTTATCCATGGGAGGGATGGCAGCGACTATTACGGGCTTGACCTTCTTTATGACCTTCCTCTTCCACCGAGAAGGATTAATTACTTCTCTCTGGTTACGCCATCAAAAGTCCGTTCAATTGAAGCGCGACTTGGTCTTGCTGCATATTGCTAGTCATACGGCTAAAGGTGAAGAAGACCAAGAGCTTAAGGTGGGAACCTTGAACCAACACTTCAAGTGGTCCAGCCGGGAAACAGACCAAGCTCTTGAGGACCTATTCAAGAAAGACTTGATCCGGATTGATTCCAGTCAAGATATTTACCAATTAACCCAAGCAGGCCGGGCCAGTTTGGCTGTTATCCAAGAAACATACGGAATTTAGATTAAAATTTTTATGGTAATTTTTCCCTAAAGGAGTATAATTAGCATTAAATATTTTTAGAGAGGTGATCCTAGTGATTGATTTAAAACATGTGTTAAAGGGTAGTAAAAGTTTGGGCTTGTTTGCTGGTGGCGCCTTGACGGCCAGTGTGGCTAGTAAGCTCTTAGCTAGTAAGGATGCTAAGAAGTTGTATGCCAACGTCATTGCCAAAGGTCTACACGTGGCCGATGAGGTCAATGCCACGGTCTCAAACATTAAACAAGGGGCTGAAGATGTCTATGAAGATGCCAAGGACATCTACGCTGAGGAGAAATTAGCCAATGCCCTCGATCAATTAGAAAGTGTTAAAGCCGACGATGACGCTCAAGAATAGGCTTGCTAACTTTCAAGTGCTAGCCTCCAACCGGGGGCGGTTGCGCTTGGAAGTTCCTTTTATTTGTACGCCATCGGTTCAAGCCTATTTGAACCGCTTAAGTATGGATTACCCTGGTATAATTCGTCTGCAATTCTACTTAAATGAATCTCGCTTAACAATTCATTATCAGCTAGGCTCCAGACCAGAGGTTCTTGAATTCCTCCAAGCCATCAACTTGGCTGACCTAGAACGGCTATATTCAGACAAGAAAGAATTTCTGATGACTAATCCTGGTAAGATTGTGACCCAGCAAATGCTTAAGCGGACCGTATACTTGACCTTAGTTCCTAAACCCATTCGATTCTACTGGACCTTGTATAAGGCCGGACTATATGGGCTTGAAGCCCTTAAAGCTTTAAGGGCTGGTCAGGTCAATATGGAGGTCTTGGATTTTGCGGCTGTTGCTGCTGCCATCGGCTTAGGAGATGACCATTCAGCCGGGACAATTATGTTTATCTTGGAATTAGGCGAGCAAATTGATGCTTGGACCCTGGATAAGTCGATTCGTGATCTAACGGAATCCTTGGGGCAAGAGCAAGTCCTCTTATGGATTGAAGATAAAGAAGGCGAGCGCCGGCAAATTGCCAGCGACTTGATTCAAGTGGGAGACCTTGTGGTTGTTCAGGAAGGGCAAGAGATTTACTTTGATGGTCGGGTCATTAAGGGTCAAGGAGCCAGCCAAGAAAGTAACTTGACGGGAGAACCCTTCCCAGTAGCTAAGACCATAGGCGACCAAGTCTATTCCAATACCAGTCTTGAAGCAGGAGAATTGGTGGTTGAAGTGACCAATGCCACCTTTAATGCCCGTTTGAAGGACTTGGTCGCTTCAATCCACGAATCCAGTCAGAGCCAATCGGCCAACCAATACCGCCTCAGTCACCGGGCAGATAGCTTGGTCAAATACAACTTCTTAGGCATGGCCTTGACTTGGTTATTGACTAGGAATTTAACTAAGGCTTTGTCCTTTTTGCTGGTCGACTTCTCCTGTGCCATTAAGTTATCCACTTCAGTGACTTACTTGACGGCTATCCGCAAGGCAATGGATGAGGGTGTGGTTGTGAAGGGGTCGCGCTTTATTGACCTCTATCCTGAAGTCGACTGCTTTATCTTTGATAAGACGGGTACCTTGACGGAATCTAAGTTGGTAATCAATCAAGTTGTTCCTTTTGGTGACCATTCATATGAAGAAGTCTTGATGATAGGCGCTTGTCTGGAGGAACATCTCTACCATCCAATTGCCCAGGCCGTCGTGGCCAAGGCAGCCGATGAAGGGATCACCCATGAAGAGATGCATGGTCCCCTGGTTCATATTGCTTCCAGAGGGGTTAAATCTTCGATCGAAGAAGATGAGGTCTTGATTGGGAGTGAACACTTTATCAAGGAGGAAGGCATCGTTCTCACAGCAGAACAAAAAGACTTTATCGACCAATACCGGCAACAGTTTAACTTGCTCTATCTTGCCCGGGCAGGGGAGTTGATTGCTATCTTCTGTATTGATACGCCATTAAGAGATAATGCTTTAGAAGTGCTTAATGGACTCAAGCAAGCGGGCAAGGAGATTGTCTTATTAACTGGAGACGTACCTGAGCGAACCTTGGAACTGCAAGCCTTAATCGACTTTGACCAAATCAAGACCCAGGTGACGCCTCAGGATAAGTTGGACTTTATTGAAGCTCAGCAAAGGGCAGGTAAAAAGGTCTTGATGATTGGCGACGGCTTGAATGATTCAGCTGCCATTGCTCAAGCAGATTTGGGCGTGGTGATGGCTGATTCATCAGACTTGGCTCGTCAGGCCAGTGACATTATCTTCTTGAGTGATAATCTAGCCTCTCTCTTTGATCTGGGAGCAGTCCACCAAAGCCTACAAGATCAACTGGATCATAACTTGAAGATGGCGGTGGGAATCAATTCCAGTCTCATTGCCTTGGGTCTGCTGGGCTTGATGCCATCATCCGCCTTGGCAACCTTCCATAACTTATCAACGGTCTTGATTGTCGCGGATAGTTTTAAATTTTAGGAATCCATCCATGAAGCCATCAGCAAGTAGCTGGCGGCTTCATGGATTTTTTTGCTGGGTAAATACTAGTGCTAGTCTTTCTTTATAATGGTCGTTAGCGCTTGCTTTTGCTATAATAGTTCTAGTTACAAGGAGGGATGAGCGTGGATGGTATTCTAGCTATTTGGAAAGAGACGGGCATGACCAGCCATGATGTGGTCTTCAAGGCACGTAAGATTCTAGGGACCAAGAAGATTGGTCATACCGGCACCTTGGATCCAGGTGTAGAAGGAGTCTTAGTGCTCTGTGTGGGCCAGGCGACCAAGTTAGTTGAATTCTTACAAGATGGACGTAAGGTCTATCAAGGAGAAGTTACCTTGGGCTGGTCAACTAGTACGGAAGACAGTGAAGGGGAAATCATTGAGCGCCAGTGCTTGGATCAACCGATCTCTGAAGAAGCGATTGATCAGGCCATGACCGCCTTCTTGGGACCTATCACCCAAGTTCCTCCTTATTATTCAGCCGTCAAGGTAAAGGGCAAGCGACTCTATGAATATGCTAGAGCGGGGATCGAAGTAGAACGACCCAAAAGACAAGTTGAAATCTATGACTTCAAGCGAATTGGTCCAGTGAGCTTTGATCCGGAGAGAGGATCGGAAAGTTTCCCCTTTGAGGTGACTTGTTCCAAGGGCACTTACGTTAGGACCTTGGCGGTTGATCTGGGAGCTCAATTAGGTCTGCCAGCTCATATGTCCCGGTTGGAACGCTTAGAAACGGCAGGATTTGGCAAAGCGGATTCAGTCCGCTTGGACCAACTTCAAACCCTGGTGGATCAAGGGCAATTAGACCAAGTCTTGCAGCCCATGGAAGCCAGTCTCAGTGAATTCACGACCTATTCAGTGGACCCAGACCTCTATCAAGCCGTCAAGTTCGGTAAAGTCTTACCTATTGATGCCTTCGGGGACTGCTTCACGGAAGGAGAGGTCGACTTGTTGGCCTTGGTTTATCAAGGGAATTTCATCGGCCTCTACCAACCTCATCCCAGCAAGCCCGGTTATGTCAAGCCGCGTAAGATGTTTATTCCTTAATGAAAGGTGAGTTTATGGAATTAATTAAATTAAGTCATCCTTATAATAAGGAAGAAATTATTCAAGAAGACATTGTCTTGGCCCTAGGTTTTTTTGATGGGGTTCACTTGGGCCACCAAAAAGTCCTAGAGGAGGCGCTTGAGATCGGTCGGAATAGACACTTGCCGGTAGCGGTGATGACCTTTAACCAGCATCCTAAGATTATCTATTCCAATATCCAAGCCGCTTCAGTTCAATACTTGTCGCCAATTGAGCGTAAGTTGGAACTTTTTGAAGATTTGGGGCTGGACTATACCTATCTAATTGATTATAGTGTGGCCTTTGGCACGCAAAAGCCTAAAGAATTTGTTGACAATTATATAGTGGGCTTGAATGCCCAGGTGGTCGTGGCAGGATTTGACTATACCTATGGGCCACGAGAAGAGGCCAATATGCAGACCCTTCCTGAAGATGCAGCGGGACGCTTTGAAGTGGTGGAAGTTAGTGAGTATACCCTTCAAAACCATAAGGTCGGCTCTTCAACTATTAAAGACCTCTTAAGACAGGGGCAATTAGAGGAGGCCAACCGAGAATTAGGTTATATTTATGAGACCTGGGGCCGGGTGATTCACGGCGAGAAGCGGGGCCGGCAAATAGGTTATCCCACCGCTAATGTCCAAACCTATGGCCAACAAGTGCTTCCGGGTATCGGTGTCTATGTGGTGGAATTCTACGTACAGGGCCAGTGGTACCAAGGCATGGCATCAATTGGCTACAATATTACCTTCGCTGGCGAGCGTGACTTGAGCTGTGAGGTTTATATCCTAGACTTTGACCAGATAATCTATGATCAAGCAGTCAAGGTTCGTTGGCACAAGTACTTGCGAGGTGAGGTTAAGTTTGATGATGTTCAAGGCTTAATTGATCAACTCGACCAGGACCTTGTGGATACGCGGGCTTTTTTCGCTGAAAAGAAATAATAATCGATTGAATTAGCACTCTTTTGAAAGAGTGCTAATTTTTTGTCAAAAAATGGCCATTACCCCTTGACATTCTCTGACCAAGGATGTATTATATATATAGAGTTAGCACTCAGACTTTATAAGTGCTAATTCAAATAACAGAGGTGAGAGAATGCTAACACCTAGACAAACCGAGGTACTGGCATTGATCATTCAACTCTATAGTCGTTATCATGAACCGATTGGTTCTAAGACTTTGTTGAATGAATCCTATCTAGAGGTCTCTCCGGCAACGATTCGTAATGATATGGCAACCTTGGAGAAGGTGGGTCTTCTATCGAAGGCTCATACATCCAGTGGCCGTATTCCTTCAACTAGTGGCTACCGTCATTACGTAGCGGGCTTGATTGAAGGCCAAGATAGCGAAGCGACCAGGGAGGGATCTGAAGAGGACCAGGCCTTTAACGAAATTTTTAGTATCAATCAAGGAGATGCTTACCAACAAGCTCAGATGGCAGCGGATTTGTTAGTGGATTCATCTCACTATACAGCCTTTGTCTTTGCCCAAGGGCAGGACAGCCATTCGGTTGAGAAGTTTAAGTTTGTCTCCTTAGATAATCACCGTGTAATTGGAATTATCCTTACCGATAAGGGTAAGGTAGATAATTACATTTTCCAAATGCCTAGTGATTTATCCGGTCAAGCCTTGGCGGACTTAGCAGACTTATTGAACTCTGAATTAAAGGGTTTGATTTTAGAGGATGCTTACCAACGCTTAAGGTTTTCCATTCCACTTTTAACCCAACGAGTGATTGGTTACCAGTATGATTTTTCGGCTTTGTTAGAGAAGTCGATTCATCAACTCAAAAACCATGCATACTGGGTTACCGGTAAGAATAACTTGTTTGACCTGATGGACCAAGAAGTTCGCAGTCAAGATTTACGTTATATCTTTGAGTTAGTGGATGGCAGTAAGCTCTTATTTGACCGGTTGGAATCCCTTGAGGCTGGTATTGATATTATCTTCGGACTCGATATCGGCCCTAGCATACAATCGGATTTATCGATTGTTACGGGAACCTATATCAAGGACTACCGAAAGGTGACGATCGGTCTAATTGGGCCATCCACCATGCGATACACGCGGGTGATTCCACTCATGCAAGCAATGACCAAACAATTAGCAAATACATAGAAGGAGGGGTGTCCATTGGCTGAAGAAAAGAATAATCCAGAAGTTGAAGAGGTAGAATCAATTGATACAGATCAACAAGCAGCGGATACTCAAGCAGAAGCAGATGCCCAGGAGACCGTTGAAGAAGCAGTTAGCGAATTAGACCAACTTCAAGCAGATAAAGAAGCCCTTGAAGATCAAGTCTTAAGACTTCAAGCTGAGATTGCCAATATTCAACGCACCAATGCTCGCAACAGTCAATTAGCAGAACGTTACCGTTCTCAACGATTAGCGACCAGTTTATTGGATGTGGTTGATAACTTGGAACGGGCCTTGGATACAGAGATTGAATCTGAAGACGGTAAGGCGCTCAAAAAGGGTGTGGAAATGGTCTTAAACCAATTCCAAAATGCCTTCCAATCTGAAAAGATTGAAGTCGTTGATCCAGTCGGCCAAGCCTTTGATCCTAACTACCATCAAGCAGTGAGCGTAATTCCTGCTGAAGAAGACCAAGACCACAATGTGGTGGCTCAAGTCCTCCAAAAAGGTTACATCCTCGATGAAAGAGTCTTGAGACCGGCCATGGTTGTCGTCACTGAAAAATAAAAGAATTTATTTAATGAACAACGAATCTATATAAAGGAGAACGATAAATTATGAGTAAAATTATAGGTATTGACTTAGGTACAACTAACTCTGCCGTTTCTGTTCTAGAAGGTGGAGAAGCTAAAATTATTCCTAACCCAGAAGGTAACCGTACAACTCCATCTGTTGTCGCCTTCAAAAATGATGAAATCCAAGTCGGTGAAGTAGCTAAGCGTCAAGCTGTTACTAACCCTGATACAATCTCATCAATCAAACGTTACATGGGGACAGACCATAAGGTAGAAATGGGTGGCAAGTCTTATACCCCACAAGAAATTTCTGCCATGATCTTACAACACTTGAAGAGCTATGCTGAAGATTACCTTGGAGACAAAGTAACTAAAGCAGTTATCACTGTTCCTGCTTACTTCAATGACTCTCAACGTCAAGCAACAACTGATGCTGGTAAGATCGCTGGTCTTGAAGTTGAACGGATTGTTAACGAACCAACGGCTGCTGCCTTAGCTTATGGCTTGAACAATGAAGACAGCGACGAAAAGATCCTAGTCTTTGACTTAGGGGGCGGTACCTTCGACGTATCCATCCTTGAATTAGGAGATGGCGTCTTCGATGTACTAGCAACAGCTGGTGACAATGAATTAGGTGGGGACGACTTCGACAAGAAGATTATCGACTACTTGGTTCAAGACTTCAAGAGCAAGAATGGTATCGACTTATCTAGCGATAAGATGGCTATGCAACGTCTAAAAGATGCTGCTGAAAATGCTAAAAAAGAATTATCATCAACAACAACCACTCAAATTAGCTTACCGTTCATTACTGCATCTGCTGATGGCCCACTTCACCTAGAAACAAGCCTAACACGTGCTAAATTTGATGAATTAACACATGAATTAGTTGAACGGACTAAGACACCAGTTCGTCAAGCCTTATCTGATGCTGGCCTTTCAGCTTCTGAAATTGACGAAGTGATCTTAGTTGGTGGATCTACTCGTATCCCTGCTGTTGTTGAAGCTGTTCGCAAAGAAACAGGCAAGGAACCTAACAAATCAGTCAACCCAGACGAAGTAGTAGCTATGGGTGCTGCTATCCAAGGGGGCGTTATCTCCGGTGACGTTAAGGATATTGTCCTACTAGATGTCACTCCATTATCACTAGGTATTGAAACAATGGGTGGTATCTTCACTAAGCTAATTGACCGTAACACAACTATCCCAACTTCTAAGTCTCAAGTTTTCTCAACAGCCGCTGATAACCAACCAGCTGTAGATGTTCATGTCCTTCAAGGGGAACGTGAAATGGCTGCTGATAACAAGACACTTGGACGTTTCCAATTAACCGATATTCCTGCAGCCCCTCGTGGTGTGCCTCAAATCGAAGTAACCTTTGATATTGATAAGAACGGTATCGTAAACGTATCCGCTAAGGACTTAGGAACCAATAAGGAACAATCCATTACCATTAAGTCTTCTTCTGGTCTATCTGATGAAGAAATCGACCGCATGGTTAAGGATGCAGAAGCCAACGCTGAATCTGATAAGAAACGTCGTGAAGAAGCTGACTTACGTAACGAAGTTGACCAATTAATCTTTACTACCGATAAGACTTTAGGTGAATTAGAAGGCAAGGTTGACGAAGCAGAAGTTAAGAAGGCAGAAGAAGCCCGCGACGAATTGAAGGCAGCCGTTGAAGAAAACGACCTAGAAAAAATGAAAGAAAAACGTGACGCCTTGAATTCAATCGTTCAAGAGCTAACCGTTAAATTATATGAACAAGCAGCGGCTGAGCAACAAGCTAGCCAAGAAGCCGGCGAAGCTCAAGCAGACTCTGGTGATGACACAGTAGTAGACGCTGACTTTGAAGAAGTAGACGACAAATAATTAGTTCTTTCAGATCGAATTGAAGCCAAGGGAACTAACCCTTGGCTTTTATAAGATTAAGGAGAAAGAATTAAAGGAGGTTAAATATGGCTGAAAAACGCGATTATTATGAAGTCCTCGGCGTCTCACGGGATGCTTCGGAAGCTGAGATTAAGAAGGCCTACCGGAAATTATCCAAGAAATACCATCCCGATATTAACAAGGAACCCGATGCAGAAGATAAGTTCAAGGAAGTAGCAGAAGCCTACGAAGTCCTCTCCGACTCACAAAAGAGAGCCGCTTACGACCAATACGGTCATGCAGCCAATGATCCCAACTTTGGCGCTGGTGGTTTTGGCGGTGGCTTTGGTGGCTTCGGTGGCGGCTTTGAATCAGGTGGCTTTGGTGGATTTGAAGATATCTTTGAATCCTTCTTTACCGGGGGTGGCGGCGGTCGCCGCAATCCGAATGCTCCGAGAAAGGGTGCCGATCTCCAGTACCAAGTAACCTTGACTTTTGAGGAGGCAATCTTTGGTAAGGAGACGACTTTATCTTACCAACGTGAAGAAGAATGTCACACTTGTCATGGATCAGGGGCCAAACCGGGTACTGAACCAGTCACCTGTTCTAAGTGTCACGGCCGTGGTGTTGTTCAAGTGGAACAAAATACCCCATTTGGTCGGGTTATGACCCAGGCAACTTGTGACCAATGTCAAGGAACCGGTAAGGAAATTAAGGACAAGTGTCAAACTTGTCATGGTTCAGGGATTGAATCTAGCAAGCACACGGTTAAGGTTACTGTTCCAGCTGGTGTTGAGACCGGACAACAAATTCGCTTGAGCGGTCAAGGAGAAGCAGGTAAGAATGGTGGCCCTTATGGGGACTTGTATGTGGTCTTCAAGGTTAAAGACAGTGACAAGTTCACCCGTGAAGGAACAGAGATCTACTATGACTTACCAATCAGCTTCGTTCAAGCAGCCCTAGGGGATGAACTGCAAGTACCGACCGTCCACGGCGATGTTAAGTTCAAGATACCAGCCGGTACTCAAACAGGTACCAGCTTCCGCTTAAGAGGCAAGGGTGCTCCGTCCCTTCGTGGGGGTTCTAATGGGGACCAACACGTTAAGGTCAGAGTAGTGACACCGAAGAAATTAACGGAACGTGAAGAAGAACTTTACAAGGAATTGGCCAAGGAATCTGGTCAATCGGTCAAGGGAAATTCTAAGGGATTCTTCGACAAGGTTCGAGATGTCTTTGATGGCGATTAATATGATTTTTTAGCTGGAGTTAGCTTTAGTAGTCGACTCTGCTGCGGATCTTGCTTTATATTTTAAAAACCCGACAAAATGCTGGTTGACGGCGTTTTGTCGGGTGTTTTTTTGTCGGATAAGTAAATGGCTGTCTCGGAAGATGGCCTTGAATACCGGGTAGGGTAAGGGTGTCTATTGTCAATGTGATGTATAAAATAGTTTGGTATTCCATAGCCTGAGTCAATGTGATGTATAAAATAATTTTGTATTACATAGCCTGAATCTATGTGATGTATAAAATAGTTTGGTATTACATAGCGTCCCAGTGCTTATACTGAATCTATAGAATTAGACAGCATGGAAACAAAATCACTCATTATCAGCTGGTTTTTAAACAGACGTTACCAGTATTTTTCTAAGATAGCCAGATCTGCTGGTGAGAAATTTCGGGCTGGGTCTTGATCGGGTAGAAAGGTATAGTAACGATGGCGAAAGCGACTATGAGCTTGGTAGTGAGTATTGAGGTGAGCACGGATGAATTGACGACTAATGGTTGAGCCAACGATTACTTGAAGTTGAGGGCAAGTGAGAATTTTAGGATCATCATGGCAAAGCAATGCCAAGTCTGAGCATGCTAGGTCCAAAAGCTTACCCTTGTGGTGGCGCGTGCCACACTCACCACATTCAGTATAAATTTTGCCCACCTTTGGAAGATACTGTCTACACTTTGAACAGAACAATCCGAGTCTGCTGGTTGAGTGAGACAAGTTGGATACAGGATCAGGTAAATAGTTGGTTGGATCACGATAAAGATCAAGCCCACTTAATAAATATCGATAATCTTCGGTCTGGATCCTGCCATGATGTCGGGTCTTTAGCTGATAGATCCAGTTAGGAATCCAAGCTCGAGCGATGACTTGCAGGTTCTCATGAGGGTGGTCCAGCTCACCGATTTGGCAGTAATTATTCACAAAAATTAAGACCGGCTCGACTCGAAAATGTCCCAAATTCAACTCTTTCAGCAATTGATGGAACTTATGGCTTCGTCGCGCTAAGCCGCTGATAATATCTTCACTCATCGATTTCCCTCGAAGCTGACAAGTCTTACCAGCAACATAGTCAAAGCGCCCAAGGTAATTCTTTACCTCAAGGAGATAAATCACGTCGTCAAACACCAACAAGAAGTCCACTTGAAATTTTCCCTGAAAATCCAAGGCTAAATCATGGACTAACTGATAATGTTTCAAGCCAAATTCTTGCAACAAGCCGGCCATAGTCAATTCTCCAATAAACCCTCGCTTGGTCTTCTGGTAGTCTGCAACTTCCCATTCGCTTATTAAGCGCCGGCGCGCCTTGGCCTCCCAAACCTGCAAAGCTATATTTTTCATAAGGCAGCTCCTTTCCTCTCTACTATATAAATACACATAATTTTGCCAAATCCATTAAAATAATTGGGATTATTTATATTTTGTGCATAGTTAATAAATTGAGGAAGAATGACAGCAGGTTTTCATAGGATAAAGATTGGCTATGTTATATGAAAATTATCTATACATGATATAGAACTAGTCTACGTGATATAAACTAAATTTATACACCACATAGACCGTACCTACGTTATGTGAAAACCATTGATATATCCCATAGAGCTCGCCAATGTAATATCAAAATTATCTATACATCACATAGACGCCAATCGTCTACAGGATCCATAAGTTGGGGCCAGCTCTTCATTATTATAGGAGCTAGGTCTGTTAAGTCTGATATATAAAATCATCCACAAAAAAATCCATGCAACCGTCTTTTGGATCGGTCACATGGATTATTTAACTGGATTAAAATTTACTTCATCTTAACAATGGTTCGTCCCAAGTGCTTGCCGTCTTTTAGTGCTTGGACGGTCTCTGGAATCTCCTCAAAGCTGATTTCATGGTAATTTAAGTCAGCGATGACCTGCCATTCTTGACCGAGGCGACGCCAGATTTCTTCTCGTTTCTTCCATGAACCACCTAGGCTGTTAATACCTAAGATCTTAACCCCTCTTAGAATGAGAGGAAGGACTGTGGTTGGAAAGTCATTGCCGCCAGCGTTTCCGCACATGGACATGGATCCTTCCATATAGATCTGACACAGTGCACTGGCAGCTGTCTCACCGCCGACAGTATCGACGACATGGTGGAATCTCTGTGAGCCCAGGGGTTTAACTGGACCCAATTCATCAGGCGTGATAATAGCAGTCGCTCCAACTTGGCGGACGATCTCTTCTTGATAGTCCTTACGGATCAAGGCGGTCAAGTTGGAATAACCAATCTTCTTCAATATAGCCAAGGCCACTGAACCAACGCCGCCAGATGCCCCAGTCACTAGGATCTCTGGGTCTTCATCAGGGCTCATACCTGCTTGCTCTAATTCATAGATGGACTGGGCGGCTGTGTAGCCAGCTGTCCCGATAATCATTGCATCCTTCATGGATAGACCTTCCGGTAACTTAATCATCCACTCACTTGGTACTCGGACATACTCACTGAAGCCTCCCGTATGGTCTACTCCCATATTGCATCCATTAATGACCACTTCGTCTCCCGCTTGGAAGTTGCCACTGGTATCTTCAACGACCACACCACTCACATCAATTCCTGGAATCATCGGGTAAGTGCGGATCACTCCGCCATTCTTCTGGAAGCCTAACATATCCTTGTAATTCAAGGATGAATAATGAACTTCCACGAGGGTAGTTCCTTTATCTAATTGGTCCACTGTCAAATCTTCATAAGCATAGTCAACGTCTTTATTTTCCGTTTCACGGACAACAATCGCCTTAAATTTTGTCATCTCGCTCCCTCCTAACTGACATAAATATATCAAAAGCGATTAATGATAGCTATGAAAACGCTTAACCAATTTTATTTTATTTCTTATTCAACTAATAGAAGTAAGGGGAATGCAAGAATGAGATTATTTATCCTAAATCGAATAAAAATTGTTAAAATCTGGATTTATAATCCATTTTCTGTCAAAAAGTTCACACTGAGTTAAAAAAAGAGTGTATAATAATTGGGTAGCTAGATGGAGCGAGTGTCTAGCTACGATAATGAGTTAACTTGAGGGAAGGGGATGATTCTCCTACCAAAATTATCCCCCCACCTAACATCCCTTGAGTTAACGAGTTCTTACCTACTGAGGCGACCGAAATTTCGGTCGTCTCTTTATTTTGTAAACAAAAATCGACCACCTCTCAGCTAATAGGCTAAAAGACGGTCGATGAATCGGGATTTCCCTTTGAGGAGAGCGGGGATGGTTAATTTTCAGAAAACTTATTGGATTGATAGGCAGGGTCGCTAGTAATGTCGATGCCAAGGCGCTTGAGGGTCTGTTCATTTTCTCTGGTTAGAATATAAGTGGCATGCGCTTGGCAGGCTTCCAGGTGAACAAGCTGCTCATAGGCGAAGGCCGCTGTAGGATTGGTTACTGCTGAAATTGATAGGGCAATTAGAATTTCCTTGGCAGTTAAGATAGGATGGCGGCTGTGTAGGGCAGTGGACTTCAATTCCTGAATGGTCTGTAGCACAGAAGGTGCCAATAGGTCCATATCCGGATTAATGTCAGCCAGGGACTTCAAGCTATTAATAATAACCGCTGCTGAAGCATCCATCAGTGGGCTGGAGTGGCCGGTAATAATGGTGCCTGATTGAAGTTCCAAGGCGATCGCTCCAATTACTTCATTACTATCATAGCGTTGGCGTAGTTCATCCTCATAGTCACGAGCGGGTTGAACGACCCGGCGGTCGGTATCTTGGAGATTACTTTCTTCCATTATAATCTGCATCCGGCGACGCACTTCTGGACTTTGTGTGCCCTTGAAGGTGTCGTTTTCGATGTCGAAGTAGCGGCGAATGATTTCTTGCAGGGCTGCTTCTTGAACCACTTGGTCATCGGTAATACCAGCTGCAATACAGTTGACGCCCATGTCTGTCGGGGATTGGTAGACAGAATCTTGGCCAGTGATATTCTCAATGATCCGACGAACCACAGGGAAGATATTGATATCCCGGTTATAATTAACGGCGACTTGACCATAAGCTTCATAATGGTAATTGTCAATCATGTTGACATCATTCAGGTCGACAGTGGCAGCTTCATAAGCAATGTTAACCGGATGCTTGAGGGCAAGGTTCCAGACCGGGAAGGTCTCAAACTTAGCGTAGGAGGCGTTAATGCCCCGTTGGTGTTCGTGGTACATCTGGTTGAGGCAAGTTGCTAGCTTACCACTGCCAGCGCCCGGGGCAGAGACGACAACGACCGGCTTCGTGGTCGGGATAAAGGGATTCTTAGCAAATCCTTCTTCACCAAAAAGGGCCTCCATATCGGTTGGGTATCCGGCAATGGATCGGTGGGCGTAGACCTTGATTCCCCGGTTCTCTAAGTTTGTCATAAAGGCCTTGGCATTGGGCTCATCATTATAACGGGTCAAGAGGACACTATTAACAGGAATATCATAAGCTTGATATTCTTCAATCAAGCGTAAGACATCTTCATTGTAGGTGATCCCATAGTCCCGGCGGATGCGGTTGTTTTCAATGTCACCAGCGTAAATACAGATAATGATCTCGACCTGGTCCTTGATGGTTGCTAATAGCTTCATCTTAGCATCTTCATCAAAGCCAGGCAGGACACGTTTGGCGTGTTTGTCGCCGATTAATTTGCCACCAAATTCCAGATATAATTTATCCTTATCCTGGACTCGGTTTAGGATTTGTTCGGATTGTTTCTTTAAATAAGCGGGGGTTGAAAAGCCAATCTTTCTCATATTCAAAGCCTCCTTGAATCTCTCAAAATTCCAACACCCATTACTTTAACACTTTGCTAGTGACTTGTAAATTAGATTTGGTGAGCTAGGTTGAATCCGCTGAGAGAATAAACCAGTTAGCTAATAATCGCCTCCTCTTAGCTCAGAGCTATGAGAAGAGACTTTTAAAAAGCTACCTTTTGCCTTGTTTTTTTGATATGATTAGAAGGTATATAAATTGACCTGTATGAAGGAAGTGAAGATAAGATGAATTTGCAAGAAATGAGAGAGCGTCAAGAACGAACGCGCAACTTCTCGATTATTGCTCACATTGACCACGGGAAGTCGACCTTGGCCGACCGGATTCTCCAACAAACAGAATCGGTGGCTGACCGTGATATGAAGGAACAACTCCTCGATTCCATGGATTTGGAACGGGAGCGGGGGATTACCATTAAATTAAATGCGGTGGAGTTGACCTATACAGCTAATGATAGCTTGGAATATACCTTCCACTTAATTGATACCCCTGGACACGTGGACTTTACTTATGAGGTGTCCCGTTCGCTGGCGGCCTGTGAAGGGGCTATCCTAGTCGTTGATGCGGCCCAAGGAATTGAAGCTCAAACCCTGGCCAATGTCTATCTAGCCTTGGATAATGATTTAGAAATTCTCCCGGTTATTAACAAGATCGACCTACCAGCTGCTGATCCGGAACGCGTCCAACAAGAGATTGAAGATATTATTGGTCTGGATGCTTCTGAAGCGGTCTATGCCTCAGCTAAGGTGGGTCTAGGAATTGACGAAATCTTGGAACAAATCGTCGAGAAAGTTCCAGCCCCAGCGGGTGACTTGGAAGCCCCCTTGAAGGCCTTGATCTTTGACTCGGCTTATGATAATTACCGCGGGGTTGTCTTGAATATACGAGTAATTGATGGGGTTTTAAGACCTGGTGATAAGATTCAATTGATGAGTAATGGTAAGACCTTTGAAGTGGTTGAAGTGGGTATCTTCTCGCCCAACGCTGTTCCTCGTGACTTCTTGATGGTTGGTGACGTTGGATATGTGACAGCCAACATTAAGACTATCCAAGATACCCGGGTGGGGGATACTATCACCTTGGCTGATAATCCGACAGCTGAAGCACTTGAAGGTTACCGCCAATTGAACCCGATGGTCTTTGCAGGTTTGTATCCAGTGGATTCCAACGATTATAATGACTTACGGGAAGCACTCGAGAAGCTTCAACTGAATGATGCGGCTCTCAAGTTTGAACCGGAGACCTCTCAAGCGCTTGGCTTTGGCTTCCGGACTGGTTTCCTAGGATTGCTTCATATGGACGTCATCCAAGAACGCTTGGAGCGAGAATTCGATATTGACCTCATTATCACTGCACCGTCAGTTATCTATGAAGTCTTGAAGACCGATGGGGAGACCGTCCGCATTGACAATCCATCCGATATGCCGGATCAGACCGAAGTAGAAGAGATCTATGAACCTTACGTTGAAGCGACTATTATGGTTCCCAACGATTATGTTGGAGCAGTCATGGAGTTGTGTGAGCGTAAGCGGGGCGACTTCAAGACCATGGAATACTTGGATGCCAACCGGGTGAATGTAGTCTATGAGATGCCGATGGCAGAGATTATCTATGACTTCTTTGACACCTTGAAGTCTCATACCAAGGGTTATGCTTCCTTGGATTACCATGTTATTGGTAACAAGGCCTCTAACTTGGTTAAGTTGGATATTCTCTTGAACGGTGAAGTAGTCGATGCCTTCTCAACTATTGTCCACCGGGACTTCGCCTTCAAGCGTGGCCAAGCTTTGGCTAGCAAGTTGAAGGATATTATACCGCGTCAGATGTTCGAAGTGCCCGTTCAAGCAGCGATTGGCAACAAGATCATCTCACGGACAACCATCAAGGCCTACCGCAAGGACGTAACCGCCAAGCTCTACGGTGGAGACGTATCCCGTCGTAAGAAATTGTTAGAAAAACAAAAAGAAGGTAAGAAACGAATGAAAGCCGTTGGTTCGGTTGAAATTCCGCAAGAAGCCTTCATGGCGGTCTTATCCATGGATGACGACAAGTAAGAGTAATAGAAGATGTAGCTAGACCCACTAGCTAATAAAATTAACATAATCGATCCGTTTGCCATAGGAAAGCTGGGAGTCTGGCTCTCAGTTGCTTATCGGGCTATCAAGCTTCCAGGCCAATCCATTAGGCCTATATTGCTTTGACCCCTTTGAGACTGTGGCTTTCGGATCTTTTTTTACTTTTGAGCTCATTCCAGGTAAAGTAGGATTGTCATTTTCCAACCGAATGGGGTGGAGGTTATTTTTACGAATGTTTATCGATAAAAGACAAATTATTTGTCTTTTATCTATGGACGGCCCCTTAATCGTGGTAAAATAAGTAAAAATAAGGGGGTTAAGGAATGTCACATTTAACAGATATTGAAATTGCACAAGCTTATCAGTTACAACCAATGGAAGAAATTGCTTCTAAATTAGGTCTTTCAGAAGAAGATTATGCCTTGTATGGTAAGAATAAGGCCAAGGTAGACCATCGCTTGGACCGCGGTCGCTTTACCGATAAGCAAGGCAAACTTGTCTTGGTCACGGCGATTTCTCCTACAGCAGCGGGAGAAGGAAAGACCACAACCTCTGTTGGTCTAGCAGATGCGATGAACCAACTAGGTTATCAGACCACTCTAGCTCTAAGAGAGCCATCCTTAGGACCAGTCTTTGGGATGAAGGGGGGCGCAGCCGGCGGGGGTTATGCTCAAGTCGTACCGATGGAAGAAATTAACTTACACTTCACGGGAGACTTGCATGCTATTGGGGCTGCCAATAACCTCTTAGCAGCTATGTTGGACAACCATATTCACCACGGCAATCAACTAGCCATTGACACACGGACCATCAGCTGGAAGCGGGTGGTCGATATGAACGACCGCCAATTACGCCAAATTGTCGATGGACTGTGCGGACGTGCCAACGGGGTTCCCCGTGAAGATGGCTTTGATATTACTGTGGCTTCTGAAGTAATGGCTATCTTGTGTCTGGCTAGTGATTTAGAAGACTTGAAGGATCGCTTGGGACGGATTGTGGTAGCCTTTAATGATGAGGGCCAACCGGTGACTGCCGAAGACTTGAAGGCCCACCATGCCATGGCGGCCTTACTGAAGGAAGCGATTAATCCCAACTTGGTTCAGACCTTGGAAGGAACCCCCGCCTTTATTCACGGAGGCCCTTTTGCTAATATTGCCCACGGCTGTAATTCAGTGATTGCCACTGAATTAGCCCGTGACCTATCGGATTATGTGGTAACTGAAGCCGGCTTCGGGTCTGATCTTGGGGCTGAGAAATTCATTGACATCAAGGCCCGCCAGACAGGGAAGATGCCGGATGCAGTGGTTCTAGTAGCGACCATTCGAGCCTTAAAAATGCATGGTGGCCAGGCCAAGGATGACCTAGGGCAGGAAAATCTTCAAGCCTTAGAAGCAGGTCTGGTGAACTTGGAGCGTCATCTGGCTAATATTCGTCAGGTCTTCCAACTGCCCGTCGTTGTGGCCATCAATAAGTTCCCGACAGATACAGCCAAGGAGCAAGCTTGGTTGGCTGGTCAAGCTGACCGCCTAGGTGTTCAAATCGTCGAATCCGATGTCTGGGCTCAAGGAGGTAAGGGAGGCTTAGCCTTAGCTCAAGCAGTCGTAGACCTCTGCCAAGAAGAGTCTCAAGGACAATTCAGTTATGACCTAGACTTATCCATTCAAGATAAGTTGCAAACCTTGGTTGAGAAGGTCTATGGTGGTAAACGAGCCGTCCTAACAGCAGCTGCCAGAAAGCAAGCCCAACAGTTGGCGGACTTGGGCTACGGCCACTTACCAATTTGTGTGGCCAAGACCCAATACTCCTTCTCAGATTCAGCTAAACGCCTAGGGGCACCGGAAGACTTCGATGTGACCATTCGTCAGTTGAAGTTATCAGCTGGCGCTGGCTTTATCGTAGCTTTAACAGGCTCCATCATGACCATGCCTGGCCTTCCTAAGCATCCAGCAGCTGAGGGGATTGATATTGACCGTCAAGGTCAGATCACCGGTCTCTTCTAATTATTCCTAAAGATTGATGAAATCATGAATCCCCAATGAAATATTTGGGGATTTCTATTTTTTGAGCGGGAATTGCTTCCATTAAATGGTATACTTAGCAAGCAAGGAGGAGAATCATGAAAAAAATAACTTACTTACTCTTAACAGCCTTGACTGTTCTAGCGCTTGGTACACCGGTGGCTCTGGCGGATCGGGTGGCAATTGACCCCATGTTCACTTATGGGGAATCCTTGAGCCCCAGTCAATACCAAGAGACCAAGAAGGCCTTGGGAGTGGCTGATGGCGTCCAAGAGATCGAAGTTAAGATCAATGAACTTAACGGCCTCTTGAACGATACCTATCCTTATCACCAAGTCTATTCATCCACCTATATTACCCCGGCTAAGAATGAAGGGGGCGTGACCGTAGAGATTGTGACCCCACAAACGATTACGGATATCACGCCGCTCCAATACCAGAATGCTGCGATTACTGCTGGGGCAGTGGATGTGAATATCAAGGTTGCTTCTGCTGTTCGGGTAGATGGGTCGGGAGCCTTGGCGGGTGTCTACAAGTCCTTCCAACAAGCGGGGCAGGCCTTGGACTCTCAAGCTGTGAGTGTGGCCCAAGATGAATTAGCGGTCACTTCCCAGATCACCGAAGAAAATAAAGCCAACAGTGACTATTCTGATGAAGTCTTGAACGCCGCTATCGCAGAAATTAAGACGAATATTCAAGAAGTTAAGCAAACTGGTAACGGCAATATTTCCAACCAAGAAGTTCACAATATCGTCAATAACGTCATCAACAATTATAATCTGAACAACGTGATCTCAGATAATAATGTGCAAATGCTGGTCAATCAAATGAATAACTTTTCACGCTTGGAATTCACACCTGAGCAACAAGCCCAGTTCCGTCAATTGGGTCAGAAGATTACCCAACAAGGCGGTCAACTCTTCAAGGATGCCCAAACGGCTTGGGATCAAGCAGATAAGAATGCCATTATGAGCTTCTTAAGTGATTTATGGCAAGCGATTGTTGGATTCTTCCAAGGATTATTCGCATAAGAAGCAGCCGGTTAGATGAAGGCTTATATATAAGTAGAGTTGAGTAGCTTTTCTTGAATGGTTTAACCATTCAAGGAGCTGCTCGGCTTTTTTGGTTATAAGGTAGGTATTTAGGCTAAAAATCCGAGGCTTAGCATAAGCTCTGTCTTGTTATTAAGCCGGTTTTGACCTAGAATAGAGAGTGATTACAATTGGAAAGGGTGAGTGGATGTTTGACTTGGAGGCTAGTTGGCAAGACCACTTAGCAGATTATTTAGAAAGTACGAATTGGTCGGTCTTGGAGCAGACCATTGGCCTAGAGTATCAGACCCAGACGGTCTTTCCCCCTCAAGATGAAGTCTTTCGGGCTTTGAATTTGATGCCCTTTGACCAGGTGCGGGTGGTGATTCTGGGTCAAGATCCTTATCATGGCCAAGGACAAGCTAACGGGATGGCCTTCTCGGTTCATCCGGGCGTTCAGATTCCGCCTTCCTTACGCAATATCTACCAGGAGCTGGAATCCGACTTGAATATTCCAGCCCCCAACCATGGAGACTTGTCTGATTGGGCCAAGCAAGGAGTCCTGCTCTTGAATACTGTCTTAACCGTCCGGGCTCATGAAGCCAACTCCCACCGCGGCTTGGGTTGGGAAGAATTAACGGACTTGGTGATCCAGCGACTCAACCAACGAGAAGAGCCGGTGATCTTTGTCCTCTGGGGACGTCCAGCCAGACAAAAGGCCAAATTAATCAATCAAGACCGTCACTATGTGATTCAAGCTCCTCATCCCAGCCCGCTGTCCGCTTACCGTGGTTTTTTTGGCTCCAAGCCTTTTTCCAAGATCAATGAGAAGCTAGCCGAGTGGCAGCAAGAACCAATTGATTGGCAAATCAAAGATAAAGGATAGACAAGATGAAGGAATTAGCAATTACAAATTTACACAAAACTTATGGGACCAAGGAACTCTTATCAGGGGTGGACTTGAAGATTCGAACGGGCGACCGGGTGGGCCTAATCGGTCCAAATGGAACCGGTAAGTCTTCCTTCTTGAAGGTGATTGCCGGCTTGGATAATTATGACCAGGGGGAAATTAGCCATCCCAACCAGTATTCCATTGCCTACTTGAGCCAACACCCGGACTTGGATCCGGACCAGACAGTTCTAGAGACGGTCTACCAATCCGAGTCTCCCTTAGTGCAATTAGTCTTGGACTACCAGCAAGTTAGCCTGGCCCTGGCGGAAGATCCGACCAAAGAAGCGATTCAGGATCGTTTCAACCAGGTGAGTGAGGCTATGAACCGTGACCAAGGCTGGGATATGGAAGTCAAGGCTAAGACGATTCTTAGCCAATTAGGTATCTCTGATCTCGACAAGCGGGTCGGCCAAGCTTCCGGCGGCCAACAAAAACGGATTGGCTTAGCCCAAGTCTTAATTGCCGAACCGGACCTTCTAATATTGGATGAGCCGACCAATCACTTGGATGTAGACTCTATTCAATGGTTGGAGAAGTATTTGGCTAATTACAAGGGCGCCTTACTCTTAGTGACCCACGATCGTTACTTCTTGGACCGGGTGGTGAATCAGATTGTTGAACTGCGGAACGGTCAACTAGAAGTCTACCCAGGTAATTACCAAGCTTACTTGGTCCAGCGGGCTGAGCGGGCGGAAATTCTAGCCAAGCAACAGGACAAGCAGGACCGACTCTACCAGCAAGAATTAGCCTGGATGCGGGCAGGGGCTAAGGCTCGAACTACCAAGCAACAGGCTCGGATTGACCGCTTTAATGATTTGTCGGATTCGATTAAGGGTCGCCATCAGGATCCGAATAATATTGAATTAAACTTCGACCAAGCTCGAATGGGTAACCAAGTCTTGGAGATGGAAGGCGTGTCGGTCTCGATAAACAACCAGCCAGTGATTAGAGACTTCACCCGCCACTTTGTCAAGGGTGACCGGGTTGGTCTGGTGGGTCCCAACGGGGTGGGTAAGTCTACCTTCTTGAATACCATTGCTGGCCTTCATCCAATTGATTCCGGTGTCTATAAGATGGGCCAAACAGTCAAGTTAGCCTACTACCGCCAGTTGGACCAAGATTTGCCTGGTGACATGCGGGTCTTGGCCTATTTGAGTGAGGTGGCTGACCAATTCAAGCGTCCGGATGGCTCGGTAGCCAGTGCTTCTTCTATGTTAGAGCAATTTAATTTTCCTCGGATCACGCATGGCAATCAGATCAAGACCTTGTCTGGGGGCGAACGGCGTCGTCTTTACTTGTTAACCCTCTTGATTCAAGAACCGAATGTCTTGCTCTTGGATGAGCCGACCAATGACTTGGATATCGATACCTTAACGGTGCTTGAGGATTACTTGGACCACTTCCAGGGCGTCGTTATTGTGGTCTCTCATGACCGCTACTTCTTAGATAAGACCGTCGATAAGCTCTTGGTCTTGAAGGGGCAAGGAGACTATGACTTCTACTACGGCAGCTACAGTGAATACCTAGCCAGCCAAGAGGCTAACAGCAAGGAGGAGGCTAAGACTTCCTCAGCCTCACCGTCTCCAGCGTCAGAAGCTAAGGCCAAAAAGCCTGCTCCTGAGAAGAAGCGTATGACTTACCAGGAAAAGAAAGAGTGGGTGACTTTGGAAGATGATATTTTTGAATTGGAAGCGCGCCAGGATGAGATTGGTGAAGAGATGTTAACCCATAGCCATGATGCGGGTCGCTTGATGGAGCTTCAGCGGGAGTTGGACTCCAATAAGGAGCAATTGGACCACTATTATGAACGCTACGACTACTTGAGTGGCTTAAGCCAGTAAGGAGACCAGATGAAATATATCTATGCCCAAGACCTAGCGGGTGGCATTGGCCAAGGCGGTCAGATGCCCTGGCACCTCCCCAATGATTTGAAGCACTTCAAGCAGACCACCCTGGGCTACCCAGTGGTGATGGGTCGCTTGACTTATGAATCAATCGGCAGCAAGCCCCTGCCAAAAAGGCGCAACATTGTCCTAACCCGTCAGTCCGACTTTGACCCAGGCGATTCAAGGGTGGAGGTGGTGAGTAGCCCCAGCCAGATCCGTGAATGGGACCGGGAATTAGGAGGCGAATTGTTTGTCATGGGTGGCGGTCAGATCTACCAAGCATTCATGGATGATTGTCAAGAGATATACCGCACGGTGATTGATGACACCTTTGAAGCAGATACTTATGCGCCGGTTATTGATGAGAGCCAGTGGCAATTAGTGGACCGTCAACTTCAAGAAGCAGATGAGCGGAATGCTTATCGACATTGGTTTGAACATTGGATACGAAAGGATGAATATAGATGACTTTAGCAGTAGGATTTATCGGAGTGGGAAACATGGCCTCTGCCTTGGTGAAGGCTGTTCACCAATCGGATTTGGATGTAGCTATTTATTTGTCAGACCACTATCCAGATAAGATTAAGGACTTTGCTCGGGAGGTGGACGGACAGATTGTTGCTTCCACTGAAGAAATCTTAGCCAAAAGCGATGTAATCTTCGTGGGCACTAAGCCCAAGGATGTTCCAGGCGTCTTTGCTGACTTGGCTCAAGCACTGGCGTCTAGTGAGGGAAAATTGTGGATCTCTATGGCTGCGGGTGTCCCATTGGCCAAGCTAGAAGGCTTGACGCCAAGCGGTCGGGGTCACCAATGGATTCGAATCATGCCCAATACACCGGCCCACTACGGTCAAGGAGCCATCGCCTACTGCCCCGGGCAAGAGACGAGTCAAGAATCGGTCGAGACTTTTTGTGGGTTATTGAATGCAGCCGGTTATGTTGCACCATTCACTGAAGACCAATTTGATGCGATCACAGCGGTCTCAGGTTCCGGCCCGGCCTTTGTCTATATTATGATCGAAGCCATGAGCGACGCAGCCGTCAGCCAGGGAATCCCAAGAGACAAGGCCATCCACCTAGCCGCCCAGACAGTCCTAGGTTCAGCACTGACCGTACTGGAAAGTGGCGACCACCCAGCTGTGCTCAAAGACCGAGTAACCAGCCCGGCCGGCACCACCATCGCCGGAGTCAAGGCCTTGGATGCCAACGGCTTCCGCCAGGCTCTACACGAAGCCATCGATGCAGCCACCGAAGTGAGCCGCCAATTAGGTAAATAGAATCGAAGCCAGGGTCAGCTGGAGCTGGCCTTTTTTGCTTGTTGAGAAAGTTATGATGAGGTGGTAAGTGATTGGAAGCCCAATGGGTGGGCTTTCAATTGCGTGAGAAAAGGATTTGGCCTTTGGTAGGGTTGGGTCAATTGGGTGTGAAAATGATTTGGTGTATAAATTGGCGGTTCAATTAGGTGCGAAATTAATTTGGTGTATAAATGAGCGGTTCAATTAGATGTGAAATTAATTTGGCGTATAAAAGGTCGGTTCAATTAGGTGCGAAAATGATTTGGTGAATAAATGATCGGTTCAATTAGGTGCGAAATTAATTTGGCGTATAAATGATCGGTTCAATTAGGTGCGAAAATAATTTGGCGTATAAATGATCGGTTCAATTAGGTGCGAAAATAATTTGGCGTATAAAAGGTCGGTCTAATTAGGTGTGAAATTAATTTGGCGTATAAATGATCGGTCTAATTAGGTGTGAAAATAATTTGGTGTATAAATGATCGGTTCAATTGAGTACGAAAAAAATTTGGCGTATAATAACCTGATTCTATTAGGTATAAAAATCATCTATAACTTTCAAACCACACAAGCAAAAAAACTGACCCGGTGAAGGTCAGCTTTTGTTGTTATTGGTTGAGGAAGTTGAGGGCTAGGTCTTTGTTGACTTGGATCATGGTATAAAAATCTTGAAGGTCCACATATTCATTGGGTTGGTGGGCCATGTCCATTTTGCCTGGTCCGATGATAATCATGGGAAAGTCCCCCGCCTGGGTGAACTGAGAAGCGTCGGTTCCGCCGGAAAAGCTAGAGTAGTTAATCGGTTGCTGATGTTTGATAAGGGCGGATTCAGTGGCTTGAACTAAGTCGGAGTCTCGGGGCGTGGAGACAGCTTTGACATCGGCTTCAACCGTCAGCTCGTAATGGAAGGCATCCACTTGAGTCGCTAGCTTGTCGAGGATGGTCTGGGCTTGATTATAGATGGCTTGGGTGTCCTGGCTGGCGATGGTTCGAATGTCAAAGAGCGCTTCCGCATGATCGGGAACCACATTATTCCCATTCCCCCCGCCAATATGGTTCAAGGATAGAGTAGAAGGCCCAACGATTGGGTCATTGGCCTCAAGATTAAGCTCAGCCTGGATAGCTTGAATGGCTAGAATTAAGTGGTCAATAGCATTGATACCCTGGTGGGGTCTAGAAGAATGGGAAGACTGGCCAAAGGTCTTGACTTGTAACCAGAAGACTCCCTTGTGGGCGGTGGCGATTTGAAGATCGGTCGGCTCCCCAATTACCAGCCCGTCCAAGTTATCCGCGTAGCCGGCTTTCGTTAATTCTCCCGCTCCTTGGAGCCCCACTTCTTCGGCAGCAGTGATCAGGAGCTTGATTTGCCCCTTGAAGGGAATTTTCTCCTTGGCAATTTGAGTGGCTGCGGCAATTTGAGCCACCAGACCGGCCTTCATATCAGCCGTTCCACGGCCGTAAAGCTTGCCATCAATCTCTGTGGCTTGGAAGGGATCGGTCCGCCATTTCACTTGTCCAACAGGAACCACATCAGTATGCCCAGAAAAACCGAGCACCCGGCCGGCTTCCTGTCCGTCCAGGGTGGCGAGGAGTTGCGTCCGGGTCGTATCTCCGGCAAAAACGACTTGATGGCAGTGGAAGCCAGCCTCTTCAAGGACCGGTTGGATGATGTCGACGACGGCTTTTTCCTGGCTGTTGACGGAATCAATCGCGATTATATCTTTCAAGAGTTGGAGTGCTTCTTCATTGGTCACGGTGTACCTACTTTCTTTCTATGGATAAGATTGGGCAGCGAATTGACTGATTAATTATCCAAGGGATTTTGTGTTATTATACGCTTTTATAGAGATAAAAAGACAACAAAATGCCTTGTCGATCTGCTTTCTGGGGTGGCAGTGTATAATGAATTTATGTGATGGGCTCGTTTAATTGGGTTAGTGCCCTGAATTGAAAGGAGTTAGCTATGGAATTGCTATTATCAGCCATACTCGTATTTGCCTCGACGTCAATTGATTACTTGCTGGTCATAATGATCTTATTCACTGTGGTCGGCGAGCGGCGGGCAAATGCCGTCTTTGGAGGCCAGCTTCTAGGAATAGGAGTCTTAGTGGTTGCCAGTCTGATCGCAGCTTATTTCTTGAAGGCCTTTCCCCAAGAATGGATGATCGGCCTTTTGGGATTGGTACCCTTATTCTTGGGTATTCGCTCGCTGTATGTGGATGAAGATGTCGAGGAAGAGGAGGTGCGCCAGCAGGTCAGCGGGCCGTCTGGCTTAGTCATGCAAGTGGCAGCCTTATCCATCGCACTAGGAGGAGATAATCTGGGAATTTACATTCCTTACTTCACAGGACTCACGCCAGCTCAAATCTTAGGGGTCGTCTTCATATTTGCGCTAGCCACCTACGGCCTATGCTGGTTTGCCAAGCGAATCGCGGGCCTACCGATGATCGAAGAAACGATCGAAAAATATGAACGCCTGATTGTACCAGTGGTATTTATTGGTTTGGGCCTCTATATCCTCTGGGAACACCAAACCTTAAGTGGCCTTCTTAGCTGGTTGGCTTAGGGTGATAGGTAAGATGTTTGATGGGAGGGGGGTAATTGGGTGTGAAATAATTTTGGAGTGCGATGGGAACGCCCAATCCCCCATGAAATAAATTTGGAGTGCGATGGGCGAGTTCAATTCCCCATGAAATAACTTTGGTGTGTGATGGGTGAGTTCAATTGGGTGTGAAATAATTTTGGAGTTCGATGGGAACGTCCAATTACCCATGAAATAAATTTGGGGTGTGATAGGGGAGTTCAATTACCCTTGAAATAATTTTTAAGTGTGATGAGGGAGTTCAATTGGGTGTGAAATAATTTTGGAGTTCGATGGGAGCGTCCAATCACCCATGAACTAATTTTTGAGTGTGATTGGCCCTTCCAATTGCCCATGAAATAATTTATGAGTGCGATAGACGGGGTCAATTTTTTTACTGTGCAATAGCCTCTATCGAGAGCTACTTCAAATGAAGATTCCCACTAAACAAGCCACCCTCAGATCATGCAGAGGGTGGCTTGTTGGTTTACTGGTCTTGGTCTTCGAGGTCCAGGCCGTACTTGGCTAGGTAGTGGTCGAAGATTTGGGTAGCAAGGGTGAGGTAGAGGTAGCCGAGGGCGAAGCCGGCTAGGACGTCTGTTAGGAAATGGGCGCCGAGGTAGATGCGGCTGAAGCCTATCAGGGCGACCAAGCCGGCAAGGAGCCAGTTGACGGCGGGCTTTTTGTCTTGGAAAATGAGGGCTTGAAGCAGGTAGGCTAGCAAGCCGAAGATGAGCGTGGCATTAAAGGAATGGCCACTTGGAAAAGAATAAGTCGTCTCGGTGACCAAGCGTAAGGCTTCATTGGGTCTAGGTCGCTGGACGAGGTTCTTGACCAAGGGGTTCACCCCCAGAGAGCCTATAGCTAGAAGCAAGAGGCTCAAGGCACTCATGCGCCAGTTGAAGGTATAATAGTAGACCAGACCGCCTAGAACAATCACCAATAGAGTGGTCATAATGGGACCTGCTAGTTGAGTGATAATAAGCAACAAGTCAGTGGTCCAATCTTGACGGTGGTCAACAAGGAATTGGGTCACCTGGGCGTCCAGGGCTGGAATGTAGGGCTTGGCGGTTAGGACCAAGGCCAGCAAGAGGACAAAAGCAAGTGCGACAAGTAAGATTCTTTTAAACATAGACTTCCCCTTTTTTGAATAGAATAGGACCATTGTAGCAAACCACAGGCAGAATTGATAGCGAATTATATTTGTTACTGGCTAGTAATCATGGTAGAATATGGAAGATATGATTGAAGAGAAGAGGGACCCACGTGTTAGAAAAGACCATGTATATCAACCAATTGCTAGCCATCTATATGGAATTATTAACACCCAAGCAAAAGGAAATGATGCGTCTCTACTACCAGGAAGATTGGTCCCTAGGGGAGATAGCTGACCAATATGAGGTGAGTCGTCAAGCGGTCAATGATACGATCAAGCGAAGCGAGAAGACCTTGCTTCACTATGAAGAAGTCTTGGGCAACCTAGAGCGTTCCAACCAACGAGCGCTCATCTACCGTCAACTCTTGGACACGGAGGACTTAGAGCAAGTTCACCAGACTCTCGACCAGCTACTCCAACAAGAATACCAACGATAAAAGGGGAATGAATATGGCATTTGAAAGTTTATCTGATCGCCTACAAGGGGCGATATCTAATGTAGGTAAGGGTGGTAAGATCACCGAAGCGGACCTCAAGCAAATGATGCGGGAAATCCGCCTCGCCTTGCTGGAAGCCGACGTTAACTTCAAGGTAGTAAAGACCTTCGTTAAGAAGGTTAACGAGCGGGCCTTGGGTTCTGAGGTTCTGGAATCCTTATCACCCGCCCAACAAGTCTTGAAGATTGTGGATGAAGAATTAACGGACTTAATGGGGGGCGAACAAGCGCCACTCAATGTCTCCAAGCAAGCACCAACTATTATCATGATGGCTGGACTCCAAGGGGCCGGTAAGACCACCTCAGTCGGGAAGCTAGCTAAATATGCCAAGGAAGAGCTAAACCTCAAAAAGCCTCTACTGGTTGCGGCTGACGTCTATCGTCCGGCTGCCATTGACCAATTGAAAACGATCGGCCGCCAATTAGACTTTGAAGTCTATGAAGAAGGAACTCAAGCCAACCCCGTTGACATTGCCCGCAAGGCTGTTGACCAGGCGCGCCTAAATGGTAATGAAGTGGTCCTTATCGATACGGCTGGCCGTCTACACGTCGACGAGCAGTTGATGGCAGAATTAGAAAACATAAAGCAAGCCGTCCAACCCGATGAGATCCTCTTAACGGTAGATGCGATGACAGGGCAGGATGCAGCTAACGTTGCCCAAGCCTTCAATGAATCCTTGGATGTCACTGGGGTTATTATCACTAAGCTGGATGGGGACACCCGAGGCGGGGCCGCTCTATCCATCCGCCAAATTACTGGCAAGCCGATCAAGTTCACCGGTCAAGGGGAAAAACTCGATGCGCTTGAACCTTTCCACCCAGACCGGATGGCAAGCCGAATCTTAGGTATGGGAGACATGATGACCTTGATCGAGAAGGCCCAACGTGACTTCGATGAAGCTAAGGCCGAAGAGATGGCTGGTAAGATCAAGGACGCCAGCTTCGACTTTAATGACTTTATTGATCAGATGGACCAAGTCAACAAGATGGGCTCCATCAAGGATATTATCAAGATGATTCCAGGCCTTAACAAAATGCCAGGTATTGATGAATTTGATATTAGCGACAAGGATATGAACCGGATCAAGGCCATTGTCCAATCCATGACCGAGGAAGAACGGACCCATCCGGATATCATCTCACAAAGCCGCCGGCGCCGGATTGCCAGAGGTTCTGGTCAAGACCTCCAGGCCGTTAACCAACTCATCAAGCAGTTCAACCAGACCCGTCAGATGATGAGCCAAGTCTCTAATGGTAAGATGGGTGGCATGAACAAGATGATGAATCAAATGCAGAATATGATGGGACAAGGCGGTATGCCAGGAGGAATGCCAGGCATGAAGCTCAAGTCACCTGAACAAATGGCCAAGGAACGTGAACAGAAGAAGATTCGCCAACTCCTCAAGAAGAAACGTCGCCGTTAAGACCTAGTAGACAGCTTTCGGGCTGTCTTTTTTTGTGGTTGTTGATCTTGGTAAAATAGCTAGGAAAGTAGTCCTTAGGGCTCAATCATCGTAGAATGAGGATAGGAAAAAGATAAGGAGGTAAGTAGCACTTCATTATAAAGGAGACTACTATTACTAATAAGGGACATGAAGCCTTGCTTCAGGCACTCGTGGAAGACCTAACCGGTGAAAAGTTTAAGGAAGTGGTTCCAACCAGCACTTACGACTTCCAAAAACTGCAGACTGAACAAGCGAGCCCTTGAGCTACACCGAGGTTGATGTGAGAGCGCGAACGCTGGACGGTGAACTGGTTACCATTGAGATGCAGATTAGAATTCCTAGTTATTTCATTGAGCGAACGGAATACTATGCCTTCGCTTGCTATGTATCGGGCTATGCGGTCCAAGATCAGGTGGCTGATGCGCACCATAAATACAGCAGCCCTGGTCAGTATACGGGATCAATATCTCAGCTTCACCGCTCTATGACCATTCTTACCGAGCGCTTAGAGCTTATGAGATGCGCGACAAGCTGACTGGCGAACCCCTATCTCAAATAGGAGGCCAGTCCCACTATCATGTGACCTTGATCTACTTAGACTTTACGAATCGTAACTTAGAACCATCTGAACCGGCCTACCATTGGTGGCGTTACTTCATTGGTCGAGAGGCTCTAGAAGATGCACCTAGATACATCAACCAGGCTTACCCATTGATTGACCACGATAATATGACGAAAGGAGAGGTTGAAATGATTGAAGAAAGAGAATATCACCTAGCCAATCTAGAAGCTTACCTATCCAATCGTGACCGGTTGTGAGAGGAAAGCGGACTTGAAAAGGGACTTAAAAAGGGACGAGAAGAAGGTCTTGAGCGAAGCATCATGACCATGTTGCAAAACGGGGCTTCCCCTTCATTAATCCTGCCATACACAGGAATCAATAGTGAGCGACTGCAGGCTATTCAATCTAAATTGGGGTAATCTTCCTAATAGAATGATTTGATCTAACTTAAGCCATAGCCGGTAAATCAAATGGAAATCGAAATCAAGGGCTTTGGCTCGAGTTGTTAGAATTTGCTACGCTAAGAATATTGGTCATAAGATGAAGATTGTAGATAAGAATGAATCAATAAAAGACAGCCTTTGGGCTGTTCAGACTGAAGACAAATCACCTCTTAAGAATGTGATTTGTCTTTTTTCTGTTATTTTAATGGTTCCTATGAAAATAAAAAAAGCTCTTAACTTCTTTCTGCTAAGAGTTTGACGTATTTCTTCATATTGAGACAAGCAAAAGTGAGCCCTACTTTAAAGTCCATGAGCTCTTTGCCTACTAATTGAGTATAGCGCATACCATGGTGCTCTTTTGCAGTGCCAAATAATCGTTCAATACTTTCTTTGCGCTGTTTATAACGTTCCTTCATACCAACTTGATGCCGAATATGTTCACATTCTTCTAGAGCTTCTTGCCAAACATGGCGTGTAATGACTCGTTCACAGAAGTCGTCGTCTTGACTATCCATCTGATATTCTTTATAACCTTTACGATTCGTTGTTCTATAATGGTAGATGCGCTGGGCTTCATCAATGTAACAGTCAAAATATTCATCATAAACAATATCACGATTTTCTGGTTTTCGTCGAGGGCGAGTATAAGGAAATACGGGAGTCACATGGGCTTCATTAATGAGATAGTTGGCGATTGTTGGTGTCTTATAACCAGCATCTGCCACTAAATAGTCGGGATTGAATCTTTTTATTTTTTCAAACATATTAGGAAACGCTTGAGTATCATGCGTGTTTCCTGAGGTAACATCATATCCCAAGACCCAACCGTGCGCGTCACAAGCCGTTTGAACATTATACGCAAACACTTGCTTATGTTCCCCTTTATGAAACCATCCACTATCGGGGTCGTTAAGACTGACTTTTTGAGATTTTGTCTCAGTCTTTTGGGATGGTTTTAACGCTTTTTTCCGTGGTCATCTCGATCGTCATTAATCACTTGAGCTAATTCATCAGCCAACCATTTAGCTTCTACCTGAATGGTTTCATTGCGAAATTTTCTACCATTTGCACATGCTTTGACATGCGTACCATCAATAAATATTGCGTCCGAATCAATCAAATTTGCGTCAATACACAGCGATAGGATATGATAAAAAATCTGTTCTGCCAACGATGTATTCTCGAAGCGTCGTTTATAATTTTTTCCAAATGTCGTGAAGTGAGGAACCTCATCTGTCAAGCCTAACCCTAAAAACCAGCGGTAGGCTACATTAACTTCAATTTCTTGAATGGTTTGACGCATACTGGGAATACCAAACAAGTATTGAATCAACGGAATTTTTATGAGGGTGATGGGATCAATACTTGGACGCCCCTTGTTCTGGGAATATCTTTCTTCGACAAGATCATAAATAAAGGTGAAATCTATATATTGATCAATAAGGCGTAATAAATGATTTTGAGGGACTCATTCATCTAGGACAACAAATTGAAATTGGTTACGTGATTCAGCACATTTACTGGCGGCATTTTGTGTCATCATATGTCATCACCCATTTCTGTTTATTTTATACTCTTATTATACTACAAAACCTCTCACTAATACTGTTATATCAGTATTTTGTGAGAGGTTTTGTAATGAAACGATGACTTTGTCTTCAGGCTGGACAGCCTTTGGGCTGTTTTTTATATTTGATGAATTGCAATAATTATTGCGACAAAAAATCATTCTAACTGAACAAGTTCGTGCATGAATACCTCAAAGGGCGTCTTAAAATTTAAACACTTTCTAGGTCGATTGTTTATCAACCATAGCGCATTGAAAAGTTCATCTTCCGTAATTTTAGCTAGATCTGTGCGTTTAGGAAAGAATTCTCTCAGTAATCCGTTGGCGTTCTCGTTAGTCCCTCTCTGCCAAGCACTATAAGCATCCGCAAAGTAAAAAGCGATCTCTTGTTGTTCGATGTCAGAATAACAAGCAAATTCTTTCCCACGGTCAGAGGTG
>NZ_JADD01000015.1 GCF_000518205.1 Hutsoniella sourekii ATCC 700629 | reverse complement strand
AAAGCTTTAAAAACGTTTACGTCTGATCGTGGCAAAGAGTTTGCTTGTTATCCAAAGGTGGAGGAAAAAGGAATCGATTTCTATTTTGCTGATGCCTATAGCGCGTGGCAACGAGGGTCAAATGAAAATTCAAACGGTTTATTAAGAGAATTCTTTCCCAAGAAAACTGATTTGGCCAGGATAAACTTAAGAGATTTATATGAGGCCTTATGGCTATTAAACAATCGCCCTCGTAAATGTTTAGGTTTTAAAACGCCGTTTGAGATACTAATGCACGAACTTGAAAAGATGAATTAATTTGTCGCAGTATTTATTGCAATTTATCACATCAAAAAGACACTACTGAACAACTCTGGGTTTGGTCTAATAATTGCAACATCTACAGCGGTAACCATTTTTTTATACACTAATGGAAGAATAATTGTTCTGCCAGCAGGCTCTGCTAATCTAGAAATCAGTATATCTCCTTCATAAATTTCATTTCCGTGTAAATAATTAAAACTAGCGCTAGACATAAATTTTTCGTGATTATAATTCTCTATATATTTACCAATACCAATGTTTCCAGTTTGTATTATTCTATAGTCTCCATAAGATCTAATATGCTCTTTTTCAATCCAATCGCCATCAGATAATGAACCTACGATTTCTTTTAGGGATAGGGTTCTCCAATCATTCGGATAGTCTACCATGTGTATCCCATCCTTTCTAAAGCATTCTTGACCGCTTGTCTAGATGAATCTGCCTGCTCCTCTAAATCAGCTAGCGTATGTTCATATCGTCTAGAAATTTCTACATGTTTAGATGCGATGCTACTTATTTCCTGATCAATCGCCTCAGCTATATCAGTTGCTAGTCGAGTCATCCATTTCTTATCAAAGAGCAAGTGCTTGATTTCTTCAACTGAAAGCTGAGAATATTTTTCGATAACTTTTTCATCCAGTTCTTTTATTTTTTCTTTTAACACTTTATTTTTTTCATCTTTACGATCCATCATATCCTTATAAGAAATTAAAAGTTCATATTCATCCTTATAATTCTCAGGAATCTGAGCTTCTACTTGTGCTAGCTTAATGGCAGTATTAATCTTACCTTTACCAAACTTGCCATTAGCATTTCTAAGTTCATAATTCTTTAGATTTGATGACGAATCAAATATACCTTCCATTGCCTCTTGTTCTTTTGCATCAAAGATTTCCAGCATTTTTGTTAAATCATCAACATCTTTTGATACTTTCTTTTCTTCAAGTTCCTTCAGCCGTTTGTTGAGATTTGTTTTTGTTACAGAGTCACCCTTATCATTTAAAGCTTCATCCAATAAGCCTTCATCCGTAGAATTCTCTTCAATCACTTCATTCATTGCTTCATCTAGTTCAGCTATTTCTAGATTCATCATTTCAATTACTTCAAGTTCATTTTTGAAATATTCATTCTCAATAACAGCTCTCGGAATTAAAAGCCCATCGAATGACTTGAATTTTTTCTTATCATCTACTTCTATTTCAACGCCCTGTTCATCTTTTATTTTTTTCTTACCGTACACTCTTTCAACTTCTCTGCCTGCTTCATAGCCTGATGCCTTAATAATATAAACATCATCCTGAAGCTTTTCGTTCCAATAATTTAGAAGAAAATCGTAAACATCATAGTTATCAATTAATTTTGCTTCTTCGTATATTTCTAGAATGGTGGATCCTAAATCTCTGATGAATTGCTTTGGATCCGTTAGCTCATTGATATTCTTGAAATTGGATTCAACTAAATCTTTCCACTGATTAAATAGTTCTTTCGTCTCTCTAGCTATTTCATCTTTTATTTGATTATCACTTAGTATTAAGCCTTCTATTTCATCAGGAGCTACTTTCAAATCATAGTCATCAGTATTACTTCTATTCTCAAACAATTTATCTTTAAGTTGGTTTGAAATCTCCCAAATTTTCTCCATGGATTCAATATCCTTACTTGGGATACCGCCGTTTAAGTGCGCATTAATATTTTGAGGAAGTGATTTATCTATTTTTTTAATATAGCGAGAGACATTGAGATTACCTTGGTGTTCTTCATTGATATCTTTATAACTGACAAAACGTGAATATCCTGGAATATCTATCTCATTTATAAAAACTTGGACAATTCTTTCTATATCCTGTTCACGTAGTCTGTTTTTATTGCCATCTTTTTTATAATCATCGCTTGCATCAATCATGAATAAGCCGTCTCTTTCATCGGCATTCTCCTTATCGATGATAATAATGCACGCCGGTATCCCAGTCCCATAGAATAAGTTTGATGGTAATCCGACAATCCCTTTAATATATTTTCTTTTTAGAATCTCTTTTCGGATGGTTTCTTCTGTATTCCCTCTAAATAAAACTCCGTGCGGCAAAATAATGCCCGCCTTACCATTTTCATTTAAAGCTTTTAATACGTGCAAGAACCAAGCATAGTCACCATTTTTTTCAGGCGGAATACCAAATCCGTCAAACCTGTGAAAGACATCTTCATCCGCTTTAATCCCGTCAGACCAGTCTTTATCCGAGAATGGAGGGTTCATAACTATAAAATCGAACTTTCTTAACTCACCAAAATCGTCAGTATAATATGGGGCAGCTAAAGTGTTATCACTATGAATTTCTCCTGTCCCCTTATTGTGGAGGATGAAATTCATTTTAGCTAAACCTGCCGTATCGGAGTATTTTTCTTGTCCATATATAGTAACGATTGAGTCCCCATTACTGTCGACAGGCGCTTCATCTGCCGCTCTAATCAATAGGCTTCCACTTCCTGCAGCTGGGTCATGCAGAGTCCATTTTTTGTCTGGCCTATTCTCAATTTCACCCATTCCAATTAATCTCGAGATGACCCTAGATACTTCACTCGGCGTATAAAATTGCCCTTTACTCTTACCAGATTCTTGAGCAAATTTCATCATAAAGTATTCGTAGGCGTCGCCAATAATATCATCGCCGCTGGCCCTGTTTTTCTCAAAATCTATGGCTGGATTTTGAAAAATTGCAATCAGACCAGATACTTTGTCAACTAGTTCCTTACCTTTACCTAGTTCATCAGGATTATTAAATGATACGTCTGGAAGTGCACCTTTTAGATTATTAGTTTCTAAGAACTTTTGAATAATTTTATCGACTCGCTCTCCTACATCGGGCTTGCCTTTTGCCTGAATCAAATCATCAAAGGATGCGCCTTCTGTAACCTCAAACTCCGCATATTTTTGCCCTTTGTATCTGTCTGATACATACTTGAAGAAGAGAAGTAATAAAACATAATCCTTATACCTTGATGGTTCAACACCACCTCTTAACTTATTAGCTGCTTCCCATAAAAGAGAATATAATTCTGATTTTTTTACTGCCATTACCTCTTATCTCCTCACGTCTTCTAATTTCTGCTCAAGCTTATATTCAATAATATCGCCTACGTCACACTGAAAATAGTTGCATAATTTTCCAATTGTATCAAGGCTAACATTCTCGTTTTTCCCCATCTTAGCTATTGTTCTTGACGTTAGTCCTATCTTTAATTTAAGGTCTGTACGATTCATATTCTCATCAATCAATTTTTTCCATAATTTGTCGTAAGAAAAACTCATTTTTATCCTCACAATCAATGTGGCTTTTAGTAAACATTTTCTTTACCATTATACTTTATAGATAGAACTCATTCAAATGGACTATGGACATAGTAAACTTCTAGTAATTACATCTATTTAACACAGTAACTAACATTTTAACGCTATCCTCTTTTCTTTATAAATATTCAAACAACAATTAACTCATAATTTTTAGGTGAATAACTATCAAAAAGCCTTGATATTGCCTCTTTACTTTCCAGTAAAATTACTATATCAAGGCTTATCACTATATTAGATTTTATGTTATACATATTATCCTTTCGCATATTTTTCCATGAAAGAGGGCTTTGAAATATTATCCATATCAAAATCTAAGCTCAAAGTCTCCATTAATCGAATGGCTTATCATCTTCTTTTTGTATACCTACTACTTTCCATATTAAATTAATTCATTCGTAAAAGTAATTTTCATTCATAGATTGCCACTTATCTATATTATTCTACTTTGCATGTAACTTAATAACGAAAATTTTGATTCATGACCCACATCTCTAAACAAAATAATTATTTTACTATGGATATTTTCATTACAATAAAGGATATTCAAAGTCACCTATATTCGAAATAATTGTATTTAGTAGTTCGGGGTTATCTTGACTAATTTCATAATGGATATGTTGGTTCATAACATCATTTAAAGGTGATAAATTTATAGACAAATCATTTGTTGTAATGACTATTACTTTTGAGGATTTTGTATTATTTATATCTCTTACTAGTGAATTTAAATATTTTTTATTATTGGACTTAAGAACATTCTGCACTGGATAATATAATTTAAAATCATAATTTTCCTCAATAGGTAATAACCCTTTAGAATCAAAATACTTTCTAAATCGGACTGTCATATTTCCAAGTTTATATTCTTTTTGACCACTGATTTTTTGAGGCAATATATCTCTTTCAAAAGACTTATTAATTTGCTTTGAAATTTCTCCTAATTCCGAGCAACATATTAATCCTCTGTCGTATTTGGTGTTAAGCACTTCTAAAGTTGTTACAATTTTTGCTTTATCATCTAAACCAGTAATAAGCACCTTGTTTTTATCACTACTTAAAAAATCTGTAAATTTTCTTATAAAGTTTTCTTTATCAGTCAATGTTCTACCTCCAATTAATTATTCACCTTAACTATCTTACCATAGGTTTCACTACATAAAGTTTATATTTTATTGTATCCAGTTCAAGTATCTAAAATGCCCCCTTTTAAGTTGAGGCAAGTAATGCTTCTTTAAGGGGGCACTCTAGGTGTGTTTGTAATAATTTTGTATTTTTAATTTTGATTTACTTCGGCGCCTTTATACTTGCCGGATCCATCCCCAATGCCTTAGCATACTCTTCATTAACAACCAACTCATATTCCTTGGTATATTCAACCGGTTGGTCTTGGGGCTTCTCACCTTCTTCGATGGCACGAACCACCATGTCAGCGGTTTGCTTGCCGTGACCGTAGTAGTCTAGACCGTAAGTAGCTAGACCATTTTCTTCGGCCATCTCATTGGATCCGCCAAAGGTTGCTAGTCCTTGTTCCTTGGCCATATCGCCCACCAGCTTCATGGCTGATGCCACAGTATTATCAGTCACCAAGAGTAGGACATCTACCTTAGGTAAGAGACTTGATAAGGCGGAGTTGATATCATTGGTTGAGGTAATGGTTTGAATTTCCGTTTCTAGGCCTTTGTCCTTCAAGATACCGGTAGCAATGTCGATCTGGTATTGGGCATTGACTTCACCGGAGTTGTAGATAAGCCCTACTTTCTTAATGCCGTCAATGGTATTAAGCATTAGGTTAATCTGGTCTTCAATGGGTCCCAAGTTACTAACCCCTGTCACATTACGTCCGGTAGATTCAATGGAGTCAACAACACCCGCTCCCAAGGGATCAGCAACCGCTGCGAAGTAGATCGGCACTTCGGTGGTTACATTAGCTAAGGCTTGGACGGCCGGTGTAGCAATGGCGAACACATAGTCATTCTCCCGGGCCAACTTCTCAGCCATGGACTGCATATTCGAATTTGTTCCCCCTGCATTCATATAGGAAATCTTGATTTCCTTGCCATCGGTATAACCCTTGTCAGCTAAGCCATCCACAATGCCTTTGTAAGTATCATTCAAGGAAGGATGATCCATGGGTTGTAGGATTCCTATCTTAATCGGGTCAGCCGCCTCTGCCGGTGAAGCCACGATACCGATAAGACTTGCAACTAGTAATAGAACCGCTAGTAATTTATTGATTTGATTTTTCATTTTATTTCTCTCCTTATACAAAAAACGCTTAGATCATAGAATCTAAGCGTGTATAAAGATGCTGAACCAAAGACTATATTGGAGTCCCTTGCAGCCCACTCTAGATTCTATCATCTATGTGGGCCAGTCCAAATAACAGCTCCCATAGATACAAACTTTCGGTTTGAAAGGTGTTTGTATCTACGGTTATTAGATACAAACACTATCTAAAGTTGCTGCTAAAAAAGACCATTTGATTGACAAGAGTGATTGTTTTCATGTCTTTGATTCCTTTCTTAAAAGTGTTGAGACTATCATAACCTTCCTTCTCATCAATGTCAAGGGTTATTTTAATTATTTTCTAACTTGATGTTAATAAAACCACCAGCGAGCCCTTATCTGGAGCTGACTGGTGGTTGATTGTGCTAGCTAACTAATTATTTAATCATATCATTGATTTGTTCTTGTGTTTTTGGAAGAACATCTTTAGCTGGTTGACCGTTTAAGATCTTATCACGGGCATCGCGGTAGACGTCTGAGGCTTGAAGTCCTTGGTTACCAGGGAATGAAGCGAATGGACGTAAGTCTTCCATGTGAGAATAAGCTGTCTGGAACATTTGATCGTTTTCGATCAGGTCTTTCAGGTCCGCATTCTCAGTGGCGTCAGCAGTTGGTGGTAAGTAACCCGTGTTAGCTGTCCAAATGGCAATGTTATCTGGTTCATATAAGAACTTGATGAATTGCCAAGCAGCCTTACGTTGTTCAGGGTCTTGACCAGTAACTGCTAACATAGAACCACCTGGTGGTACAATACGATCACCGCTACCATCATTCTTAGAAGGTAGGTCAATCGCTACCGCTTCGAATTGAGCATTCTCTGTTACGTTAGTACGCTGTGCGATTGTCGTATTCAAGAAGGCAACGTCACCTGAGATGAAGGCTTGGTGTCCTTCGTCAGTTGAAGCGTGAAGCGTAGCACCAGACTCGATCGAGTCAGCCCAGTCTTGAAGACCTTGGATACCTTCTTCAGTAGCGAAGTTGGCAGTACCTTCAGAAGTAACAGTTTCAGCACCGTAAGTTTCTACGATTTGTTGTGTAGACCAGTTGTCATTGGATTCCGTTGTATAGAGACCATATTTACCAGTAGCTTCGTGAACCTTAGCTGCTGCTTCGTATAAGTCAGCCCAAGTTTCGATTTCTTCGTAGTTAACGCCTGCTTCTTCAGCTAATTCTGTGTTCACATACACCACAGCGGTCGATACTGAATAAGGGAAGCCTAGTTGGTTGCCTTCGAAGTCAGTGGCAAAGTTTAACATTTGCTCAGGGAACTTGGTTTGAAGGTATCCTTCATCTTCACCGGCTTCTTTGATTAAGTCAGCTGGTGGCATGAATGGGAAGTTGGTAGCAAAATACTCGCGGTAAGCCCAACCGATTTGAACTAAGGCTGGATATTCACCTGCAGCCGCTTGAGTTTGTAAGCTTTGCATTAAACCAACGTATAAGCCTTCGTGGAAGATAGGTTCAACAACCACTTCATCTTGAGAAGCGTTGAATTTTTCCACTAGTTCAGTTACCGCTTTACCCCCTTGAGTTTCAGCATTTCCATGCCAATATTCAATCTTTGTCTGTGCATTAGCTACTCCAGCAAAGCCCGACAGGCCAGCCGTCAGTGCAGCTAATAAAATCACAGATTTCTTAGCAAATTTTTTAATCATGATGATTCTCCTATTTCTTTATTCTTTGATTAGTTTGTTGATTTCTTCTTGAGCAGCAGGGACTTCCTTAGCAACGTCAGCTCCTTCAAGGACTTTGTCACGAAGGTCAATTAATAATTGTTCGGCTTCTAGACCTGATTTACCTGGGAATGGTGCCCATGGAACCATGTGTTCAAGAGAAGAATTAGCCGCACTAAAGATTGGGTCTTCATTCAAGAGTTTTTCAAGATCCGCATTTTCAGTGGCGTCTTGAGTGGCTGGAACATAACCCGTACCAGCAGTCCAAGCTGCAATGTTATCTGGTTCGTATAAGTACTTAACAAACTTCCAAACGGCTTCTTGTTGTTCAGGTTCTTGGGCCGTCACAACTAGCATGGATCCACCAGCAGGTAGATTAGCTTCTTGTCCTTCAAAGGCTGGCGAAGGAACTGCTAAGGCTTCAAAGTCTCCATTGCTAGTAACGTTGGTTCTTTGAGCAATGGTCATATGAGCCATTCCCACTTCACCAGAGACAAAGGCTTGTTGTCCTTGATCATTAGGAACGTGTAAGGCGCTGCCTTCTTTAACCATGTCTTGGTAGAATTGGTAAGTGGCTTGTCCTTGCTCATCCGCAAAAGAAGCTTGACCGTCAGTGATTACTTTAGAGCCGTTAGATTCAACTAGCGCTTGCACGTTCCAGTTATCGGCTGCTTCCGCTATGTAAAGTCCTTCATAGTCCGTCTTTTCAGTGATTTGCTTGGCTGCTTCACGAACCGCTTCCCAAGTAGTTAAGCTCTCTGGATCAACTCCGGCTTCATTCAAGATATCCATGTTCAAGTAAAGAACAGGCACTGACAATGAATAAGGAAGACCGACTTGGCGACCGCTGTTAGCAGTAGCTAGGTTGTAGATATTGTCGGCAAACTTGCCTTTGATAAAGTCTTTATCGTCAGCATAGAAGTTGTCGATAATTTCTTGTGGCTCTACAAAACCAAAGTTATTCTCAAAGTATTCGCGGTAACTCCAACCAATTTGAACGAGGGCTGGAACTTGTCCGGTTGCTGCAGCTGTTTGCAGGTTCTGCATAATCCCTTGATACATACCACTATTATAAATTTGCTCAACTTCAACTTCATCTTGTGAAGCGTTGAAGTTCTCAACAAGTTCAATAACTGTCTGACCCCCTTGGGTGTCAGCGTTTGGATGCCAGTATTGAATCTTAACTGGATCCTGAGCAAAGACGCTGGCTGTTGGTAGCAAGCTAGCCGCTGTGACACCAGTTACAATGGCTTTTTGGATAAATTTTTTCATGAATATCCCCTTTACAAATATATGATAATAGACGTGCAACACAGACTAAATGGTTCCAACCACCTCCTTGATGGGTCTTAATTAAGGAAATTCGCCTGCAGATAAGCTACATCTGCCGCTATTCCTGCTAAATCACTAGCCACATTGTCTCCGTATTCTAAGACCAAGTCAGCTTGCGGTGTATACTGCTTGTATAAGTCAGCTAGCCACTCGTAATCCAAGCTACCCTCTAGAATTCTTAAATGGTCATCGTCAGCTCCCCTATTATTATTGAGATGATAAACCTTGATCTTATCCTTTAATTGGGTGATCACTTCTTCAATGTTCCAGCCATTAGCATAAGCATGGCCCACATCGAATAAGGTACCATTCTCGATACTGAGGGCTTCTTCAATAAATTCTTCTTGGGTAAACAAGTTATTTTGACGGGCATTGACTCCTGTATTCTCGAATAAGATAGGAACTCCAGCCGCTTGGGCCAACTCGTTTAATTCCTGTAAGTTCTCCCGCGCCACCCGAATGGTCGCTTCCTTATTCTCCGGTGTAATCACCTTGTTATTGTAGTGGAAGACGATGTGTCGGCCATTCAAGGCTTGGCTTAATTTCAAGGTCTCCTTGAACTCACGGACCGATACTTCATATTCGTCGGTACCCTTTTCAGCACTGTGTTCAATACCGAAATAAGGCCCATGCAGGGAAATCGGATAATCCTTTAAGCGGTCCATATTCGCTTCGAGTTCTTGGTTGAATGGATCATCCCTAAAGACTGGAAAGATTTCGATACCCACTTGATGAGTATCTTCTACTTGATCCAGCACATCAAAAACCTGGGTAAAACTCGTCTCTACAAAGGGTAAAGTACTAATAAGTATCATAGAATCTACTCCTTTCAAGCGTTCTTAAACTAAGCCCATACGAGCAGAAATCCTAGCATCAACGATCTCTGGATAACCAATGGATTGCGTACTAGCACTGTCAAAGAAAGTCAAAGCGTCGCCTCTGAACTTCAAGTAAACAGTGTCTCCTTGTTTGACCATTCGACTCTCAGTGATGGCACAGATGGTCTCACCTTCAATGTCAATATAGTTAGCATATTCGGATCCCATATTCTCAATATTGCGAACCACGCCGTGGAGCGTATTTTCTTCAGCTTCTTGGAAGAGTTCAATATTTTCTGGGCGGATGCCAATCTGGAGTGAACGACCTGGATGAAGCTTGTCAATATGGTCGCGCCAGTAATCTTCTACGATAAAGCTCTGACCGCCGACCACAACTTGTCCCTTGTCGTAATGGCTATTGTCGAGAACGTTCATTGGTGGGTTACCGATAAAGCGAGCAGTAAAGACGTTGGCTGGACGGTGGTAAATATTTTCTGGTGTGTCAATCATTTGAAGTTCCCCAAAGTTCAACAAGGCAATCCGGTGACCAAAGGTCATGGCTTCTGTCTGGTCGTGGGTAACGTAGATGATGGTTTGTCCGTAACGATCGTGAATGTCTGTTAAGGTTTCGCGAGCAGATACTCTTAGCTGGGCATCCAAGTTAGAAAGCGGCTCATCTAGTAAGAAGACCGAAGAGTCCTTAACAGTTGCACGAGCTAAGGCCACCCGTTGGCGTTGCCCCCCTGATAATTGAGAAGGACGACGATCTAAGTACTTGCGTAAGTCCAAGGCGTCAATCACTTCTTCGAAGCGCTCTCTAATACGCTCTTCTGGAACCTTGTTGACTTTCAAGCCGTAGGTAATGTTATCTTCTACGGTCATATGTGGGTATAGGGCATAGTTTTGGAATACCATAGCCACATTACGGTCGCCTGGTTTGACGTCATTGATGACCTTATCATCAAAATACATCTCGCCACCGGAAATTTCTTCAAAACCGGCAATCATTCTTAAGATGGTAGACTTCCCGCATCCAGAAGGCCCTAATAAGACCAAGCGTTCGCCACTATTAATGGTGAAGTTCATGTTGTCCATGATGACTGTTTCACCGTAAGCTTTTTTTAGATTATTTAATGTAATCGTAGTCATACTGATCCTCCTATTTAATACCGGCCGATGTAAAGGTACCGATGATATATCTCTGGAACACAATGTAAAGTAGTAATGGAATACTCATGGTGACAACGGATACCGCCATAGCCACACCAAAGTCAGTTCCCCCTTCAGCGGACATAAACATTTGCAAGGCCAGTGGAAGGGTGTAGTTTTCTTCCGTCCGTAGGATTAAGGAAGGCCACACGAATTCGTTCCAAGAGTTAACAAAGAACCAAATACCTGTTGAAGTAATTTGTGGGCGGATCAGGGGAATGATGATATCCTTGATAATCCGGCCGTCACTAATATTATCTAGCTTGGCAACTTCAATAAGTGAATAAGGGATGTTCCGCATGGCTTGGTTTAAGAGCAAGATCCCTGCTGCATCAGCAATCTGAGGGAAGATAACTCCAAGAACGCTGTTGTTTAAACCAAGGTCTGCTAGTAACAAGTAGTTAGGTAACATGGTTACCGTAAATGGCACGAAGATGGTCGCAATAAAGATAAAGTAGACAATATTCTTACCCTTGAAATCGTAATAAACGAAGGCATAAGCGGCTAAGAAAGAAGTCACCAACTTCAAGACCGTAACCGACGTTGCTACAATGGCTGTGTTAAGAGTGATTTTCCCCATAGGTAGACGTTGGAACAAGGTTAGATAGTTCTCAATGGTCGGGTTTAGAGGAATAATATTTAAGACGTTGTTATAGATATCTGGCAAGGTTCTAAAGGACGTCCCCACCGCAAAAACAACTGGGAACAACCACAAAATGGTGAAGCAGATAAAGATAATCAACCAAATCCAATTACTTGCTGATAGTTTAGTTCGCATAGTAGACACCTCTTTCGGTTACCCGCATTTGGATAAATAGTAATACGACAAATATCAGTAAAGTTACCACTGACAAGGCAGCTGAATGCCCAGTATCAAAGAGCACGAAGGCATTGTGGTAAGATTCATAGATCAAGTTGGTTGAAGCTCCAGCTGGCCCCCCTTGGGTCAAGTTGGAAATTGGCGTGTAGACATATTGTAAGCCCGTTACAATCGCCATAATCAATACATAGAGACCAGTTGATGAGGTCATTGGTCCGACAATATCCTTGAAGATGCGCCAAGTTGGTACATTATCCAAGCGAGCACTCTCGATAACTTCATTATCGACCCCAGAAATTTCAGCGTAGAGGGTAATAAAGTTATAACCAAAAACCTTCCAAGCCGTAATATAACAAATAACTAGAATAACTAAGTTCTCAGACACACTCCAGTTAGGCAGGTCCATCCCCACAAAGGATAACAAGCGAGCCACTGGCCCAGAGGTCGGGTTCAGGATCCAGTTATAGACGATGGAACCAACCACCATAGAAATAAAGGATGGTAAGAAGAAGGCCGACTTAAAGAAGTCCTTAAACTTCGGTACGACAAAGTGAAGCGTGAAAGCTAAAATATAAGGAACTAAAAAGTTCATCACCACTAGAATTAAGATGTAAACCAGGGTATTCGTTAGAACTTTCACCGTCTCCGGATCGGTAAATAAATTGATATAATTTTCAAAGCCGACAAAGTCACGATTTGGACTAATCATATTCCAATCAAAGAAACTCAAATATATCGTATAAATAATTGGATAAAAAACAAAAACGGCAAATACGATAATAGCTGGTAAGAGTAGGAATAATGATTTAGATTGGTTACTCCCTTTCATATTGACCTCCTATTAAAAAATGTTGATACTTCGCGGTTCTCTAACCCTTGATAGCCTCGCTTATTGAGCTTGAAGGTATGAGAATTAGCTCCAAGCCAGATCCCATATTGCTTGTAGTACTCTTCGATTGGCGACACACTTAAGGAGAATCCCTTCTCGTTGATCGTCAAATTACGAAAATAAGGCTGGTCATAGAAGTTGGCAAACTGAATATAGTGCCAATTCCCTTGGCGGACAATGCTGTCACAATGGGTATGGCCATTAATATATAGACCGGGGCCTTGGTGGCCTTCTAGAATCTCCTTGACGGGTAAGTCAGGATCGATGGAATAGAGAGGCACATCTGACCAATAAGTCGTTCCATAGACTGGATGGTGGGCTAAGACAACAAGCACCTTGTTCTTAGCTGATGCTACCATGTCTCTTAACCAATCCAATTGGTCTGGACTTAAGATCCCACTGTAATCCACCTCATCCATGACCCGGTTGGTATCAAGAATGATCATCAGCATTTGATCATCTTCATAGAGAACTCGGTTCAAGGGCTGGCCGACCAGTTCTTGGATCCGATCCTTGGGTAGTGAATAAGCATCGTGGTTGCCAATAGTTAAGGCGAAGTCATTCTGCTTATCTCTTTGCGCGATGCGGTCAAAGATCTCTTGAAATTCAGCCACTGTCCCCATATTAGTCAAGTCACCAATTGAGATGTGGTAATCAGCTGGAATCTTGAACCACTCGTCTAATACATGTTGGATATAAGCATCGCGCGTCTCTTCATATTCTGCTACTTGTAAGTAGTTATCAGAGAAGTGTAAGTCACCAATTAATGAGAGTTCCATCTGAGATACTCCTCAATAATTTGGGCCACGTCATAAGAACCTTTCATAATCTCATCGCGGTGACGGTTCACAACGTCATAAGTTCCGCCAGATAGCTGACCTTTCAAGATATCGATTTGTTCTTCTTCAATGCCCAAGACTTGAACACCTGGCTCTAACTCACCTGCACTAGCCTTGGCAGCTGCTTGTTCGAGTGTACGGTCGTAACGCTTGATTGTTGAAGTAAGTGTGAAGCTCTTTTCCTCGTTGTCAGCATTCATATACATCCCTTGGTCAGTCCGGTCTACTTCTGAACCAATGACCCACAAAGGGCGACTCGGATCTTCACGCTTCAAATCTTGACCCGCGTTAAAGACGCCATTATCTGCCCGACTGGCTGCGGTATAGATCACATCAACATCTTGGTCTATCATCTCATGAGCTGCTTCACGAGCACCATTCTCATCATCAACACTTTGGACCCGGTGGCTCAAGACTTGCGCCTGGCTGTTCACTAAGCTGATGCCGGCCTTAAAGGCGAGTTCATATTCCTCGGCCAAGTCTTCGTCCCAACTTCCGACAAAGCCAATCTTGCCTGTCTGGGTCTCAGAACCAGCAGCTAGCCCTGCCAGGAAGGCTGCCTCGCTATGGTCATACTTGATTGACGTGACGTTATCCCCTTCGACAACACCATCAATAATCAAGAAGTGTTGGTCTGGATAGGTTGTTGCGAATTCAGCGGTCGCTGATTCAGAGACTTCACCTAGGGTCACGATTAAGTCTTCTTGACCCGATGAAGCTAGCTCCTGCAAGTTACCAACCGCCCCCGCCTCATTGGTGGTGGATAAATATTGGTAATTATCCTCCCCAAGTCCTTGGTCTTGAGCGAATCGCTCCAATCCTTCCAAGGCGTTCGAGACATAGCCATTGGTCTCTTTGGGTTCAGCAACAAGCGCTAGGCTAAAATCAGATGTGGCCAAAACTAGGGGTGACAAGGCTAACAGAGCCAGGGCCCCCGTACTCAGATACTTCATCCTCATAACGTTTTCCTCCATATTTTCTATGCACACTTAATTGCAACATTATTATACAAAAGCAATGTAAATTTAAAGTAAATTTCACGTAAATTTTATGTAAACGTTACGAAAGGCGGTACAAAAGCATTTTCTGGCTTAGAGGCTTCTATTTAAACAGGATAAAGGGATGAATGAATACTATCAATTAGTTGACATCACATTAGGGCCATTTTGTCAAGTTAAGAATTGTAAATATAAAAAAAGCCACCGACTAGGTGGCTGTAAAGAGCGAAAATAAACTTCTTTTAACTGTAGTGTAACTCTTTCTACTCAATAAATGTTTTTTAACAATTATCAACTTTCAATCTGAATAAAGCTTGCAGTCACTAAAATAGTTTATTTGTTCAATAAATTCAGCTTTAAAGCTTTTTTTAATTAAACTATGATACTATCATTAATAGAAAGAAATTTGGGAGTAGTAATTAGATTTCACCCGACGGTTTTTAAAATTTTCTTATTTGAGGAGGAAATATGACGCGTAAGCCAAAATTAACAATTTTAGAACTCATTGAAAAAATGAAAGCCAAGGGAATTACTTTTAAAATTATTTCAGAGGATAAGGCTAAAGAGATTATTGAAAACAGGAATTATTACTACCGGATTACTAGTTATAGAAAGAATTTTCCAAAGAATAAAGACAACATGTATGATCAATTAGATTTTGCTGTTCTAAATGACCTTGCATCAATTGATTCTTATTTAAGATCTTATTTACTTAATTTAGCACTAGACATAGAGCATACAGCCAAGACTAAACTTTTAACAGAGATTTCCTACAATCATAATGAAGATGGCTATAGCATAGTACAAGATTTTAAGGATAAATATATACAGAAGTTCAATCAAACCATTAAATATTTCAGGAACAACCAATATCTGAAAGATATGTCAAATAGAAGAATGGAAGACCACTTCCTATATGGGTATTTTTAGAAATATGTGACTTTGGCTCATTATCTATGATCCTAGAGTTATACAAAAGCAAATATAAGTTAAAGAAAGGAATAATAAAACAATTAAGCGATAATCTTAGATATGTCAAAAACATCCGTAATGCCTGTGCCCACAATAATGTGTTCCTATTAAATTTATACAATAAACGCAGCAATCGAGTTAAAAATCCGACTCAATATGCAGCTATAGCCTGCCAAAAAATGAATACTAAACGGATAAATAAGGATTTTCAAAAAACACATGATCTGTTGATATTATTTAGACTTCATCAAGAGATATGTTCAACCGCTTTAAATAAACGCCGATTCCTAGAGGGAAAACAAGTCATCGACAGAATAAATAGGCACAGAAATTATTATGACTCAAGTCAAGACCTTCAGCATTTTTTTCTTTTCTTGAATCAGAGTATTGACTTTTTGGAACAAGATAGCTAATATTATTATGAGGAAACGACGAAAGTCGGCTCACTCTCTTAATAGTGGTGAGTTAAGGCGTGCTTACGGGCACGCCTTTTTTGAAACTATAATAATTATTGACTATAAAAAGATCAAAAAATTACCCTTGGTAGTCAAGTTTACCAAGGGCTTCTTCTTTATGGCTTCAGCTTCATTACTTGAGAGCATGAGCTAGCATCTTATTGCTTAAAGTTTCGCTAATTTACTATAACTTTTACTCTTATTCTCCTAGTGATTGACGAGTAACAACATGAAAAAAACACTTCACGACCTAATTAAAGCACCCAGTAAATATGGGCTAGGTGGCTGTAAAGAAAAAATAACCAGTCAGCTCCAAGAGCTAACTGGTTATTTAATAAAGTGTTCCAACGATCCAGGCAGGATTCGAACCTGCGACCGTTCGCTTAGAAGGCGAATGCTCTATCCAGCTGAGCTACTGGACCTCGTTGATAACAACTATTATATTGTATGCCAGTCTAGGCATTTTGTCAAGGCTTCTAAGCAAATATTATTGATTAACTTTGCGGTCGCTCTAGGGTCCACTCCCTGCCCAGGTCCGCGTAATCATTGCCGGCCAAGCGACTGATGGGGTCGAATTTGCTAGCAATTATATAGTCGCGGTCAGCATCGTAGACCAAATCCAAAACCTGGGTTCCCAGGACCTCCAGGAGAAAGAGGTCGCAGGCTACCCGGTCACCGTCTTTTGTGACAGGGACTTGTTGCAAGAGTCGGCACTCGTAGGTGACCTTGGCCGCTTGAATGACAGGTAGAGTCGATAGTTGACCCGCTTGTAAGACGAGGTTGGTTCTTGCTAGTTCACTCTCATTGGGTCCCAAGGGGGCGGCCGCCTGGTTGGCAGCTTCCAATAAGTCCCGGTCCACCATATGAACATTAGCCACTTCCAGGTCCAGTAAGTTCCGAGCAGTATCCTTATATGATCCGTCCTCTTGGCGCTGGATGGACACGCCTAGGACCGGCGGATCAAAAGAAACAATATTAAAGTACGAAAAAGGAGCTAAATTGACCAATCCCGCTTGATTCTGTGTCAAGATGAGACCGATGGGCCGAGGAATGATCCCGCCAATCAATAATTTCTTCTGCAAATGACTATCGATAGCATCCGCTGGGAAAAAAGGCATCAGGCACCCTCCTTGTTGACTGGACTTAGCCATTGACGACCAGCGGCTACTAGGCCCGACGTAATCTCATGCCCGGGCACCCAGTAGCGGGTCACCTGGCCACCGGCCGCTTGGATCAAGTCGACCACGTGCTGGCTTTCTTCAAGGGAGACAATAGGATCAGCCTCTCCTGAGGATACCAAGGCTTCAAAACCGCTCAAGTCAAGCTCTGGCTTAGCTTCCAGAGGATAGAGAGGAGCTAGGAAGATCCCTTTTTTCAAAGGTAAGAGACCTTGCAAGACCAGGTGCAAGCCCATGTTGGCCCCATTCGAGAAACCAAGTGGAATCATATTCTCAAGCGGGACTTGCTCTTGAACGCTAAAGGCCTTTAAGAAATCGGCCAGTCTTTGCCCGCGTTTATTCAGGTCTTCAAGGTCATACTGGCCCATTCCATGGCGTTTAAAGAAGCGTCTCGCTCCCCCTTCCAATACATCCCCCTGAAGGGCTAAGATGCTGGCTTCCGGATCCATGGCCTGGGCTATGGGAATCAAGTCCCTTTCACTGCCGCCGGTTCCGTGGAGGAGAACCAATAAGCGCGAAGAAGCAGGACTTTCAAGGTGGAGGTAGTGGTAATTAGCTAAGGCTGGCTCACTAGTCATCTGAGGCATCTCCTTTCCAGACCGTATCAAAGGGGCGGATGGCCGCTTCGATTTGCTCGCGCTGGTCTTCGATAAATGGTGGCAAGGACAGGCTTTCACCCAGACTCTCATAAGGTTCATCGACCATGAAGCCGGGTCCATCCGTAGATAGTTCAATCAAGATATGACCAATGCGGGCATAGACAGCTTCGAAGTAGAAGCGGTCAACATGGCCAGAGTGGCGAATACCGAGCTTCTGATAGCGGTCCACCCAGTCAAGAATTGCTTGACGGTCAGCCACACGGAAGGCCACATGGTGCACTTCACCGTAGCCTTGGATGCCCATCTCAGAGTCCTTGTCATGAATCAGGTGGATTTGGCCACCGTGACCGCCCTCCCCGACTTCCAATAAGGCCCAGTCAGCGGTCTCTTCAACCACTTTGAAGTCATAGATTTCCTGTAGCAGACGCTTGAATTGTTGGAAATAGGCCACGGTAATCTCCATGGTTCCTAGACCATAAATGGCATATTCTTCAGGAACCGGGCCATTTTTCCAAGGGGTGCCAGCTGGAATGCCTTGATTCTGTTCATCTGACAAGAGGCGGTAGTTCTGGCCATCAGATTCCTTGAAGGTCAGGCTCAAAGCACCGTGAAAGTCTTCCAGCTGCCCCACTTCAACTTCATGGTCTATCAGACGCTGGCGGTAATAGTGAATGGCTTCATCGTTAGGAACCCGCAGGCCAATCCGGCTAATCTCATTGTTACCCGAACGCCCGGCCGGCACATTGGGAAAGTCGAAGAAGGTCACATCCGTACCCGGAGCCGCCACATCATCAGCAAAAAAAGTGTGGTAAGTGTGAATATCGTCTTGGTTGACAGTCTTCTTGACCAAACGCATCCCTAAAACTTGGGTCATAAAGTGATAATTACGCTCGGCACTGTCAGTAATTGCGGTTAAATGGTGTAGTCCTAATAAATTCATGGCACATCCTCCTAGATAAGTTGTCTACTTGATTATTGCATTTATTTCGAATTCGAACTATATCTATCATAACCGCTAAGAAACTCTTTGTAAAGTAAAAGAACTTATAAGCTGGAAACATCTTGCCTAGCAGAGATCCACTATTAAGAACGCAAGAAAAAACGCCTCCGCAGTAGCTTAACTACCAACAAAGACGCTGATTCATTCTTTTATATACTAGGACCTTGGAAACCGGCTCGGCCTTAGACGTCGCTTCGCTCCTACGGCTATAGCAGCTCCAAGTCTGGGTCGGCCTTCCATGGTTGGTCCGGGTTGATGTGATCATAGAAGAGGATGCCCTTGAGGTGGTCGTATTCGTGTTGGACGACAATGGCTTCGTAGTTGCGAAGTTTGATTTCATGGCTGTTACCGTCCAAGTCTTGGTAGGTCAAGGTAACTCGCTTGGCACGGGGCACAAGGCCTGGGACTTCCCGAGGCACCGATAGACAGCCTTCACCTTCTTTAAGGGCCGCTTCTTGAACGGAGTGGCTTTTGATTTTGGGATTGATGAAGATTTGATCGATGATCGTATCCACGACTTGACCGTCTTCATCGTATTCCACCAAGTAAATAGCAAAAATCTGCTGGTCCAAACCAATCTGAGGTCCAGCGACACCGACACCTGGTCTAAGCTGGTATTTTTCCGCTAGTTCTGGCGTTTGGCTATCAATGAGGAACTGACGCATTTCCAAGGCCCGTTCTCTTAATTCCTCGCTAAGTGGGAATGTCACAGGTTCGACTTCCTTACGCAAAAGCGGATCCTGCTCTGGAATAAAATCTTTCATTGTTATCATCTAATCACCTTCCTAATCTCTGGTTATTTTCTGGTAGCCTTTAATTGTATAATAGTCACCGGCTTCTTGGTATTGGATATCCAAGACAAAGCTGTGGTTCTGGTAGTAAGCAATGGTCTGGCCGTCACTGGATGGAACTTGAACTTGATAGAACTGAGCCTGGTCAAGACATAAGTCCCAGATCCGCTCCTTCAAGGCCTCCAGATCCTGGTCATCATAGGCGCTGATGACAATATTGGGCTGGAGTACCCCTTCAAAATGGTCGCCAACCCGGTCACGCTTGTTGTAAACATGCAAGATCGGGATATCGTCCATGTCCAAGTCTTTCAGCAAGGTCATCACCGTCTCTTCATGCATGGTGCGAGCCGGATGGGAGGCATCAATCACATGTAGCAAGAGGTCTACCCCCTCGATCTCTTCCAAGGTCGACTTAAAGGCATGGATCAAGTCTGTCGGGAAGTCTTCAATAAAGCCTACCGTATCCGTAATCGTAAAGGCCTCATGTCCCTTGATGGTCATTTGCCGGGTCAAGGGATCCAAGGTGGCAAAGAGTTGGTCTTGAACATAGGTCTGGCTGTCGGTTAAACGCTGGATCAAGGTCGATTTGCCGGCATTGGTGTAACCGACCAAGCCGATCTGGAAGCTATCCGAGGCCTGACGGCGGTCCCGAGTTCGTTGGCGGTGGGAGGCTAGCTTAGCCAATTCTTCTTCCAGCTTGTGGATCCGCCGGCGAATATGACGACGGTCGGTTTCTAATTGGGTCTCTCCGGGACCTCTAGTCCCAATTCCCCCACCTAGACGAGAAAGCTGCAAGCCCTTCCCCATAATCCGGGGCAAGAGGTATTGGTGCTGGGCCAGTTCCACTTGCAGCTTACCTGCCCGGGACTTGGCCCGCATGGCAAAGATATCTAGAATCAGTTGGACCCGGTCAATCACCCGGCAACCCAAGCCTTCTTCTAATTCCCGGTTCATACTGGGAGTCAGGTCGTTGAAGAAGACAACCAGATCCACTTCAAGTCGGTCAACAGCTTGGGCTATTTCTTCTAGCTTACCTCGACCGATAGCTGTTTTTTGGTTGAGACGGGGCATCTTCTGGGTAAAGCTTGCAAGAGGGTCTCCTTGGGCAGTCCGGGTAAGGGAGGCCAACTCCTCCATCAAGTCTTGGAAACGCTCATCGCTATAGGCTTCTGTTTGAACACCGACTAGGATCACTTTCTCCTGGTCAGTTTGGGTGGCTATTAGGTCTGGCTTCAATCCTTATCGCTTCTCCTTTGTTAAATGGTCTCTAATCAGTTGACTGGCTTCTTGGTAGGCCTGGTCAGGATCGCTGACGTCTAGCCAATGGGGATCCTTCATCCGATTGCGGAACCAGGTTAATTGGCGTTTGGCATAGCGGCGGGAATTCTGCTTGATCTGGTCCAATACTGTTTGGCGGTCAATCTGCCCTTCAAAATAAGGCCACCACTCCTTGTAGCCGATCCCCTTGGTGGACTGGTAGGTCTGCTGGGGATCTGCTAGGTAGAGCTGGTAGGCTTCGGCTTCCAGACCGGCCTGGTCCATCCCGTCTACCCGCTGATTGATCCGGTCATAGAGTTGGTCACGGGGGCGATCTAGTACCAACAATAATTCGTCGAATCGGCTGGGTTTCTCCTGGGCATGCGCCTGGTCAGAAAAGAGCTGGCCCGTCGTCTCCATCACTTCCAAGGCCCGGATGGTCCGACGTACATTCTGATAGGGAATCTTGGCTGCCGCTTGAGGGTCTCTAGCTTGAAGTTCTTGCCAGAGCGCCAGGTCTCCCAGCTGGTCTGCCCGCTCCTGGAGAGCTTGGCGGACTTGGGGGTCCGTGGAGCCTTTTTGGCCAAATTCCAAATCATAGAGCAGACCTGACAAGTACAAGCCCGTCCCCCCTACTAGAAAGGGTAGGTGTCCCCGGCCATGAATGGCTTGAACCGCTTGACTGGCCCCTTCTTGAAAGCGACTGGCATCATAGTCTTGGTCAACTTCCAGAATGTCTAATAGCTGGTGGGGAACGCCTTGCATTTCCTCTTTAGTGATCTTGCCGGTTCCAATATCTAGTCCCCGATAGACCTGCAAGCTATCCCCATTGATAACTTCTCCCTGGAAGTCCTGGGCTAACTGGATACTCAAATCGGTCTTGCCGACCCCGGTCGGACCCGCAATAACAATCAAGGGCAGGTGATTAGTCATGGTCTGCCCCCTTATCCTCAAACTTAGCCCGGCTGGTCGCCAGTAATTCTTCAGCCAGGCGCCGCGAGGTCTCACTCACTGCTTCACCGGACATCATATGAGCCAGGATTTCAATCCGGCGCTCCGGTTCTAATTGACTGATTCGGCTAGTGGTTGAATCATTCTGGCTTTCCTTCTCGATATAGACTTGTTGGTCCGCAATGGCTGCTACTTGCGGGAGGTGGGTAATGGCAAAGACTTGGTGGTTGGCCGAGATCTCATACATCTTCTCAGCAATCGCCTGAGCCACCCGGCCAGAAACTCCGGTATCAATCTCATCAAAAACCATCACCTTAGGAATGGCATGGTTAGAAAAGACCGTCTTCAAGGCCAACATAAACCTGGACAGCTCGCCACCACTGGCCACCCGAACCAGAGGCTTGACAGGTTCGCCAGGATTAGTGGCAATAAAGAATTCCACCTGGTCCAGCCCCTGTCGGTTCAAGTAAACATAGGCTTCCTCTGAACCCAAGTCAAGCAATTGCTTATCCTCTTCGGTTGGCTTGAATTGAACTTCAAAGCGACTGTTCTTCATATACAAGTCTGCCAGTTGGGCCTCCACATTAGCACACAAGTTATCCGCCATCCTTAAGCGTTCTTGGTGGAGTTCTTGGGCTAGTTGGTAGGTTTTATCGTAGCTGGCCTTCAGCTTCTGGGTTAATTCTTGGACATAATGGTCGCGGTTTTCGATTTGGTAGATCTCTTCGTCAATCTCCTCGTGCAAGTCACCTAATTCCTCAATGTCAAGTCCATACTTGCGCTTGAGTTGGGAGAGTTCGCTGAGCCGGGCTTCAATCTGGTCTAGTTGACCGACCTCTTCCTGCGCCCAATCATCTCCAACTGCTAATTGGTGGGCAATCTCTTCAAGTTGAGCCTGAATACCCATCAACTCTTCCAAGAGGGCTGGATAATCCGCATTATAATCTTGGATCTCCTTGAGCCAGTCGGTCACGGTCTGCAATTGGCCGATGACATTGGTCTCCCCTTCTGATAGATGGTAGGCAATCGCTTGCAGGTTCTCTTGGATATGGGCCTGGTTCTGCAGGCGGTCACTCAAGACCTGTAGACGCTCTTCTTCGCCGGCTTCTAATTGGGCCTCCGTTAATTCTTGGCTCTGGAACTTCAAGAAGTCTAAGCGCTGGAGTTGGCTGGACTCAGTCTGACTGGCTTCTAACCATTCCTGGCGCAGGGCTCGGAACTGATCATAAGCTTCTTGATAAACAGGATACATTTGATCAAAAGCAGGTGAGGAATATTGGTCCAACAAGCGTAAATGCTGGCTGACATCCAAGAGGGCCTGGTGTTCATTCTGGCCATGGATATCGACCAAGTAAGAGCCAATCGTCTTCAAGAGTGAGACATTGGCTAGGTGACCATTGACCCGGATAATATTCTTACCCTGGCTATTAATCTCCCGGCGCAAGATCAACTCCCCGCTGGGTACATGCTGGATACCAAAGTCGGCCAGACTCTGTCTCAAGGGTAGGGGCATATCTTCAAAGATAAAGAGCCCTTCCACTCTCAACTTGTCTTGACCCACCCGGATATAATCCACCGAGCCCCGTCCGCCACAGAGTATTCCTAGAGCATCAATAATAATCGACTTCCCTGCCCCCGTTTCACCGGACAGGACCGTCATCCCTTCACGAAAGTCGATGGCGACATGGTCAATGATAGCAAAATTATCAATCGTTAAGCTGACTAACATCCAGTCACCTCTTCCTTTCTATAATTCTTGGTGGGCTGCTTGAACAACTTGGGCTACATCAATTGATTGATGGGAGTCATTGGCTTGCTTTTGGTTGGTTAGTAGGGCTAGAAATTCAATGTTTCCTTCCCCACCGGTAATTGGCGAAAAGGTCAGGCCTTCCACTCGGTAACCCTTAGACGTAGCCATTTGGAGGACTTCTTCAACTACTTCTTGGTGGACTTGGGGATCTCTTATAACCCCCTTCTTACCGACCCGGTCAGGGCCTGCTTCAAATTGAGGCTTAATCAAGGCTAAGACCGGACCCCCTTGGATGAGTATGTCTTGTAGGGGGCCTAGAATCAAGCTAAGCGAGATAAAGGAGACATCAATCGAGGCAATCGTAGGTTGCCCTTCCTGGAAATCTTCCGGTTGGCTGTAGCGGAAGTTCTGTCTTTCCATGACGATCACCCGGTCGTCTTGACGCAACTTGTAGGCCAGTTGATTGTAACCAACATCCAAGGCATAAGACTTACTCGCTCCAAACTGCAAGGCCGCATCAGTAAAGCCACCGGTAGAAGCTCCGATATCTAGAAGGATTTGATCCGTCATATCCATGTCAAAGAATTGGATGGCTTTTTCTAATTTCAAGCCCCCCCGGCTCACATATGGCAACTGCTTGCCCTTGATATGGAGCTGGCGTTCTCTAGGAATCTTCTCGCCCGGCTTATCGTAACGTTGGTTGTTCTCATCATAGACTTGACCAGCCATGATCAAGCGCTTGGCCTTTTCCCTGGTATCAGTGAGGCCGGCTTGGACGACTAGTTTGTCGACGCGTTCTTTCATGGCTAAGCCTTCCCTCCTGTTTGATCAATTCGAATAAAGTCTAAGAAGATCGACAAGTCACTAAAAGGCTTGCCGGTCAACCGGCTTAGCTGTTCCAAGGCCTTTTTTCCTTGGGCTAGTTCTTGATCAAGTTCCCTCAAGGCCCGTTCTAAGCCGAGAATACCTGGATAGGTCGACTTGCCGATGGCTTGGTCATGGTTTTGCGTTTTACCGGTCTGGCTGGAATCAGCTAGCACATCAGCCAAGTCATTGTGAATCTGGTAGGCCACCCCGTAGTGGTAGGCGAACTTGAGCAAGACCTTCATATCCGAAGGCTCCATGCCGGCAATCAAAGCTCCCGCTTGAATGGCAAAGGTGAAGAGGCAACCCGTCTTGAGTTGGTGGATCTGCTTGAGGGCTTCATAAGAAATCTCTTGGTCTTCCGCCTGCATGTCCTTTAACTGGCCGGCAACCATGCCTACAGATCCAGCCGCCTTGGATAAGAGGTTCAAGAGCTGGACTACCAAGGCCGGTGGGTTGGATTCATCTTCAGCAATCAAGCCAAAGGCATCGGTCACCAAAGCGTCACCAGCTAGGATGGCTGTTGCCTCATCAAACTGAATATGACTTGTTGGCTGACCCCGGCGCAATTCATCATCATCCATAGCCGGTAGATCGTCGTGGATCAAGGAATAGGTATGAATATATTCCAAGGCAAGGGCAGAAGACATGCCGGCTTGGAGTCGTTCAGGGTCTTGAATTTGGATCACGGCTAACAAGAGTAAAGGACGCAAGCGCTTGCCGCCCCCTTGGAGCGAATAGAGCATGGGCTTAATCATCTCTAAGGGCGCATCCAAGCTCATCATATAATGGTCTAAATGCTTCTCAAAAGCTGACCGCAACTTGGCTAGGTCTAATGTCGGCTTCATGCTGGATCACCATCCAAAGGCACTTCCCCTTCCTGGGTCATCATCTGAGTGACCGTTTCTTCAGCTTCTTGGAGAGTCTTCTGGCAATACTGGGTGAGTTCGACCCCTTGCTTGAAGGCAGTTAAGGCTTCTTCTAAGGGCAGGTCCCCTTTTTCTAGTTGGTTGACTAGGGTCTCTAATTGCTTGAGGGCCGCTTCAAAGTTTTCTGGTTTCTGGCTCATTCAATTTCCTCATTTCTATTCGTGCTTGAAAGTTGGCCCGCTTGCAGGGCTTGAACTTGGGCGGTCGCTTGACCGTCTCTGAGTTGGATATCTAGTGTCTGACCCACGCTTAGCTGGTCGATGGAGCGGACTAGCTGGTCGCCCTCTTGAACTACTGCGTAGCCTCGAGCGAGAATCTTCAAGGGACTCAGTGCCTCCAAGAGGCCCGCTTGCTTGGCTAAGTGGTCGCTTTGAGCTTGGAAATAATGGCTCTTGGCCTGGTGGAGTTGACGCTGGGCTAGTTGGACGGCTTCTTGTCCGGCTTGAATGCGACGGGTTGGAACTTGTAGGGTGAGTCGGTGCTTGAGCTGGGCGAGGGATTGTTGCTGTTGGGTTAAATAACGGTCTTGGGCCTGTTCCAGACGCTGATTGGCCAGGTCTAATTGTTGAATATAGGCCTGGTAGAGTCGCTGGGGTTCTTGGAGCACATAAGACTGCTGGCTCCTGCTAAAGCGTTGCTTGGCCTGGTTGACCTGAGACCGGATCGCCAAGACTAGGCGCTCTTGATACTTATAAAGGTTCAAGAGCACTTCTTGAAGCACGGGAACCGCCAATTCGGCCGCTGCCGTCGGTGTCGGCGCTCTCAAGTCCGCAACCAAGTCCGCGATCGTTGTATCTGTCTCGTGACCAATCGATGAGATCACCGGCAGGCTAGAGGCCACAATCGCCCGGGCCACTTCTTCTTCATTAAAGGGCCACAAGTCTTCAATCGACCCCCCACCCCGAGCGACAATCACCAGGTCAAAATCCGCTGCCCGCTCCTCAATCTGCCTAAAGGCCGAAGCAATCTGACCGGCTGCTTGCTTGCCTTGAACCAAGGTCGGAAAAACGGTGACTTGAACGATTGGATAACGCCGGCGGATGGTGGTTAGAATGTCGCGAATCACCGCCCCGGTCGGACTAGTCACTACTGCTATCCGCTTGGGATAAGCAGGCAGAGGTCGGCGGGGCCGGTCCAAGAGTCCCTCGGCCTTGAGCTTGGCCTTGAGCTGTTCCATGGCTTGGTAGAGGGCTCCTAGACCTTCGGGCTCCAGTGATTCCAGAACCATTTGATAATTACCGCTCGGTTCATACAAGGTCACTGACCCAGTAGCCAGCACCTTCATCCCCTCTTCCAAGTCGAAGGGCAAGCGGTTGAAGGCCGACTTGAACATCACCACACTAATTCGGCTATGCTCATCCTTGAGACTAAAGTATTGGTGGCCATTGGGCCGCTTGCGAAAGTTGGAAACCTCCCCCACCACAAAGACCTTGCGTAAATAAGGATCTAGGTCAAACTTCCGCTTCAAATAGGTTGATAATTGACTGATCGTTAAATAATTTTCCGGAGCCATCTCACTCAAGCTGGTCACTTCCTTTCCCCAACTCACACACTCAAATGCACCTTCTAGTTTATCATAGATTCAAGCAAAAATAAGCACACCCGCCCCGAAATCTACAAAAAAGACAAGAGTCAGAGCCAAGAAGTAAAAGCTTGAGCTCGGTAAATATTCAAGTGTGAAAATAAAATCTAGATTCTCCTTCAAGGGCTAAGCTAATAAGAAAAGCTCCCAGTATTTTCCAATAAAAGCTATTAGTTAAATTAGTTTTTTATTAATCTAATCAAATCGTCTAGATTTGTTACCTTTATGCTTAGTAAAAATGCTATAATTGCGAAGAAAATCAAACATTCCCTCAGCAGTAGTTTTAGGACAATTGACGCATAGATCTCCCTTACGCCCATGGCGTTTAGGGAGAGCAACTAACGCACAAGAGCTTCTAAACGCTAAAGCGAAAAGAAGCTCTAAGTAGTCAATTAATGCTGGGGCTCTTGTTGCTTTAGCAACTTAGAGCCCCAGTACGCAAAGCGCCGGAAGAGCGCATGGCTGGATCTCTTGTCATTTTAGTGACTTAGAAATCCAGCCATGCGCTCTGGAGGCGGTCCACTACAGCTGAGGGAATGATTGATTTTTGAAGCTTTATATCAATTTATTTTAACTTATCTTTAGGTATCAAAGTCTTGATTAAGCGGCGTGTTCAGGGTGATTACTTAAGTCAAGACGTTTTTCTAAGATTGGGGTAATGATACTGGTTAGAACAACGGCAAAGGCAATTTGCGCTACAGCCGATGATACATAAGGTTCAACAGCGCTGTTGGTTGCTGCTACCAAGGACGGAACAGATACTGACATACCGGCAACGGAAGTCATCGCAATCGACGTAATCCCGTCCATCTTCAAGACCCGACGCTCGAATAGATAGAGTGCAGGTAGTAAGAAGATGTAGAACATGGCTGTGATGACAATTCCTTGGAAACCAGCTTGAACGGCTTCAATCAAGTTGATACCCACACCGAAGGCCCAGCCCATGAATGGCGTTAAGACCACCACACCTGGCTTGAAGAATTCGGCCATATCCTTGTCCAAGTTACCCACAACCATCCCGAAGATAATCGGAATCAAAGTTGAAATGATGGGTGTCCAATCAATTGGCGAAGATTGGGCCACAGAGAAGACAAGCATGGGGTAAGCTGGCACACAGATCAAGCCCATCAAGCCGAAGGCACTGACGTCTTCTGGTGTTCCATAGTCTTGTTCAAGGGCCAAGTAAAGCGATGGGTTACTTGAACACAAGACCGTAACAAAGGCAATAGCACTAATGCCTAGAATACCTGATTGGCCAAAGAACTTAATGTAGAGGAAACCAGCCACCACACAGATCAAGGTCTTGACTAAGATCATGGTTCCTTGCTTCTTCAAGATATTACCTAAGCTTCTAACATTCAAGGTTGCTCCTGAACAAAAACAAGTCGCCCCAACGACATAGTTGATCCCCTTAGTGGTAAAAAGGGCCTCACTAACGCCACCGAGATTAGCAAAGAAATTAGGCGCAAGGGTATTAACAACCGCAGCTACCAGCATGGGAACCAAGAGGAGCCCGCCTGGAAATTTCTTCATGAACTTATACAATTTACATCCTTCTTTCTTCATAGAAAATTAATATTAACTAAGAGAATTATAGCACAGAATCCCATTCTTGAGGGGATTTTAATCAAGCTTGACCAACTGAATACGTTTACTTATGCGCTTTTGTCCAATCTTTGCGTTCAAAAATTTCATTTAGTTAGAATCACCAAAGGTTTCTGATGCTGGCAGACTATTTATTTATTGCGACAATATTTTAATATTTTTTATCATAAGCCTGATCGTAGCTGTTTCCTCAGCCATCAGTATTTGGATAATGACTGGTAAATTTTTTTCTGATTACAAGAGTTATTCTTTGCACTGGCGGGTTAATTACTTTATCCTTAAAGAAAGGTTCGAATTTGAACTTTTAATCTAAAAAAAGGAGCACGACTAGATGACTGACAAGAAAATTGCCCGTTATGAGCCGTGGGAGCACATTAAAGAGTATGGTACGCAGATGAACGAGACGGAGTTCAAGAGTCTCTTCCCCCTGTTTGAACCTGGTCCAGGTCCAGCCTTAGCCAAGAAGTTTGGCAAGAATGATGACTTGACGACCAATGCAGGTACCGGTGAAGAAGCGATTGGCCAACGAATCATTGTCAAAGGAACCGTCTATGATGAGAATGGTGAACCGGTTCCCCATGCCTTTATTGAAATTTGGCAGGCAAATGCTGCTGGACGCTATATTCATAAACTTGATTCATGGGACGCCCCCTTAGATCCAAACTTTATTGGCAGTGGTTGGACCCATACCGATGAAGAGGGACGCTATGAATTTACGACGATCAAGCCTGGTAATTATGCATGGAAGCCTGAGATCAACCAATGGCGTCCAGCCCATATCCACTTCTCGGTAATGGGTCCCGCTCTGGCTGACCGCTTGGTAACGCAACTTTACTTTGAAGGGGATCCTCTCTTAGACTATGATGAAGGTCTCTTCCTTGACTTAAGTGAAGAGGACCGGAAGCGTGTGATTTGTACTTATAATCATGACTTCACCGTTCCTGACTGGGCGCTTGGTTACCAATTTGATATGGTATTGCGCGGAAGTAGTGCCTCTCCGACCCTTCCAAATAACCATAAGTTGACAGACGAAGATATCGCTCAGCTAGAGCAGAAATAGGAGGCCCAAATGGTTCAATTAAACAAAAAAGGTGCAGATTTCACTCGTACACCTCAAGAAACTGTCGGCCCTTACTTGACTCTAGGACTTCTCTCCGGTGACAAGGTCGAACTCAAAGACAATAACCTCACATCTCACGGTGGCAGTGGCCAAGAGATCACGATTAGAGGCCATCTTTTTGATAGCCAGGGCGCCCCACTATTCAACGTAATGGTTGAAATTTGGCAAGCTAACTCTCAAGGGGTTTTCAACCACCCTGCCTATCAAGATCGGGAAGGCTTTGACCCTGACTTTGTTGGCTTTGGCCGTGACGTGACGGATGAGCGCGGTGCCTATCAGTTCAAGACCTTCAAACCAGGTAAAATCCATGAAACCGATCACCCTGAATTCTCACAAGCACCACATGTCCTCTTATTCGTTCATGCCAGTGGTGTCGGCTATCCACTCTATACTCGGGTCTACTTCGAAGATGAAGAACATGAGGACAATTTCAGTCAACGATTAACTCAAGCAGAACACCAAAGTTTAATCGCACGAAGAGTTGAAGAAGACGATCAAATCATTTATGAATTTGATATGGTCCTTCAAGGTGAAGCGGAAGAATTAGTGCTCGAATCTAAACTAAGTGGTGAAGAAGTTGAAGACTTACCAGACGGGTCAGGTAAACCGGCCACTTACTTTTTCCACTTTGTTTAATTCTTATTAATCAGCAAAAATCCATGCAGACCTAAGCCTATCTCTAAAGGCTAGGTTGCATGGATTTTGTCTTTTAATCTTTAAGCAAGTAGTAGTCGGTCAAGCGAAAGGCTAGCTCTTGACCGACCGCTACTTGTCTACCTATATCAGGAGGCAAACTCAAGTGCAAGGCGACTTCTTGGGCAGGAACCACGGTCAAGTCCACTGTCTGATAATTGTCTTCTAGCACTTGAATCCGCCCCATTAAAGCTTGGGGGTCTGACGGCTGACTGACTTGGATGCCATGATTGGGAACGCCGAGCCAAGGCCATTCAGCCAAGAGAGCCGGGTCCAGATTCAAGATTTGAACCCAATCACGGGCTGGTAGAATATTGTGAACTCCCAGAATCCGCGCACCCGCCCGAGTCTTGGGCCGCTGGAAAAAGTCTGACTTTGACTGGTGCTCTACTAACTGACCCTCTTCCAAGAGGCAAATCTCCTCACCCAAACGATAAGCCTGACCGGCATCATGGGTCACTACAATATAGGGCAGAGACAGGGACCTTAAATAATGGGTCAAGTCTGTCTCGACGGCATACCGCAAGTGGGGATCCAAGGCCGAGAAGGGTTCGTCCAAGAGCAAGAGGTCGGGCTGGTTAACTAGGACTCGGGCCAGAGCCACCCGTTGCTTTTGCCCGCCACTGAGTTGGCTGGGATACTGGTCCAAGACTTCCTCTAGCTTCAGGGCTTGAACTTGTTGGTCCAATAAGCTGGCTGGACCTTTGCCTAGGCCGACTTGGATGTTTTCTCGGACGGTGAAGTTAGGAAATAAGGCATAATCTTGGAACAAGTAGCCTACCCGTCGCTCTTGGGGCTTGACTTGAATCCGTTTCTTTGAGTCATAGAAGACCCGGTCGTCTACTTGAATCATGCCCTGGTCCGGATTGATAATGCCGGCTAGCATCTTGAGGGTCAAGGACTTGCCGGATCCTGAAGATCCCAGGAGGACCAGGCGCTTGGACTGACTTTCTAGTTGAAGGTCCAGTTGGAAGCTGGGATAGTTTTTCTCGATTCTAACTTTTAGCATTGGCTTGGGCTCGACTTTCTATTTGATTCATTAGGACCAATACCAGGAAGGACAAGGCCAGATTAACCCCCACCCAGGCATAGGCCTGGCTATCCTTGCCCGTTCGCCAGAGATGGTAGACGGTCGTGGAGATGGTAGCCGTTTTGCCCGGAATATAGCCACTGATCATGGAGGTTGCCCCATACTCCCCCAAAGCCCGGGCAAAGGTTAGGATGGCGCCCGCAATGATCCCCGACCGGCAGTTAGGCAGAATAATCCGCAAGAAAATCCAAGTCTGTGACTTGCCTAGGGTCTGAGCAGCCGCTTCCAGCTCCCAGTCAAAGGCTTCAAAGGAGGCCCGGCTAGACCGGTAGATCAAGGGAAAGGTCACTACCATGGTCGCAAAGATAGCCGACCACCACTGCATGACTAGGTTCAACGACCACTGGGCCTGAAAGAATTCACCAATCGCTGTCTTGGGGCCAAGTAGCTTGAGTAGAAAGAAACCAATCACCGTTGGCGGTAAGACCAAGGGCAAGGTGAAGACAACATCCACGAGGGCCTTGACCTTGGCTGGCAATCCGACCACCCAATAGGCCAAGAGGACACCCAGGATGATCACCAAGGCCGTTGAAATCAAAGAGATACGCAAGGAGTTCCACAAGGGAAACAAGTCAGTCATTACTTGACGCCTGTAAAGCCAGCTGCTTCAAAGATTTCCAAGGCTGGGTCTTCTTGTAGGAAGTCGATAAAGGCTTGGGCCAAGTCTGGATTTTGGCTAGACTTAACTGCAGCGGCTGGGTAGATAACCGGCGTTTGGATTAGGTCATTGCCCGCCTGGTCTACTACTTCTAAACCTGCAGCCTTGGCATCTGTTTGATAAATGATGCCACATTCAGCCACGCCTTCATCCACCCAAGTGGTTACTTCCTTGACGTTGGAACCATAGGTGACTTTTTCTTGAATCACTTCAAAGATCCCTAAGTTAGTCAAAAGTTCCTGTGAATATTGGCCCACCGGAACGTCTTCGTTGCCGAGAGCGAGAGTTTGGACCTTGTCGCTAGTTAGGTCGTCAAAGCTGTCAATGCCAGCTGGGTTACCTTCTGCCACAGCAAGGACGACCTTGTTTTCTAATAGGTCTACCCGGCTGTCGGCTTGGATCAAGTCCGCTTCTTCTAGTTCATTCATTTGCTTTTGCGCAGCAGAGATGAAGACATCGCTCGGAGCCCCCGCTTCAATCTGATCTTGCAAGGTGCCGGAAGAGTCGAAGTTGAAGGTCAACTTGACGCCCGGGTTTGCTTCTTCGAATAGCGGTTGAATTTCTTCAAGAGTCTCTGTCATGGAAGCCGCTGCAAAAATAATTAATTCTTGCTCTTCTTGAGCTTGGCTTTGGCCCGGAGCTATTAAAAGCGACGGAGCCAGAGCGAGAGATAAGGCTAATAGGGTTTTGGCTAGTTTTTTCATTGGTTAAGTCCTTTCTAATAGAGGCCACCTTCGCCTAGAGCGATCAGGTCGGCCTTGGTGATTGGGTACTTGGCGTAGAAACGGGGCAAGAGTGTATCGAAACTGGTCACCGGTGCATGGATAGAAGCACCCGGCAGTCCCAGCAAGTAACTGGATCCCAGCTGGGCCAGCATCAGCATATTACCCGGTTGCACTGGAACGCCTTGGCTGATCACCTGGGCGCCCGACTGGCGAATCGCCGTCGGCGTCAAATCATCCGGATCCACACTCATGCCTCCAGTCAGAATGACCAGGTCAGCGTCTTGGCTGAGATAGGCCTCGAGCGCTTGGCTGATATGGTCCAAATCGTCCGGACACTTGGTGAAGCCAAGAATCTCCGTTGGAAAATCACTAAATTTATCACGCAGCACCGGCTCAAAGCGGTCCTGAATCCGGCCATGGTAGACCTCGCTGCCGGTAATAATGACCCCAATCTTCAGAGTCTGATAAGAGACCACTTGAAAGACCGGCTGACCCGCTTGGGCAATCGCCACCGCCCGGTCCACCTGGTCTTGCTCGGTTAAGAGAGGCACAATCCGTAGCCCGACTAGCGTGTCACCAGCTTGGACGGGACTTAGGTTCCACCGGGTGGCCAGGGTATAATCCCCGACTGAATTAATGGCGTCTAGACTTTCTCTGTCCAAGACAAAAAGACCATCCACCTGACTTTTAAGAGCAATTTTTCCTTCTGAAGGTGGTCCGGCTTCGATATTGGGGCCTGTAACCCATTCGGCCAAGGCCTTGGCCGCATCCTCTTCATGCACTTGACCAGGCTCTAGTTCGCCTACAAAGACATGGTCCTTACCGATATCCTTGAGCCTTGGAATGTCCGCTTCTTGAATCAAGTGCCCCCGTTTGAACTCCCGTCCCTTGAAGCCATCTGGCTTGATCGCTGTAATATCGTGAAGCAGACGCTTTCCAACCGCCTCTTCAACTCGTATTTTCTTGAGCATTTGTTCATCTCCTCACTGGCTAATAACTTGATTGTAGCATAGCTTTGCCGGAATAACGATCGTTAAAGCGCTTTTATGGTGGTTTTTGTATGTGTATTGGGAGGGGGGGTTGATCCTATTGGATGTGAAATTTATTTCGTGGGTGATTGAGGCGCCCTATTGGATGTGAAAATTATTTCGTGGGTAATAGGAGGCCTCCATCACACACCAAATTTATTTCATGGGTAATTGAACTCCCCTATCACACACCAAATTTATTTCATGGGTAATAGGACTTCTCCATCACACTCGAATTTTATTTCATGAGTGATTGGAATCCTCTATCACACGCTAAATTTATTTCATGGGTGATTGGAATCCTCCATCACACACCAAATTTATTTCGTGGATAATTGAACTCCCCTATCGCACGCCAAATTTATTTCATGGGTGATTGGAATCCTCTATCACACCCAAAATTTATTTCATGGGGAATTGAATCTCCCTATCACATACCAAATTTATTTCGTGGGTAATAGGAGTCCTCTATCACACTCGAATTTTATTTCATGGGGAATTGAAATCCGCCATCACACGCCAAATTTATTTCGTGGATAATTGAACTCCCCTATCGCACGCCAAATTTATTTCATAGGCAATTAAAATACTCTATCACACACCAATTTTATTTCACAGCTAATTGAACTCCCCTATCACACACCAATTTTATTTCACACCCAATTGAACCCCGCCATCACACGCAAAATTTATTTCACACCCAATAGAAGACGCTCGTCAAGCTGATAAACCTCTTTCCCCAAACAAAAAAGCTCCCCTAAGGGAGCTATCAGCCTTATTTGCTTTTGCGGTCGCGGACACCCTTGTTGATATCTAATAGGACGGGCAAGATCATTGGCTTGCGTTCGGTCCGTTCGTACAAGAAAGGTTTGATGGTGTCAAAGACCACATCGCGAATCAGACGTTCGTTGACATTGTTGCCGGATTCATTGAGGCCACGGTTGATGGCAGCCTTCAGGGCGGCTTGCATGTCGTTGATCAAGTCACCGGATTCACGCATATAGATGAAGCCACGGGACATGATATCAGGTCCAGAGACCAGTTGCTTGTTCTCATAGTCAATGGTAGCCGTAACGATCACAAGTCCATCTTCTGATAAGATCTTGCGGTCGCGGAGAACCACGTTACCCACGTCGCCAATCCCACTTCCGTCCACATAAACGTCGCCAGCCTTGAAGTGACCAGCCAGACGGGCATAGTCTTTGGTGACCGCTAACATGTCGCCATTTTGCATGACGAAGGTGTGGTCTTCAGGGATGCCGGTCTCTTGGGCCATCTTGGCTTGGATGCGAAGCATGCGGTATTCACCGTGGACAGGGACGAAGAACTTCGGCTTCAACAGACGCATCATGAGGAGCTGCTCTTGTTGACTACCGTGTCCGGAGGTGTGGATGTTATTCAAGCGACCATGGACCACCCGAGCGCCGGTATCGGTCAACTGGTTGATCACACGGTTGACACTGGAGGTGTTACCTGGAATCGGTGAACTAGAGAAGATAACAGTATCTTCAGGTTGGATAGCAATTTGCCGGTGAGTCCCATTAGCAATCCGGCTCAAGGCCGCCATCGGCTCTCCCTGAGAACCAGTACAGAGGATAATCATCTCGCCGGCTGGATAGCGGTTGAGTTCCCGGTTGTTGATAAAGACATCTTGACCATGGTCGTCAATATAACCCAGCTCTCGACCGGTTTCGATGGCATTTTCCATTGAGCGGCCAAAGACTGCTATCTTGCGGTCCGTCTTGATAGCCGTTTCCACCACTTGCTGCAAGCGGGAAACGTTAGAGGCAAAGGTCGCAAAAATAACCCGGCCATCCACGCTTTGGATGATGTCATTAATCGATTCACCAACCACCCGTTCAGACATGGTAAAGTTAGGGACTTCCGAATTGGTCGAATCCCCCATCATCACCAAGACACCCTCATCGCCAAGCTTGGCCATGCGGTGCAAGTTAGCGGGTTCACCCACTGGGGTAAAGTCGAACTTATAGTCTCCCGTAAAGACAATATTACCGGGCGGAGTGTTAACCACAATTCCATAAGCTTCAGGGATACTGTGAGTCGTCCGGTAGAAGCTAACGCTCATCTTGCGGAACTTGATCACGGTATCTTCATTATATTCAGTAATCTGCGCGTCGCGTAACAAGCCACGTTCTTTTAACTTGTTGCGGATCAAGGCGCTGGCTAATGGATCGGCATAAATGGGGACATTCATCTGCTGCAAGAAGAAGGGAATGCCTCCAATATGGTCTTCGTGACCGTGACTGATTACCAAGGCCTTGACCTTGGACCGGTTTTCTAATACATAGGAGAAGTCGTTAATCACGTAGTCAATTCCTAGCAGTTCATCTTCCGGGAAGAGCACGCCGCAGTCCATGAGGATAATTTCGTCTTGGAACTGAACACCATACATATTCTTTCCAATCTCTTCTAATCCTCCCAGGGCAAAAATGCCGACTTCGTTGTTCTTCAAATTAACAGACATTTTAGAAGGTCACAACCTTATAATCAGGATTATTCTCTTGTTCGTATTCTAGGAAATCTCCTGTTAATTCTTGAATAAATTCGACACTGTAGTCTGTATGGGTGTCTAAGTCTTGACGAACTTGTCTGAGTGAATCTGCTTCAACAAACATCGTCTTAGTTGTCTCCCGACGTGGGGCTTCTTCTTTAGATTCTTGGTATAAAACCTTGAAAATCATTCTTTCACTTCCTTTATAAATTATCATTACGCCTAGTAACATTCAGCGAGTAAAAGCGCCAAATTATTGGCCGCTAACGTGTTCTTGCAGTCAGTTACCCCTAGTTTACCATAATTTACAAGTCAAGTATAGAATTAAAGCCACCAGCTAGTCGGTCAAATCAATAGGCTCCAGGCTGATGAGCTGGTAAGTGAGTTCAAATCCCCAATCAATCGGTCGAAAAACTTGCTGGGTATCAAAGCCTGACTCTAACTGTGACCGCCACACCCACTGACTGCCCCGGCCCTGAATCCAAACTTGCCCGCCTTGGAAGTGAAAACGACTGGGACTAGGCAGGAATGCTTGCGGTCGCTGTCGGTAAGCGGGTAGCCGGAAGCTGTGGTCAGTCTCCTGGTAACCAGCAACTAAATAATCAGCCAGACATTGGTCCAACAAGTCCCGACTGGCCGTTTGATCGACTGCTTGACCATCCAGCTGGCGCTCTTGTAGGATCAGAAAGACTCGGACCCCTTCCCGTTCACGGTATACCCACAAGTCCTCCAAAGCCAGAAGACAGTCAAAGTGCTTGGCTGGAAATTGCCGGTCCATCAAGTTTTGTCCTACTTGCGCCATTTGAAGTTGATAGTAATCATGGGCTTGGTCCGGGTAGTTTGGTTCCAGGTAGGCTTGAGCTAAGTCGACTTGAATCCGGGCCTGGTAATAGTCTTGAAAGTGAATCTGCCGGTAGGTGTAATATTGATTGAGCTTCAAGAAGCTCCAATAGATCAACTGACTGATCAAGAAGAAGATTAGGACTACCGGCATCACTAGACCTGACCGGTTAAGCGTCATGAGGATCCCTCCTTCAAGGGCAACCAGCCGTCAAAGACTTGCCCATTGGTCATCTCGACCTCGATATATAAGAAGTCTCCCACCCGTTGGCCCCACCAAGAACGAACATCATAGAGATAGATGACCGTTCCCGGCGCCCGATCAATCCGGCCATTCCGGACAAAAAAGCGCACTTGTTGCAGTCGGTTACCTTCCCGCCTTGAAGCCCATAGGACCCCGCCACGCCAGTTGAAGTCCTCAAAATAAGTCAACTCCTTTTCCATCAAGTTCAAGAAGAGCTGCCATTGGTGGGACTGGTCCTGGCGGTGGGACTGGTCAATCAGCTGGTAAGACCTCAGGCACATCAAGAGACTCTGCATCACCAAGGCCAAGACCAGTAAGGCGATCAAAAGCTCCATCAAGGTGAAGCCTCGCTTATTCAACTTCACTTAGGACCACCTCCAAGACTTGCCCATCCGAGAAGGCAATCACTGCCCCACCCGCTTGATAGTCGTAATAAACCACCTCTTGACCGGTCCGGTCTTCAAAAGACTGCCGCATCAAAGCCCCAATCTCACTCGCTGGCCCCTCAGCCCCTAGACTGGTCAACTGCTGGAAGAGCCGCCATTGGTCGGTGGCTAACTTAATTTGACTAAGCCGGTGCATCTGCTGGTAGAAGGCCGGCAGGTAGAAGGAGACGATGAATGAGAAGACAAAGAGCCCCAAGAGCGATTCCACTAGACTAAAGCCCTTTTTGTTCATGAGAGTCCCTCCTAATAAGTAATATCAAACTGACCATTGGCCAATTGAATCTTCAACCGCAACGGTCGGTCTTGAATTAAATCTTGAAAATAGACCGTCAGGGCCCCACTTGCCCGCCCCGTGGCTCGGTAGACCAATTGGTGGCTAGTCACCAGCTGTAAGCTATCTGGAACAGCCAGCCTTTGCAGGCCTTGTCCTTGCTTTTGGCTTTGGATGCGAATCTCTTGCGCTTGTGGCCAGAAGCCAACTGTGACCGCCGTCTCTTGCAGAATAGCCTCTTCTTGGGCCAATTGAAGCTGACTTTGTAACTGGTCAAAGAAGAGACGCTGGTCCAAGGACGCTTCCAAGCCTGGCCAAGGCCGCCAGCTGAAGAAAACCAAGGCCAGGCTAATTAAGGCCAGGACCAAGAGCGACTCGATCAAGGTAAAGCCCCTGGAAGAAAGCTTAATCAACAAGAATCGGATCTGGAATTGGCGTTACTAGGTCGAGACCTAGGAGGTCATGGGCTTGGTCTCTTTGCTTGCTAGTGATATAGCCTTGATCATGCAGGGTATTCAAGGTTGGCGCCTGGTCCGCTTCAACCATCTTGTAGGTGTTGGCTTGAGTTTCAATGATCTCAGCAATATTAGTCTTAGCCTGGGTGTTGATCCGGTCTCTTTGCCCGGAGACGTTGGGGATAATGATGGCCATCAATAGTGCAACTATTAACAAGACAATAAGCATTTCTAAAAGCGTAAACCCGCGCCGATTCAAGCCTTTTCGCTTAATTATTTCGAGTAGATAATTCAATTAATCACAATCCTTCCATTGTAAACATAGGTAACATTATCAATAAATATAAGGCCATAATTAAGATCGCAATACCGACAAAGAGAACGGGCTGGACCCACTGTATCACCCGTTCAATGTCGGCAAGTAAATCCTCAAAAATTTTTTGACTATATAAATGACACTTGGAGGCTGTCTGGGCCAGGAGTTCTCCTTGGTGGATAATGAGTGGCAGTTCCCGGGTAAAGATCCCGAGTTCCTCGATCAAGTCCGGCAGATGACCACCAGCCAGATAACCCTGGTGGAGCGCCTTGGCAATATCAGACATCAAGGGGTCAATAGGATAGGTCACCAAGACCTCTAAGGCCTGCTGCATGGAAAAGCCCCCTTGGAAGAAGTAGCCAATCTCCCGGGCAAACTTATAGGAACAATACTGCCGCACCCATCTTCCTAAGCCCCGCCAACGGACCAGCTTTAAGATCCGTTCCAAAGGCGACAGCCGCATCAAGTAATACTCTACACCGATAAATAAGAAGACAAGAATTGTTAGACCTAAGACCGCTAAATGAGGCAAAAAGGTGAAAAAACCGAGCAGGAGTCGAACCATCCACTGGCTTTGATAGACTTGTGGACTAATGAAACTTGTTATATGAGGTAAGAGAAAGACCCGCATCCCAAATAAGAGCCCCAGTAGGAATAAAGACATCAAGACTGGGTAGATCAAGACCTTGATAAATTTGGCCTGGTAAGAGCGAATCTCTGCCAGGTGCTGGCCCGTCTCCATCAAGGCTGCATTGAACCGCCCTTGTCTCTTGGCATAGAACAAGTTGGAAATACTGCCAATACTGTAGCCATAATGCCTCAGCACTGTCTCCAAGCCTTGTCCTTGGGCCACTTGGTCTTGGATGTCTTGGATCAGACTGGCCTGCTTGGGTAGGATCAACTGCATAAAGGCCAAGCTTTGCTGCAAGGAAAAACCTTGCTCAAGCAGTTCAGCCAGCGTCATCAAGAAGTAGGGACGAATTTTACTTGGAATCTGACTGTTAGACCGGCTCTTAAAGAATCTCGTAAAGTTGATAGTCTTCCTTGCTGATAAAGCCATAAGCCCACGCCTTTCTTAAATAATCATTTAGCGTCTGAAAGTCTGAAGAAACGGGATCACCTCCTTTCAATGTGGTTGCTAATCCGGGGCCAGCCAGGGTCTCTAGGATCAGTCCCCGCTGGCCAGGCGCCCCTTGAATGGGAAGCAGGCGCTGGGAGATGATCCCGATCAAGGTCTGCTTGAGTTGCTCCTGGCTGACTCCCAGTTCCTGGAGCCGGGCTAAGACACCTCGGGCATTCTTGGCATGGATAGTCGCAATCATCAAGTGCCCGGTCAGAGCGCCCCGGACCACCATGCGGGCCGTCTCTTCATCTCGAATCTCACCAATCATTAGAATATCTGGGTGGTGGCGCAAGCTGGACTTAATCAAGAGGTCATAAGTGATCCCCGCCCGGTCATTGACCTCGGTTTGTAGAAAAGCTGCTTCACTGATCTCAACCGGATCTTCCATCGTAATCACCTGGAGGGGCTCGCCTTGGATCCGCTGCCTCAAGAGGTGGTAGATCAAGGTCGTCTTCCCCGAACCCACAGGTCCTGAGAACAAGACCAAGCCCGACCGCCTACGGACCAAGCTAGCCAAGGCCTGAACCGTCTGGGGAAAGATGACTTGTAAGGCTTCTTCCTGGCCTACCGCCTGCCGGAGTATCCGGATCACCAAGGATTCCAGGAGTTGATAATTAGTAATCGTCGAAAAGCGCAGCTCCACTTCTTCCTGGTCCAGCTGATAAGAACAGGAACCCGATTGGGGCCTCCGCCGTTCGCCGACATCCATATCTGCTTGATACTTGAAATAGGCAATCAACTTCTTGGCCTGGTCCACCTCCAATACGTGCCCAAAGATCAGACGACCACCCGTCCGCCAGAAGACTTGATAGGAATCTGGATGCGGGATCAAGTGGATATCACTGGCTCCTTGGTCGACGCCAGATTGAATTAATTGTTTGGCTATGACTTCCATTTTGTCTCCTATGCCTCCTTTTAGGTCCTCATTATATAAATACACATTTTTTTGCTTTTTACATTTTTTTACTGGAGAAATTATGAAAGTATTTGGCCCCGTCTCAGAGTTTGCTATAATAGCCTTAGAAAGAAGGGAAAACATGTCAAGATTAACCAAAGTTAGAAGCCACTTTGCCGGGGAAGGGATAGATGCGCTTCTTGTCACAGAACTCAAGAACTTGTATTACTTAGCCAACTTCACTGGAACAGCCGGTGTGGCCTTAATTGGGCCGGACTACCAATACTTCATCACCGACTTCCGCTACAAGGAGCAAGCCAGCCAACAGGCCCAAGGCTTTGAGGTAATTATCCATTCCGGTAACCAAAACCAAGTTCTAGCAGACCTGGTAGCCAAGCACCAAATCCAAAACTTAGGCTATGAAGCCGACCAAATGGTAGTCTCAGCTTATATTCGCTTGGATGAAGACTTGGATTGTTCCTTGGTGGCAACTGCCGGTCTGATAGAATCGGTCCGCCAGATCAAGGACGCTGAAGAGATTGCCATCATCAAGCAAGCCTGCGAGATTACTGACCAAGCCTTTAGCCATATCCTGACCTTTATCAAACCTGGTGTCAGTGAGCTAGAGGTAGCCAATGAATTAGAACGCTTCTGTAAGTCCAAGGGCGCTTCTGGTATGTCCTTTGACACAATTATCGCTTCCGGTTACCGGTCAGCTATGCCCCACGGTGTGGCTTCTGATAAGCGCATTGAAGCTGGCGATATGATTACCATGGACTTTGGTTGCTACTACAAGGGCTATGCTTCTGATATGACTCGGACTGTGGCCTTGGGTTCAGTGGACCCTAAACTAGAATCTATCTATCAGATTGTACTGGAGGCCCATCAAGCGGTTATTGATGGCACCAAGGCTGGGATGACGGGGCGTGAAGTCGATGACCTAGCCCGCGACATTATTAAATCTTATGGTTACGGCGATAACTTTGGCCATTCAACCGGTCACGGGGTTGGCTTGGATATTCACGAAGAACCGGCCATCGCCCAGCGTAACCAGGAACCGTTAGAAGTGGGTATGGTGATTACGGACGAACCAGGTATTTATATTGACGGTCTAGGAGGCGTCCGGATTGAAGATGATCTCTTGGTGACTCAAGAAGGAGTCGAGATTTTGAACCGTAGCCCTAAAAATTTAATAATTATCTAGTAAAAGACATTAAAGTTCGCTACAATAGAAGAGATTATAAACACACCCAGGAAAGGAGCATGATTATGCCGAACAAGCAAGAAGTCCCTTACCAACCGAACAACAAGACTAATCTTGGCGAAATCAATATTACAACCGGAGTCCTTGAAACCATTGCCTCCAAGGCTGCCAGTGAAGTAGCTGGCGTTTCCAGTCAAGCCACCAACTTCCTAGGCCGCAACCAAGGTTCGCTAGCTACTACTGTCTCTCGCGAGAATGGTATCCTATCGGTGGATATCCATATCCGAGTCAAGTATGGCTATTCTGTACCCGAAGTGGCCCTAGCCGTTCAAGATGCCGTCAAGGAACAAATCTTATTCATGACCGATTTGGTGATCAACCAAGTCAACGTCCATGTCGAATCCATTGAACCGGAAGCAAGCCTTGAAGGTGACAACCAGTGAGCCAGAGCTTAACTACCCGTCGCCAAGCCCGTATCGTGGCCCTGCAAGCCCTGTTTCAATTGATTAATGCCCCAGATTACTTGACCCCAGACCTAGCTATCCGCTACGCCCTGGAAGTGGGCAAGGACCCAGATGAAGGTTACGAAGATGTTGAAGACTTATACCTCTACCAGCTAGTTGAAGGCGTAGTGGCTCACTTAGAAGAGATCGACACGATCATCAGCAAGCACTTGACCAACTGGTCCATCGAACGCCTACAACGCATCGACTTATCCATCCTTCGCCTCGCCATCTACGAGATGCTCTACCTTGACGACGAGACCGTCCCTAAGACTGTCGCCGTCGACGAAGCAACCATCTTGGCTCGAAGCTTCAGCGATGACAAGTCACGCAAGTTCGTCTCCGGCATCCTACTCAAGATCCTCAATGAATCTGAAGAATAAGCAAAAACCAGGTCCCATCGAGTGGTGAGGCCTGGTTTTTTGCTTGCTTTGATAGGGATGGAGGGGGGTGGTGGCTGGCTATTATATACGAAATGGATTTGGTAGTTAATGGAGGGAGACTATTATATGCCAAATTTTTTTCGTAGCTAATTGAGCGGCTCTTTTATATGCCAAATTTTTTTCGTACCTAAATGATAAAGACTTTTATACGCCAAATTCTTTTCGCACCTAATTGAGCGCGACTTTTATATGCCAAATAGTTTTCGTAGCTAATTGAGCACACCTTTTATACGCCAAATTTTTTCGCACCTAATTTAGCGGCTCTTTTATATGCCAAATGCTTTTCGCACCTAATCGAGCATCTCTTTTATACGCCAAATTTTTTTCGCGCCTAATTGAGCATCTCTTTTATACGCCAAATTTTTTCGTAGCTAATTGAGGGTGACTTTTATATGCCAAATGCTTTTCGCACCTAATTGAGCATCTCTTTTATACGCCAAATTTTTTCGTAGCTAATTGAGGGTGACTTTTATATGCCAAATGCTTTTCGCACCTAATTGAGCGACTCTTTTATACACCAAATTATTTTCATACCTAAAAGAGTTACCCTTTTATACACCAAATTATTTTTATACCTAATTGAGCACACCTTTTATATGCCAAATTGTTTTCGCACCTAATTGAGCACACCTTTTATACGCCAAATTCTTTTCACATCTAATAGCACTGATCCCAAGACGCAAAAACCACCAGGTTCAACCTGGTGGCTATTTTTTTATAAGCTGAGTCCGATGAGTGGGAGTAGGTATTTGAGGGCGGCGCCGGATAGCAGACCGGTGAAGGGGTCGCTGCAGGCGGTGATGGCGATGGTGATGGCGGCGATCAGGGCTTCGGGTCCTTGTAGGGCCAGCATGGCATTGGATGGGAAGACGATGACCACGCCTAGGACAAAGAGGAAGCCGGCGATGGCAGAGCTTGGGACAAAGCGGCCGATCTTAGGTAGCAAGCCGCTGACTAAGATCAAGGCCATCAAGATCATCATGATCACGCCAGACCGCATTGGGTGTGGGGCACTTCCGGTGGTGGAGATAATAGCTGACAAGGGCGCACCTCCCATCAAGCTCGCGCCAAAGTCCGAAGCGGCTTGGGCCAGGGTTAGTGCCTTCAAGTTGGTGGGGTTGACAGCTTGGCCGGTGAGTTGGCCGGTTACCAAGCCGTAAGAAATATTAGAAGCCAAGTTCAAGGCTGCTAGGCTCAAGGCGCCACGGATGATTTTGCCTGATAGGAGGGGTTTATGCACCTGCAGATGCTTGGATTCTTCTTGGGCTGGTGCCCCTTCTTCCTTGAAGTAGAAGCGCGCGATCAGACTGACCGCGATGACCGACAGGCTGACCGTCCAGACCAGGTCATGGGTCAACAAGTAGACCAGGCCAGCGATGACCATGGAGAGCGCTCCGTTACGTGGATCGCCTTTGACCATGGAAATCGCGATATTAGCCAACATGATCCCTACACCGGCCATCATCCCGGCCAAGACCTGTTGACCCAGCAAGTCGACAATCAAGTTGACCGTCCCAGTTAAGGCGATGGCCAGCATAATTATCGATCCCCAGAACATCACTGAAACTCGTTCCAACCGGTTATCCCCTAAGCGACCCAGCATTGAGACCGATTCCGCCTGAAAAGAGATTGGCGCCACGGACCCGGTCAGCCAGTTGACCCCTGACGTGACAACAAAACCAAAAGCAGTGGGCGCCATGGCAAATCCCAAGGACAAGGCCATTAAGGCCTGGGGGATACCATTAAATAAAGCTCCCACCGCTGCAATAAAATCTTGAATTATTTCCAAATAAATCCCTCCTTTAAGTCCTATTTATTTTACCAATGTTCGCCTAGGATGCAAAGAGCGATCGCTATAATTTCTTCTAGCGAAAAATTCTCCCCACAAAAAAGCCCCCTTTCCACTGAAAGGAGGTAAAAGTTGATTAGCGGTCCCCGTAGGCCAAGAGACGCAAACCATTCAAGATGACTAAGATGGTTGAGCCTTCATGGCAAACCACGGCAAGTGGTAGGGGTAGAAGGCCAAAGAGGTTCATAATTATCAAGGCAATGATCACGCCCACTGCGAAGATCACATTTTGCTTGATGATGGTGTTCAAATGCTTACTTAATTCAAAACTATGGAACAGCTTAGATAGATCGTTTTGGACGATGACGAGGTCTGCTGATTCCATGGCTACCGATGAACCACTACCCATGGCAATCCCAATATCGGCTTGCGCTAGGGCAGGCGCATCGTTGATCCCGTCCCCGATCATTCCTACCACGTGGCCCTGACCTTGCCCTTCTTGGACCACTTGGATCTTATCGGCTGGCTTCATACTGGCTTGGTAGTGGTCGATTCCCACTTGCGAAGCGACCTTGGCAGCCACACTTGGGTGGTCGCCGGTGATTAAGACGACGTCCACTTGATCAGCTATAAAGTCTTGCACCGCTGCTTTGGCTTGGGTTCTGATTTGGTCCGCCAATTGGAAAAAGCCAACAAGCGTGTCGCCTTCAGCCACTACTACCGTGGTGAGACCGGCTTCCAATTGATTTAAGAAGCCTTGTGGGTCTTGGTAGCCTGTTTCAAAGTCAGCCGGTTTACCGAGACGGATGGCTCCTTTTTGCAGGCCGGATCCGGCAATTTCTTGGACTTCTTGGCTGGTGTCAATATCAGCTAGACTGATGCCCTTGAAGTGATCAACGATAGCTTCGGCAATCGGGTGGCTGGATTGTTGTTCCATATAGACCACTTCTTCGATGATCCGTTGGTCGGCTTGATAGTGGACCACTTCGAAGACGCCTTCAGTTAAGGTTCCGGTCTTATCTGAGTAGAGGACATCCATGGTAGATAAGGCCTCCATGGCCGCCCCGCCCTTAAAGAGAACCCCATTACGGGCACCGTTGGAAATAGCTGACAAGGTGGATGGCGTGGAAGAAGCCACTAAGGCACAGGGACTGGCTACGGTTAGGAAGACCATGCCTCGGTAGAAGGCTTCTTGGAAGTCCAAGCCTTGACCGTAATACAAGATAGCGATGAAGATCGGAACAACGACCAAGACCGCCATGACATAACGGTTCTCAATTCGGTCAATAAAGCGGGAAATGCGAGACGGACGCCCTTGGGCTTGTTCAACCATGCGGATAATGTTGGAGAAAATAGTCTCCGAACTGGCCTTGGAAACCTTAACTTGAATGGCATTACCCTGGTTGATGGTCCCGGCAAAGACTTCTTGCCCCGCTTCTTTGTTAACCGGCACCGATTCACCTGTAAGAGCCGCCTCGTTGATCACAGCCAAGCGGTCAGTATAACCGTCGATAGGAACTTGTGCCCCCTTGGCTACCAAGACTTGGTCCCCTGGTTTCAAGTCTTCAACGGCCACCTCTTGGGTCTCCCCGTTGGCCAGGATTAAGTCGGCTGTCTCAGGCACTTGAGCCATCAACTCTTCAATGGCCCGACTGGACCGACCGGACGCATAATCTTCCAGCAACTCCGCCCCAGCGAAAATCAAGAGCAAGATCGCTCCTTCAGAAGCATAATCGATCAGACAAGCTCCCACGGCCGCTAGAACCATCAAGAGGTCCACATTGAGCTGGTGGTTCTGGATGGTCTCCAGAATCGCATTTTTGGTCGCATAATATCCAAGGAAAAACATGGCTAGGTAAAAGAAATAATTGGCGTAAGGACTCCCGTTCCACTGCAGCATAAAGGCAATCACCAAGGTAATAACCCCTAGCAGCAAGAAGCGACCCTGACGTCTTTGTAGTAAAAATTTAAACATATGGTTCACCTTCTTTATATCGATTCTTTATTTATAATAATTATAAAGTAATTCAGGCGAAAAAGCAAACATTTAATCTGATCTGAATGCCTACTAGGCGGGGCTCTTGGGATACGAAAGGAGTTTCACACCTAATAGGAGCAGTCTATCGGATACGAAAATTATTTTCACACTTAATTGGAGCGGGCTATTACATGCGAAAGGTTTTTCACAGCCAATTGGAGCGTCCTATTATATGCGAAAGATTTTTTCACACCTAATTGGAGCGGCCTATTGCATACGAAAAGATTTTTCACACCTAATTGGAGCGTCCTATTATATGCGAAAGATTTTTTCACACCTAATTGGAGCGGGCTATTGCATACGAAAAGATTTTTCACACCTAATTGGAGCTGCCTATTGCATGATAAAATTATTTTCATAGCCAATAGGATAGGTTCTTTAGAGGTATTCTTATTTTGAGCATATAACTTGCCTGTGTTTTTTAGAACCATTATAATTAATATATCAAATAATAGAAGGAGCGATTTCAATGGCTTTTGACTATAAAGATCATGGCAAGGAACCTTATGTAGTAAATATTGAAGACTATACGCTAGACAACGACAACTACCGCACGACCATCTGGACGGGCGATAAGTTACAAGTAACCGTGATGTCCATCCAACCGGGCGATGATATCGGCTTGGAAGTCCACCACGGCATTGACCAATTCCTACGGATTGAATCCGGTGTCGGCCTCTGCCAGATGGGAGACGCTGAAGATGATCTCAGCTTTGAACAAGAAGTAAGAGGCGACGATGCTATCTTTGTACCAGCTGACAAGTGGCACAATGTCACCAACAAGGGCGACGAACCCTTGAAGCTTTACACCATCTACGCTGGCCCTGACCATGTCCCAGGAACCATCCACGAAACTCACCAAGACGCAGAAAACGACCCGAATGAACATTAAGTAGATGCGTAAAAACCTCCCGGTTTGAGACCGGGAGGTTTATTTTGTCTTGAGAATTCTAGTCAGCCTTCTACCAGTGAGGGGATCTGAAATTTTCATGGTCATTTATGAGTTATTTTGCCTGGTCTTCTTGCTCTCTCCTAGCAATCGCTCCCAGTAGGGCTGCCTTCAAGTCGGCTTCGACCTTGACTAGGTCCGCTTCGGCTAGCTGGCTTTGCTGGCGCTCTTCTTCAAGGCCAGGCAGAGCTGGGCGCTAGATTAATATTTCTCATAATTCATATATAAGAAGTTTAAGTCTTCAATCTCCTTGGCCAGACGGTCACCGATAGTGGTTTCTTTGACCAAGGTCCGGTTGTCAACCCGGTCCACCAGACGGCGCAAGGAGACCACGTCTTTCTTGTTGGCGACGGCATCTTCCTGGCTCGAGAAATCATGGTGGGCCACCAACTGCATGCCGTGACTATTGGAGACCAAGGTATAACCGGCGATTCCAGTGGTTGATTGATAAGCCTTAGAAAAGCCACCATCAATAACAATCAAGCGGCCACCAGCCTTGACCGGGCTCTCGCCGTCCTTGGCCTTAACGGGCGTATGGCCATTGATGATATGGGCCGTTTCATCCAGGCCAAATTCGTTGAGAATATCCAAGCAATTGCTCTCATTGTTGCGTAAGTGATAGTAGGCGTTTTTGGGTTCTTGGTGGGTGGCGAGATCCTCGATATAATAGCGTTCAAAGGTCTTCATCCCGGCCTTACCGTACAAGGATGAAGTCTCGCCGCACCACAAGTACCACAAGAGGTCTGTCGAGAAGTCCTCGCCCTGACCTCGGTCTTGGAAGCTCTTGAAGATATGATCCTGGTAAAAGTCTAACAAGTCTTTGCCTGCATAGGAGACCATATTTATCCGCAAGGACTTGAAATCCCCATTGTCATGCATAGGAATACAGCCGTGGATCAAGAGGTTGTTGTTGTAGACCAAGTACATGGCCCCATTATCCAAGAGAAAGTTGACATGGCGAGTCAGCTTCTCACTGGCTTGAAAGGCTCGCATCAACTTGTCCAAGAGGTCCACTTCTTCCTCGGTTAAGGCCAGAGGATCAGCCGGATCCACAGTCGGCGCCTGGAAGTCAACCAAGGGGTGAACCTTGCCAGCGAGTTCGATGGTCCAGTCCTGATAGTTAACCTGACTTAATAGATCGCGGTCCTTCATCCGAAATTCCGGCCGCCGCTGGTAGATCTGACCTTCTAGCTTGAGTTGGAGAATCATCGTTGCTTGTTGCACTCGGTTAAGAATATCAATCTCGTGCTGGGACATCTGACAGCTGGCATCATAACGAGGCTGGAAAGTCTCTAGCGGCTCATAATACTTGAGCGCATACTGAATCAGAGGGCGGATATTGATGCCATAAGCATCCTCAATCGTATCCAAGTTAGCATAGCGAGCCGAGATCCGGATTACATTCATCATGGATACCTTAGACCCCGCCAAGCAAGCCATCCAAGTAATATCATGATTGCCCCATTGAATATCCACCGAATCCACCGCCATCAGCCGGTCCATAATCAAGTCCGGAGCCGGCCCCCGATCATAAATATCCCCCACTACATGCAGGTGGTCAACAGTCAACTTTTGAATGGTGATGGCCAAGTAGCGAATCAAGGTGGGTGCCTGTTTGTATTCAATAATTTTGTCCATAATCGATTGAAAATAACCCTGCTTATTGACCGTCGGATTAATCTCCGATAAGAGTTCTTCTATTATATACATGTACTGCTGAGGCAAACTCTTGCGGACCTTAGAGCGAGTATACTTGGTCCCAGCAAAATTAGTCACTTCCAATAACCACTGAATGCGCTGGCGATACCAAGCTTCTAAGTCCTCCGGCTTCTGGTCACGCGCTTCCAACCGCAACTTATCTGTTGGATAATAGATCAAGACGCACAGATCCTCTACATCGATCTCATCCAATCTGCCCTCAAAGCAGTCCATCACCTTCTGCTTGATGGAACCCGACCCATTCCGCAAGACGTGATTAAAAGGCAGGAATTCCCCATGCAAGTCACTGACAAAATGCTCCGTCCCCTTAGGCAACTGCATAATTGCCTCCAAATTAATAATCTCCGTTAAAACACTCTCCTTGGTCGGAAACTTCTCCTTCAACAAGGCATAATACTTATCATTCATGGCCGCGCCCTCCTTTCTTCTATTGTAGCTTATTTGAGGCGAGTTTGGAATCGGTTTCATTATGATGTTTTGAGCTTTTAGACCCTGGAGGGGGGGATGGCTATCACACTCAAAATGGATTTCAGGGGTGATGGGGTGAGTCTATCGCATCCCAAAGTTATTTCAAGAGTGATGGAGCCTGACTATCACACTCCAAATTTATTTCAAGGGTGATGGGGCTACCCCATCACACACCAAATTTATTTCATGGGTGATGGGGCGAGCCTATCACACTCCAAATTATTTTCAAGGGTGATTAGAGCCGCCCATCACACTCCAATTTTATTTCATGGGCGATGGAACTCTCCTATCACACCCAAAATTATTTTCATGGGCGATGGGAGGAGCCTATCACACGTAAAATTATTTTCAAGGGGTGATTGGGAATGCCCATCACACACCAAATATTTTTCAAGGGTGATGGAGACTGGCCATCACACTCCAAATTATTTTCATGGGCGATGGAGACTGGCTATCACACTCCAAAGTTATTTCATGGGCGATGGGAGGAGCCCATCACACTCCAAATTATTTTCAAGGGTGATGGGGCGGGCCTATCACACTCCAAAATTATTTCATGGGTGATGGGACGAGCCTATCACATTCCAAATTATTTTCAAGGGTGATGGGGCGGGCCTATCACACTCTAAATTATTTTCAAGGGTGATTGGAACCGCCCATCACACGCAAAAGTTATTTCAAGGGTGATGGAGCCTGACTATCACACTCCAAAGTTATTTCATGGGTGGTTGGGCGTACCTATCACACCCCAAATATTTTTCAAGGCGATAGCCCCCGCCCATCGCAGGTCAAATTCACTTCGCAACTAATAGATGGTTTGAAAAAACACCAAGGAATTTATCCTTGGTGTTTGTTTGGTCTAGAAGATTAGATCGTTGGGGAGAGCTTCGTCTTTTCTTCGTTTAACTTGCGCGAGGCCAAGTCCTGCTAGGATGGACATGACGGCAGTGGTGAAGATCAGGCTGGAATCGGTCATACCGGTAGCCGGTAGGACGTTCGATCTGGCTGGATCGACAGCACTTGCTGCTGGAGCTGATTGCTGTCTGTTTGTATTGGCCGGATCGGCTGCCTGACGTTTGGCTTGAGGCTTCGCTTGTACAGGGTCTGAAGCTAAGGTCTTGCTTGAAGAAGTGCTTCCGCTTGGTTGTTGAGATAGATCATGAACCTGTTGGGTAGCATCTAGGCGGACTTGGGCAAGGTTTCTAGCAGCCACTAACTCCTTCAAACGAGGGAAAGCTTCATAGCTACTTGGCTGGGATAGATTAATCGCCTGCACTTGAGCTAGATAGTGACGGGCTTGGTCTAACTTGGCTTGAGCCTGGGCTAAAGCTGCTTGGGCATCTAAGACTGCTTGCTTGGCCGTATTCAAATCAGCTTGACGCGCTTGAACTTCTGCTTGCGCCGCTGCTACTTTTTCTTGAGCTTGAGCATACTCTGGATGGTCAGCGTAGACTTGTTTTTGGTGGTCTAGAGCAGTAGCTAAAGCTTGTTGGGCTTGGGTTAGGGCTTGTTGACGGCCTTGGACTTGTTGCTGAGCATTGGCTTGAGCCTCTTGACTAGCAATCGTTGCAGCTTGAGCAGTCTGAAGGTCAGCTTGCGCTTGTTCCAGTCTAGTTTGAGCATCGCTTACTTGACCTTGAGCTTGGGATGCTTGCGCTTGGGCCTCTGTTACTGCTTGGCTAGCGGCCGCAATTTCACTACCAAATGTAGCCAAGTTGGCTTGAGCTTGGTCACGGGCTGATAGTTTCGCTTCATAATTACTTTGAGCTTGAGCGTAAACTTGCGCCACTTGATTGACCGCTGCTTGAGCCGCATCGCGATCCGCTTGGGCTTGACCCAAAGTGGCTTCCAAGTTTTGATTGTTGGCCTTTAATTGTTCTAGGTCCGCTTGGTTTTTGCTGATACTTGCATTAAGCTGAGCAACATTGGCTTGGCTGGACGCCAAATCAGCTTGTAGCGTTGTCAATGACGCTTGATTAGCCTGTTGTTGCGCTTGTTTACCAGCGAGGACCTGACGGCTAGTGGTTAAAGCTTGGTTCTTGGCGGATAAGTCCGCTTGAGCCGCTTGCAATTGATTGTGCGCTTGGCTAGCTTCCGCCTCCGCTGCTTGTAAATCTGCTTGCGCTTGGGCTAAGGCTTGCTGGTCTTGAGCGCTAGGGCTTGCATGACCATTAAGGATATTTTTTAGGTTATTGTAGTAATTGTTGAAGCGAGTCAGATATTCTTTATAAGAATAGGCTTTTTCATTAGGGTTTGCATTAAAAGCTGATCCGTAGACTTGAGTATGAATAATACCGTAATCAGCATTTTTCTGACCAACAGAAAAACCTGTAGAAATAAAAGAATTATTCATATGGTTGGTATAATGACCTGTCGTCGCTCCATCAGGAGTAGATTTAGGCCCAACAGGTGCTTGATCATACAATAGTTTTTCTTTATCATACCATCCATCATAAGGATTAGAGTGTCCCCAAGACAAGTTTTCTCCGTTAGCTTCTCCTTTTGCTCCCCAGTTCTTTGAATGACGATTAGCGAAAATAGCTGAGTAATTCCCATTAATTTGAGCTATGGCCATTAATGAATCAGTTACCTTTAGACCAGCCATCGGTGAGAAATTGTTGTCTCCTCGGACACGTAAATTATTACCAATTTTAATAAATTCCAAGGCAGCTTTCATATTATCAAGCGAGGTGGTATCTTTAGGGTCACCAATCTTTGTATAGCTTAGCATAGGCTGACCGTTGGCACCCCTAGCATTGGTCTTGAATTGGTTCAACGCCTCCGTCGCCCCCATCTCTTCAAAGAAGCCGATAGATCCCTTGTTCCACTGCTCTTGAGCGCGGCGACGGTCCGCTTCGCTGACTCCGCTGTTGATAGCTGCTTGCGCTTGATTGTAAGCCGAACGTGCTTGTTGGACCTTGTTGTCGGCCAGACGCTTGGTTTCTTGAGCGCGGTTGACTTGCTCTTGGGCTGCTTGAACAGATGCTTGGTCTCGGTTAACTTGACCTTGAGCAGTTAGAAGATCTTGGTTTAATGTTTCTTGTTGGCCTTGGTTTTGATTGATTTGGTCTTGAATCGCTTGAACAGCTGATTCTTGGCGATTCAATTGGCCCTGATCGCTCTGAATATTCGATTCTAGGCGTGATTTTTCCTCTAGGTATTGCTTGTTTTGCGCACTGAGGTCCGCTAATTTATCTTGTGCTTGATTCAGCTTTGCTTGCTTGGCTTGCTGATCAGCTTTGGCTTGGGCTAGGGCTTGACTGGCTTGGTCTAAATCTGCTTGCGCTTGATCAAGGTTAGCTTTGGCTGCCTGGTATTCCGGCGAATCTTGGGAAAGTGAAGCTAAATGCGCTTCAGCTGCTTGAACGGCTTGTTGAGCTTGAGCTAAGTTTGCTTGGGCCTGACTCACCTGAGCTTGTGCCTCTTTGACTTGACGGTCTTGGGCCGCTTCTCTGGTCTGAGCGTCCGTCACCGCTTGGTCGGCTGTTTGCGCTTGACTTTGTGATTCCTTTAAGTCCGCTTGGGCCTGGTCTTGATTGGCTTGAGCTTGTTGGACGGCTTGGTTGGCCTCAGAGATAGCAGGTGTAGTCTGAGTTTCCTTGAGTTCCGCTTCAGCTTGCGCTTGACGGTCTTGAGCTTGACCTAAACGAGTTTCCGCAGAGGCTTGATCCGCTTGAGCCGTTTCAAGCTGACGTTCCGTCTGGCTAACCTCTGCTTGCGCCTGGTCCACCTGAGCCTGTGCTTCAGCATTTAGATGCGCTACTTCCGTATCCACTGCCGCTTGACTGGCATCAAGAGCTGCTTGTTCCGGTGAGACAATAGTAGCAGCTTCCACTTGGCTATCAGACGGTTGTGGGGTTAAGTCAACCGGATGACCTTCTTGCGCTTGAGCTTCAGTTCCAACAATCACAGCGACCGAACTGGCCACCGCTAAGGAAGTGACAACTTTACCAATTTTACGAATGGCATAACGATTAGTCGATTCCACTTAATTTACCTCCAAAATTAAAAGTTTATTATCTTAATTTTAATATATTTAATTAATTTGTAAACACTTTAGTGAGCAATATATCCATTTTGTGGTTATTTTGACATTAATTTGTAATATTCAGCCAAAATATGGATTTATACTTGTGAAAAGTGGAAGTGGTCGGCTATGAAGGTGCTTTTGGATACCAAATTTATTTGGAGAGGAATTGAGATCCATTATCACATGCAAAATAATTTTCAAGGGGGATTGAAACCGCCCATCGTACTCCAAAGATTTTTCAAGGGTAATTGGGCACGTCTATCGCACTTCAAATTTATTTCATGGGCGATGGGGACTGCCTATCACATCCCAAATATTTTTCAAGGGCGATTGGACGAGCCTATCGCATCCCAAATTTTTTTCATGGGTGATGAAGTGACCCCATCACACCCCAAATTTTTTCATGGGTGATGGAGCTCTCCCATCACACACCAAATTATTTTCAAGGGCGATGGAACTCATCTATCACACCCAAAATTATTTTCATGGGCGATGGGACTCGCCCATCGCACACCAAATTTATTTCAAGGGCGATGGAACACTCCCATCACACCTAAAATTATTTTCATGGGCGATGGGAACTGCCCATCACACCCCAAATTGTTTTCATGGGCGATGGAGCACGCCTATCACACGTCAAATTATTTTCAGGGATGATTGGGAATGCCCATCAAACGCAAAAGTTATTTCAAGGGCGATAGGACTCTCCTATCACATCAAAAGTCGATGCTTAAGTTCCCTCCTTGATGAGTCAATTTAAACAAATCTCTACAAAATAAATGGATTTGTCGATTTTTCGTGTATTTAATAGATAGGAGGTGCAATGATGGAAAATTTGACGTTGCAGTTTTTGGAGATTTTAGCGCGGCGCAACTTGTTGGATGAGGCCAAGCAGAGGAGATATCAGTGGCTGAAGCAGGGATTTGAGGGCGAGTTGGAGTTGGTTAGCTTGTTGGAGGAATTTCGTTTGGGGCAATACCAGCTGATTCACGACTTGGCCTTGGATTACCGGGGAAAGTTTCAGATTGATTTCTTGTTAATTTTTGACTCGGTGATTTATCTTCTTGAAGTTAAGAATTACTTTGGTCGCTTTGATTATTTGCCCGGTGGTGAGTGCCAGCTGCGCGGTCAAGCGCTGGATGAAGACATCATCAGCGGCGTAAGCAGACGCGCTTACAAGTTGGGCCAGCTTCTTCAGGAGGGAAAACTGGACCGGTTCAAAGTCGTACCAGTTCTGATTTTTATCAATCCCTACTGCCAACTTGGCGAGATGCCAGATGCCCAGGGTGCTCTAGAAATTCTCGCCCGCTGCCAAATTCCGACCTGGATTCAAGAGCTACAGCAAGCAGGCCACCGAAGAGTTTCCGGCAATGATTACGAAAAAATCGTGGCTCTCATCGATCATTTTCAAGATTCGGCCTCCTATTTGCCTAAATCCATTAGGGATCTGCCCTTTGATTCAATTCAAGTCGGCCTGTTTTGTCCGCATTGTCGCCTTCTGTTGGAAAATATTGGTAAAATATATACTCATTGCCCTCGCTGTGGCCAACGCCACCACAAGGGGGTGCTTTTGGATATGGCTTGCACTGACTTGGCCCTGCTCGCTTATGACGACCCAAAAATTCTGACACGGTCAAGAGTCAAGGCGCTCGTCGGGCCGGGGGTTAGCGACAACTATATTTACCAGCACCTCACGAGTCACTATCAAGCGCACGGCTGCAATCGCTACCGCTACTACAGCTTTCCCCCCGGAACCAGTCCGGTACACTCTTTCTCAGTTGAAGACCTGGACTTGATCCGAAAATATTGGAGGTAAAGCAATCTGGCTTCTGGGCCGCTTCATGTGGGAATATGGGAGGGTGGCTATCGTATACAAAATGGAGTTCAAGGGTTATTGGGTTGGGCTATCGCACGCCAAATTTATTTCAAGGGTGATGGAAATCACCCATCGCACACCAAATTTATTTCAAGGGCGATTGAAATCTCCAATCACACTTCAAATTTATTTCAAGGGTGATGGAACAATCCCATCACATCCCAAATTATTTTCATGGGCGATGGAACTCACCTATCGCACACTAAAATAAGTTTTATGGGTGATGGAGCCCTCCCATCACACGCCAAATTTATTTTCATGGGCGATGGGGCACACCCATCACATCCCAAAATAACTTTCAAGGGCGATGGAGCCTAAACCTTGACCCCGCCTCTCGCTCCATGTAAAGGCCCCGGCTAGCTTGGCTAACCGGGGCTTGGTTTTAGTATCTTTCTTTCATGGCGCGGTCGATGTCGCGTTTGGCTTGTTTGGCCTTGAGGTCGTGGCGCTTGTCGATCTTGTTTTTACCGCGGGCTAGGCCGATTAAGACTTTGGCCCGGCCACGTTTCAAGTAGACCTTCAAGGGGATGACGGTGTAGCGGTTCTGGCGGACTTCGTTATAGAGGTCGCGGATCTCCTTTTTGTGTAAGAGGAGTTTACGGTCTCTGAGGGGGTCGTGGTTGAAGATATTGCCTTGTTCGTAGTGGCTAATGTGGACATTCTTCAACCAAGCCTCGCCGTCTCTAAAGGAGACGAAGCCGTCAGCGATGTTCATCTTGCCTTGGCGGACGGATTTGATTTCTGTTCCCTTGAGGGCCAAGCCGGCCTCGACGGTTTCTAGGATTTCGTAGTCGTGGCGGGCTTTCCGGTTCTGGGCTAAGGGTTTGTCTTTGACTTGTTTTTTCTTGGCCATGTCAAGCCCTCCTTTCTCGTGTTACTTTCTTTTCTTGATTTTAAAAGGGTGCTTGCCCTTCTTGCCCTTGCCTTTATGCTTGGGCTTGGATTGGCTTTGGGACCGGTCTGCTTTTCCGGATCTAGAAGACTTGCCAGACTTCTGCTTGCTGGAGTTGGTCCGGCGCTTACCGCCTTTTTTGCCTCGAGACTTAGAGGACTTCTTCTTAGACGGGACGTCGGTGCCACCGAGGACGGTGACGTCGTCAAGGGGCTCGGCGTCTAGGAGCTCGAAGTCGATCTCGCGCTCGGCTACGTCGACCCGGGTCACCTTGACCGTGACGGATTGGCCAATGCGGAAGACCTTGCCGGTCCGCTCGCCAATCAGCATCAGGTGGGCTGGGTTGAACTGGTAGAAGTCGTCCAGTTGGTCTAGGCGGATCAAACCTTCAACCGTGTTAGGCAGTTGGATAAACATACCAAAGCTGGTGATCGAAGAGATAACCCCAGCAAATTCCTGGTCCACCTTGTCGACCATGTACTCGGCCTTCTTCAAGGCTTCGGTCTCGCGTTCGGCTTCAACGGCCCGGCGTTCGGTTTTGGAGACCTTGTCGGCAATTTCTGGGAGGCGACTTTCGATCTTATGAAGTTGGCTATCTTTAGGCCGACCCGTTAAGTATTGGTGGATCAAGCGGTGGACCATCAAGTCCGAATAACGCCGGATTGGCGCGGTAAAGTGGGTATAGTCTTGGGCCGCTAGACCGTAGTGGCCACTAGGTTCCTCGCTATACTTGGCTTGCTGCATGGACCGCAGCATCATGGTCGAGACGGCCTGCTCATAAGGCTCGCCTTGAACTTGCTTGAGGGCTTCCTGCAGTTGCTTAGGCCGGATGTCATCGGTGGACCCCCGTAAGATGACACCGAAGCTGGTAATGAATTCCGCAAAACGGTCCATTTTTTCGCTGTCGGGTTGTTCGTGGATGCGGTAGATCAATGGCAGGTCCTTATCGGTATAGGCAGCGGCTACGGTCTCGTTGGCCACCAGCATGAAGGATTCGATCAGGCGCTCGGCGGTGTGGCGCTCGCGGACCACGATATCCAAGGGATGGCCTTCTTCGTCGACAATAATTTGTGCTTCCGGCGCATCAAAGTTCAAGGCCCCCCGGCGTTCGCGCATGGCTTCAAGAATCTCATGGAGTTCCACCATGTCTCGAACCATGTCTTGAATATGAGGGTATTGCGCTTGAACGGCCTCATCGCCTTCAATCATGGCATTGACTTCATCATAAGTCAGCCGGTAACTGGACCGGATCACGGCCGGATAGATCTTGTAGCTAGTGACCCGGCCTTGGTGATTGATCCGCATCTGACAATTCAAGGTCAAGCGGTCCTCATCCGGTAGAAGCGAACAGATCCCGTTGGACAAACGTTGTGGCAACATCGGGACCACCCGGTCCGTCAAGTAGACCGAATTCCCCCGGTCCAAAGCTTCCGCATCCATCGGGGTCCCGGCCGGTACATAATAAGACACATCCGCAATATGAATCGACACGTCGAAGTCGCCATTGTCATAGCGGCTGATCGCAATCGCATCATCTAAGTCCTTGGCGTCGGCCCCATCAATGGTCACCACCAAGTCCGACCGGCAGTCGACCCGACCTTCCAAGTCTTCTGGGCCTACTTCTTGATCAATGGCAGCTGCTTGGTCTAAGACTTCTTGTGGGAATTCATGAGGAATTCCGAACTGGAAGAGAATCGCCAGAATATCGGCACCTGGTGCATCCTTGTGACCAATCTCCTTGGCCACCAGACCGGTTAAGAGGTTGGGTTCTTCCTTGGTCGGATAATCCTTGATCTTAACCACCACAATCGAGTCATGGGCCGGATGGATCCCTTCTTCTAGAATCTTGATCCGGTTAGCAGAAAATTGCCCTTGAGGCTCCACCTCGCCCAAGTAGCCGGTCTCTTCTCTTACTTGACGGTTATAAGCATGGAAGACTCCCACCAATTGACTGGCAGAACGTTCCACAATCCGAATAATTTCAGCTTCAGACCCCTTACCTGTGGCAGGGTCTACTTCCTTGATCACCTTGGCTTCCACCAAGTCGCCATCCATGGCGTTGCCCCGATAACGAGCCGGGACAAAAAGGTCCGGTTGGTCGGGATCATAAGTAATAAAGCCAAAGCCCCGGTCATTGGCCCGGTAGGTTCCCTCCACTAAGCCCAAAGGCTCCTTGAAGGTGAACTTGCCCCCAGCTAAGAGCTGGATTTGGCCTGTGCGCTCTAAGTAGGCTAGGGCCTTGACGAGTTTTTTGTAGTTTTTGGAACCGCGATAATTAAAGCGGTTGGCTAATTCCTTGGTGCGGAAGGCTTCTCCCGCGTGGTCTTGGAAGAAATCCAGTAGGGATTCTTCGAATTTAGATAAAGCCATTGTTTCCTCCTTTTGAGGTCTTAAGAATAATCAATAAATTGCAGTAGGTCACGTTCGAATTGGTCGCGCTCGCGGTTAACCGTGATGACGTGGGTATTATCCGGATACCAGTTGAAATCAACATCCGCTTGAGGCAGACTATGCTGCAAGCGCTTGGCATCTTCAGCTTCAATCATCTCATCCGCTCCTGATTGCGCAATAAAAAAGGGCTTGTCAATCATCTCCAAGCCCGCCTGCAGGCTCATCTGGAACTTGTTGATCGCCTGCATCTGCTGGTAGTAACCCCGCATCAAGGCTGCTTCATCCTGGAGGAAGTCGGCCTGAGTCTTACCAGCCTGCTTGTAGAGATATTGGGCATAAGGCAAGAAGTTCCCGATGACATCCACCGGCTTCTCGGTTACGACCGGCGAATTGAAGACACCGCCAGCATAGACTGCCGGTTCATGGATCAAGCACCAAGTGGCAAAGAGTCCACCCAAGGACAGACCAAAGACAAAGAGCTTGTCATAAGACCGCTCCTTCATAAAGGCCAGACTCGCCTGGGCATCCTGCAACCAATCTTGAGTCCCCGCTTGAAACAAATCGTCCAACTGACCCGTTCCGTGACCAGCAAACTGGGGCAAGGCCACCTCATAACCATGACGGTTCAACAAGCGACCCACAAGATTGACATCCGCGGGCGTCCCCGTATAAGCATGGAAGAGGATCACCCCACCCTTGGGCTCCTCCTGGGGGTAGAACTTACTTCCTGATGGTAATTGTGACTCCACGACATCCCTCCTCTTTTGACTATCATAACCTACTTTGCCCCAGTCATAAAGGATTTCACTCCTCTGGACCCACAAAAAAATTCCCTGATGCGAGCACCAGAGAATTTGACCTATCTATGGGTTAGATCATGGCCAGAGCAATCGCCAAGACAAAGAATAACACACCGAACACACTCGTTGCCCGAATCAAGAACGCTTCAAATCCACGAGCCTTGGCCTTAGACTGACCATCATCGGCACCGGTTAACATACTAGCTGCATTACTCTTGGAAGGCTGCATAATAACCAAGATAATCAAAATCACCGCAACCACAATCAGGGCGGTTAGTAATATATTATACAAGCTGAATCCTCCTTTAGTTAAAGTCCACCTAAGTATTTTAACATACCTTTCGCCAGAAGACCATCCTAATTCGCGGGGGAAAGGGAGATGATCGGCAGGCCCTATCGACCTTGAAATTTATTTGGAGGGTGATGGGCAAGCTCTATCTCACTTGAAATTTATTTGGGGGCGATGGACACGCTCTATTACACTTGAAATTTATTTGGGGGGCGATGGGCAAGCTCTATCACACTTGAAAATTATTTGGGGGGCGATGGGCAGTCTCTATCACACTTGTAATTTATTTGGAAGGTAATTGGCACACCTTATCTCACTTGAAATTCATTTAGCGGGTGAATGTGTATCGAAATTACTCCCCTCATCATACGCTTCTCCCCCTGCTGACCACAAAAAAGCGATGAGATACGAGGTCTCATCGCTTTTGATTTAGAAGATTTGCTGAGGTGATGTTGGGACATGCCATTTGAATATCAATGACCAGACTAACCTTTACTCAAGTTCTTCTTTACTGGCTAAATCTATTCCTATAAAAATCAAATGGATACAATGATTATTAATAACTTTGGAAAGTCAAACTATAGTCTGAGCCTAGCGTATCATTTATAATTTGACTAGGCTCATTAAATGCTTTATTGATTTTGTTTTGGAGGCGATAATAGCTGGATTCATCAAGAATCTGACTAATATCTTCTTCAAATTTCACATCGCCATCAGAAAATAGTTTAGGTAAATATCGATTCGCTGAACGTTGTAAGCTGGAGTCTCCTACTTCAGCAGACAGGAGTATTTCCTTATCGTGTCTATCAAAATAAATGTTTACGGGGATATTAAAGATTCTTTCTAAGACAGCACCAATTTCGCCAGTAAATAATTGATTCGAAACGTCTTCTTGTTGCTGTGCACCATTCATCAATTCAACAAGTTTATTTGCTCGATACTCAGGATCTTGTAGTGAATTAACATTCTGTAGAGATTCAGTCTGAGTCATTTCTCCTCTATCATTGATCTGATAAATAGGCATATAGCTATTATTATAAAGAACTTCAATAGAGCTAGGTGATACTCCAATTAACTCAGTGATCGCTAAATACGCCTCATCAAATTTTCCCTTAAATAATGCGTTTGCACTATAAATGTAATCTTCTTTGATAAATTTATTTTTGGGATTACTATTGTAGTCCAAATTGTTTAATTGTTCCAACCTTACACTGATTTGGGGAATAAAGTTATCAACGAGTACCTTATCAATGTTTTTAATCTTAAGCGATAGGTTTTCTTCACTTAACTGGTTACTATAATCCATTAATTCCCGAACCATTTTGTTTCGTTGATTAATTCTATCAAGAACATCTCCATCAAAATGTGAATTTGAAACTGCAAACAAATATTGCTTACCTATATTTTCAAATTGAAATGCAAATTTTAAGCGAGGATTCAGTCCCTCAATCGGTATCTCCTCTGATATTTGCCTACAAATTGATTTTAAGTTCAATTCATGGCTAGCTAGGTCCAACTGACTTAAAGTATCCAAACTCGATTCATTAAGCTCTTTTATTTCTGAATTAATCAATGAAACTAAGTAATCTTCCCCACTGCTATCAACACAAACATTCATTTCTGGGAATTCCTCTGATAATTTCTTCGTCACAAATTCATTAGCATAGTCTCTCTGGTAATCAAGCGTATAGTCAGATATTTTTTCACCATCGACATAAGTGTATAAATCATGAGGTTTAGCTTCCTCGTCGTCGAAGTCACCCACTAATTGAACTGTTAAAGGAGTTTTTGAAGCTGCTTCTTGCCCAATTGATTGTGATAAGGCACTAAAGTTTGAATCTGAAAAATCGCGACCAAATCCTAAATAATGGTTAATCTCAGTTGCTGATCCATTAATTAATATCTCGTGTTCTTCTTCATTCAATTCATTCGGTTTGAACCTTAAATAAATATTATTTCCCTGAAAATATAAGCGGGAAGAATAATTATCTGTTTGATGACGAGAAGCATCTTCATTATATTTATCAACAAACAATTTTATAGGTTCATGCTTTTTCATATGATAGATTGTAAAATTAATTGCGACAAATAATAAAAACCCATAACAGGTTCGTGTAAAATGTAAGTTACCACACCAACATGAACACGGAGGCCTGTTATGAGCTACAAACATCTTACCATAGAAGAACGATTAAAAATAGAAGTCCTGCATAAAGAAGGCTATAAAGTTAGCCGAATAGCTGATATTATTGGCTGCCATCGCTCAACGATTTATCGAGAGCTGAATCGTTGTCACTCAGAAGCCTATCAAGCTAGATCAGCGCAAAAACATGCGAATAAAAAGAAGGCTTCAAAAGGTCGTCGTCCTAAGCACC
>NZ_JADD01000014.1 GCF_000518205.1 Hutsoniella sourekii ATCC 700629 | reverse complement strand
AAGTGTTTAAATTTTAAGACGCCCTTTGAGGTATTCATGCACGAACTTGTTCAGTTAGAATGATTTTTTGTCGCAATAATTATTGCAATTCATCTAATAAAAAGAAAACGATATCTTATTTAATTTTTAAGATTTTAGTCCTTAAAAAGCTTGATTCTCCTAAGTGTTTCCCTTATAATAATCGTTGTGTCAATTAGAGATTTATCTATCTGACGACACTGAGGCCGAGAGAAAGGCCATAGCGATGAAGTGAGAGGTTGCGACACGCTAGGATGAGTTGCCAGAGATTAGCTGTCGGTAATTCTTGCGGAGCTAGTCAATTATAAATTTGACGAAGGAGGAAACAAAATGGCAAAACAAAAAATTCGTATTCGCTTGAAAGCATATGAGCACCGTGCTCTAGATGTTTCAGCAAACAAGATCGTTGAATCAGCACAAAGAACAGGAGCTAAGACTGCCGGTCCAATTCCATTACCAACAGACCGTTCAGTTTATACAATTATCCGTTCACCGCATAAATATAAAGATTCACGTGAACAATTCGAAATGCGTACCCACAAACGTCTAATCGATATTTTAGAGCCAACTGCTCAAACAGTAGATGCCCTAATGAAATTAGACTTACCAAGTGGTGTTGACGTAGAAATTAAATTATAAAAAATAATAAAAACGGAGGTGTACCATGACCAAAGGAATCTTAGGAAAAAAAGTTGGGATGACTCAGTACTTCACTGAAGCTGGTGAATTAATTCCAGTAACAGTTATCGAAGCAACTCCAAATGTTGTTTTACAAGTTAAAACAAATGAAACTGACGGCTATGAAGCTGTTCAGTTGGGTTACCAAGATAAACGTGAAGTATTAGCTAACAAACCCCACAAAGGTCATGTAGCAAAAGCAAATGCTACTCCTAAGCGCTTCATTCGCGAGTTTCGTAATGTTGAGCTAGGAGAATATGAAGTAGGACAAGAAATCACAGTTGAAACTTTCGAAGCTGGTGACATCGTTGATGTAACTGGTACATCAAAAGGTAAAGGTTTCCAAGGGGCAATTAAACGCCACGGACAATCACGCGGGCCAATGGCTCACGGTTCTCGTTACCATAGAGGGCCTGGAGCGATGGCGATGGCAGCAACACCATCTCGAGTACATAAAGGTAAGAACTTACCTGGACAAATGGGTGGTGGCCAAGTAACTATTCAAAACCTTGAAATAGTTGCTGTTCAACCTGAAAATAACGCAATCCTAATTAAAGGGAACGTACCAGGTTCTAAGAAATCTTTAGTTGAAATCAAATCAGCAATCAAAAACAATTAATTAAATTATCTACGAAGGGAGGAACGAGAGAATGGCAAAAGTTACATTATTTAAACAAGATGGTTCAAACGCTGGCGAAATTGAACTAAACGATGCAGTCTTTGGAGTAGAGCCTAATGAATCTGTTATCTTCGATGCCGTGATTATGCAACGCGCTTCAATGCGTCAAGGTACTCACAAGGTGAAAAACAGATCTGAACGTCGTGGAGGCGGACGCAAGCCTTGGAGACAAAAAGGGACTGGACGTGCTCGTCAAGGATCAATCCGTTCACCACAATGGGTTGGCGGTGGCGTTGTCTTCGGACCAACTCCTCGTTCATACAGTTATAAATTACCGAAAAAAGTACGTCGTTTAGCTCTAACATCAGCACTATCACAAAAAGTCCAAGAGGGCGACTTTGTAGTAGTAGATAGCCTAGCTTTCGATGCACCAAGAACTAAAGAATTCAAATCAGTTCTTGAAAACCTATCAATTGATCAAAAGGTATTAGTAGTTCTAGAGATGGATAACGACAATGTTTTCCTATCAGCACGTAACTTACCAAACGTTAAAGTAATCGACGAAAAGAATGTTAACGTATTGGACGTTGTTGGCTATGATAAAGTCCTAATTACTCAAAATGCCTTATCAACAGTAGAGGAGGCTTTAGCATAATGGAATTTTCTGAAGTAATCTTACGCCCAGTTATTACTGAGCAATCAATGAACGACTTAGATGCTAAAAAATATACCTTTGAAGTTGACCGTCGCGCTAACAAGAACCTAATCAAACAAGCTGTAGAAGCAATGTTTGAAGGCGTTGAAGTTGCTAAAGTTAACACAATCAATGTTGATGGCAAGTTCAAACGTATGGGTCGCTACGGTGGCTACACTCGTAAATACAAAAAAGCAATCATCACATTAACAGAAGCTTCTGCTGATATTCAGTTATTTGCAGACGCTGAATAAAAAAGAAAATTCAAAGAATTAGGAGGGATTATCTGTGGCAATTAAACATTACAAGCCAACTACTAATGGCCGCCGTAATATGACCGGTTATGACTTCTCAGAAATCACAACGAAAACCCCTGAGAAATCATTACTAGCTTCTAAAAAGCAAAAAGCTGGTCGTAATAGCCAAGGTAAAATCACAGTACGTCACAAAGGTGGTGGACACAAACGTCATTACCGTATCATCGACTTTAAGCGTAATAAAGATAATGTTATTGGAACAGTTAAGACGATCGAATATGATCCAAACCGTTCAGCTAATATTGCTTTAGTCAACTATGAAGATGGGGTTAAAACTTACATCTTAGCACCACGCGGACTTAAAGTAGGTCAAAAAGTTGAATCAGGACCTCAAGCGGATATTAAAGTAGGAAATGCCCTACCTCTAGCAAATATCCCAGTGGGTACTGTTGTTCACAACATTGAATTAAAACCTGGTAAAGGTGGCCAACTAGTTCGTTCAGCAGGAACAGGCGCACAAGTCTTAGGACATGAAGGTAAGTACACTTTAGTTCGTCTAGCATCTGGTGAAGTTCGTATGATCTTATCTACATGCCGCGCTACAGTCGGTACTGTTGGTAATGAGCAACACGAATTGATTAACATCGGTAAAGCAGGTCGTTCTCGTTGGTTATCTAAACGTCCAACTGTTCGTGGATCTGTTATGAACCCTAATGATCACCCACACGGTGGTGGGGAAGGTAGAGCACCAATTGGTCGTCCTTCACCTGTATCTCCATGGGGTAAGAAGACTCTTGGTCTAAAGACAAGAAACAAGAAGAAGAAATCAAGCAAATTAATTGTACGCGGACGTCGTACGAAGCGTTAATAAATAACCTACTAGTATTACGAAGGGAGGCTACACAGTGGCTCGTAGTTTGAAAAAAGGACCTTTTATCGATGAACACTTAATGAAGAAAGTTCAAGAACAAGCAGAGGCTCCGAAAAAACAAGTGATTAAGACATGGTCTCGTCGTTCAACAATCTTCCCTAACTTTATCGGTTTGACGATTGCAGTATACGATGGACGCAAACATGTTCCAGTATATATTCAAGAAGATATGGTAGGACATAAGTTAGGAGAATTCGTTCCAACTCGTACTTACCGTGGACATACTAAAGACGATAAGAAAACTAGCAAACGCTAATTAAGGAGGGAATGCAAATGTCAGAACAAATTACATCAGCAAAAGCAACAGCTAAGACAGTTCGTATTGCCCCTCGTAAGGCTCGTTTAGTAGTCGATTTAATTAGAGGCAAAAAGATTGGTGAAGCAATTTCAATCTTGAAATTCACACCAAAAGCTGGCTCTCCAGTTGTTGAAAAAGTACTTATGTCAGCAATCGCTAATGCTGAACATAATTATGATTTAGATTTAGAGAATTTATACGTTAGTGAAGCTTACGTTAACGAAGGACCAACAATGAAACGTTACCGTCCACGTGCTCGTGGTTCAGCTTCACCAATTAATAAACGTACAAGCCACATCACCGTTGTGGTATCAGAAAAAGAGGAGGCGTAATTAATGGGTCAAAAAGTAAATCCGATCGGAATGCGTGTTGGCATCATCCGTGATTGGGATGCTAAATGGTATGCTGAAAACCAATATGCAGACTATTTACACGAAGATTTAAAAATTCGTGAGCACATTGCTAAGAAACTTTCTGAAGCCTCTGTATCAAACATTGTCATCGAACGTGCCTCTAACCGAGTGATCGTATCAGTTCACACAGCTAAACCAGGTATGGTAATCGGTAAAGGTGGATCAGAAGTAGATGCCTTACGTGCAGATTTAACAAAATTAACTGGTAAGAAAGTTCATATTAATATCGTTGAAATCAAAGAGCCTAACTTGGATGCTAAATTAGTAGCAGAAGACATCGCTCAACAATTAGAAAACCGTGTAGCTTTCCGTCGTGCACAAAAACAAGCCATCCAACGTGTTATGCGTGCTGGCGCACAAGGAATCAAAACACAAGTATCTGGACGTCTAAACGGTGCAGATATGGCGCGTACAGAACACTATAGTGAAGGAACTGTTCCGCTACATACCCTACGTGCAGATATCGATTATGCTTGGGAAGAAGCAGATACTCAATACGGTAAATTAGGAGTTAAAGTTTGGATTTGTCGTGGAGAAATTCTTCCTGAAGTTGACAATACTCAGAGAGGAGGGAACTAATCAATGTTAGTACCTAAACGTGTAAAACACCGTCGTGAATTCCGTGGTAACATGCGCGGAGAAGCAAAAGGTGGCAAGAATGTTGATTTTGGATCTTATGGTTTAAGAGCAATCGAGTCTTCATGGATCACTAACCGTCAAATTGAAGCTGCTCGTATTGCTATGACACGTTACATGAAGCGTGGAGGGAAAGTATGGATTAAAATCTTCCCTCACAAATCATACACATCTAAACCAATTGGTGTTCGGATGGGTTCAGGTAAAGGGGCTCCAGAAGGCTGGGTAGCACCTGTAAAACGTGGTAAAATTATGTTTGAAATTGATGGGGTTCCTGAAGAAGTAGCACGCGAAGCTTTCCGTCTAGCTTCTCACAAATTACCTGTCAAAACTAAGTTTGTAAAACGTGAAGAATATGGTGGTGAATCGAATGCAAATTAAAGAGATTAGAGAATTATCCACTGCTGAAATGGTTGAGAAAGAAAAAGAATATAAGAAAGAATTATTCAACCTTCGATTCCAATTGGCAACCGGACAATTAGAAAACACTGCCCGTTTACGTCAAGTACGTAAAACGATTGCTCGTATTAAAACAGTCTTACGCGAACAAGAATTGACTGAACAATAAGGCAAAGGAGGCAAATTAAATGACAGAACGTAATGAACGTAAAGTTTACCGTGGACGCGTAGTTTCAGACAAAAATGATAAAACGATTATTGTTGTAGTTGAAACACGTAAAACCCATAAAAAATATGCTAAACGAGTAAAATACTCTAAGAAATATGTTGCACATGATGAAAATAACCGTGCAAAAGAAGGCGATATCGTAACAATTATGGAAACACGTCCATTATCAAAAACGAAACGCTTCCGCCTATTAGATATCGTTGAAGAAGCAATTATTATCTAATAGCTCAAGTATAATCGGAAGGAGGATATCCAAGAGATGATTCAACAAGAAAGTCGATTAAAAGTTGCAGACAATTCTGGTGCACGTGAAGTTCTAACTATTAAAGTCTTAGGCGGATCAGGTCGCAAGACAGCTAACATCGGAGATATCATTGTAGCAACGGTTAAACAAGCAACGCCTGGTGGAGTTGTCAAAAAAGGTGAAGTTGTTAAAGCAGTTATCGTAAGATCAAAATCAGGAGCTCGCCGAAACGATGGGTCATATATTAAATTTGACGAAAATGCATGTGTAATTATCCGTGATGATAACACACCTCGTGGTACACGTATCTTCGGACCTGTTGCACGTGAATTGCGTGACAACAATTTCATGCGTATTGTTTCATTAGCTCCAGAAGTTCTCTAATATAACAAGCAACGAAGGAGGTAATTATAAATGCGTATTAAAGCAGGCGATAAAGTAAAAGTCATTGCTGGTAAAGATAAAGGTCAAGAAGGAACAGTTCTTAAAACTTTACCTAAACAAGACCGTGTGGTAGTTGAAGGGGTTAACATTAACAAACGTCATCAAAAACCAACACAAATGTCTACGGGTGGAATTGAAGAATTTGAAGCTCCCATCCATGTATCTAATGTTCAATTAGTAGATGCTAGCGGCCAAGCCACAAAAGTGGGTTACCGTGTTGAAGATGGCAAAAAAGTTCGTTTCAGCAAAAAATCAAACGAAACAATTAACTAATTAGTGGAAGGAGGCCAATAATAAATGGAAAACCGTTTAAAAGAAAAATTTGTTAACGAAGTAACACCAAAATTAGTTGAACAATTTAACTACTCTTCAGTCATGCAAGTACCAAAAGTAGAAAAGATTGTAATCAACATGGGTGTCGGTGATGCAGTATCTAATGCTAAAAATCTTGACAAAGCTGTTGATGAATTGACATTACTTTCAGGACAGAAACCAATCATCACTAAAGCGAAGAAATCTATCGCTGGTTTCCGTCTACGTGAAGGAATGCCAATCGGAGCAAAAGTTACCTTACGTGGTCAAAGAATGTACGATTTCCTAGACAAACTAATTACAGTATCTCTTCCACGTGTTCGTGACTTCCAAGGGATTAGCAACCGCTCATTTGACGGACGTGGTAACTACACTTTAGGTGTTAAAGAACAATTAATCTTCCCTGAAATTAGCTATGATGATGTTGATAAAGTACGTGGTATGGACATTGTTATCGTAACATCAGCTAATACAGACGAAGAATCTCGTGCCTTACTTACTGAGTTAGGTATGCCATTTAGAAAATAATAGAAGGAGGCGAATAAATTGGCTAGAAAATCTATGATCGAAAAAAATAAGCGTAAGCAGAAATATCAAGTACGTGAGTACACTCGTTGTGAACGTTGTGGACGTCCACATTCAGTTTATCGCAAATTCAGACTGTGCCGTGTTTGCTTCCGTGAACTAGCTTACAAAGGCCAAATTCCAGGCGTGAAAAAAGCAAGCTGGTAATAATAAAGAGAGTTAGAATAAGGAGGTAAAAACATGGTTATGACAGATCCAATCGCAGATTTCTTGACACGTATTCGTAATGCGAATGCTCAGTCACATGCATCTGTATCCGCTCCATCTTCTAAGATGAAAGAAGCAATTGCTCAAATTCTAAAAGAAGAAGGCTTTATTAAAGGTTATGAAGTTGAAGAAGATAACAAACAAAATGTTATTACTATTCAACTAAAATATGGCCGTAATGATGAAAAAGTAATCACTGGCTTAAAACGTATCTCTAAACCAGGTTTACGTATCTATGCTAAGTCTGATGAAGTGCCTAAGGTACTTAATGGATTAGGAATTGCAATTATTTCTACATCCCACGGATTGCTAACTGACAAACAAGCTCGCCAACAAAATCTAGGTGGCGAAGTGCTAGCATATATTTGGTAATTAATTTAAAATAAAACAAGGAGGTGCGGTCCTGTGAGTCGTATTGGTAATAAAGTACTTGAAATACCATCAGGAGTAACCGTTGATGTTGATGGACAGACAGTTACTGTTAAAGGTCCAAAGGGTGAGTTATCACGCGAAATTAGCCCGATTATTTCACTCAATATCGAAGATAATGAAATCACATTTGCCCGCCCAAACGATGAGAAGGAATCTCGTTCTATCCATGGTACAACTCGTTCACTAGTAGCTAATATGGTAGAGGGTGTATCGACTGGATTCAAGAAAGAACTTCAATTAGTTGGGGTTGGTTATCGTGCGCAAAAGCAAGGGAATAAGTTAGTTCTTAACGTTGGACTATCTCACCCAGTTGAATTTGAAGAAGCAGAGGGAACCACAATAGAAGTTCCATCTAACACGCAAATTATTGTTGAAGGCTACCACAAGGAAAATGTGGGACAACTAGCTGCTTCAATTAGAGGCGTTCGTCCACCAGAACCTTACAAAGGAAAAGGTATTCGCTATGTTGATGAATATGTTATCCGTAAGGAAGGTAAGACTGGTAAATAATCGTTAAAATAATAAAAAAGAGGTGACAAGATGATTTCTAAACCAGACAAAAATAAACTACGCAAGAAACGTCATTATCGTTTACGTAATAAAATTTCTGGTACTGCTGAGTGCCCACGCTTAAATGTGTTCCGTTCAAACACAAACATCTACGCTCAAATTATTGATGACGTAGCGGGTGTGACGCTAGTGAGTGCCTCAAGTTTAGATGAAGGTATTAGTGGTTCTAAGAAAGAACAAGCTAATGCAGTAGGTAAATTAGTTGCTGACCGTGCAACTGCTAAAGATATCAAGAAAGTTGTTTTCGACCGTGGAGGATATGCATACCATGGACGTGTACAAGCCTTAGCCGAAGGCGCACGTGAAAATGGCCTAGAATTCTAAAAGAAGGAGGATAACCAAGAATGCAATTTATCGATCCAAATACATTAGGTGAAATTGAAGATCGTGTTGTAGCGATTAACCGTGTTACAAAAGTTGTAAAAGGTGGACGTCGCTTACGTTTCTCTGCTCTTGTAGTAGTTGGAGACCGTAATGGACATGTTGGATTTGGTACTGGTAAAGCTCAAGAAGTTCCAGAAGCTATCCGTAAAGCTGTCGACAACGCTAAAAAGCAAATGATTGCTGTACCTAAAACTGGGACAACTATCCCTCACGATGTGATTGGTGAGTTCTGTGGTGGTAAGGTACTACTTAAGCCAGCAGCAGCCGGTTCAGGGGTTGCAGCAGGTGGACCTGTTCGTGCGGTTGTAGAACTAGCAGGAATTGAAGATATTACAAGTAAATCTTTAGGTTCTAACACTCCAATCAACATGATTACTGCAACTGTTAATGGTTTACGTCAATTGAAGGAAGCTGAAGAAGTAGCTGCCTTGCGTGGCAAAACAGTTGAAGAATTGTTAGGATAAGGAGGACAATTAAATGGCGAACTTAGAAATCAAGTTAAAACGCAGCTTAATTGGAAGACAAAAAAATCAAATCGCTACTGCTAAGTCTCTAGGACTTAACAAAATCGGCCAAACTGTCGTACAAGAAGACAATGAAGCTATTCGCGGTATGATTAATCGTATCCAACATTTAGTGGAAGTTAAAGAAGCTTAATTAAATAAATAAGGAGGTGCTAAGAATGAAATTACATTCCTTAAAACCAAATGAAGGTTCTCGTCGTGCAAGAAAACGTGTTGGTCGTGGACAAGGTTCAGGATACGGACATACTGCTGCACGCGGTGAAGGCGGATTGAAACAACGTTCTGGCGGTAAAGTTGCCTTAGGTTTTGAAGGGGGACAAACTCCTTTATATCGTCGCTTACCTAAACGTGGATTCAAAAACATTAACCGTAAGGAATATGCAATTGTTAATGTAGAGACGCTAAACCGTTTTGAAGAAGGAACAACTGTTACACCAGCTTTACTAAAGGAAACTGGCGTAATTAAACAAGAATTATCAGGTGTTAAAATCTTAGGCGAAGGTAACTTAGAAAAGAAATTGACTGTTCAAGCAGCTAAATTCTCTAAGAGCGCGGAAGAAGCAATCACCAATGCAGGTGGTTCAGTAGAGGTGATCTAATGTTTACCTTTATCAAGAATGCATTTACAAACAAAAGTATTCGTCGCAGTTTATTGTTCACTTTTTTTATCCTAGCGATTTTTCGATTAGGATCTCATGTACCAGTACCTGGAGTTAATGCTCAGGCACTGCGAACAATTTCAAACAGTGGTATTCTTGGTTTGTTAAATACATTTGGCGGAGGAGCTCTTCAACGCTTTTCAATTTTTGCAATGGGTGTTTCTCCGTATATTACTGCTTCGATTATTGTTCAACTGCTTCAAATGGACTTGATTCCAACGTTCACCGAGTGGGCGAATCAAGGGGAAGTTGGTCGAAGAAAGCTCAATCAAGCAACTACCTATTTAGCCATTATTATTGGATTTATTCAATCTTATGGTATGGCGTTTAGTTTCAACCAGTTAGCAGGTTTGGGACTGGTCAATAATCCAGGTTTACAAACTTATAGTATTATTGCTTTAATCTTAACAGCTGGAACCATGTTTTTAGTTTGGCTAGGTGAGCAAATCACACGGAATGGTGTGGGTAATGGTTTATCCATGATAATTTTTGCAGGTATTGTCGCACAAGTACCCCAAGATGTTTATCGATACGTTAAGTCATCACTATTGAATGCAAGTGGCGATCAATTTAATCGTAATTTAATAATTTTTGCAGGAATAGTCTTGGCGGTTGTTATTGGCATCATTATTGTTGTCATTATGGAGCAAGCCCAACGTCGGATTCCAATTCATTACTCGAAGAAGGTTTCTGGCTCACGTTACGTAGCTCATTTACCACTGAAAATTAATTCAGCTGGTGTAATTCCTGTTATTTTTGCAACGTCCTTTATGACACTTCCTCAGACCATTTTTGCCTTTATGGACACTTCAAATCCTGGTCCGATCATGAAGTTTTTCATGGAAGTATTTAATTTACAATCACCTGTTGGCGTTGCTTTTTATACTGTGTTACTAATTGCCTTTACTTATTTCTATTCACTGATTCAAGTGAATCCAGAAAAGGTAGCTGAAAACTTACAAAAACAGAGTGGGTATATTCCATCTGTTCGACCAGGTAACGACACAGAAGTATTCTTAACTAAAACCATAAACCGTCTAAGTTTTGTTGGTGCCTTATACTTAACCTTAATTGCCATCATACCAATTTTGGCTGGCATGATTTGGAAAGTACCAACATCTATGGCTTTAAGTGGAACCAGTCTACTAATTGTGGTTGGTGTTGGAATTGAAACAGCGAAGCAAATTGAAGGTCAAATGTTAAGACGTCGTTATAAAGGTTTCCTATACCTTTAAGATGACGAAAAAGGAATGATTTGAAATGAATATTCTATTAATGGGACTGCCTGGAGCAGGCAAAGGCACTCAAAGTGAATTAATTACTAATGATTATCACGTTGTTCATATCTCGACGGGAGATATTTTTAGACAAGCGATTAGTGATAAGACACCTTTAGGATTAGAAGCTAAAAAATATACCGATGCTGGAAATTTAGTGCCAGATGAGATAACAAATGGTTTAGTACGTGAACGTTTAGGGCATGAAGATGTTCTTGAAAATGGCTTTATGCTAGACGGCTACCCACGTACTATTGAACAAGCGCAAGCATTAGATAGTAATCTTGATAAATTAAATAGTAAACTAGATTATGTATTCTATATTGACGTAGATCCAGATACACTAAAAGATCGTCTAAGCGGTCGTTTTATGTGTTCTGAGTGTGGTGCGACTTATCACAAATTGTATAACCCACCTAAAGTTGAAGGTGTTTGTGATGCATGTGGATCTCATGACTTCTATCAGCGTGAAGATGATAAACCTGAAAAAGTTGGTCACCGCATTCAATTACAAATGGATTCCATTCGTCCGATATTAGAACATTATGATTCTCTTGGATTGTTGCATAGAATTAATGGAGAACAATCAATTGAAAATGTTTATCGTGACGTACGCAACGTTATTGGTGAATAATGATATTACGCCGCAACAAAGCATTGATATCTGCTGGTAAATAGAAGGAGGAATGACCGATGGCTAAAGATGATGTAATCGAAGTTGAAGGTACTGTTCTGGAAACATTACCGAATGCCATGTTTAATGTTGAATTAGAGAATGGACATGAAATTCTAGCGCATGTTTCAGGTAAGATTCGTATGAACTATATCCGCATTTTACCAGGAGATAGAGTAACAGTTGAAATGTCTCCTTATGATTTGTCTAAAGGGCGAATCACCTATCGCTTTAAGTAAGTCCATTGCAAATTTAAGGAGGAATAAGATGAAAGTTAGAGCATCAGTAAAACCTATCTGTGAACATTGCAAAGTTATTCGTCGTAATGGTCGAGTAATGGTAATTTGCAAGAATCCTAAACATAAACAACGTCAAGGTTAAAAGGAGGGAAGTAAATGGCTCGTATAGCAGGAATTGATATTCCACGTAACAAACGTGTAGTAATCTCTTTAACTTATATCTACGGAATTGGTAAGAAAACTGCCGAACAAATTTGCCAAAAAGCAAATGTAGATGAAAATACCCGTGTTCAAGATTTAACTAACGACGAATTAGACCGTCTTCGTGAAGTCGTTAATGAAATCAAAGTTGAAGGAGACTTGCGTCGTGATGTAAGCTTAGATATTAAACGTCTGATGGATATCGGATCATACCGTGGTATGCGTCACCGTCGTAGCTTACCAGTGCGTGGACAAAACACTAAAAATAATGCCCGTACTCGTAAAGGTGCTAAAAAACCAGTTAGATAATTCTAAATAAAAGGAGGTTAAAAGTTAATGGCTAAACAACAAAAACGTAGACAACGTCGTGTTAGAAAGAATATTGAACGAGGCATTGCACATATTCGTTCTACTTTCAACAACACAATTGTTATGATTACTGATGAAGCTGGTAATGCAGTAGCATGGTCTTCAGCAGGATCACTTGGTTTTAAGGGTTCTAGAAAGTCTACTCCATTTGCTGCTCAAATGGCTGCAGAAGTAGCTGCTAAGGGAGCGATGGAACATGGAATGAAATCAGTTGAAGTAACTGTTAAAGGTCCTGGTTCAGGTCGTGAATCTGCAATTCGTTCATTACAGGCAACAGGTTTAGATGTAACAGCAATCCGTGACGTTACACCAATCCCACACAATGGTTGTCGACCACCAAAACGCCGTCGTGTCTAATGATAATAGTTGCTGTTAAAGCTGCAGATGTTCTTATGAGTTATCATTGAACATACGTTTTGAAAGGGGAAATAATTTAATGATCGAAATTGAAAAGCCAGAAATCACCACCATTGATGTTAGCGATGACGAAAAGTATGGCAAAATTGTTATTGAACCACTAGAGCGTGGCTATGGAACAACCCTTGGAAACTCATTACGTCGTATTCTATTATCTTCATTACCAGGTGCAGCTGTAACAAGTGTTCAAATTGAAGGTGTATTACATGAATTCGCTACGATTGATGGGGTAGTAGAAGATGTGACGGCTCTATTATTAAATTTAAAGAACCTTGCATTGAAACTTCATACTGACGAAGATAAGATCGTCGAGTTAAATATTACTGGCCCTAAACAAGTAACAGCGGCAGATATTATTCATGACAACGAAGTACAAATTTTAAATCCCGATTTGTATATTTGTACAATTGCTGAAGATGCTGAATTAAAGATGCAGATGAATGTATCTAATGGACGTGGTTATGTTCGCAGTGAATACAACAAGCATGAAGATATGCCAATTGGTGTTATTCCAGTGGATTCAATTTACACACCGATCAAGAAAGTTAACTACACAGTTGAAAATACTAGAATCGGTCAGCAAAATATTTATGATAAATTAACTTTGGATATATGGACTGATGGCTCCATTGCTCCAGAGAAGTCATTAAGTTTAGCTTCAAAAATTCTGATCGAGCATTTAAATGTCTTTGTGGATCTTAACGAAGAAACCCGTGAAGCAGAAATAATGGTTGAAAAAGAGGAAGCTGAAAAAGAAAAAGTATTAGTGATGACAATCGAAGAGTTAGACTTATCGGTTCGTTCATACAACTGCTTGAAGCGAGCAGGTATTAATACTGTTCAGGAATTAACTAACCGGACGGAAGCAGAAATGATGAAGGTACGTAATTTAGGCCGTAAGTCATTAGCTGAAGTTAAGAATAAGTTAGACGAACTTGAATTAAGTTTAAAAGACGATAACTAATCGACTAATTAAAAAGGAGGACGAATAGATGGCATACCGTAAATTAGGTCGTTCAAGCGCTCAACGTAAAGCAATGCTTCGTGATTTAACGACTGATGTAATCATTAACGAACGTATTGTAACGACAGAATCTCGTGCTAAGGAAGTACGTAAGTTTGTAGACAAGATGATCACCTTAGGTAAAAAAGGAGACTTATCTGCTCGTCGTAAAGCTGCAGCTTTCTTACGTAGAGAATTAGCAGATGCTCGCATTGAAGATGATGAAGTAATTATTGAAAGTGTATTAGACCGCGTGTTTAACACTTATGCCGAACGTTACGCAGACCGTAATGGTGGATATACTCGCATCATCAAAAAAGGTCCACGTCGTGGCGATGCAGCAGAAATGGTTATTTTAGAATTAGTATAAGCTAATAGATGGTCACTTTTATGATGGAGAGCGTTACGATCTGGGAAATCCTAGGTCTAGCTCTATTGAACCAAAGCGAGAGTTTAAAACTTTTTGGCTCTCGCTTTGGTCATACATCTTTAAGGGGCTTTTTTTTATAGGTAAGGGTGTCATGACACTAAGACTTATTCTTCCCATTATGGAATGAATTCGCTTATAATAGGTCTAATGGTAGCCTTACCTATGTATAAAAGTCAGGGGGAGTTAGCTTGAGTGAGATAATTGTAAAAGGTGAAAACATAAAATTTCAGTATCCTCAAACCTCAGTTCACGTTTTAAATGGGGTAGATTTTGAAATCTATCAAGGCGAATGGGTGGCTATTATCGGCCCCAATGGATCTGGTAAATCAACCTTAGCTAAAGTCATCAATGGTCTACTAGTTCCTGAATCAGGTAGGATTGAAGTAAAGGGGTTGACCCTAAGCGAAGACACTATCTGGGATGTCCGTCGGGCAGTTGGTATGGTCTTTCAAAATCCCGACAATCAATTTGTGGGTGCAACGGTCGAAGATGACGTAGCTTTTGGCCTCGAAAATAATGGCATTGAGCGTGAAGAAATGATTCGTCGCGTTCACGAAGCACTTGAAGAAGTTAATATGACTTCATTCAAGAAAAGAGAGCCAGCACACTTATCAGGCGGACAAAAACAACGAGTAGCCTTGGCCTCCATAATTGCTTTACGTCCTGATGTTATTATTTTAGATGAAGCAACAGCAATGTTGGATCCCTTGGGCCGCTTGGAAGTTATTGAAGCTATTCAAAGGATCAAAGAACGATATAATTTAACGGTTCTTTCAATCACTCATGATCTAAACGAGGCTAGTCTAGCTGATCGGGTACTTGTCATGAATCAAGGTCGAGTCTTGCAACAAGCTAAACCTGAAAAAATATTCCAAATGGGAGAGGAATTAATTTCGATTGGTTTGGATGTCCCATTTGCAAAACGCTTGCAAGATGCCTTAAGTGATCGGGCTATAGCTGTCCCTGAAGAATTTATGGATAGAGAGGAGTTGATCCAGTGGATAACGACATCGTATTTGACCAAGTAAGTTATACCTATAATTTGGGCTCCCCTTTTGAGCACCATGCCTTAAATAATGTAAGTATTCATATACCTAAGGGTAAAGTCACCTCTATTATCGGTCACACTGGATCTGGCAAGTCGACACTCATCCAACATTTGAATGTTTTATTAAAGCCAACCCAAGGTCGCATCCAAATTGGAGATCGATTAGTAACCCCTGATTCCCAAGAGACCGACTTGAAGCAACTACGTAAACAAGTGGGGGTTGTTTTTCAATTTCCTGAATCTCAACTGTTTGATGAAACCGTTTTGAAAGACGTGATGTTTGGTCCCTTAAATTTTGGCGCAAGTGAAGAAGAAGCGGAAGAAATTGCTAGAAAACAACTTGAATTAGTTGGCTTAAGTGAAGGATTTTATGATCGGTCTCCCTTTGATTTAAGCGGTGGACAGATGCGACGTGTGGCGATTGCAGGTGTTTTAGCGCTCGAGCCACAAGTCTTAGTCTTAGACGAACCCACTGCCGGTTTAGACCCACTAGGACATAAGCAGATGATGGATATGTTTATGAATTTGCAAAAGGAACGTCAATTGACTTTAGTTCTGGTTAGCCATCAAATGGAAGATGTCGCCCAATATAGTGATCAAATCATTGTGATGGAATCCGGTCAAGCTGTCAAGGTCGGTCCTCCTGAAGATGTTTTTAGTGATGTTGAGTGGCTACGGTCCAAACATTTAACTCTTCCTTTAGCTATGCAGTATTATGAAGAGATTATGGACCAGCTGAATATTCATTGTCCAAAGGAAGCTGTCTTAAACGCACCGCAGTTAGCGGATCGCTTACTTGAGTTGAAAAGGGAATGGCAGGGAGGTTTGTCAGATGAATAATCAGTTAATTCTAGGGCGGTATATACCTCTAAATTCATTGATCCATGAGCTTGATCCTCGAACCAAGTTAATTGGCATATTTGCCTTTATTCTAATTGTCTTTCTTGCCAATAGTTGGCCTGCTTACTTATTATTATTACTTAGTCTATTTTTAGCGGTTAAGCTAAGTCAGATTGATCTTAAATTTTTCTTGCAGGGAATTAGACCCATGATTTGGTTGATTTTATTTACGGTGATATTTCAGGTTCTGTTTACTCAAGGTGGGACTACTTATTTTTCTTGGGGTATTTTTTCGATTTCATCCTTGGGTTTAATCAATGGGGCTTATATCTTTATGCGACTTTTGTTAATTATTATGTCATCCACGGTATTGACCTTAACAACGGCGCCCTTGGAAATAGCCGATGGATTGGAACATTTAATGCGACCTCTAGCAAAAATTGGATTTCCTGCTCATGAGATTGCCTTAATGCTTTCTATTGCCTTGCGCTACGTACCTACCCTGATGGATGAAGCGCAAAAAATAATGAATGCTCAACGAGCTAGGGGCGTAGAATTTGATCAGGGTACATTAATTGATCGAGTACGCGCCATTGTGCCTATCTTGGTTCCCCTATTTGTTAGTGCTTTTAATCGGGCTGAAGAAATGGCAGTCGCGATGGAAGCTAGAGGGTACCGTGGGGCTGAAGGGCGAACAAAATATCGTCAATTGTACTTTACTCGAATCGATCTTTATTTTGTAGCTTACTTAATTGTATTAACTATTATTTTAGTTATGCTTCGCTGGTTTTTATAGGAGGGATTATGCCCAAATACGCCTTAAAAATTCAATACGACGGCAGTTGTTATGTTGGCTATCAGGTTCAGCCAAATGGCCCGACCATTCAAGCTGCTCTTGAGCGTGCCTTGTCTTTAATGGCTAAGCTAGACAAAGGGGAGCATATTCCAACTTCTGCCTCTGGAAGAACTGATTCTGGCGTTCATGCCCTGGGTCAGGTGGTTCATTTTAATTATCCAGCGCCTATTAGTAGTCAGGGATTGCTGAAGGGGTTGAATAGTATTTTACCGGATGATATCCGAGTGATAGCGGCTAATCAGGTAGAGGACAATTTTCACTCTCGCTACCAAGCTCGTGCTAAGCGTTACCGATACCGGGTTGACACCCAAGCTTTTCCAGACCCGTTTAAGCGTCTTTATACCTGTCACCATCCTTACCGCTATGATTTACAGCGAATGCAAGAGGCCGCTCAATTTCTGGTTGGACGCCATGACTTTACAAGTTTTTGCTCCACAAAGACGGATAAGGAAGATAAGGTGCGATCTCTATATGAGGTGCAAGTCTATGAGGATTCGCTTAATAAGGAATTATGCTTTGAACTGTACGGTGAAGGGTTTCTCTACAACATGGTGAGAATTATTGTTGGCACCCTGCTTCAAATTGGTGATGGACTCAAGCCGGTTTCAGAGATAGCGCGCTTGCTACAAGTCCAAGATCGAAATGAAGCAGGCCCTACGGCACCACCCCAGGGACTCTATCTGGTTGAGGTTGAATATGATCAAGACCCCTTCCTAAGTGAGTAAAATGGTGCTAGAATTAGCTCTTGCCACTTGCTTTTGCGCGAAATAATGATTCTAGCTATTTTATAGTTTCAAATGATTGATTGAAATAGTCATACTAATCCTGATCATCTAATAAATAAGTCAAAAAAGTCAAATCTTATTGAAAAGGAGTCGATTTCCTTAATCAAGAAGATTTGACTTTTTAGCATCTAACAAGATGTTCAAGCTGAATAGACAAGTTTAGTGACGGTTTCTTATTTATTTGTTGGCTTGGATATAGGTCTCCAATTTATCGATTTCATTACAAATATATTGATGAAGTTTTTCGTTGAGGGTTTCAATACCATCAATATCTTCCAAAATCAATTTTTCTTCCATTAGCTGTTGGACAATGTGAATCAAGAAGTCAGATTCCAGCCCTAGCTTGTTTTGGATAACATTATGCATATCATCAATGAAGTAGTAACGGGTTCCGATTAAAGCAGAGAAATCTTCTGATTTATCTCTTTCCTTAATTAGGACTACACGGCCTAAATAATAGTCATAGTAGGCAAGATAACATTTACCATGGAAGTAATAACGAAGAAGGGTATAGCCATCGTCTAAGGTAAACTTCTTTTTGAGGTTCAGGTTAACGGTATCATAGACTTGTTGGTTGACTGCTTCACGGATATCTTGAGTGATCTCTTGAATCGATTTATCATTAGAAGTGACATCATCCAGGTTAACAATCGGTGTATTCCAGACTGATTCACGGCGACTGAAACGGAAGAAGAAGACATAAGGATTGTGTAGAATAAAGCTACGACGGCGAATATTATAAACCACATATTTCATTTCAGGATTCTCTTTGTAGTTACGAGCTAACAGTTCCGCGCGGTCGCGGCTAATTCGTTGCATTTCCATCATATTAATTAACTCCTTCAAGTAGATTACTAAAGATATTATAACATATTTGTTAGCTTTTCAATGCCTAATCTATCAGATATAATAATTGATAGTTACTAATAATGATAGTCAAATAGAAAGTTGGGAAAATATGCAAATAAGAAAGGCTAGCTATCAGGATGTCCCCCTTATTCTTGAGATATTTGCGGTTGGTCGCCAGATTCAAAGAGAGGTCTCTGGAATCAGACAATGGGCTGACGGTTATCCCGGTCCAGAGATAGTTGAAGAGGATATCCAGCAAAGTTTTGCTTATGTGTGCGTGGATGATTCGGATCTTCCTGTAGCATACTTTTGTCTTCAAACAGGTATTGACCCTTATTATCAAGAGATAACGGGTGAGTGGTTAAATGATGGCCCTTATGTGACAATTCACCGAGTGGCTAGCAAGGGGCAAATAAAGGGAGCCGGTCGTTATTGTCTAACGTGGGTTCTCGACCATTACTCTAATGTTAGGATTGATACCCACCAGGATAACATTCCTATGACCAAGCTGATTGAGAGCCTACCCTTCAGTTTTTGTGGGGTAGTGACAGTTGCTGATGGTACCCAGCGAAATGCCTATCAATTTATTCAATAAAAATTCCTGTTATGATCCATTACATCATCTAAACAAGCCCACCGACCCAATGCCTAGTGCAGTGTATCGGTGGGCTATTTAGCTGATATTCTTATAGCTTAACTTCTTGAACCCAACCTTCTGGTCCTTGAAGATCTCCATATTGAATGCCGGTTAATAAACGGTAAAGTTCTTGAGTCACAGGTCCCACTTGGTCTTCTGGATAGAAGGTATAGACTGTATCCCCAGCTGTAATTGAGGTGATAGGCGTTATAACAGCAGCAGTACCAGTGGACCCCGCTTCAACAAATTGGTCGAGGTCCTTGACATAGATATCACCTTCAATCGCCTTCATTCCAAGTTCATGTTCAGCAAGATAGAGCAAGGAGCGCTTAGTGATCCCAGGTAAAATAGAAGGAGATTTAGGTGTAATAAACTCATTGTTATCACTAATGACAAAGAAGTTTGATGAGCCGATTTCTTCGATTTTGGTATGGGTTTCAGGGTCCAGATAAATTGCATCGGCATAGCCAGCTTCTTTGGCTTTTTTGCCAGCTAGGAGACTGGAAGCATAGTTACCACCGACTTTTTGTCTACCTGTTCCACGAGGAGCAGCTCGGTCGAAATCTGAGATGATAAATTTGGCTGGCTTTAGCCCCCCCTTAAAATACGGGCCTACTGGCATGGCCATGATGGTAAATAAATATTCGGGTGCTGGTCCAACTCCGATATTATCTCCACTGCCGATTAGTAGGGGTCGAATATAGAGGCTAGCGCCACTACCATAAGGAGGCATCCAGTCGGCATTGGCAGCCACTACCTGGTGGACAGCTGCGACAAAATCTTCAACAGGATAAGGGGGCATGAGCAAACGTTCAGCGGAATCGACCATGCGCTGGGCATTTTGCTCTGGTCGAAAAAGTTGAATTTTTCCTTCTTTTGTTCGGTAGGCTTTCAAACCTTCAAAGCACTGTTGACCGTAGTGTAAGGCGGTAGCTCCTTCAGAAATTTTAATGTAGCGATCATCTTCAATTTTTCCTTCTTGCCAAGCACCATCTCTATAGTAGGCGCGGAATCTTTTACCAGTATCAATATAATTAAAACCGAGTTGATCCCATTGAATAGTTTCTGGTGTAAGTTTTGTCATAGGAGACTCCTTTCATTTCTGTGAATGGATAGTAATCCATGGGCGTTGATCTTGCCAGTGTAATTGAATAGGAACCTGGAAAGTCTGTGTTAAGCGTTCACTCGTTAACACTTTTTCTTTAGGGCCTTGACTGACAATTTGTCCGTCTTTGAGTAAGAGGACGTGAGTGATTATTGGTGTAATTTCTTCTATGTAATGGGTCACATAGATTAATTGTTGGGTGGTCTTTGCTAGCTCTTCCATTTGTTGCAGAAGGCGTTCTCTTGCCAGTAAATCGAGTCCTGTACAAGGTTCATCCAGAATCAGTAACTTAGGCTGATTCATCAAGGCACGAGCAATTAAGGCTCGTCTTTTCTCGCCTTGGGATAAGTTAAAGTAATGACGATTCAAGAATGGTCCCATTCCTACTGCATCAGCTAGCGACTTGACTAAGACTTGGTCAACTTCAGTTACTTCATGGTTAGGGTATAAGCCGATTGAAGCAAACTTTCTACTTAGAATTAAGTCACTAACAGTCTGTCGTCGAAAAGTTGATTCGTACCGATCTAAGGCGCTGGATATGAAACCGATTGATTCTCTTAGTTTGGGTAACGATCCCTTGCCAAAAGTGGTATCTAAGACTTGAACTTGACCTTGGCTAGGGAAGGAATAGCCGTTGATAATATTAAGCAATGAAGTTTTTCCGGAACCGTTGAGACCTAAGATAGCCCAATGTTCACCTGGATAAGTTTGCCAGTTAATCCCTGATAGAATTATCTTGCCTTGTCTGATCCAGGAAACTTCTTCTAACTTGATGAGAGGGTTCATAGTCAGGATCCTTTCACTAAAAATTAAGAGCGGTGGCCTAGAGCCACCGCTTAAAAAGTTCGCTAGTCAACGAGAGAATCACCGATAAATGGCATTAACCCACGTAATTCTTTTCCTACTTCAGTAATTGGATGCTCTTTTTCATTGCGTTTGATAGCAGTATACTTAGGTCTTCCAGCTTGGTTTTCTAGAATCCAATCTTTAGCAAATTCACCTGTTTGAATATCTTTTAAGACGGCACGCATTTCGTCTTTAGTTTCTTCGGTAATAATGCGAGGACCTGTTACATAATCGCCCCATTCTGCCGTATCAGAGATAGAATAGCGCATGTTTTCCAAGCCGCCTTCATAGATCAAGTCTACAATCAATTTCATTTCATGCAAGACTTCAAAATAAGCTGATTCTGGTTGGTAGCCAGCTTCAGTTAAGACTTCATAACCCGCCTTAATTAGGTGAGAAACGCCTCCACATAAAACAGCTTGTTCACCGAAAAGGTCGGTTTCTGTTTCTTCCTTGAAAGTTGTCTCTAAGATACCGGCTCGTCCGGCACCAATACCAACCGCATAGGCCATACCAATCTCTTTGGCTTGGCCACTAGGGTCTTGATAGACCCCAACTAGAGCGGGAACACCGGCACCTTCTTCAAAGGTTCTTCTCACCAAGTGACCGGGTCCCTTAGGTGCTACCAAGAAGACATCAACATCAGCTGGCGGAACGATTTGGGCATAGTGAATATTGAATCCATGGGCAAACACAAGGGCATTACCAGCTTCAAGATTAGGGGCAATACTTTCCTCATAGACTACTTTTTGTCTTTCATCCGGTAGAAGAACCATCACGATATCAGCTTTTTTTGTTGCTTCTGCCACTGATTTGACCTCAAAGCCATCTTCACGCGCGCGGTCAAATGAGCCACCTTCTCTTAAACCGATCACAACATCGAAACCGGAGTCACGTAGGTTTTGTGCATGGGCATGTCCTTGGGAACCGTAGCCGATGATGGCAATTTTTTTGCCTTCTAGGATAGCTGTAGAAATATCTGAGTCATGAAATACTTTTGTCATTTTATTTATCTCCTTTATATGTTTATTATTTTCCACGAGGAAAGGCAGTGAGGCCAGTTCGTGACACTTCAATGATACCGTAAGGCATCAGTAAGTTAATGAGCGCATCTACTTTTGAAAGGGCGCCAGTAACTTCAATGGTAATAGAATCCGTAGACACATCAAGAATATTAGTTCTAAAAGGTTGAATAATACTATGAATCTCTGCTCGATTATCAGCTGAAATAGCGACTTTGATGAGAGCTAGTTCTCGTGCAACATGAGCTTGGTCGGTAATATCATTGACCTTAATCACATTGATTTGCTTGTTTAGTTGTTTTAAGAGTTGCTCAGCAGCCTGGGGGCTTTCCAAATCAATGAGCAGGGTGATTTTTGAAAGACCGGCCTGGGTGGTCTTGCCAACGGTGATACTTTCAATGTTGAAATTTCTCCTAGAAAGTAAGCCAGTTAAGCGATTCAAGACGCCACTTGAGTCTTCTACATAAGCAGTGATAATACGTTTCATAATGGCTTCACCCCTAACATTTCATGATTGCTCTTACCGGCAGGAACCATTGGGAATACCTTTTCTTTAGTTGGGATGCGAACATCGACTAGGACTGGTTCGGGCTTGGCAAAGATTTCATCTAATGCTTTTTCCACTTGGTCTTCTTTGGTAAGTTGTAGGCTCTTAATCCCGTAACTAGCAGCTAGTGCAAGAAAATCAGGATTTAAGCCATTATTCAGCATAGATTGAGAATAACGCTCTTCATACAGCAACTCTTGCCACTGGCGAACCATGCCGAGGGTCTCGTTATTCAAGATAAAGATTTTGATTGGCAAATTATATTGTCTAATCGTTGCAAGTTCTTGAATGGTCATTTGAATGCCACCATCCCCTACAAAAAGGACCACAGTCTCATCAGGGTTACCCAATTGAGCGCCAATGGCAGCTGGTAGGCCAAAGCCCATGGTACCAAGACCGCCAGACGAGACAAAGTGGTTGGGCTTTGTTTGGTCATAGAATTGACCCGACCACATCTGATGTTGACCGACATCAGTGACCACAATGGCCTCATTATTGGTTTTCTTAGAGACTTGCCTAATGAACCATTGCGGTGAGATCAGTTCTTCATGGTGGTTAAACCAGAGCGGGTATTCTTTTGCATTATCTTGGTTGATCTGAATCCAGTCACTAAAGTCCACCTCGATCGGTGCTTCTGCCAAGAGGGCAGCTAAGGCTTCATCTGCATCTGCTACAACGGCGATATCAGCCTTGACATTCTTAGATATTTCGGCAGGATCAATATCGATATGGACAACTTTTGCGTTCGGCGCAAAGCCAGCTAAATTCCCCGTTAAACGGTCATCAAAGCGGGCTCCAATATTAATCAACAAATCACTCTGGGTGATAGCTTCATTGGCGGCATAAGTTCCGTGCATACCGGCCATTCCAAGTGAGAGTGGGTGGGTTCCAGGAAAAGCACCAATCCCTTGAAGGGTATTGACTACTGGCATAGGATAGCGGTCAATGAATTCATATAAACGATCACTGGCCCCAGAAGAGATAACGCCTGCCCCAGCTAGTAACACTGGACGTTGGGCTTGATTCAAAGCTTCCAGTACCCGTCTAATCTGACGGATGTTTGGCTTAACATTGGGTTGGTAACCCGGCAAATGGAAATCCCCTGAATAATCTTCCTTAATAATGGTTTCTGCAATATTCTTAGGGATATCAATAATAACCGGACCCGGCCTGCCAGTAGTAGCAATATGAAAGGCCTTATTAACAGTGCTTGGAATTTCTTCAATCGAGTGTAATTGAAAATTATGCTTGGAAATCGGTGTAGTTAAACCGATAACATCAGCTTCTTGAAAAGCATCGGTTCCAATCACGCCAGCAGCTACTTGTCCAGTCAATACAACGATTGGCAAGGAATCTAACATCGCATCTGCAATTCCTGTTAATAAATTTGTAATCCCTGGACCGGAAGTAGCAATGACGACACCGGGTTTACCTGTTGTTCGGGCATAGCCTTCCGCTGCGTGAATGAGCCCTTGCTCGTGACGGCATAAAATATTTTTGAAAGCCGGCTTTTGTTGATATAAAGCATCAAAAATAGGTAAAACGGCACCACCTGGATAACCAAAAACAATCTCGACATTATTTTCTAATAGTGACTTGATCAATAAGTCCGATCCGGTATGGACCGGCTTCATTAGATGCGTCTGAGCATTCAAGATCTTCCCCTCCTTAATTAATAGATAATAAAAAATCCATCCCGCCTAAATCTCTAGGGCGAAATGAATCCACGTTACCACCTAAATTCGCAATTAACTTACATTAATTACCTTAACACCAAACTCATTGGTTTGGTTGGCCTGATAACGTGGGCAGGACGGCCAAATTTACTGACTTTCAATTTGGCACTCCAAGATGATTTAAAAGCTACGCTCATCTAGGCTCTCACCTTCCCCTAGTCGCTTCCATGAACGGGAATAGCTTTTAATTTCTTATCGACGATTTAAAATGTGAGTTTTCTAATCGTTAATTAATAATACTAATAAAGAATAATAATTGCAAGACCTAATTTAAAAACTTTTAAAATAGGATTATTTTGAATTATTTAGAATGATTGTTGACAGATAATTTAATTTCCTCCATAATATTTCTTAATGATTATTAAAAATAACTATGTAATCTCATTTAATTTTGAGATGACTAATTAAAGAAAGGATGAATAAAATGGTTCGACCACTGACGGCAGAAGATGTCTTAGCCGCCTACCGCGACTTAAAGGCGAATATTCAACAAACTCCTCTAGTCAAAGATCGCTATCTGTCTGAAAAATACCAGGCAGATATCTACCTGAAAAGAGAGGATCTACAAATTATTCGTTCTTTCAAGATTCGTGGCGCTTATTATGCGATTGATCAATTAGATGCGTCTCAACTAGAAGGAGGCGTTGTCTGTGCTTCAGCGGGTAATCATGCGCAAGGGGTCGCTTACACTTGCCAGCTCAAGCAAGTACCAGCTGTAATCTTTATGCCTACGACAACTCCTAAGCAAAAGGTGGACCAGGTAGAATATTTTGGTGGAGATTTTGTGAGGGTGGTATTAACAGAGGATACTTTTGATGCTTGTAATGCAGCTGCTCATATTTATGCCCAGGAAGAAGATCGACCCTTTATTGAACCATATGACGATCTAAATGTTATCTTAGGGCAAGGAACGATTGGAGTAGAAATTCACCAGCAAATGGTTGCACAAGGGGAACAACCTGACTTCATCTTAGCTCAAATTGGCGGGGGAGGACTAATATCTGGAATTGGTGCTTATGTCCATGATGCACTTCCCAATACTTGCTTGGTGGGGGTAGAGCCTACCGGTGCGGCTTCAATGATTCGAGCTGTGGAAGCTGGACAGCCAGTGACCTTAGATAAGGTTGATAAGTTTTGTGATGGTACTGCGGTAGCTCGTGCAGGCACGCTTACCTTTGAATATGCCAGAGAATATGTAGATCGCTTCATTCAAGTTCCAGAAGGAAGAGTGAGCCAGTCCATTCTTCAGCTCTATACGAAGCAAGCCATTGTTGCTGAACCGTCCGGTGCCTTAACTGTCGCTGCCTTAGAACAACTGGGTGATACAATTAAAGGTAAGAATGTTGTTTGTTTAATTTCTGGTGGGAATAACGACATCAGTCGTATGGCTGAAATCGAAGAGAAAGCTTTAATATATGAGGGCTTGCAGCAATACTTTATTATTAAGTTTCCTCAAAGAGCCGGCGCTTTGCGGGAATTTGTAACGAATATCTTAAATGAAGACGATGATGTGACTCGATTTGAGTATACAAAGCGGATCAATCGGACTCAAGCGCCTGTATTTATTGGTGTGCGTTTAGGTAAGCGAGAAAATCTGCCACAATTACTAGAACGGATCAGTGAATTTGATCCAAATTACATTAATGTGATAAATAATGAGACACTCTTTCAATTACTAGTCTAGGAGGAATAATATGAAAGCACTGAATTCAAATTTAGCCCCGGATGCAGTTGGTCCTTACTCTCAAGCCGTAAGAACTGGTAACCTGATTTACCTATCAGGTCAATTAGGATTAGACAAAGAAACAGGGGAATTGCAAGAAGGCATTGAAGCTCAGACCCATCAAGCCTTCAAGAATATTTCATATGTTTTAGCGAGCCAGGATTTAGATTTAAGCCATGTTGTTAAAGTTTTAGTATTACTTTCGGATATTAATGATTTCAGTCGGGTCAATGAGATTTATGCAGAGTATTTCCAAGAACCTTATCCTGCTAGAAGTGCCTTTGCTGTGGCTGCTCTACCTTTAGGAGGTCAGATTGAAATAGAAGTCATTGCTGAAGTGGATAAGGATTAGTCGCTAATCTTTTAAAGCGAGCCTGAAGGCTCTTATAGATAGCCAAGAAACGTTTCCAAGTTGTAGTTAATGACTAACTACCGCTAGGAACGTTTCTTTTTGATGTTTACTAGAGAACAGCATTCGCTTAGCCCTTGATTTCTACCGTTTAGCCACAAAGTAGATACAAGGCGATCCCCTTTTGCTATACTAAAGTCGCAGATAGGAGGGAAGATATGACTGAACAATGGCAAATTATGGCCGCTCAAGACCTATCGCTTGAGGATCAGGAAGCTAGAGTCAGCTGCCGAAGGCTAGTAGATGCCCGAGCCTTAGTGCAGGTTCTTGAAGCCGAAAACGGCCATAGGAGCAATCAATGGATCATTAAACAAGGGTCAAACTTTGACCTTATCAATAAGACTCAAATCGTCTATCTTGAAGTTAACAAGGGAATTCTGCAAGTTACTTGTCTACAGAATCGTTATCAAACTCGCCTAACTTTAAAGGAGGCCTTAAGTCAATTAAGCATGGATTCAATGATTCAGATCAGTAAGTACCAGGCGTTGAATATAAACTATCTTCTACGCTTAGAGTTAGCTTTCTCGGGCAATATGTATGCGCATCTGAAGACTGGGAGTCGAGTGGTGGTATCTAGACGATTCGTTAAGCAGCTAAAACAATACTTGGGGATTCAATAAGGAGGACACTATGAAAAAACATGTGCAAAGCATTTATAATAGTGCTACATTGTCACTACTTATCTGGTTGTTATCTGGACTAGTCTTTAACCCATCGGCTGGATATGGCAAGGATTTACTAGGAATCATCTTGTTGGGGGGTATCATCGGTATCGGAGGATTATTATATGAGAAGCTACAACCCTTGTTGCTAGCTCTTATTATCCATCTTATTCTTTCTTTACTTACTTTTTGGTCAGTGGCTTATTTTTTGAATATGTTTCCTTGGCGTTGGGAGATAGTAGTCACATCCAGCGTGATCTTTATCTTTATTTTTCTGGTTATCTGGACGATTAATTATTGGCTGATGAAGCGACAAATAACTCATATCAATAAAAAAATACAGTCCTAAAGATTCTTTAAGACTAGATAATTTAAGTGCACCTTTCCCCATCTCTAGTTTAGATGTGAGGAAAGGTGCACTTATTGCGTATATTTGGCTTAATTCGGGTAAGAATTACTGGTCATTCTTGTGGAAGAAATCAGTGACAGCTCCTTTAGATGACGAAGATACGAGGTGGGCATACTTACCTAAGGCACCACGACTTTCTAGTGGTGGAATCACTAATTTTTCACGTCGTTTAGCTAGTTCGGCATCAGATACTTTCAAGGTTAATTCCTTAGTATCTTGATCTATAATGATTGTATCGCCGTCTTCAACGAGGGCAATTGGGCCACCATCTTGAGCTTCTGGGGCAATATGGCCCACAACGAAACCGTGAGAACCACCTGAGAAGCGTCCATCTGTTAATAGACAGACCTTGAGCCCTTTACCTACTAGCATAGAGGATAGGGAGAGCATTTCTGGCATACCCGGTCCGCCTTTCGGTCCGACAAAGCGTACGATGACGACGTCATCATCGACAATTTCCCCATTTAAGGTCGCCTCAATAGCTGCTTCTTCAGTGTTAAAGACTTTGGCAGGCCCTTCATGGCGACGAACCTTCAATCCAGATACTTTAACTACTGCTCCATCTGGCGCAAGGTTTCCTTTTAGAACAATCAAAGGCCCATCAGCCCGTTTAGGTTGATCTAATGGCATGATCACATCTTGACCTTCTTTTAGAGCTGGTGCATCTTGATAGTTTTCTCGAACTGTCTTGCCAGTGACGGTTAGACAGTCGCCATGAATCATATCGTTTTCTAAGAGATAACGAATGACAGCCGGAATTCCCCCTACTTCATAGAGGTCTTGGAAAACATAGCGCCCACTTGGCTTCAAGTCAGCAAGGTGGGGCACCTTGGCTTGGATATCGTTAAAGTCATCGATGGTCAAGTCTACATCAGCCGCATGAGCAATCGCCAGTAAGTGAAGAATGGCATTGGTTGATCCGCCTAAAACCATCGTTAAAGTGATGGCATTTTCAAAGGATTCTCGGGTCAAAATATCGGAAGGGCGAATATTCTTCTCTAACAAGTTGATGACAGCTTGACCGGCTCGTTTAACGTCAGCCTCTTTAGCTTCAGTGATAGCCGGATTCGAAGAAGATCCCGGTAGACTTAGTCCTAGCATCTCGATGGCTGATGCCATCGTGTTGGCTGTGTACATGCCCCCGCAAGCTCCTGGCCCTGGGCAGGCATTGCATTCAATGGCACGGAGTTCTTCATCAGTAATATCGCCGTTGTTCCATTTACCGACTCCTTCGAAGACGGATACCAAGTCGATATCCTTACCATCTAGATTACCGGGAGCAATGGTTCCGCCGTAAACGAATATTGAAGGAATATCTAAATTAGCCATGGCCATAACTGAACCAGGCATATTCTTATCACAACCGCCAATAGTTACAAAGGCATCGCAGTTATGACCGCCGATAGCAATTTCAACAGAATCTGCTATCGCATCCCGACTGGGGAGTGAGTAGCGCATCCCTTGTGTTCCCATTGAAATACCGTCGGATACCGTAATCGTTCCGAATTGAACAGGCCAACCGCCAGCTTGCTTGACGCCTTCTTTGGCCACTTGTCCGAGGTCATGGAGGTGGATATTACAGGGAGTATTCTCAGCCCAAGAGCTGATAACGCCGATTAATGGTTTAGTAAAATCATCGTCTTCCATTCCGGTAGCCCGCATCATCGCTCGGTTGGGAGCTTTTACGGCACCGTCGTAGACGTGACTACGTTGTCTTAAGTCTTTTGACATTGTCAGGTCTCCTTTTTCTAAATTTTGATTAGATATATTTTAACAGAATGATTAGAATTATGGTAGGATATTAAGAAGAAAATGATTATCATCTTAATTTTGTTCTAAAAAAGATAGGCCTTAGGTCAAAAATTTAGTATGATAGTAACATTCACACTAAAAAGGAGTTAGCTATGAGAGAAGATATCCAAATGAATAAAGCATTAGAACCCTATCAAGAAGAGCTAGTTAATCAACTACAGACCATTTACGACCCGGAGATTGGTTTAGATATTTATAACTTAGGCTTGATCTATGGCATTGAACTAGACGCTACTAATCATTGTATCTTGACCATGACTTTCACGGGAGTTGCTTGCACTTGTATAGAGACGATGCCTGGAGAAATTACCGATAAGCTCACCCAAATTGATGGTATTGATTCAGCTGAAGTGCAGGTGGTCTGGCAACCTGCTTGGCGCTTAGATCGAATCAGCCGCTTAGGTCGAATCACTCTCGGAATCAATCCTAACTAAGTGAGACGGGCTGATTAGATCCTGTCAATAACTGCACAAACTATTATCTTGAATCAAATCTCGGGGTTTAGTAGAATGAAAGCGTATTGGCACATGTGATTCAAGCCTAAATATGATAGAGGGAGAAATAAAATGTCGACATTAGAAATTAAAAATTTACACGTTTCAATTGAAGATAAAGAAATCCTCAAGGGATTAGACTTAACGATTAATACCGGAGAAATTCATGCCATTATGGGGCCAAACGGAACTGGGAAATCAACACTAGCAGCAGCTATTATGGGTAACCCAGCTTATGAAGTGACGGCTGGTGAAATTTATATTGACGGCCAAGATGTGCTTGAAATGGAAGTGGATGAACGCGCCCGTGCGGGGCTCTTCTTAGCCGTGCAATACCCTAGCGAGATTCCAGGGGTGACCAATGCCCAGTTTCTAAGAGCAGCCATGAATGCTGGCAAGGAAGATGAAGACAAGATTAGTGTGATGGACTTCATTACTAAGCTGGATGAGAAGATGGAGCTATTAGAGATGCCGGAAGAGATGGCAGAACGCTATATGAATGAAGGTTTTTCCGGTGGAGAGAAGAAGCGGAATGAGATTTTACAACTTCTAATGATTGAACCGAAATTTGCGATTTTGGATGAGATTGACTCCGGCTTGGATATTGATGCTTTAAAGGTTGTTTCAAAGGGTGTTAATTCGATGCGCGGTGATAACTTTGCCTCTCTCATCATTACCCACTACCAACGTCTGCTTAATTATATCGTGCCAGATTTTGTTCATATTATTATTGATGGAAAAATTGTCAAATCAGGTGGACCAGAGCTGGCCAAGCAGTTAGAAGCTGAAGGTTATAGTGGGATTATTGAAGAATTAGGCTTAGATTTTGAATTAAAGGAGTAGATGGAATTGACGGATCATATCAAACAAGAGACGGGCAAACTTCCAGTTGATGGGGCTCCATTCTTCAAAGACCGACAAGCCAAAGCAAGGGATACTTGGCAGTCGTTACAACCAGCCTTTATAGAAAGAACCCAGTACCAAGATTGGCCACTCTACCAAGAGACTATTGATGCCGGCGTATCAAGTCAAGATTTAGTAGATACCTTTCAAGATCATATCGTGAGTTCAAACCAAGACCAATTAGCGGCACAAGTGATCCTGGCAGGTAACCAAACTCAAGTGACCTACAAGGAAACTCAGGCTGGCCAATCAGGTCTAATTGTGATGGACTTATTTGAGGCCATGGAAACTTATCCAGACCTTGTTGAAGAGCACCTTTTCCAAGTGTTGGATAGTCAAGAAGACAAGGTAGCTGCTTATCACACCGCTCATTTAAATGGAGGTATCTTTGTTTATGTTCCTAAAGATATGGAACTAGACTTATCGATAGAAGGGATCTTATTACAAGATAGTCGCCAGCAGCAGGCTTTTAATAAGCACATCTTATTGGTGGCGGATACTAATAGTCGGGTCCAATATATCGAGCGTTTAGGAACAGTGGGTCATGAAGCCAATGCGGCGACTGTTTATGTGGAAGTGATCACCAAAGCAGGAGCTCAGGTTAAATATGTTGCCTTAGACGGGTTAGCCCAAGAGACCACGGCCATGGTTAAACGATATGGCCAGACTGGTGTTGACAGTCAAATTGACTGGGTTGTTTCGGCGATGAATCAAGGAGATAGTATCTTAGATATTGATACCAATTTGATGGGTCAAGGGTCAACCTCGGATATTTCCATAACGGCCATTGCCAATGGAGATCAAGAACAAATTGTCAATGCCCATGCACTCAATGTTGGTAACCATACAGTTGGTCATATTTTCCAACACGGTGTCACCTTAGACCAAGCGCGACTTACCTTTAATGGCATTGGACGGATTGTTAAGAATGCTAAAAATGCCGACGCCCAGCAAGAAAGCCGAATTATGATGCTATCGCCACAAACTCGGGGAGACGTGAACCCGATGCTTTATATTGATGAGTTTGAGGTGACCGCGGGCCATGCAGGAAGTATTGGTCAATTAGACCCCGAACAACTCTATTATTTGATGAGTCGGGGATTAAGTCAGGAAGAGGCAGAGTATTTATTGATTCGTGGTTTCTTAGGACAGGTCATTATGACCATTCCGTCCAAGGAAATTCGTAGTCAAATGGTTGCGACCATCGATGAGAAACTATCTGGATACCGCAATCAATAAGGATTCAAGAAAGGGGGATCATCATGTTAACAAATAATGAATTAGCTAAGATTCGTAGATCCTTTCCAATCTTGGACCAAGAAGTGAATGGCGAGCCTTTGATTTACTTTGATAATGCAGCCACTTCACAAAAGCCCCAATCAGTGATTGACTGTTTGGTAGATTATTATCAAAACGATAACGCCAATATCCACCGAGGTGTCCATCAATTAGCGGAACGGGCTACCGGGGCTTATGAGGGCAGTCGTCAGAAAGTGGCGACGTTTATTGGGGCTAACGACAGCAGTGAAGTGATTTTTAACCGGGGAACCACTGAAGGGATCAATTTCCTTGCAAGAGGCTTAGTTGAACCGATGTTAGAAGTCGGTGATCAAGTGATGACAACCTTGATTGAACACCATTCTAACTTTGTTCCATGGCAAGAAGTTTGCCGCCGGACTGGGGCACAATTAGTCTTTGCGCCCTTAGATGAATGTTACCAGGTTGATATGGATGCGCTAGAAAGAATAGACACGAGTAAAGTGAAAGTGCTTGCTATCAATCATGTGTCTAATATTCTTGGAATTAGCCAGCCCATTCAATCTCTAGTAGAGTGGGCTCATGATAGAGATATTATGGTGATCGTGGATGGTGCCCAAGCGGTAGCTCACCAACCCTTAAATCTAGCGGATCTCGGAGTGGATGCTTATTGTTTCAGCGGTCACAAAATGTTTGCTGCCACAGGGATTGGCGTGACCTATCTCAATCGTAAATGGCACCGTGTCTGCCAGCCAACCTTATTCGGTGGCGAAATGATCCATCAAGTGGGCGATTATGTTAGTAACTATAAGGAAGCCCCTTGGAAATATGAAGGGGGAACTCCTCCCATCGCTCAAGCGATTAGCTTGCTTCCAGCTATTGACTTTATTGAGTCGATTGGCTGGAGCCAACTTCATAGTCATGAAGAAGCCTTAGTTAGAGCCCTTTATCAAGAGCTAAGTGAGATTGAAGGCATTCAACTCTATCAGACACCAGCAATGTTAGAATTGGGCTTACATGGTATTGTCAGCTTTAATATAGATGGTGTTCATCCTCATGATGCTTCAACTGGTTATGATATGGAAGGAATTGCTTTAAGAGCAGGTCACCATTGCGGTCAACCCTTGATGCGTCATTTTGGGGTGGCGGCGACTTTAAGGGCGAGTGTTTCAGTCTATAATACCTTAGATGAGGTGGCTCAGTTTATTGATTCCACTCGGAAAGTAAAGGAGTTTTTTACGGATGGCTTTATTTGATCTCAATCAATTATACAAGGCAGTTATTATGGAACATTCAAAGTCACCCCGCCACCGCGGTCATGTGAGTCAAGCAGATAAGCGGATTGAGCTCTTGAATCCTACCTGTGGTGATGCTATCGTTGTAGAGTATCGCTTGGATCCGGCGGGCAAAATCGAAGATGTGAAGTTTAATGGCGAAGGTTGTGCCATCAGTCAGGCTAGTGCAGATATGATGTGCCAAGTGCTCAAGGGTCAATCTCAAGCTGAGGCACTCTCGACGATTGCCGGATTTGACGATCTGATCGGAGGTCTACGCGAAGATGTCACCTGGAAGCCAGATCAATTGAAGCAGACCTTACAAGATGCTTACCTTTTGCAAGGGGTCAAAAAATTTCCAGCTCGCTATAAATGTGGCATTCTCGCTTGGCGAGCCATTGAAATGGGCTTAACCGGAGCACAGGGGCAGGGCCCAGTGAAATTTAAGGAGGATATTTATGAGTGAAGTACCTGTAGTTGGGGAATACCAATATGGTTTTCGAGATAATGCAGAGATAATTTTTTCCACAGGCTTAGGCTTAGATGAAGAAGTTGTCAAAACCATATCCAAAGAAAAGGAAGAGCCAGAATGGATGCTAGAAAAGCGTCTTGAGGCTTATCGGATCTATCGCCAAAAAGCGGTTCCAACTTGGGGAGCAGATTTATCAGGGATGGATTTTGATGATATAACATACTATCAAAAAGCAACTGACCATCCAGTCAGAAGCTGGGAGGATGTACCTGATGAAATTAAAGAAACTTTTGAGCGTTTAGGTATTCCTGAAGCAGAACGAGCTTACCTAGCTGGAGCCACTGTTCAATATGAATCCGAAGCGGTCTATTCTCGGATGAAGGAAGAATTTGAGAATTTAGGTATTATCTTTACGGATATGGACACGGCCCTACGTGAATATCCAGAGCTAGTCAAGGAGTACTTCGGAACAGTGGTCGAAGCCGATGATAACTTTCAATCTGCTTTGAACACCTCTGTGTGGAGTGGGGGGACTTTTATCTATGTGCCAAAGGGAGTACAAACAGATATCCCTCTACAAACCTATTTTCGGATGAATAATGAACGGTCAGGGCAATTTGAAAGAACCCTTATTATTGTTGATGAGGGGGCTAGTATCCATTATGTTGAAGGATGTACGGCTCCAACCTTCTCGAGAGCGAGCTTGCATGCGGCAGTGGTAGAGATTATTGTCAAAAAAGACGGCTATTGTCGCTATTCAACCATTCAAAACTGGTCTGATAATGTCTATAATCTAGTCACAAAACGGGGTACCTGTGAAGAAGGAGCGACCCTGGAATGGGTGGATGGTAATCTTGGATCACGTAAGACAATGAAGTACCCAGCGATCGGCCTTAACGGTCGAGGAGCTCGGGGAACCATCTTGACTATTGCCTTTGCTGGAGCGGATCAGCATCAACATACTGGAGCTAAAATTTTCCATAATGCGCCGGATACATCCAGCTCGATCGTCTCTAAATCGATTGCCAAGGATGGTGGCATGGTTGACTACTTAGGTCAAGTGAAATTTGCCGAAAATTCGGATCGTTCAATCTCTCATATTGAGTGTGATACGATTATCATGGATGAATTATCAAAGTCTGATACCATTCCATTTAACGAGATTCACAACAGTAATGTCGTCTTGGAACATGAGGCCAAAGTATCTAAGATCTCTGAAGAACAGCTCTTCTATTTGATGAGTCGGGGGTTAACGGAAGAAGAAGCCACCGGAATGATTGTGATGGGATTCGTGGAGCCATTTACCAAGGAATTACCCTTGGAATATGCTGTCGAATTAAATCGATTAATCGAATATGAGATGGAAGGATCTGTCGGCTAAGTATCATCGATATTTTAAGAAGTAATTAAAAACTAGGATCAATGGATTCATTGACCCTAGTTTTTTTATTTTGGTCATCAATACCCTTAGCTATTAGATACACTTTTGCTTTTTTGTTTCTGTGAGGGTAAATTCTAATTGAAACTATTTCACAAATTGTTAAGATGAGAAGGTAAACATTAGATGAAAGAGGTGAAAAAATGTCTGGAATTACACTTATGTTTTCAGGGATTGTTTTGATAAGTAATGGCTTTAATTACTTGGATAAAGTTGAGGATCATTCTAATTCCCTAATCAATATATTTACAGGACTATTATATATTGTCTTGAATATTGCTTATTGCATCCACGGCATTCAAATGAATGCTGATGCGACTTATTATTATGGAGCGATCTCAGGTTTATTGTTTGGCTATACTTATTTATCTTATGGTATTAATCGAATTTTCCAGTGGGATAACCGCAATTTAGGTTATTTCTCTTTATTTGTTGCTTTAAATACTCTATTCTTTGCGCTTTGGATAGTCGTCAGCAATCAAGGTAACTTATGGGATATTGCTAATTGGTTGATATGGGGCTATCTCTGGTCAACCAACTATACTGCACATAATCTAGGTAAATCTTATGGAAACTGGCTTTATTACGCCACTATAATAGCTGGTATCTTTACTTGTTGGATTCCAGGATTAATTATTTTAACGGGATATTGGCCGACTAGCCTTTATTAAGAGCATAAAAATAAAATTAAATGGTCAAGTCTTATTGATATTAGATAGGGAGAATTAACGTTGATTGATATCTGCCTTAACCTCCTCTAGAATCACTTGAATATGTTGGTCGGTTAAATAGTGGTGGCCGAAGGAGATCGAGTCATCAAAAAGTCTGAGAACATGACTAGGAGCATTCTTTAATTCCCAACGGGTTATTTGGTCCATCGGAACTTGCATATCATCAGCTAACCAACGTTCTAACATTTGCACACAACCAGCTGATGCAAAATCAAAGGCATATTGATCTTCTGTTGGAACCTGATCTGTCTGATACTTGATGCGATAAATAGCTAAAAGCCACTGGTAAAATTCTCGGTGAATAAAATTTTTAAACGAATGGTAACCGGTGGTTTTCATGGCTTGATGGTAGAAATCGGGATCCTTAGCAACAATATAGTAGTATTCAACGACGGATCGAGCATAGTAGTCTAAGCTAGCTTCATAACTAGTTGGCTTGGACTGCAATTGTCTCTTAAAGTAATAATTCATCACATCGTATTTATCATGGAAGCGACGGTAAAAAGTAGATCTAGCAACCTTGGATTGTTTAAGGATATCTTCAATTATGAAGTGATCGAATCCTTTTTCGACCATTAGCTGACGATAAGCCTGAGTGATTCTATTTTTGATTAAGATAAGGATTCACCTCGAATCATATTAGATTAGAGAAACAGCACAATTAAGTTTCTTACTGAAAATGATCAGATGTTAATAAATGAAGTTTTAATAAAATAAGTTTAGGAAAGGAATATAATTATGTCAAGATTTACGCCCGGTACCTATGCAGGACAAGCTCAAGGATTCGCAGGGAAAATTAAAGTTAATGTACAAGTAGATGAAGCGCACATCCAATCACTTGATGTTGAAATTCAGTCAGAAACGCCTGAAGTAGGAGGTCAAGCCATACCACTGCTTGCTCAAGCGATGAAGCAAGCTAATTCAGCAGAGGTTGACATTGTATCAGGCGCTACACATACCTCGCATGCTATGCAGAGGGCGGTATCATCAGCCTTGAACGCCGCTCAAGGTTTACCTACAGTGACCGATGAAGTGACTTATGAACCAGGATCTTATATCGGTGAGGCTGAAGGTTTTTCGACGAGAATAAGAGTAAACGTCACCGTTGACCAAGAAAAAATTACCTATATTGATGTCATCCAACAAAAAGAAACAGCTGAAGTAGGAGGACAGGCCATTCCGATTTTGGTTCGACGTATATTAGAAGCTAATTCAACCGATATTGATGGCGTATCGGGAGCTTCTCTATCATCAAATGGTTTACGACAAGCCGTGCAAAATGCCTTGGATGTAGCTAGTGGCAAGAGACCGCCTTTGTCAAAATATCGTCCTGGACAATATCAAGCCCATAGTGATGCCTTAGAGGTTAGGATGACTTTTTCGACTTTACAGATCGAAGACTTAGAATATAATATATTAAATCCTGAATTAGAGGATTTCCGGCCAGCCTTGGATCAAATGAAAAATCAAATTTTAGATCTACAACGTTTTGAATTTGACTCAATATCCGGAGCTAGCCTTGCTAGTCAGTCAATGCGACAAACTACGATGCAAATTTATGATGAGGCAGCCGCTGAAAGCTATGATGACCGACTAGCTGAATCTCCCTTAAAGAATGAAATGCGTGTTGAATTTGCTAATGGTTCCCTGACCCTGGATCAAATTGATGGCATTTTAAATGCTATCACTGAAGAGATTATATTTGTTGGGCCTGATTTAAGATTCCAATATTTTAATGAAGATGCTAAAACATATACCTATTCGAAATCTCATTTAGGGGAACTTTATACCGATTGTCACCCTCCTCAAGCACGAGCCATTTCAAGAAAACTTTCCTATGAACTAGCCACCCGCCAACGTAAGAGCTACAGCTTCTGGTATATTGATGGCAATGGGGATAAGTTATTCATTACTTATCAGGCGATTTTTAATAAGCAAGGAGAATTTATCGGACTTTTGGGTTGGACAATGAATGGCCAGCCAATCCTAGATACCATTGATGAGCCTGTGAGGAGGGGTTCCTTTGATGATCCAATGATTCCGAACCCTCTACTTGGAGAAACTGAAAAAGAGTTACAGGAATTCTTTGCCTCTACTATTGATAAGGATCCTATTCGGGACTATGCTGTGCGAGAATTAAATAAATTAGACCGGTCAGCTGGCCTAAGTGGAGAAGGTCCAGATACTTCATCGTCAGCCACAGTTAAGAAAGAGACAGGTCCCACTCAAGCGGACACGACGAGTTCGGCTAGCCAAATAGCAACGGACACCAGTGAGCCTACCGTATCCGTTGATACCCAATCTAGCGCCAGCCAAAGTCAAGAGGCTCCTAAGCCAAGGAAACCCATGCCTAATTTAAGTCATTTAGAAACAGATAGCCACTCATCAGCTAGCCAAAATAATCATTAGTTTAATAGCCTATTTAATTAAGAGAGGCTGTAAGGTAAGTCCCAATCACCTCTAATAACACAAATAAATCGTTAGGATTTGTATCTTTTGTTCGTTAATAAAATTGGTTGGTTTATTATTGGCAAGAAAAGGCAACAATCACTCAGCAGTAGTCTTAGGATAATTGGCCCATATCTCTCCCTTATGCGCTTTAGCGCTTAGGGAGAGAATAGCCAATTAAGCCGGAAGAGCCGTGGCTCTGAAGGCGATCCACTACAGCTGAGTGATTGTTTGCTTTTCGAAGCTTTTATTATAATTATTGTAACTTATCTGACAGCCTCTCTTAACTTATGTTTAGATTAGGGCTTATAGCCAATGAGTGAGTCTGGTATCGGAGTCCAAATTTCTTCCTTAGTGAAAGTATTACTATCGGATTTTGTTTGATAAAAGTTGTTCCATTTCTCTTCATAGGCTTGGATGGCTTTCTCATAAGCCATGGTTTCCATGATATCATCGATACCATTTAAGAGTTTGTGTCGAACTTGAGGATCAATTTGAAAGGAATAGTCTTTGTGAGGGGTATGGATAAACTCTTCTTCCAAATTAATGGTAATTTCCGTATCTCCGGTTAGTTCAGAGAGTTCCATCCGATCTTCGAGAGGGAGAGTTAAAGCCAACAAACCGTTTTTGAAGCTATTATTATAGAAGATATCACTAAAGCTTCCAGCAATAACGGCTCGAATTCCCCAGTCATCCAGGGCCCAGACAGCATGTTCTCTAGAAGAACCACCTGCAAAGTTGTCGCCTGTTATCAAGAATTTGGCTTGACGTCTTTGGGGTTGATTCAGGACAAAGTTTGGGTTTTCTTCAAGATAATGAGGACCGGGCTCTTGAATATAGCGCCAATTGGCAAAGAGGAATTGGCCAAAGCCTGTCTTTTCAATACGGCTTAGAAAGCGGCTTGGCAGAATTTGGTCCGTGTTAATATTATCTTCCATCATGCTAGCCGTTGTTCCAGTTTCAATTCTAAAGGCCTTCATTTATTTCACCTCCAAGTCATCTAGTCGAGTATCATAAAAATGTCCTTTTACAGCTGCTAGGACAGCCATGGCGGGACTACAGAGATGGGTCCTGGAACCAGGTCCTTGACGCCCTTCAAAGTTACGGTTAGTGGTTGAAGCACAATGAACTCCTGCTGGGACCTGGTCACCGTTCATTGAGATACAGGCGGAACATCCAGGTTCCCGCCAGTCAAAACCAGCGTCAATATAAGCTTGTGCTAGTCCTAGTTCTTCTGCTTGTATCTTAACAGCCCGGCTGCCTGGTGCTACAACCGCATAGACTCCCTCGGCGACTTTACGGCCTTTCAAGTATTTGGCTCCTTCGATTAAGTCTTCAATACGGGCATTCGTACACGATCCCAAAAAGATGTTTGTAACGGGGATATCCTGGGCTGTCATCCCGGCTTTTAAATCCATGTATTCATAAGCTCGTTCATCATTGTGGTCTCGGGCTTCTGGGAAGGCCTCTCCATACGGCAGTCCCATAGCCGGTGTCGTACCCCAGGTAACATATGGCGCCAAGTTAGAGACATCTAAGTGGATCTCCTTGTCATATTTAGCATCGGGATCGGTGTATAAGGTTTTCCAGTAGTTGACCGCTTGATCGAAGTTTGCGGGCGCTTTAGGTCTGCCTTCTAGATAATCGAAGGTCTTCTGATCGGGGGCGATCAAGGTATACTTGGAGCCGAATTCGATTCCCAAGTTGCACATAGTCATGCGGGCTTCCATTGAGAGAGCTTCAATCGTATCGCCAAAGAATTCAATCGCATATCCTGTTCCAAAGTCTGTGCCATATAGATGGAATAAATGGAGCATAATATCTTTAGAATAAACACCAGCTGGCAACTGACCAGTAACCTTAATTCCTAAGGTTTTGGGTTTCTTTTGCCACAAGGACTGGGTGGCGAAAACATGTTCAACTTCCGAGGAACCAATTCCAAAAGCGATCGCGCCAAAAGCTCCGTGGGTGGCGGTGTGTGAGTCACCACAAACTACGGTTTTACCGGGCTGGGTAGCTCCTTGTTCCGGTCCTACCATATGAACAATTCCCTGTCCTAGGCTACCATAAGCCATTAACTCTACACCAAAATCGCGACAATTGGCCTCTAAGGTCTCAATTTGTTGTTTAGCAATAGCATCCTTGATGTTCCAAATATCTTTGGTAGGATTGTTATGGTCAATGGTAGCGAGCGTTTTTTCTGGGGCGCGTAAGGGACGACTTTGTTCGCGCAAACTTTCGAAGCCTTGAGGAGAAGTAACCTCGTGGATCATATGTAGGTCTATATATAAGAGTTGGTTATCTCCCGTTTCTCCAGCTAGGACATGGGGTTCCCAGATTTTGTCAAATAGTGTCTTAGCCAATCAATCTTCCTCCTTCTATTGGACTTGAGTTTGCATCTGTTGAATCACTGCTTGGGTAAAGGCGGAGCTTGTTGCGCTACCTCCTAGATCTTGCGTTAGAACCCCTTTGACCATCACCTTTTGACAAGCTTGTTGAATAGCTCGGGCCAAGCCTTCTTCTGCAAAGCTTAACCGTAGCATTAGGGTGATTGAAAGTATCATGGACATTGGGTTGGCAACATCCAAGCCAGCGATATCAGGAGCTGATCCATGGATCGGCTCATAAAGTGAGGGACCATCCAATGATAGTGAAGCACTCGGAAGTAAGCCCAGTGAGCCAGTTATCACGGAGGCTTCATCACTTAGAATATCGCCAAATAAATTTTCGGTCACAATGACGTCGAAGGCTGTTGGTTGGGTTATCATCTTCATAGCAGCAGCATCAACGTACATATGGGTAACTGTTACTTCTGGGTAACGTTCCTTGGTTTCTTCAACAATTTGTCGCCATAATTTACTTGAAGCAAGTACGTTTGCCTTATCAATTGAAGTTAAGTGTTTGCGGCGAGTCATCGCTAATTCAAAGGCATAGTTAACAATAGCTTGAATGCTTTCGCGGGAATAATACAAGGTATCAAAGGCTTCTTCATTGTTATAGTATTTAGGCTTACCAAAGTAAAGACCGCCGATGAGTTCCCTAACAATCACAAAGTCTGCTCCTTGAACACGCTCAGCTTTCAAAGGAGACAGATCAAGCAAGGCAGGATTAATTTGCGTGGGCCTTAAGTTGGCATAAAGCTTGAGTTGTTTTCTTAAAGCTAAGAGGCCCTCTTCGGGCGTTTCCTTGGCATCCACATATTGGGGTCCGCCAATGGCTCCTAATAGAATGGCATCAGCACTTTGGCAAATAGCTTGAGTTTCTTGAGGGTAGGGGGTGCCGAAGTGGTCAATAGCTACCCCGCCAAAATCAGCTTCAACTAATTGATAATCGTACTGGTGGGGAAATAGGTACAATGCAGCTTCCAATACTAGGCGACCGGCTTGGGCAATTTCGGGGCCGATTCCATCCCCTGCTAAGAGGACGATTTTTTTAATCTTTGACATGTTGACTCCCTCTTTCTAATGCTTGTAAATAGGCCTTGGCTGAGGCTTTAAGAACGTCATAGTCAATACCTGCCGCGTAGACCTCTTGTCTGTTCGGCATTTCAACAAGTACATGGACTTGCGCTTGGGCATCAATGCCATCAGTAACAGCGTCTAGACGGTATTCTAATAATGTTACTTCTTCTTGACCTAGTAATTGTTCAATAGTGGTAAAGATAGCTTCCACACTTCCTTGTCCAATAGCGGTATCTTGTTTGATTTGTGGCTGTGATCCGGTGTGATCAACGATAGCAACTGTTGCCACGTGCGTGTTTTCATCAATGGATTGAACTTGCATCTTAATAAGATCATAATGGCTAGTTGCTTCCATATTTTGACCCGTCATAATAGCGTGCAAGTCTGTTTCGGTGATCGTCTTTTTCTTATCTGCTAAGTCTTTAAAGTTATTGAAAGCGATCGATAGGGCTTCCTTGTCAGATGTATCGTAGCCTAATTCTTCTAAGTGACTGATAAAGGCGTGACGGCCTGAGAGTTTACCTAGAGGCAAAGCATTTTCTTTGACGCCAACCAATTGAGGCGTAATAATTTCGTAAGTTTCTGGATTCTTTAAGACACCATCTTGGTGGATGCCTGATTCATGAGCGTAAGCATTGGCCCCTATGACTGCCTTGTTACGAGGAACAGCCATTCCTGATAGACGGGCAACCATGTCACTGGTTCGCTTAGTTTCTCCAAGGTTAATCGATGTGCTTGCTTGATAGTGGTCACGACGAATATATAATCCGACAGCTACTTCCTCTAGGGCTGCATTACCCGCTCGCTCACCAATTCCATTAACGGTCCCTTCTACACGGAGGGCACCATTTTCAATAGCTGCTAGTGAATTAGCGACTGCAAGGCCTAAGTCATCGTGGCAGTGACAGGAGAAGATGGCTTGGTCGAATGAAGGCACATTTTCTTGTAAATAGTTGAAGAGCTGACCGTATTCGCTGGGGTTGGTGTAACCGACAGTATCTGGAATGTTGATAATCGTTGCTCCACATTGAATGGCCAACTCACAAGCTTCTGCTAAGAAGTCTGGTTCAGTTCGGGTGGCATCTTCAGCAGAGAATTGGACATGGTCAAACAGTGATTTGGCGTAAGTGACATGTTCTTGAATACTATCTAGAATTTCTTGTTTACTTTTGTTGAGTTTATATTCCCGGTGGATAGGACTTGTTGCGATAAATACGTGGATCTGTTTATGCTTAGCGTCAACTAGTGCTTCATGGCAGCGATCAATGTCTGCTCGGTTACATCTGGCTAGACCACAGACTCTTGTCGTGGTTAGCTCTCGTGCGATAGCTTGAACGGCTTCGAAGTCTCCTTGAGAGCTGATGGGAAATCCGGCTTCAATGACATCGATCCCCCAACTTTCTAACTGTTTGGCTAGTTGAATTTTCTCTTGGGTATTAAAGTTAACCCCTGGTGTCTGTTCACCATCTCTTAGGGTGGTATCGAAGAATTGAATGTGTTTGGTCATGATGTACCTCCTTGATTTAGATAGAAAAAGCCAAAAGAAAAGCATTCACTATCCAATTGGATGAAGGTGAATGCTGAATAGGGCTTAAATTATTAAATTTAAGCCCTAGATTAATAATAATAAAGAAGCTGAAAATGAAGCATTAAGCACTTCAACTTGATTAATCGTAGTCATTAGCATCATGGACAGCTCCTTTTCTCATTGTTTATACTGACTATTCTAATTAAAATCTCATAATATGTCAAGGGATATTAGAATAATTTTAAGCTATGCTTATGATATTTATTAAGCAAATTAATAATAGAATCCGTGACGGTAATTCCAAGAGTTCCAACCTTCAGATAAGTATTCCATAATTTCTGTTGTATAGAGTCCCTTGCGAATAAAGACAGGACAAGGTTCAACACCTCTTGAATCTGGCGCTTGATCTTCGATTAGGTTACCATCTTGATCAACAAAGGAAACCATCACCCCTTGCTCATAGCGAGTCTCTGCTGTTTCTTCTGGTTGAATAGAAGCTACGTAATCGTTGCCCTCGATAATTAAATCGGCTTCTTCAGCAATATCTTCACCAATTCCTTCTACCAGTCCACGGTTACCCTTACCAGATGGGTTAGCAGAAGAAGCAAACATCAAGCGACGCTCTTTTTCCCACAAGTCTGCAGCAATTTGTGCACCTGGAACACCGAAGTGAATAACAAAGCATGAGGTTCCTCGGACGTCAGTCATCAATTCTTCTGATCCATCTTGAGGAATATATTTTTTGCCTTCTTCCTTCCATGGGAGGATACAACCAAGTAAGACATCGTTATCCCAGCACTTTTGATAAAGCTTTTCAATTTCCGGTGTTAAGACAGCCAATTCCTTTAGTTGTTCCATTGATCCGACCAGGACGACACCCGGTTTATTTCTAGCTCGATGCTTGGCTTTGAATTTTCGTTCTAATCCTTTCATATCTGAAGTGGCGATAATATATCCTACTTTAGTGGGGGTGACGACGAATCCACCTTCTTCTAATAGTAGGTCACGCCCCTTTTCGTTGAGCTGACCATCCCAATGAACCATTTTATCTTGGTAATTCGACATATCTAACATAGTGTTAACCTCCATAATAATTATAATGATATTAAAAAACTAGCACAAAAAATGAGAAAAGACAAATAATATTTAAAGCTAATAAGAATTAACAGTCAAACAATCTTGATGGAAAAGTGATTAGGTCAATGATTAATTAATTATGAGTAATTTTTATTTTTTGATTATAAAATACTTTCCATTTTATAATTATTTGTTATAATAGAAAAAGATTTAAATTTAGGAGGGAATTTTTTAATGGATATTAAGAAGATAATGAAGGGGGCTTTGGCTCTGCTGGTAGCAGGCGCGGTCACGGCTCCAGCTGGGGCGGCTTTTGCTGAGGAGACAGTCAAGATTGGTGCTAACTATGAATTATCTGGAGACGCAGCGTCTTATGGACAGAAGATGCTAGAAGGCCTTGAGTTAGCGGTTAAGCAAACAAATGAAAAAGGCGGCGTTTTGGATGGTAAGCAATTAGAAATTGCCAGCTATGATAATAAGTCAGATGTAACGGAAGCAGCTTCTGTGGCTTCAAGACTCGTCTCTGACGGCGTAGTCGGTGTGGTTGGACCAGCATTAACGGGACCATCTGAAGCACAAATCCCAATCTTAACTGAGGCGAATATTCCTAACGTCCTACCAGCGGCGACTGGTGATGATGTGACACTAGCAGATGATGGCTCAGCCTTAGAATATATCTTCCGCGTCTGCTTCAAGAACTCTTACCAAGGTCGTGCGGGTGCCGTCTTCGCTGCTGATAACTTAAAGGCTAAGAATGCAGTGGTACTGGTGGACCAAGGTTCTGATTATTCACGCGGTCTAGCTGATAATTTCAATGAGGAATTTAAGGCTCGCGGTGGCAACATTGTAACGGAAGAATCATTCCAAACGGGTGATACCGACTACTCAGCTATGTTAACGACGATCCAAGCTCAAGATTTTGATGTTATTTATATTCCAGCCTACTATACAGAAGCTGGATTAATCATCAAGCAAGCACGTGAAATGGGAATTGAGCAACCGATTGTTGGACCAGATGGATTCTCAAGTGAAGTGCTTGTTGAATTAGCTGGAGCTGAAAATGCATCAAATGTTTACTATACTGACCACTTCTCAACGGAAAGTGAAGAGCCAGTTGTTCAGGAATTCTTGAAAGCTTTCGAGGCAGAATATGGTAAGCCTGGAGAAACTTGGCATGCCCTAGGTTATGATGCAGCTATGCTAATTATTGATGCGATTGAGCGTGCAGGTTCTACAGATACAAAGGCCATCACTGAGGCAATTGCTTCTACGGAAGCTTTTGAAGGAGTAACGGGAACCTTTGCTATTGACGAAGAACATAACCCAGTTAAGCCAGCTGTTATGATTGAATTACAAAATGGAGAAATTGCCTCTGTTGAAAATGTATCAGCTGAATAATTTTTAATAGATAAACCCGCTAGTCATTAGAGTGACTAGCGGGTTTGTTTTTTATGAATCTAATAGGTCTTTAGCTAGTTGAATGTTAGCATCGATACTAGCTATAGATTCTTTTAATTTTTGTGTCTCCCAATCATTTAGACTCACTTCTAACCGTTTAATCCAACCGTTACGCCCGATAATGGTTGGTGCAGCGAAGGCGGTAGCTTGCTGAGTCTGGAATTCTCCTTCATAGAAGGAAGTAGAGACGTTATAAATAGCTTGTTCATCTAAGAGTATGGCTTGACAGAGCTCAATAGCAGCTTGGGCGATCGCTGCATTAGTGACACCTGATTTATTATTAAACACGTCGTAGGCGGCAGTTACCACTCGTTTTTGAACTTCGTCAGGGGATAGAGTCTCAATTTCTGGGAAATATTGGTCCAGCTCCTGATAGGGGATGCCTGCTAGACTGACGCGACTTAAGATCGGAACAGCGGTATAGCCATGCTCACCCATCATATAACCAGAGACACATTTAGGGTCGACATTATAATGTTGGCCGATAATTTGGCGAAGGCGACTGGAATCTAACATACATCCTGTCCCCATAATTTTGTGATTAGGATAATCAAATTCATCAGTAGCCATAAAAGCTACTGTATCTGCAGGATTAGTAATGAATATTAAGATCGCTTCCTTAGTTACTTGACTGATATCCGACATCACCTGGCGAATGATCGCAGCATTATTGGCTAAGAGGGCTTGCCGGTCCCCAGGAGTTTGCCCTTCTTCATAATAATGAGTAGCAGTGATAATAATAATATCGCTATCTGCTAAGTCTTTATAATTTCCGGCATAAATCTGGATATTAGCCCGACTATTCAAACCGTTAGCATGTAATTGATCCAGGGCCTCTCCGTAGGCTTTATCTCCTCTAGTATCCAGGCAGACAATTTCTCCAAACAAATGAGAATCTCTAGCGTAAGCTAAAACTAATTCTCCTACGTGTCCCATACCGATTATTCCAAGTTTTTGAGTGTGTTTCATCTGAGCTACCTTACCTTTCTATCTTTTAATAATCTAATCATTTTTATCATTATCTTGCAAGAGGAAAATCAGCTAGAATCAAATAAAATGTGAAAAACAGTCAATGGACAAGATGTAACAGGATAAAAAACTTTAAGGAAAATGATTTTTTAATTAAAAAACTATTGACATAAATTAGAATTCACGTTATGATTGTTTTACAAATTGGAGGGAATTAAAATGTTTAGCTCATCTCGTTTAAGTGAAGCCATTATTATTAGCATTATCATTAGATAGTGTTTGTGCTTACGAATTAGGTACAAACACGGACGTCATGTTTGTATCTATGAGGTGCTAAGTATTTGCATTGCCCGCATAGATCACCATAATCTAGCGGGTTAATTATTACCGATACCGTTTATTAACGACGCTAGATTTGGATGAATCTAGCGTTTTCCTTTTGTTAATAATATTTTAGGAGGATTTATCATGGATTTTAAGAAAGTTAAATTAGGAGCACTCGCAGCAAGTTTATTATTATCATTAGCTGGACCTGCTAGTTCAGCGATGGCTGAAGAGTCTGTTAAATTAGGGGCTAACTACGAGTTAACCGGGGCGGCCGCTTCTTACGGAACGCCAATGTCTAAGGGAACAGAGTTAGCGGTAAAACAACGAAATGCTGATGGAGGTGTCCTTGGAGGTCAAGAAGTTGAATTAGTAACTTATGATAATAAGTCAGACTTAACAGAAACATCATCGGTAGCAACTCGATTAGTTGAAGAGGGCGTATTTGCCATTGTAGGGCCAGCACCATCAGGAGATGTGCTTTCACAAGCAGCTGTTATCAATAAGGCTGGAGTACCTGCTGTATCACCTGCTGGAACGGTAGACGATTTAACTAAAGACAATAATGGAAATTTGATGGAATATTTATTCCGCGTTTGTTTCGAAGACCGTTATCAAGGTAAAGCTGGAGCTAAGTACGTGGCTGAAGAATTAGGTGCGAAAAAAGCTGCTCTTGTCGTTGACCAAGGCACCGACTATGCACAAGGAATGTCTAAGGCTTTTGAGGAAGAATTTAAGGCTAAAGGTGGCGAAATTGTTGCCAATGAATCTTATAATTCAGGGGACACAGACTTCTCAGCTGTATTAACATCATTAATGGCACAAGATTTCGATGTCTTATTTGTACCAGGATACTACACCGAAGTGGGTCTATTGATCAAACAGGCTCGTGAAATGGGAATTACTCAACCTATTGTTGGAGGAGACGGCTACCACTCTCAGACCTTAGTAGAATTGGCTGAACCTCAAAATGCTTCTGATATCTATTACACTACTCACTTCTCACCAGAAAGTGAAGATCCAAAAGTCCAACAATTCTTAAAGGATTATAAGGAAGAATTTGGAGAAGAAGCGGATACATTTGCAGCCTTAGCCTATGATGCGACTAACTTAATCTTTGATGCGGTTGAAAGAGCAGGTTCAACAGATCGTGACGCTGTTCGTCAAGCGCTTAGTGAGACCAAAGGATTCGAAGGTATTACTGGTACCTTTGATATGGGAGAAGATAATACGCCAATTAAATCTGCCCTAATGCTTAAATTAAACAACGGGGAAGTTGAATCCACTCAAGAAGTTACAGCTGAATAACAAGCGTCCTTAGAAACGGTGGGCATGGAGCGCCTGCCGTTTCTTCTATTAATTTTAGAGTTCTCTAAATTCTCTAATCGCATGTATTAATTATATTATGAGGTTTTTGATGCCGAAATAGACACTATCTTCTCTCATTGCATTAAGCTTTTATTTATACTATAATCTTTTTATCTTATTAAATTTTAAGAAAGGACTTTTAATATGCAATTATTTTTCCAGCAACTTGTTAATGGTATTGCATTAGGAAGTATTTATGCCTTAATTGCACTGGGTTATACGATGGTTTATGGGACCATTCGTTTAATTAACTTTGCTCATGGGGATGTCTTCATGATGGGTGCCTTTTTGGGTTACTACTTTATTACAGTGCTTGAACTAAATATCTTTCTGGCACTTCCTTTAACAATGCTGACTTGTGCCGTTTTGGGTATGGCTATTGAACGAATTGCCTACAAGCCTTTGCGTAACTCGACACCCATTGCTGCATTAATTACAGCGATTGGGGTTTCTTATTTTCTACAGAATATTATGATCTACTTCTTAGGGCCGGAAGTCCGTTCTTTTCCTTCGCCAATCAAAACACAGGTTTTCAAAGTGATGGGAATAGTTATCAATTCCAAGCAAATTCTGGTATTTGTAATTACGATTGTCATGATGTTTGTCTTGCAAATGATTGTGCAACGGACCAAGATGGGGACAGCTATGCGGGCCGTATCAACCGATAAAGAGGCAGCTCAGCTAATGGGAATCAATGTAGACACAGTGATTTCCTTTACTTTTGCTCTAGGTTCCTCTCTAGCAGGAGTAGCCGGTATATTATATGGAATATACTATAACTCCATTGCGCCAACTATGGGGACAGCGCCTGGTATGAAGGCCTTTATTGCTTCTGTTGTCGGAGGTATTGGTAGTGTCCCTGGAGCGATGGTTGGGGGCTATTTAATTGGGATCCTTGAAACAATAGTTACCTTCATGGGAGGATCCATGTACAAGGACGCAGTCGTTTATGGCCTCTTAATTGTTATTTTGCTAGTATTGCCTTCTGGCTTATTCGGCAAAAAAACGGGCGAGAAAGTGTAGGGGGTAAATATGCAAAGATTTCATTTCAGAAACATCGCATGGCTAGTTTCTATTCTAGTTGCTTTTGCGATTATTTTTAGTTTGGTTGAAGCTGGAATTATTAATCCATTCTACAAAATTACCTTAGTAACAATTATGCTCAATATCATTTACGCTGTGGGCCTTAATTTAATCCTCGGTGTAGCTGGCCAATTCTCGCTGGGACATGCTGGTTTTATCGCTATTGGTGCTTATTCAGCAGCTATCTTTACAACTAGAATGGCCAACCCTCAACAAGGGTTATTAGTTGGCTTAATCGTAGGTGTTCTGGTATCAATGGTGGTAGCTTTAGTGGTTGGTATTCCTACCCTCCGTTTAAAAGGCGATTACTTGGCCATTGCGACGCTAGGTGTTAGTGAGATTATTCGTGTTTTAATTAATAATTTAAGAGACCTTACCAACGGACCAGCAGGTATTTCAGGTATTCCTATTATTACTGACTGGTGGCATGTATTCATCGCCCTGGTCGTGACAACTATCTTTATCTTGAATTATGTTTATTCCAGTCAAGGACGCGCAACGATGGCTGTTAATCAAAATGAGATTGCAGCACAAGCCATGGGTGTTCATACCGCCAAATATAAGGTAGCGGCTTTTGTGCTAGGTTCAATTACGGCAGCAATTGGTGGAGCCTTACAGGCGACTTATTTAGGTATTGTCACACCGAATGATTATACATTTAACCGTTCGATTGATGTCTTAATTATTGTGGTATTTGGTGGCATTGGTTCCTTTACCGGTAGCTTTATCGCAGCAATTGTGCTAGGTTTGTTAAACTTATTCTTACAGGATTATGGTCAATTGCGGATGGTAATCTATGCTGTTGCCCTAATCTTAATCATGATCTTCCGTCCAGGTGGCCTATTAGGTACCAAGGAAGTGCGAGTAGGACAATTAGCTAGCAAGTTATTTAATCGAAACAAGGATCAGGAGGTGGCCTAATGACAATTCTTAAAGTTGATCAATTAACAAAGAACTTTGGCGGGCTCACTGCCGTATCAAACGTATCGATGGAATTAGAACAAGGCGAGCTTATTGGTTTGATTGGGCCCAATGGGGCAGGTAAGACCACTTTCTTTAACCTTCTGACAGGTGTCTACACACCAAGTGAAGGAACCGTATCACTTGGGGATGGTTCCGGTGGTCTCCAGGAAATTCAAGGTAAACGGCCGGATATTATTAACGGTTTAGGAATTGCTCGTACCTTCCAAAATATTCGCCTCTTTGATAATATGACGGTCATCGAGAACGTTATGGTTGCCATGGACCGCGAAGAGGGGAACTCCTTGTTTTCTAGTCTAATTAGAAGTAACGCATACTATGAGACTGAAGAAAAGATGCGTAAAAAAGCCCTTGAATTACTTGAGATATTCGATTTAGGTCCCTTTGCTGAAGATAAGGCTAAAAACTTAGCATATGGTCAGCAAAGACGGTTGGAAATTGTACGTGCTTTGGCTACTCAGCCTAAGATTCTCTTCTTAGACGAGCCAGCTGCCGGGATGAACCCGAATGAGACAGCAGACCTAACTAATCTGATTGAACAAATTCGTCAACAATTTGACTTGACTATTGTCCTGATTGAACACGACATGTCTCTAGTGATGGATATTTGTCAACGAATCTATGTCTTAGAGTATGGTCGCTTGATTGCTCAAGGTACCCCAGAAGAAATTCAACAAAATGAAGCTGTTATCAGAGCTTATTTAGGAGGCGAGGACTAATGTTAAAGGTAGATAATCTAAAGGTTAATTACGGAATGATTAGTGCCGTCCATGATGTCAGCTTTGAAGTAAACCAAGGGGAGATTGTCTCTCTGATAGGAGCCAATGGGGCTGGAAAAACAACTATTCTTAGAACAATTTCTGGGCTTGTTAAGCCAGCAGGTGGTACAATAGTATATGAGGGCGAGGATTTATTATCCTTATCGCCTAAGAAAATTGTTGAACGTGGTCTATGCCAAGTGCCAGAAGGACGTCATGTATTCAGCGGTTTAACCGTTAAAGAAAATTTGGAAATGGGAGCCTTTTTGAGAAAGGATAAAGATGGTATTCAGGCTGATCTTGAGAAGATTTATCAACGATTCCCGATTCTAAAGGAAAGACTTGGACAAGATGCAGCGACTTTATCAGGGGGAGAACAACAAATGTTGGCAATGGGTCGGGCATTAATGTCCAAGCCTAAGTTACTCTTGCTTGATGAGCCGTCGATGGGGCTTGCACCTATCTTTATCAAAGAGATCTTTAATATCATTGTCGATATCCAAAAACAAGGAACCACCATCCTACTGATCGAGCAAAATGCACGGCAAGCTTTGCAGATTGCTGACCGTGGTTATGTATTAGAGACTGGAAACATTTCGCTAACTGGCTCTGGGCAGGAACTGTTAACAAGTGATGAAGTTCAGAAAGCTTACCTAGGAGGATAAATCGATGTATGTAAAGGATTTTATGGCAACAGACTTAGTAACGGTGACGCCTCAAACCAAGGTGTCTCAGTGTCAAGATTTGATGAATGGTCATGATATTAATCGTTTGCCAGTGATTGATAATGATCGCTTAGTTGGGCTAATTACCCGTGATGTTATTGCGAAAGCATCTCCATCAGATGCGACTAGCTTAGATCGTCATGAGCTGAATTATTTACTTGAAAAGACAACGGCTGGCGATATTATGAAAAAGAAAGTTATCACTGTTGAACCGAATACCTTAATATCACAGGCAGCAGCCTTAATGGCTGATAACAATATCGGTGTACTAGTGGTACTAGAAGCAGACCAAGTCAAAGGAATTATCACTGATAAGGATATTTTTAAAGCCTTTATCGATGTTTCTGGCTACGGTCAACCGGGGGTTTCTCTGGTTGTTCAATTGCATGAAGACCGAGCGGGTGTTATTGAAGAGATCGGTGACGCCTTAGTGAGTGCAAATGAGAACCTTACCCACCTAACGGTCTATCATAATGATGAAGGGATTCGTATTGTCATGCAGGTTAACAATGGACATACTAATGTCTTGAAGCAAGAATTAGAATCAAGAGGATATCAAGTGACCTCAGTGGTAGAATAAACAAGTAATAAGATAATACTAAAAAGCACCGGAACAAAAATTTCTTGTTCCGGTGCTTTTTGTATGAGCTGGCTATGAAGGGCAGGTCGTTCTTACTAGTCTTTAGCTTGCTGTGGCAGAGCGCTTGCTCGTTGGTAAGCCAAGAACCAGAATACTGCGGCTGCTATAGTAATAGCTGTCATTAGAATCCAAGCAGGATTATAGTGACCTGTTAAGTCAAAGATCAGTGGGACAATTAATGGACCAATGGCTGTCCCGATTTGGGTAGCAGAGGTCACGTAGCCGTAGGCTTCAGGATAGCGATCATTGCTATAGATACAAGAAGTAACAATAGGAGGTAGTACAGTACCTGTGCCGATCCCTAATCCACCAAAGGTAATTACCAAGGCCCATGGTCCCCAAGAGGTACCGATGAAAAGCATCGACACAAAAGCTAAGGCCATCGCACCCAAGCCAGAGAATAAAGTTACTTTCAGTCCAAATTTATCATCAATCCAGCCCATCAGTAATTTACCGAAAACTCCTACCAGTAAGTAAGCTGAAACGGTCCAGGAAGCAACTTCTAAACTTTGATATTCTTGTAATGCCGGTGCGAATTGAAGCCCCCCGCCATTGGCCAAGCCGTTGGCGACCGCTCCAAGAAGAAGCATGATAAAGAAGGCACTCGTCAAGGTTTCCTTGACTGGTAGATTAACATCAAGATCATCATCCGATTCGGCAGGCTGATCAGAGTTAGCATCCTCGAGTTCAATATCAGCTTCTTGGTAGCCGTAAGGTTTTAGTCCTATTTCTTCAGGGGTTCTTCGAATAACAAACAAACCTAAGACCAGAGCAATAACAATAACAATAATAGCGTAAACAAAGTAAGCCTGCCGCCAACCTAAGTTCTGAATCATTCCAGTCACCGTCGGACTCAGGATAAAGCCTCCGGCAGATATACCAGCAAAAGCAATGGAGGTAGCTAAACCACGTTTTTCGACAAACCAATTGTTAATAAGCATAGTCATTGGAATACTAGTTGTGGCAATAAAAGATAAGCCTAGAAAGAATGAAGCGATATAGAAATGCCATGCTGATTGAGCAAATGAGTAGCCAAGCAAGGAGAGGCCAAAGAGAACAGCAAAGCCGGTCCACATCGCTTTGAAATTGCGCTCTCCCAATTGTTTAGAGAGGATGGGGCCGGTGAAGATACCGACAGCCTGGGTAATAGTTGTGTTCAGTGAAAAGGCGCTTCGGCTGAACCCAAGGTCCTGGGTCACAGAAATTTGAAATAAATTAGCTAAAGAAGTAACAATTGGCATAAAAATACCAAGTACAAGAATGGTCGCTAATAAAATAATCCAAGCAAAATGCAGACCGCCTTGCTTGTTGTTTGTCTGGTTCATAAAATCAGTCCTTTACATAATGATTAAAAATAATAACAAATAATTGCAACTCAATGTTAATTATAAAGAATCTAGTTCTAACATGCAATGAAACTGAATATAAGAAGCAAAATAATCAACAGTTTATTAGATTGGAATTATAAAATGATTAATTTAATTGTAAAAAATCACCTAAAACAATTGAGTTGTTTGTTAATTATTGTTATATTAATTATCCATACAAGCTTATAGGAGGTATATAAACTTGAAAACTTATCAACTATATATTAATAATCAATGGATGGATGCTAGCCAAGATAAATATATCGAAGTGATCAATCCATCAACTGAAGAGGTGATTGCTAAAGTAGCCTCAGCAAGCAAAGAAGACGTTGATGCAGCTGTGCAGGCAGCTAAAGAAGCTTTTCCAGCTTGGAACGGACTAGCTCTTGAAGAACGGGTAGCCTACGTGCGAAAGATTGGTCAAGCAATCGAAGCCAACCAGGACCGGATCATGGATGTTATTACGAAAGAACTGGGAGCGCCACGTCAGGCACAGGCTAACAGTCAAGCGGGACGGGCACGATCAGAGATGGAAGCTACCATTGACGGACTTGAAGCGATTGACTTCGAAGAGACAATTGCTAATGCAGAGATTATAAAGGAAGGTATGGGTGTTGTTGCAGCTATTACTCCTTGGAACTATCCATTAAACCAAATCCAACGAAAGATCACACCGGCTTTATTAGCTGGTAATACGGTTGTCGTTAAGCCAGCCTCTGATACCCCCTTAACCGCGGTTCTCTTAGCCGAAATTATCGATGAATTAGACCTGCCCAAAGGGGTCTTTAATCTCATTACCGGATCTGGATCCAGTGTTGGCGATCATTTAGCTAGTCATCCAGATGTAGACTTAATCTCTTTTACCGGATCAACTCAAGTTGGACAAAACTTATACCACCAAGCAGCCAATAAAATCAAGAAATTAGTGCTTGAATTAGGTGGCAAATCGGCATTGATTTATTTAGAAGGTGGTGACTTTGATTTAGCTGTGAATTCAGCTGTATCAGCTATTTCATCTAATGCAGGGCAAGCCTGTTCAGCTTTAACTAGATTATTAGTTCCCCAAGACCGATTAGCTGAATTTGAAGTAGCTATTAAAGAGAAAGTGGAATCACTCAAGGTGGGCGACCCATTTGAAGAAGGCACTGATGTTGGCCCGCTAGTATCTGGTAAGCAACGCCAGACAGTTCTTGACTATGTGGCTAAGGGGGTTGAAGAAGGAGCCAAGCTTTTAGTCGGCGGGAAAGCCATTGAAGGGAAGGGTTACTTTATACAACCAACCGTCTTCACAGAAGTCAGCAATGATATGACCATTGCCCAAGAAGAAATTTTTGGACCGGTCTTGTCTATTATCACTTACCGAGATGTGGAAGAAGCCATTGCCCTAGCTAACGATTCGGAATATGGATTAAGTGGAGCCGTTGTCGGCCCAGAGGAAGAAGCGGTGTCAGTGGCCCGTCAAATTCGTACAGGTAATGTGATTGTTAATGGAGCTAAAGTTGATCCTCATGCGCCATTTGGTGGCTATAAAGTATCCGGTCTAGGACGGGAGAAAGGTCAATATGGGATTGAAGATTACCTAGAAATTAAAGCGATATTCAAATAAAAATTATAAAATGTAAAATGAATTAAACTGCCCTCTAAATTTGGTTTTGTGTCCAAATTTAGGGGGCAGTTTATTAGTTAAAATCTGTTCTGGAAATTAATTTTTTGCAATTTGTTTGCGACTCCATCCGACTAAGCTTTTAATTGTAAACATAGCTAATGATGAAAAAATAACGACAAAGGATAGCATTTTAGGGTTGTCAAAATTAGTGGCTGCTACAATCATTGCAATACCAGCGTTACGCTGACCTGCCATAAAAGCAGAGGTAAATTTTTCAGTGATATTGTGATTATTGAACTCTATTAAGTAACCAATAAAGAACGCTAAGATAACAAATAAGGCGCCGATAACCATTCCCCCGATAAAACTAGCAGATATCATACTAATAATATTTGGAATATTACCTAGAAGCATTCCATAGATAACAATATCGGTCGTAATTTTTTGTGCCATCCGTGAATAGGGAAGAATAGTCTTTGTAATGCCAGGTAAGAATTGTTTAAAAACTAAACCGATTATCAAAGGAATGAGTGCTGTTCGAATCAGTACTTTAAAGATGGCCATGAAAGTGATGCTGGCACCTGCAGCAATAAAACTCACTTGAAATGGATAGATAAACATGGTAGCGAACATGAGGATAATAAGCCCTGCTGTTCCTTGGCGCGTCGGTAACGAGCAAGCTTCAATTAGGCCTAGAACAAAAGGGCCACCTGCTGTAAAGAAGTAAATCAGTAGTCCGAGTGCGTAATGTTCCTCGATAGGAATAATCTTTAATATGAACCAAAGAACAATAGGTACGATAAAGTTATTGACGATAACCATCTTAAGGTAATATTTCCAATCTTTACGTAAAGAATCCATCAAAGTCATTGGTGTTTCAATGAGTGCTGCGTTAAATACCATCAAGAAGATAAAGATTGGCATCGCCAAATTTGCCACCCACAGTATTATCTCTAGTATTTTATATATCCATTCCATTATAACTGCCTCTTTTCTAAGATTTGTTTCCTTAATAATAGTTCAATGATTCACATAAATGAAATAATTTTTTGGAATGCCATCATTACTAAATGTTATTTCAATTACAAAGTAACTTGTGATATTATGAACACATACCAGGAGGGCTGGTAAACAAAAGAAATAGGGTTGTGATTAATCGATCAATAACTAATCCACAGACAATATATTTTTCGTAGCAGTGATTCTTTTAACTTTAAAAATGCAGTTTTACTAGTAGGATTTAAAACTCCTGCCTTTATTTTCTCTACTAAAGCTCAATTAAACACAATGTTAAATTAGTTATCCTCTTATTAATCCATAACTAGATATTATTAATCTATAAAATTAGAGAATAATTGATGAAATAGAATTAAATCACAAAAAATTATGCCATAATAGATGATGAGAAAAAGAAAATAACTAGCCGATAGCATTTTACTTCACATTTAAAGAAAGCGTTAACTTTCTAACACTTTAAAAATTTTTTAAATGTTATTATGTTCACATGATTGGACTAGTTTTCTTGGATATTTCTCAAATTTTCCAATGGCAGGTGTTATTAGTGGTTAATCAGAAAAAATACCTCTTCCTATCAGAAAATGAAATTCTTGAAGCAATGCAGTTATGGTTAATGAGCTTACCTTATAAACGGCGTGTATATCACCGCGGTGATGTGATTTACCAGCAGGGAGATCCAGTTGAAGGACTGGGTTACCTGTTAGAAGGAACTCTAAAATGTGTAAGATATACCATGGAAGGTGAAGAAGTAATTCCACATTACTTTTATCCTCTTGAAATCTTTCCTGAATATCTTATATTGACCCATGAAGAAACCTATATTTACACTCTAGTAGCTGAAAAGACTGTTGAGTTAATCTTCATCAAGGAAGAGGACCTGCTGGAAGATTTATATAGCCATCCTCAACGGCAAAGTCTGCTGCTATCATACTTAGCCCATCGTGGTTTTCAGGCTGAAAAATGGACTCTATGTAATAGTTACAAGACCTTAAAAAGTAAAATGGCCTTTATGTTATTAGAGATTTTCCAATCAGATAGTCAAGGCGTGATTCAGTTAATTGATAAGCAAGAAGTTATTGCTAGAAAACTCCAAGTTTCCCGGTCGATGTATAATCAGGAACTGGCTAAATTGGAAAAAATGGGTGTTATCCAAAAAGGAAAAGGGACAATCATTATAATTGATGCCCAATATTTAGAAAAATTAATTTAGTAAGGAGAAAATAAATGAAACAATATGATTTAGTTATTATCGGAGCAGGACCAGCAGGAATGACGGCGGCCATTTATGGCGTTCGTGCTAACCTTTCTGTGTTGCTCTTAGATAAATTAGCACCAGGCGGTCAAATCATTAATACTAATGAAATCGAAAACTATCCAGGTGTTGGTAAATTAAACGGTGCGGAACTAGCTTTCAATATGTTTGAACATGCACAGTCTTTAGGTGTTGAATTTGATTACTTAACAGTTAATCAAGTTGAAGACCAAGGTGATGTTAAGTTGATTCATACTGAAGAGCAAGAGGAAGCTATCCAAGCAACAACAGTTATCGTAGCAACTGGTACACGTTCTAGAACCTTGAATATTCCTGGAGAAGAAGAATTCAAAGGCTCAGATATCAGCTGGTGTGCTATCTGTGACGGAGCTAAATACCGCGGTAAAGATGTCGTTGTTATCGGTGGTGGTAACTCAGCTGTCGATGAAGGAACTTACTTAGCAACAATCGTTAATTCACTAACTATCGTAACGGACTTTGACTTAACAGCAGATCCTGTTTCATGTGAGTACCTACGTAATTTGGATAATGTAACGGTTTATCCATACAAACGCGTCACAGAATTTGTTGGTGAAAATGGAAGCTTAGCTGGCGTTAAATTCGTGGACAAAGAAACTGGCGAAAACGAGACGGTCGTTAAAGCAGATGGTGTCTTCGAATATATTGGAGCAGTACCATCTACTGAATGTATCCAAGATTTAGGTATCACAGAATCCCATGGATTCATTGAAACCAATGAAAGAATGGAAACATCGATTCCTGGTATCTACGGAGCAGGTGACTGCAATAGCAAACACTTACGTCAAGTGGTTACTGCTACTTCAGATGGAGCCATTGCCGCACAACAAGCAAGTGCTTACATCAAAGAACTAAGAAGAAACAATAACTAATTTTATAGGAGGAATATAAATGTTAAAAGAAATCAACCGTGAAGAGTTTCAATCAGATATCCAAAGTGGAGCAGTCTTACTAGACTTCTACTCTAAGACTTGTGGACCATGTAAAATGCTTTCATTTATCTTAAATGATATGGAAAAAGAATTTGGTGACCAAGTAAAAATCATCAAGATTGACTTTGAAGAATATGGCGATTTAGTTGAAGAATATAATGTTGAAGGCTACCCAACCCTAATTATGTTAAAAGACAACGAGGAAATCTCTCGTAAAGCTGGTCTACAACAAAAACCAGTGATCAAGGCAATGATTGAAGAAGCATTATAAAAAAAGGAGAAAAACAAATGGCAGTAAAATATGAATTTAAAGAGCACTTAATCGAAACGCAACATAAAAACGAATTAGCCATGTTAAAGGAGCTTGATAAAGGCAACTATACCATGGAAAATCCGTTGATCAAGTACAACCCATATGTGGTTAACGCCTTATCAGCAGTCATCTTATTTGAAACAGAAGAAGAAGTAGGGATGGTTGTTCGCGTTAAAGGTAAAACACCTGAAGCTGACTTCTATCAAGCTTTCCCTAAAGCTAAACGCCATGTTCTTCCAATTGTTGGTTTATATTCTGACTATGAAAATAAGATCGAAATTCATCCATGGCAAAAGGCCGACCAAGTGGTAACTCATACGATCAAAACGCCAAAAACGCCAAACTCTGACTTAGTTCACTCAATGGAAACAACAGCAGAATATATGCAAGATAACTTGATGATCTTATCTTGTGCGACTTCTGATTTTGTTATTGGAGTTGATAATCAGGGAGATGTTCGTCTAGAGTTCACAGTGCCTACCTTATGGGATATCAAGCACTTAGATAATGGAAATATCCTAGTTGGGTCTGACCGCCTAATTAAGATGCCTTACTTTGTAACTGGAATGTATGAAATGAGTTTGGTTGGTAAGATCTATAAGGAATACCGAGTACCAAGAGGTTACCACCACGACCAGTGTGTATTACCGAATGGGGACATTGTATCCTTGAACTGTGATTGGGACAACGGAACAGTTGAAGACCAAGCAGTCTTAATTGATAAAGATACTGGTGCCGTTAAGAAGGTATGGAACTTCCGCGACTTTATCAAGCCAGGATCACAAAAATCAGGTTCATGGTCAGATGAAGACTGGTTCCACTGTAATGCGGTATGGTATGATGAAAATACCAACTCATTGACCTTCTCTGGTCGTCATATCAATGCGATGGTGAATATCGACTTCGATTCAGGCGAATTAAACTGGATTATTTCCGACCCAGAAATGTGGGCTGAAGAGTACCAGAAATATATGTTTACTCCAGTTGGCGATGGCGACTTCGGTTGGCAATATGAACAACACTCTAACCTAATTACTCCTCTAGGGGATGTTATGTGTTTTGACAACCACCACTATGGAACGCAAAACCCAGACAAGTACTTAGCTGCTAAAGATAACTATTCTCGTGGTGTTAAATATCGTATCGATACAGATAAGATGGAAATTGAACAAGTATGGCAATATGGTAAAGAACGTGGTCACGAGTTCTTCTCTCCTTATATCTGTAACGTTAAATACTATAATGAAGGTCACTACTTAACTCACTCTGGCGGTATTACTTATACTTCTGAAGGTGAACCTTCTGAGGAATTAGGACCATTTGCTCAATTAGATGATCCAAATGCTGATCTACGTTCCATTACGGTTGAAACGATTGGCGATGAGAAAGTATTAGAATTGAAAGTTAAGTCTAACTACTACCGTGCCAATAAGTACCCAGCTTACAACACCTACGGTAACAACCTAGCACTTGGCCGTGGTAAATTAGTTGGAGATATCGGTGAAACTCTACAAATGGATTACGATATTCCAGCAGAAGATACTGGCGAAATTTTACCAGATATCCATGAAGCACGTATTGTTGATGAAGCAGATATGCTTACATTCCATGCTAAGTTCTCTAAAGGTCAACTCGTTATGTTGTTATTAGAAGGTGAAGAAGAAACTCGTCGTTACTTCATCTCTACTGCTAAAGGTAAACGTGGCGCTATGTGTGCGGGAACTTTCCTATCTGCTGATGACCGTGATACTCGTACAGGTATTACAAAAGAAGGAATGAACGGTGCTTATAGAGTTAAAGTCATTGTTGATGACAAGAAATACGATACAGGCGTAACTATTAACGCTTAATCAAGAAAAGATTTATATAATTTTTAAAGGGCATTATAAGAGGGCTTAGGCGCTTATAATGCCCCTTTTTTTATCAAATATGGGGAAGGGTTGACTATGAGAAAAATTATGACTGCAGGTCTGCTACTAGTAAGTACTTGGTTGGCCTTGCAAATTGGCTCGGCTATTCCACTGCTGGGTTCATCGATTTCAGCGATTATCATCGGGGCGATTATTCGCCATACGCCATTATTTAAAGAGTTAGATTCTCAGATTACCGGATTTGTGTCTAAGTATTTATTAAAGGCAGGAATTGTCTTACTCGGTTTTACTTTATCATTTAGAATTGTAAGTGAAGTTGGCTTGGAAGTTCTACTAGTTCTAGCAGCAGAAATTATTGCTTCAATATCCATTGCGGTAATTGCCAACAAATATTTAAAGATGGATAACACATTGGCCCTTCTAGTCGGGATTGGAACTTCTATTTGTGGTGGGTCTGCTATTGTTGCTACAGCGCCGATTCTTGAAGCAGAAAATGAAGACATTGCGGTATCTGTAACGACTATGTTTATTTATTCCATGCTAGCTCTATTGCTTTTGCCAATTATTGGACAAGTCTTGGGTTACAATGATCAACTTTATGGTATCCTTGCTGGGGCTGCGGTTAATGATACGGCTTCTGTAGTAGCTACTGCCTTCGATTGGAGTGATTCAGCAGGGAAGGTCGCAACAGTTGTAAAGTTAGTACGGACGCTTTATATTGTTCCGGTGACTTTAGGAGCCATTTATTTTAAATTGAAGGCCCAAAACAAAGGTAATCAGGGACAAAAGAACAAGATTGATTTCCAACAAATTATCAAAACGATTCCTGGCTTTGTCGTTTTATTTGTGGGAGCGGTAATGGTTGCTAGTATTTTTACTATTCCTGCGGATATTACTAAGAATATTTCTACTATTTCTAAATTAATGATGACCCTAGCGCTAATAACGATTGGTCTGGGTGTTCATGTCAAACAAATTCAAGAAGCTGGCATCAAGCCCGTCTTAATGGGTGCTATGTGTTGGGCAGGTGTCCTAATGGCTTCAGTGGCATCGATTGCCCTACTCTATTAATTGCAAATAATTTACAAAAGGCCCCCCTAAAGTTGGACTTCACCGTCTAACTTTAGGGGGTTGCTTTGTGTTCCATTCGAAATGGATTGCCTATTCTCCTTTAATATTGTTTTAGATAATGGTCGATTTCCCAAGCAGTAACTTGCATTTCGTAGTCATGATACTCCATTTGTTTACTTTCAAGGAAGTTTTCAAAAATATGTTCGCCTAAGCTTTCCTTGACAATATCGTCCTTTTCAAGGTGGAAGAGGGCTTCTGCTAAAGTCTGTGGAAGCTTCTCGATACCTGCTTGAGCAATGGCTAATTCATCCATGGCATAGATATTCTCATCTACTGGATCTACTAAGTCTAATTTTTGGTCGATAGCATTAAGTCCAACATTGATCAAGCTAGCCATAATGAGGTAGGGGTTAGCCGAAGGATCCACTGAACGAAGCTCCACGCGTGTGGATTGTCCTCGCGAAGAAGGAATTCGAACTAGCGGTGAGCGGTTTTGGCTAGACCAAGCAATATAAACGGGTGCTTCGTATTCGGGAACGAGTCGTTTGTAGGAATTTACAATTGGATTAGCAATCGCTGTCAGAGCTTTGGCATGTTCAAGAATACCAGCGATAAAATAACGGGCTTCCTGAGAGAGCTCAATGGAATCATTGGGATCATAGAAGACATTTTGCCCTTGATCGTTAAAGAATGAAAGATTGCAGTGCATTCCGGAACCCGCAATCCCGAATACAGGCTTGGGCATAAAGGTGGCATGTAAATTGTGTTGTCTAGCCACGCTTCGAACAATTAATTTAAAGATTTGGATTTGGTCGCAAGCATGTAGGACGGAACTATATTTGAAGTCAATTTCATGTTGACCAATAGCTCCTTCATGGTGGGACGCTTCGATCTCAAATCCTAGTTCTTCTAAGGTTAATACAATGTCACGACGGCAATTCTCACCCGTATCAACAGGCGCTAAGTCAAAGTAACCGCCATGGTCATTAACTTCAGAGGTTGGATCGCCATTTTCATCTAATTTGAATAAGAAGAATTCAGCTTCAGGTCCTAGCATGAAGTCCTTAAAGCCTGCCTTGTGCATAGCTTCCATATTGCGTTTCAGATTGCCACGGGGATCTCCGGGGAAAGGTTTGCCATTTGGTAGGTAAATATCACAAATCAATAGGGCAACTTTTTGGTCATGGCGACCCCAAGGAAGCACTAGATAGGTGTCTAAGTCTGGATAGAGGTACATGTCTGATTCTTCAATTCGAACGAATCCTTCGATGGAAGAACCGTCAAACATCATCTTATTATCCAAAGCTTTATCCAGTTGACTGATTGGTATTTCAACGTTTTTTAGCTGGCCGTTTACATCAGTAAACATTAAACGGATAAAGTGTACGTTCTTAGCTTCTACGTCTTGACGAATTTGTTCGGCTGTCCAATGGGTCATATAAATACCTTCTTTACTATATAGGATGTTTTTATTATGAAAGAAGATTTTCCTCAGGTCAATAAAAAAATGTGAGATTTTCATGAAAACGAAATTTTCTAAAGCATTTTCTTCACAATCTTGTATAATATGAATAAAGATGTTAGGAGGCTGGAGATGCTTTTAGATTATAAATGTTACACCTTCTTAGAGGTAGCTAAGCAATTGAATTATACCAAGGCGGCGGAAACCTTGAATTTGTCACAGCCAGCTGTATCCAAGCATATTGCTAACTTGGAGGAAGAATTAGGGATCAAACTTTTCTTGTTTAACAAGCGTCAATTGCTTCTCACTAGAGAAGGCAGATTATTAAATGATACGCTTAGGCAAATTAATTTGCTGGAAGATGAATTCTTGCGTCATCTGAAGGGCGACCATATGTCTCCTGAAATCAAAGTTGGGGCTAATCCAACGATAGCCTTGCACTATATTCCCGAGCAGACGGATATGGTAGAAGGGGAGACCATCCACCAAGTTGACCTAGAAGTTGGCATGACTGATTATTTATTGGAGTCTTTGATAGAGGGGACGATCGATGTGGCCTTGTTATGTGGCCCAGTCTTAGACAATTTATTTGTTGAGATTCCCTTCTACGAGGATGAGGTCGTTCTTGTGGCCCATCCTGACCATTCCTTGGCTGGAGCGGAGGTTTCTTATCGACAGCTTTCTGGTGAGCGCTTTGTCATGTTAGATAATCGCTCGCATCTCACTCAAAGCGTTAGACGGCAATTTTTAGCGACCGACTTTTTGAATATGGACTACGATATTCGCTACATCAATGATATCACTTTAATGAAGCAAATCATTAAACGTAACAAAGCGATAGGCTTTTTTTACCGTCAAGCTGTAGCTAAGGATATTGAAAAAGGTGAACTAGTTGAGATTCACCTTGATCAACTGAATATTTCGGACTTTTTCTATTTGGTTTATCCTAAAACCATGCAGGATATGGATAAAATTTCAAATATTTTGATGAAGCTCACCTACCGGACTTTTTAAGGGGTAGGACAAAGAAGACCACCCACTAAGTTTTTCTTGATGTGACCCCCAAAAGTTGGAGTTTATAATTGAATACTTAGGCAACGTACTGAGTGTCCTGTTTCCGGTAATCAACTGGAGATAGGCCACTCAATTTTTGTTTAACTCGCTTGTGATTATAGTAGTGAATATAATTATTGATTCTTTTCTCGAGTTCTTCAAATGAGACTCTTTCTTCTCCATAGTACATTTCTTGCTTAAGTAGACCGAAGAAATTTTCCATGGCTGCGTTATCTAAACAATTTCCCTTGCGGGACATACTCTGATATATCTTATTATCCTTTAATTTATCAGTCCATTGCCAATTTTGATAATGAAACCCCTGATCACTATGAATAGTTGTTCGGTAA
>NZ_JADD01000013.1 GCF_000518205.1 Hutsoniella sourekii ATCC 700629 | reverse complement strand
CCATTCTAACTTTGTTCGAATATCTTGAATAAACTCAGGCGTATGTTTCGGGCGACGCCCTTTAAGAGCTTTAAGCTCAGTGGCGTTATCTTGAGCCAGTTGAGCATCATAACTAGCTGATTGAACACGTTTAAGTTCACGATAAATGGTTGAGCGGTGCCGCCCAATGGCTTGGGCAATTTGACACACTGTATAGCCCTCCTGATAAAGTACTTCTATTTTTGAACGGTCTTCTATGGTAAGATGTTTGTAGCTCATAACAGGTCCTCCGTGTGTGTTTTTGTGGTTACTAACATTTTACACGAACCTGTTATGAGTTTTCTTGTTTGTCGCAATTAATTTTACAATCTATCATTAAATAATAATAGCCAGGTTATTAATCCATGATAACCTAGCTATTAAAAAGTTTTTTATTTATTTTTGAGTGTTTACTGGGTCTTTCTGACTGGAATCTTGCTTGTCTTCATTAAATTCTCTATCTGCCCGTTCCAATTGTTTGGCTGCAAAATCTCGTCCTCCTAAGCCAAAGGCTAGTGCAATCGCAAAGACCACGCCACTTAAAATAATAATAAAACTTGCATTAACAATTGTCTTAGCTAACTGAAGTTGGTCTAGAGTCATAAACACAGTCAAAATAATAATGGCATAACGAACCACTTCGCCAAACACTGGGCTCCCAGAAACCTTGCTTAAAAATTGGGACAAAGTATTCGATACAATAATACCAAAGCCTAATAAAGCAACTGAACTTAGGATTAATGGGAGATAAGAGATAATCATGGCTCCAATATGATTTAGCACCTTAAGATCCATCACTGACATAGCTTCCACTGCAAAAAACAGGAGAAGAACTGCTCTCACAATGCCAGACGTGACATCAGATATTAGGATAGATGATTCCCCTTTAAAATTTAAGTATTTAGAATAGGTATCCACGCCCGATGTTTTTAATAGAGAGTTGATTAAATCTGCAATCAATTTAGCAACGAAGCTGCCCACAATTAATAAAATACTTGCAACAATGATTTTGGGGATTGCACTCAATATTTGGTTTAATAGTTCAATGATTGGGCTGGATATCGTTGGCATATTTAGTGTTCTTAGTGCCACTGTTAAAATAGGTATGAAAATTAGAGCATATATTATAGTAGAAATACCTTCAGCAAAGCGACCATCTTGTCCCTGAATCGTCTCCCCTTGGTTCATTAATTTGTAGAACCACTTATCAATATTAAGTCCATCAAGTAAGTTTTTGATCAAGGTTCGAATAAAATTACAGAAATAAATACCTATCACTAATATAATTCCCGCAGATAAAATATAAGGAATGTTATTTATAAAACCACTAAACATCTCTTGAATAGGATCCAGTACTCCGTATAAATTAAGTCCTTTTAGAATGGAAGGTAAAAATAAGAGTACTACAACAAAATAAAACATTGAGGCGATTGTTTCTATATAAGTTTTTGATTCATCGGGATTTTTTGCCAGACCCCAACGCTCTAGTTTTTGATCAAAGTCCATTCGACCAAGTCCAAATATAGTTAACCGCTTAATGAACCAAGCCATAATTATAGCTAGAAAAAGCAATAACAACGAACCGATCACTTCAGAAGCTGAATTTATAAAATCATAAAATTGTTTGTTCATAAATTTCTCCTTTCAAGCTTGCTACATTATATCATGTTTAGCTTAGGAAAAACAAAAACAGCAGACAGGATGTCTGCTGTTTGTAAAGTTTAATTGAAATTATTCAATGATTTCAGTAACTGTACCAGCACCTACTGTACGTCCACCTTCACGAATTGAGAAACGAGTTCCGTTTTCGATCGCGATTGGGTGAATAAGTTCAACTTCCATTGATACGTTATCACCAGGCATTACCATTTCAGTACCTTCTGGTAAAGTAACAACACCTGTAACGTCAGTTGTACGGAAGTAGAATTGAGGACGGTAGTTAGTGAAGAATGGAGTATGACGTCCACCTTCTTCTTTAGATAGTACATATACTTCAGCCTTGAACTTAGTATGTGGAGTAATAGTTCCTGGAGCTGCTAGTACTTGTCCACGTTCAACATCGTCACGTGAAACACCACGTAGTAAAGCACCAATGTTATCACCAGCTTCAGCATGGTCTAACATCTTACGGAACATTTCAACACCAGTAACTGTAGTTGTTTGAGTATCTTTGATACCGATGATTTCAACTTCGTCACCAACTTTGATTTGTCCACGTTCAACACGTCCAGTTGCAACAGTACCACGACCAGAGATTGAGAACACGTCCTCAACTGGCATCATGAATGGCTTATCAGTGTCACGTTCTGGAGTTGGGATGTACTCATCAACAGCTTCCATTAGGTCTAGAATTTTTTGCTCGTATTCAGCATCGCCTTCTAGAGCTTTTAATGAAGAACCGATGATTACTGGTACATCATCACCTGGGTAATCGTATTCTGATAATAAGTCACGAACTTCTAATTCAACAAGTTCTAATAACTCTTCATCGTCAACCATATCAGCTTTGTTTAAGTAAACAACGAAGTATGGAACACCTACTTGACGAGATAATAGGATGTGCTCACGAGTTTGTGGCATTGGACCATCAGCTGCTGACACTACTAAGATCGCACCGTCCATTTGAGCGGCACCAGTGATCATGTTTTTAACGTAGTCCGCGTGTCCTGGCGCATCGATATGAGCGTAGTGACGGTTAGCTGTTTCGTACTCGATGTGAGAAGTATTGATCGTGATTCCACGTTCTTTTTCTTCTGGAGCGTTATCGATTGAAGCATAGTCTTTAGCTTCACCAAAACCGTTTTTAGCTAGAACAGTTGCAATCGCAGCTGAAGTAGTTGTTTTACCGTGGTCAACGTGACCTAATGTCCCAATGTTAACATGGGGTTTCGTACGTTCATAAGTTTCTTTTCCCATTGTGTAGAATTCCTCCTAATTAATATACAAAATAATATAGATATTAAATCTATCAAAAACATTATACCGTTTATCAGGCTAGATTTCAATAATCTATGCCTGATATTTACGGTTTCTCCAAGCTTAGATAATCAATTAATTACCGCTGTGTTGAGCAATAATTTCTTCTTGGATTGACTTCGGTACCGCTTCGTAGTGGTCAAATTGCATAGAGAATGTTCCTCGACCTTGAGTAGCAGAACGAAGTGTAGTCGCGTATCCGAACATTTCTGATAATGGTACAAATGACTTAACAATCATTGCATTACCATGTTGTTCTTGTCCTTCAATCCGACCACGACGTGAGTTAACATGTCCCATAACATCTCCAAGATATTCTTCTGGAACAGTAATATCAACTGCCATCATTGGTTCTAGGATTGCTGGGTCAGCTGATTTAGCAGCTTCGCGAAGAGCTAATGAAGCAGCAACCTTAAAGGCTGTTTCACTTGAGTCGACATCGTGGTATGAACCATCATATAGTTTGGCCTTGATGTCTACTAATGGATAACCAGCTAAGACACCATTTTCAAGCGCATCTTCAAGTCCAGCTTCGACTGAAGGAATGTATTCACGAGGAACAACCCCACCAACGATAGCATCTTCGAACTCAAATCCAGCTCCTTCTTCATTAGGTTCAAATTCGATCCATACGTGACCGTATTGACCTTTACCACCTGATTGACGAACGAATTTACCTTCTGCCTTAGTTCCTTTACGGAATGTTTCACGGTAAGATACTTGTGGCGCACCAACTGTAGCTGATACCTTAAATTCACGTTTCAAACGGTCAACGATTACGTCCAAGTGTAACTCACCCATACCGGCAATAATTGTTTGACCGGTTTCTTGGTTAGTTGTTGCACGGAAGGTTGGATCTTCTTCTGCTAATTTTGCTAAAGCTTGAGACATCTTGTCTTGGTCTGCCTTAGAATCTGGCTCGATCGCTACGTTAATAACTGGCTCAGGGAATTCCATTGACTCAAGAATAACTGGCGTTTCTGGTGCACATAAGGTATCCCCAGTACCAGTATCTTTAAGACCTACCGCCGCAGCAATATCTCCTGAGAATACTTCAGAGATTTCTTCACGAGAGTTGGCGTGCATTTGTAGGATACGGCCCACACGTTCACGCTTATCTTTGGTGGCGTTAAGTACATAAGAACCTGATTCTAAGGTTCCTGAATAAACACGGAAGAAAGTTAGACGTCCAACAAATGGGTCAGTCATTACCTTGAAGGCTAGAGCTGCAAAGTCTTCGCTGTCATCTGCGTGGTGTTCAATTTCTTCGCCAGTCTTAGGATCGATCCCAATGATTGGTGGCACTTCAAGTGGTGAAGGTAGATAATCAACCACACCATCAAGCATTAATTGAACCCCTTTGTTCTTGAAGGCTGATCCAACAAAAACTGGGTAGAATTCTACGGCGATTGTCGCTTTACGGATAGCAGCTTTTAAGTCTGCTACAGAAATTTCTTCTCCTTCAAGATAAGCCATCATAATGTCTTCATCTAAGTCCGCAACCGCTTCAATCAAGCTTGTACGTAGTTCTTCAGCTTGATCTTGCAATTCCGCTGGAATTTCGATTTCTTCAACATTGGTTCCTAAATCATCTTCGTATTCATAAGCCTTCATCTCAACTAGGTCAATAATACCAGTGAAGTTGTCTTCAGCTCCAATTGGCATTTGAACTGGGTGAGCATTTGCTTGAAGACGATCATGCAAGGTCTTAGTTGAATACATGAAATCTGCACCAATCTTATCCATCTTATTGATGAATACGATACGAGGAACTTTGTAAGTTGTTGCTTGACGCCAAACAGTTTCTGTTTGTGGTTCAACACCTGATTGTGCATCCAGTACAGTAACTGCACCGTCAAGAACACGAAGTGAACGTTCAACCTCTACTGTAAAGTCCACGTGACCTGGTGTATCGATGATATTTACGCGGTGACCTTTCCATTGAGCGGTAGTCGCAGCAGAAGTGATGGTAATCCCACGTTCTTGCTCTTGCTCCATCCAGTCCATTTGCGCGCCACCATCGTGAGTTTCACCGATTTTGTGGATTTTACCAGTATAGTATAAGATACGTTCAGTTGTAGTTGTCTTACCCGCATCAATATGGGCCATAATCCCAATGTTACGAGTATTATCAAGAGAAAATTCTCTTTTTGCCATCTAATTATTCCCCTCTTTCATAGTTTGAATAGATGTCATAGTAACAACGATAATCTTCAAAAACTGAATCTTACCAACGATAATGAGCAAAAGCCTTGTTAGCTTCAGCCATTTTATGCGTTTCTTCACGTTTTCTTACAGATGCTCCTGTATTATTAGCCGCATCCATAATTTCACGTGCTAAACGTAATTCCATTGTCTTTTCTCCACGTAAGCGAGCATATTGGATCAACCAACGAATCGCTAGTGCATAACGACGGTCTGGACGAACTTCTACTGGCACTTGATAGTTTGAACCACCAACACGGCGAGCTCTTACTTCAAGTAATGGCATAATATTTTCAATAGCTTGTTCAAAGACTTCTAATGGATCTTGACCTGTTTCTTCACGAATTAAATCAAAAGATGCATATAGAATATTTGAAGCCTTTCCACGTTTCCCATCAACCATGATACGGTTAATAGTACGTGTTACTAATTTAGAATTATAAATTGGATCTGGTAAAACATCACGTTTAGGAACACTTCCTTTACGAGGCATTCAGATTCCTCCTTTCAAGTTGTACTCATTTTATTTAGTGAGGAGATTATCCTCTTGGTTTCTTAGCACCGTATTTAGAACGGCTTTGTTTACGGTCAGTAACTCCCGCTGTATCTAAGGCTCCACGAACAATGTGGTAGCGAACCCCTGGTAAGTCTTTTACACGACCGCCGCGGATTAATACGACACTGTGTTCTTGTAAGTTGTGTCCTTCACCTGGAATATAAGCAGTTACTTCCATTAAGTTTGACAAGCGAACACGCGCGTACTTACGTAAGGCTGAGTTCGGTTTCTTAGGAGTCATTGTCCCAACACGCGTACATACACCACGTTTTTGAGGTGACATAGTTGTAGTTGATTTACGTTTAAAACTGTTATAACCAACGTTTAATGCTGGAGACTCAGAGCTTTTACGTTTAGATTTACGAGGTTTTCTAATTAATTGATTAATTGTAGGCATTGAGTGGCCTCCTCCCTTTCCAATTCTTAGTCCACACTTCCAAGTGTGTCATTTATCTGTAAAAAAGATATGAACATCTTAAATATGTTCACGGGAATGTTCTAACGCAGTCAGCACGACTGACAATACAGGAATCTGTCATTAAAACACCTCAGTAATGATACCACCCTTTTTATAGAAGGTCAACCGATTTTTATTAGATTCTCTTAAAAAATCCCGGCAATGAAGCCGGGACATTTTTATTTGTTTGCATTAATAAAGTCATACTTACTTGGATTGGCTTGGAACTGCTTTACAACATAGGAGCAAAGTGGCTTAATCTTGATTGATTGTTTATTCATTAAATCAACCATCGCATCCAGTAACTGTCCAGCTACCCCTTGGCCACGAAGCTTGGGAGACACATAAGTATGATTGGCTAGGACCACATTTTCTTCTTCAGACGGAATCCAAGTAATTTCAGCCAATTTCTCTCCTTGGTCATTATAGAAGACCAGAGCTTGATCTTCCTGTTGAAATTCGATTGTCAACACTCCTTCCAAGATGCTATTTATTAATTGTTCCGTAAAGTTGGAAATAGTACAACATCACGGATGCTCTGTGAATCAGTAAGTAGCATAACTAAACGGTCAATCCCAATCCCCAGACCGCCTGTAGGTGGGAGTCCATATTCAAGGGCTTGAATGTAGTCTTCATCAATTGGATGAGCCTCATCATTTCCTTTATCCTTTTCAGCCATCTGGGCTTCAAACCGTTCCCGCTGATCAATTGGATCTGTTAATTCTGTAAAGGCATTGCCATATTCATGACCGCAAATGAATAGTTCGAAGCGATCCGTGAAACGAGGATCTTGATCATTTTTACGAGCCAATGGAGAAATTTCCAACGGATGACCATAAACAAATGTAGGTTGAACAATTGTGTCCTCACATTTTTCTTCAAAGAAGTTATTGATGATATGACCCACTGTCGTGTCATGATCATTAACAGGCACTTGGTGCTCCTTGGCTAAGGCTTGTGCTTCTTCAAAAGTCATCTCAGGCCAGAAGTCCACTCCCGTTACTTCCTTAATAAGGTCCACCATATGAACTCGTTTCCACGGACTATCCAAATCAATCGCTTGCCCATCATAGGTGATCTGACCAGTACCTAGGACATGGTTCGCCACTTGGCGGATCATATCTTCCACTAAGTCCATCACATCTGTGTAGACATGATAGGCAGTATAAGCTTCAAGCATAGTAAATTCAGGGTTATGAGTGGTATCGATTCCTTCATTTCGGAATACGCGACCGATTTCGTAGACCTTCTCGAATCCACCTACAACCAAACGTTTCAAGTGAAGTTCCAAAGCAATTCGAAGATACAAGTCCATATCCAAGGCATTGTGGTGGGTTGTAAATGGACGAGCATTCGCTCCACCTGCTAAATTATGTAGAATCGGTGTCTCCACTTCAATGTAGCCATGACTATCTAAGTAGTAGCGCAATTCAGCGATAATCTTGGACCGGTTGATAAAGCGCTGTCTACTATCATCATTGGAAATTAAATCCAAATAACGTTGACGATAGCGTTGTTCAACATTGGCTAATCCATGATATTTATCAGGAAGTGGATGGAGGGCCTTGGTTAAAGGATAAAATTGACTAGCTTGAACGGACAGCTCGCCGGTATTGGTCTTAAAGATATGTCCCTCTACACCAACAATATCACCTAAATCAGCTTGCTTATACCATTGGTAACGATCTTCACCCACTTCATCTTGGCGGACGTAGATCTGGATTTTCCCTTTCATGTCTTGAATATGGGCAAAGCCAGCCTTTCCTTTCCCACGTTTAGATACCAGTCTCCCTGCTACCCTTACATGAATAGGCTCGCTTTCTTGAAAATGTTCTTTATCAAATTGGTCATAAGCCTCAATTAAGTCTTGCGATAATGAATCCCGTTCAAAACCGGCATCAAACGGTTGGACATCATCAGACTCAAATAAAGTGTTCATCTTTTCGCGACGAACAATGAGTTGATCATTTAACTCTTCGTGATTTGTTGTCTGTGAGTTATCACTCATTTATTTCACTCCTTTACAGTTAGTCATCATTAACATTCTACACAATTATCTATTAATTGTCATAATAATTTTAAGCTTCTGCTTGTTTCTTTAAACGCTCCTGGCGTCTAGCTTGCCGGCGTGCTTCCTTGGTCGCTAAATCAGCCATCGCTTGGTCGGCAAATTGGTCTAGCATCTGCTTTACTTCTTCAGGATCTTCAGTATGGTTAACAGCCTCTTTTATTTTGGCAGCTTTAGGAATTCCTTTAACATAATAATGTGCTTGATTTCTAAATTCACGAGTAGCTGGCTGACTCCCTTTTAGATCCACTAAACGATTCAAGTGATCAATTGCTATGTCAATTTTTTGTCTAGGGGTCATAGCAGGCAATTCTTCCCCAGTCTCTAGATAATGAACGACTTGGTGGATAAACCAAGGATTACCCAAAGCAGCCCGACCGATCATAATGCCATCTATAGCGGTGGTATCCAGGATTTCTTTAGCTTGCTGAACTGTGCGAATATCACCATTTCCAACAAATGGAACGTGCTTAATTTCTTGAGCCACCCTAGCTAGAATATCCCAATCCGCCTTACCTTCATACATTTGTACTCGAGTTCGACCATGCATAGCAATCATACTGGCCCCTGCTTCTTGGGCAGCTAAGGCATTTTCAACTGCATACAAATGATCTTCATCCCAACCTGTACGCATCTTAACTGTCACTGGCTTTTCAATGGCTGTAGCAACAGCGTGAACCATCTCATAAACCTTCTCTGGATCCAATAACCAACGAGCCCCAGCTTCTGCACGAATAACTTTATTGACCGGACATCCCATATTAATATCAATGATCGCTGCCTCGGTATTTTCTGCTACATATTTAGCCGCTTCAACCAAACTATCCTTATCGCCACCCATAATTTGAATACTCAAGGGATATTCGTTTTCAGCGATATGAAGCATTCGGAGAGTCTTCTTGTTTCGATACTGAATTCCCTTATCACTAATCATTTCACAGACGACAAGACCAGCGCCGAATTGTTTAACGATCGTTCTAAAGGCTGCATTGGATACGCCTGCCATCGGAGCAACCACAACTGGGTTATCTAATTGGATATCTCCTATTTGAAATCCTTTCATTCTTCCTCCTTCTTATCTAATATCTCTATCAGGTCTTTTTCACTAAATGAATAAGTTTCGCCACAATAATGACAGACAACCTCGGCACCATGATCCTCGTCCTTCATTTCATTAAGTGTGTCAGAGTCCAGCAATTGTAAACTCAGTGCAAATTCTTCCTTACTGCAAGGACAGTAAAAGCTTAAATCCTCACGGGCTAACACTTTGTAGTTATCTGTTTCAAGTATGTGAGATAAGACTTCTTCCAGATCATTAGCCTGGTCAAAAAGTTGAGCTAAATGGTCAATTTGGCCTAACCTAGCTTCAAGATAACCGATCGTCTCTTCGCTGGTACCTGGCATGATTTGGATCATAAAGCCACCTGCTGATTGAATCGATTCATCCGCATTCACTAGGACACTCAGGCCAAACGCAGAGGGCGTTTGTTCAGACGCTGCCATATAATAAGTAAAATCTTCCCCTAATTCTCCAGAGACCAAGTCCACCTGTCCTGTATAGGGATCGAGTTGCTCAATGTATTTCTTAACCGTCAGTTGCCCAGGAAGTCCAACGGCTCCGGCCACATCAATTTTCCCTAATGGGTTAAGCTCTAGAGCGACATGAGCTCCATCGATATAGGCACGAATTTGATTGTTAGCGTTTACTTCCGCAACCACTCGGCCAACAGGTCCGCTACCTTTAACTTCTACCACTTGCCGGTCGGCCCCCTTCAAGTTAGAAGCCATCAATAGACTAGCTATCATTGTCCGACCTAACACTGCTGAAGCTGTATGCCAAGTATCATGCCTTGAGCATGCTTCTTGAACAGCTTGACGCGCTTGAAGAATAACCACTCGGATTTGGTTATCAAATGCGAGGGCTTTTATTAATTGATCTTGCATCCTATTCCTCCTAAGGATTTATCTTATAGATTGTAGCATACCTAATTGATCAAGCAAAAGGCTTCGATCAAAAGATAAATCCGAACCCGGTAAAAGTTTACCTTTACGGGCTCGGATCAGTAAGGTTATTTGTTTAAGGAATCATCCATCTCAGACGAATAGTTTTCCTGCTTGTTATGCTTATCTTCCAAATCTTCTTGCAGAGATTCTTCGGCTTTTTCCTTAGATTCTTGGAAATTATCTGGTGAATCAATCGGTTCTTCAGCCGATGTTTCATCAACCGGCATTTGGCCTGTCTTGAATAAAGATTCGATTTCGCGGTTATCTAAGGTCTCAACTTCAAGAAGTTTCTCAGCAATTACATTCAACTGCTCACGGTGCTCATTAATGATTGCGTGGGCCTCTTGTAAGGCTTGATCCATCACACGACGAACCTCCATATCAATCTCATATGCTACTTGTTCCGAGTAAGCCGCTGTTTGTCCATACTGACGTCCAGCGAAAGGCTTACTATTTCCTTCATATTGAATGGTTCCCAATTTTTCTGACATACCATACTCGGTCATCATACTACGAACAATTTGTGTGGCTTGCTGGAAGTCGTTGCTTGCTCCTGTCGATTGATGATTAAAGACAATCTCTTCAGCCGCCCGACCTCCTAGAAGACCTACTACTTGCTCATATAATTCTTTTTCAGTAATAATAAACTGATCTTCCTTAGGAAGCATGATTGCATAGCCCCCCGCACGGCCACGAGGCACAATCGTCACCTTATGGACAATTCGAGCATCATTTAAGACCATGCCGACAACCGTATGGCCAGCCTCATGATAGGCAACCGTTTCTCTTTGACGTTGCGAAATTTCCTTGTCCTTCTTGGCAGGACCAGCAATCACTCGATCATGAGCTTCATCAACATCTTCAGGTAAGATTTTTTCGTGGTCAAATCTCGCTGCGATTAGAGCCGCTTCATTCAATAAGTTCTCTAAGTCTGCTCCAGAAAAACCTGGGGTTTGTTGAGCAATGACTTTTAAGTCTACTGAATCTGCTAGCTTCTTATTACGGGAGTGAACTTTTAAGATTTCCTCCCGGCCTTTAACATCAGGGTTACCTACTAGTATTTGACGGTCAAATCGACCGGGACGAAGTAAGGCTGGATCAAGAACGTCTGAGCGGTTAGTCGCTGCCATAACAATGACACCTTCGTTTCCTTCGAATCCATCCATCTCAACTAGGAGTTGGTTCAAGGTCTGCTCCCGTTCATCGTGGCCACCACCCATACCAGCTCCCCGCTGACGTCCGACCGCATCGATCTCGTCAATAAAGATGATCGCAGGCGCATTCTTCTTAGCATTCTCGAAGAGGTCGCGAACACGACTAGCTCCGACTCCAACGAACATCTCAACGAATTCAGAACCTGAAATACTAAAGAATGGAACACCAGCTTCACCTGCTACGGCCTTAGCTAGCAAGGTCTTACCAGTTCCTGGAGGTCCTTCTAAGAGAACCCCGGCAGGAATTCTCGCTCCTAGGGCCGTGAAGCGGTCTGGGTCTTTAAGAAACTCCACAATTTCAACAAGTTCTTGCTTTTCTTCTTCAGCTCCAGCTACATCACTAAAGCGAACTTTCACCTTTTGCTTGGAAATATCCTTGGAGTTGGTCTTACCAAAGTTCATTACCCCTCGGCCGCCTCCAGCACCTTGCTGGGTCATGGAGTAAATCAAGAACATCGTTGGAATCAACAAAATAACGAACGGCAAGAAACTCAACCAGGTTCCCACGCTGGACTCAGGAACAGTCTTAATCTTGGTATCAGTCGCTGCTGCCAAGTCGCTGACCGCCTTCAAGGTGGCGTCATTACCTAAGACACTGGTTTCAAATTTTTGTGCTTGGCTGGAACCTTGGAAGACCTGCATGAGGTCTTCTTCTTCCTGGGATTCTACTTGCGTATCGCTTTCGTATTCCCCTTTTACACTATAGACACCTGATCCAATTTGGATATTAAACTTATCAATTTTACCTGCTTCTAAATCTTGCATAAATTGACTTTGGGTAATCTCCTTAGTTGGCCCAGCTCCTGTTGCTCCGCCAACTAACCATTGAAAGACCCCAAACACCATCAACATCGCAAGAATATAGAAAATCGTGCTTTTGAAAAAATTGCGATTTGGGTTGTTCATTCATTTCCTCTCTTTCATCGTAGTAGTTATTTAATTATCATAGACTGATTCCTTTAGTACTCCAACATAAGGAAGATTACGGTAGTATTCCTTGTAGTCCAAGCCGTAACCGACTACAAATTCATCCGGTATAGTTACTCCGACATAATCGGGTACTATATCCGCGACGATCCGATGCTCTTCTTTATTTAAAAGTGTACATATTTTAACTGATGCCGCCTGACGATATTTAAATAAATCAACTAAATATTTTAAAGTTTGACCTGTGTCAATGATATCTTCTACGACTAGAACGTGTCTGCCTTCCACAGAAGATTCTAAATCTTTCAAAATTCTAACTTCTCCGGAAGAAACAAAGGCTTCCCCGTAACTAGAAACATCCATAAAATCCATTTCCACATAAAGATCCAAAGCGCGCACTAAATCCGTTAGGAAAATAGCTGCCCCTCTTAAGATACCTACCACCAAGACCTCTTGTCCTTGGTAATCTTGTGTAATTTCTTGGCCCAAGCGCTCAACAATCGCTTTAATATCTTCTGAACTTACCAGGACCTTGTCAATATCTTGTTCTAACATGGTTTTCTCCTTTTGAATAATCATTCGATATCATGCTCTATATCTTATCATATTTCCATTAGGAATGCCCAACATTTGTATAAATTAAATAAGCTAGGATCTCATCCCTCTCACCGGCTCGGTAATCAGGATGGATGAATAGACCCGGAATCCAGATAACTTCTTGTTGTGAACTGACAAGGATCGGCAACTGATCCCTTAAAGCCAAGGGGATTTTACAATCAATGAAGTAGCGGGCAAGTTTCTTACGGTGAGCCTTGCCTTCTTGATCAGTGATTTTCAGCCAATCACCTGCCCTTCGCGTTCGCACCCTACTTGTATCTGGCAAGTAAGCTTTCAAGGGAATGCTTATAAACGGGCTACTCTTATTAGCTCCTTTAATTGATTGCCCTTCAACTAGGTCGGATTTTAAATAACTTAGCTGGTTATCTTTACCTAACTGGTAAGTCTGGCCGAGGGCCAAGGGATGTTCATGAACCTGACTTTCTCGCTCCACTTCTTTTTGGATCACCAGTCGGTCATAATTTCGGACCGCTTGCCAACCGCTACCTAAATCCAATCGGCCATTCGGTTTAGCTGAATTGATCATTAAGGCGGCTACTGCCTTAATAGCATGGGCCTTATAATCAGGCTGATAATGGACAAAAATCTCTTCAAAAAAACATTCCATATAAACCAAGCGCCGATCATCAGACAAAGCTTCCCAAGCGCTTAAGTCAAAAGACCATGAGGGAGCCGAATTCTGGCTCATTTGGATTCCCTGGTCTTTAAACCGATTAAAATCTTCCAGCAAAACTTGATAGATAGACTTGATTTGGTGGCTGAATTGGGTTAATTGCTGATCGACCGCTGGGTTTTCCTGTCTTAACCAGGGTAAAAACTGCTGGCGAATGCGATTTCTTAAATAATGACTAGTCTGGTTGGTCTGGTCTTCAAAGTATGTCAGTTGGTGCTTGTTTGCATAATGATAGAAAGTTTGCTTGGATTCGTTGAGAAAAGGTCTGGCAATGGCCAAGCTTATCCGATCTCCAATCCCTAAATCAAACTCCTGATAACTAAAGTCTTGAATCCCTCGCAAACCCTTGAAGGATGTCCCTCTCAAAAGACGCATCAAAAGGGTTTCACTTTGATCTTCTCGGTGGTGACCAGTCAGAATAGTAGAAGCATGATAAGACTGGCAGACCCGTGCTAAAAATTGATACCTTGCTTGACGAGCGGCATCTTCAGAATGCTGATCTGTACGACTATCCCAATGGCCAATTTGGTATTCAATATGATGTTGCTGACAATAATTAATGATCGCTTCTTCCTCATACTGAGACTCCTCCCTTAAACCATGGTTGAAATGAGCGAGAATGAAGGGGTAATCCAGTTGCCTTAGGCAATCCACCAAAACCATCGAATCGACACCACCTGACACCGCTACTACCAAAGGACCTTTAATTCGTTTTTCATGCGCCAGTATAAAATGTCTTAAATTCGCAATTAACACCATCTATCACCTCCGAATTATTATATCAAATAAGGACCTCAGCCCCTAGTTTCTTCAATAATAATTGAAACATCCATCCCTGATATTAGCAAACCATTGTGAACTCATAATTAAGATTATTTTTGCATGTCATTTTATTTATTCTATAATAGAAGCAAGATAGGCTATTCCAAGGAGGGACAACTTTGGCTAAAATACTACTCATTGAAGATGATCAAGACTTGGCAGAACTCTATCAATCAGTCTTACGTCATGCAAATTATTCAGTGGACTGGGCCTACCATGGGCATCATGCGCTTGATTTTTTAGAAAGTAACAAATACGACCTTATTATTACAGACTTAATGATGCCAGAAGGTGACGGTTATGGACTCATTGATGATATTCGTGGTATGGGATTGGACCTACCCATTCTTATTATTACTGCTAAAGCAGGCCTAGAGGATAAACGTCAGGGCTTTCTTAAAGGAGCCGATGATTATATGGTCAAACCCATTGATGTAGACGAGATGGTATTACGTGTAGAAGCCCTACTTCGACGATATAAGATCGTGAACCAAGCGAGTTTGCAAATTGGTGACTTTCGTCTCGATGAAGCTCAACTTAAGATTTTCTACCAAGATCAAACCATTGAATTAGCTCTAAAAGAATTTCAATTACTTTTTAAGTTGCTGTCCTATCCCAATCAGATATTTACTCGTCGGCAATTGATGGATGATATTTGGGGACTAGATTCTGACAGTGATGAACGGACCGTTGACGTCCATATTAAGCGAATTCGTGATCACTTAAAGGAATTACCCAATTTCACAGACTTTCAAATCATTACCGTACGGGGACTAGGCTATAAGGCGGAGGTTCAGCATGTTTAAGTTTATTCGTTCTCGCTTATGGCTTTACTTTACTTTTTTAACTTTTATCCTGATGGCTGTCTTTCTACTCTTATTATTGTTGGTTATTTACCTTCTGTCACGCTTAAGTTTAGTTAATAACTACCATGATCTAGCCAACACCCCTACCATTATTGTCGCCGTCTTCTGCGTCTTTATGGGTGTGGTGATTGCTAGTTTACTATCGAATTATATTTTAAGACCTATCACTAAACTAAAGGAAGCTATGCTTCAAGTCACCCAACAGAACTTTGATATTCAGTTAGAAGAAAAGCAATTTATTCGAGAAGTCCAAGAGCTTTACAGCTCATTTAATACCATGGTACAAGATTTAAGAAACACAGAAATCATCCAAAATGACTTCATCTCTACTGTCTCCCACGAATTCAAAACACCCTTAGCCAGTATTCAAGGCAATCTACAATTACTGGACCGCCCCAACCTAGATTCGCTAGAAATTCAGCAAGCCAAGGAAAGCATCTACCAATCAGTGCGTAGGTTATCAAAGTTAAGCCAAAACATCTTACAACTCACCAAGTTAGAACAGCAAAACAAACTCACTCCTATTCAAACACTATCCTTGGATGAAGAATTGCGACAAGCCTTATTAGGCCTCCAGTCTCAATGGGAAAGTAAGCAACTGACTTTGGATTTGCAACTTGATCCAGTGACAATCGAAGGGCATGCAGACTTATTACAAATCGTTTGGTTTAACCTACTGGACAATGCTATTAAGTATAATCAGGCGGGAGGATCCATTACTATTACTTGCCAGCAAGATCAAGCAAAGGCCTTCATCGAAATAGCTAATACGGGTCCAGCTATCCCCGAAGAGCAAGCCGTCTATATCTTCAATAAGTTCTACCAAGTCAATAGCAGCCGGATCGATGAAGGCAATGGACTCGGACTATCCCTTTGTCAGAAAATTATTCATCTTCACCAAGGAAACATTCAGCTAGTTAAACACACTGGACCCCAAACCAAATTTTGCATCCAATTACCCCTAGAACAAAAACAAGAGCCCTCGCTTTAAAAGCTAGGGCTCTCTATTAATCTTTTACTTACGTCGGCCACCTCGGCCACCGCGTTTACCTTCAGTGTTACGACGTAAAGAAGCTAGACGATCCTCGCTGTCGCGTAGGAAACTATTCATCATCGCATCAAAATCATTGGTACTACTATTCTTATTAGATGTTACCTTGGACGAAACCGATTTAACCATCGGTTTTTTCTCTACTGGACGGCTATCGCTTTCCTTTTGTTTTGTTGCTTGCGGACTCGCTCCGGCTTGCTTGATGGAAAGATTAATTTTATTATCATCGGTTACTTTGAGCACTTTCACTTGAACTTCTTGGCCCATCGTTAGATAATCTTTTATATCTTTAACAAAGCCATCTGAGACTTCACTAATATGAACCAGTCCCGATTGGTTATCCCCTAAATCCACAAAAGCGCCAAAATTGGTAATACCGGTTACTTTCCCGGTTAATATTTGCCCAGATTCAACTGACATTAACTACATTTCCTCCTTATAGTACAAGGTACTATTCTCTTTCTATTGTTGATTTTCTTGGAATACGGGACTTTCCTCTTCCCCTAGTTCAAAGATAATTTCACCAGGTTTTGAGTAGTAATAGTCTCTTCTAGCAACGTTCGCCAAGTAATCTGAATCATGTAAGTGCTGGTACTCAGCCTGCACCTGACGATTTTGATCCAGTGCCTCTTGGTAAGCGAACTTTGCTTCTTCGTATTCGGCTTGTTTGACCGAGGTCTGTCTCAAAGTATGCCAGAACTGTCCGCCAACGATAAGCGTTAGCATCCCTCCGATTAAGATAATCAGGGTGAAAGGATTCCACTGAAGACGGCCCTTTGACCGAGAGGGTTGACTCAGGGTAGTCAAATGAATAATTTTTTCGTCTACTTGCCTTCTAGCCACTTTAATCACCTCTTATCGTTTAGAGTATAACAGTAACTGATGAGAATATCCATTGTTTTCTAATTTTCTTCTTCACTTCTCTGCTTACGTTCTTCTTTAATTATTCGGTACATATTATCTGCATCTTCCTTCTTGGTCGAATCCAATAAAGCTAACACTTCAACAACCAGGAGGCGGTTTCCAAATTGAATGGCCAATTCATCTCCTACAGCAACCTTACTGGATGACTTAGCCGGATTGCCATTAATCATTACTCGGCCTTGATCGGCTACTTCTTTAGCCACCGTTCTTCTTTTGATAATTCTTGATACCTTGAGATATTTATCTAGTCTCATCTTCTTGCTCCTCTCTTTGCACGATCGTATATGTAGACTGCGTCAATTTAATTAACTCACTAAGCCATTGGTCATTAGCCAAACGATAGATATTTAATTGCAACTTTAAGCGATTTTTATCTAGTTTAATTTGTGCTTTGAGTTTAACCGGCTCTAAAGCCTCGAAGATGGCTACGCCTTGTAAGAGTTGGCTAGCTTCTTCGTTGAAAGTGATCTCTAATTCTTGTCGCACCTGTTTGATCGAAAGTATGCCTGATTCCAAGGCGTAATAGCGAATGAGTGCGATATCCAACAAATCAGACACTTGGTCAGGGAACTCACCAAAGCGGTCAATCAATATATCTTGAACTTGACGGTAGTCTTCTTCTCCAGCAATTCGTTGAATATCCTGATACATTTGAATTTTTTGTCTTTCATCATCAATGTAAGAACTGGGTATATAGGCATCCACCGGTATCGACCATTCCAATTCTTTAGACACGACCTTAGATTGAGGGCGTTCCTTGCCTCGCTTACGATCTACTGCTTCTTTTAACATTTGTGAATACATATCATAACCTACAGAGTCAATGAAACCAGACTGCTGCTGCCCCAAGAGATTACCAGCACCTCTAATTGATAAATCACGCATAGCTATTTTGAATCCCGAACCCAGTTCCGTGAACTCCCGAATCGCATTGAGCCTTTTTTCACTAATCTCACTCATCTGCTTCATCGGATCATACATCAGATAAGCGTAAGCTACCCGGTGAGTTCGCCCTACTCTGCCTCGCAGTTGATAAAGAGTAGACAAGCCCATTTTATCAGCATTCTCAATAAACAAGGTGTTAGCATTAGGAATATCAACACCCGTTTCGATAATAGTGGTCGTAACCAAAACATCATACTCACCATCCACAAAGGCCATCAGAATGTCTTCCAATTCTCTTTCATGAAGCTGACCGTGGGCATAGGCTACACGAGCTTGTGGGACCAGATCTTTGATTTCCATTGCTCGTTGTTCAATGGTGGCCACCCGATTATAAAGGTAGAAGACCTGTCCACCTCGAGCCAATTCTCGGTCAATAGCTGAACGAATCGCAGCGTCATTTTGCTCCATAACATAAGTTTGGACCGGGAAGCGGTTAGAAGGAGGCGTCTCAATTACAGAGAGATCACGAATACCAATCATCGACATATGAAGTGTTCGAGGGATTGGCGTTGCAGTAAGGGTGAGAACATCTACTTGAGACTTTAGCCGTTTTAACCTTTCCTTATGTTTAACACCAAACCGCTGCTCTTCATCAACAACTAAAAGGCCTAAATCATGAAATTTGATATCTTTTGAAAGTACTCGGTGGGTACCGACAACGATCGATACGGCTCCATTGGCCAAACCTTCAATCGTCTCCTTCTGGTTCGCCTGTGTGACAAAACGACTCATTAAAGCTATTTCAAAGGGCCAGCCTTGGAAGCGTTCAACCAACGAATTATAATGTTGTTGAGCTAGAATCGTGGTAGGAACCAAGAAGGCCACTTGCTTGCCTTCCATTACCGCTTTAAAAATGGCTCGCATCGCTACTTCTGTTTTTCCATAGCCAACATCTCCGATCAACAAGCGATCCATCGGTTTTTCCTTCTCCATATCAGCCTTAATTTCCGCTGCACTTTTAAGTTGATCTTCAGTCTCCACATAGGGAAAGGCTGATTCAAATTCTGCTTGTTCTGGCGTATCTGGCCCGAAGGCATAACCTTTTTGTTGCTCACGTTTAGCATACAGTTCGATCAGTTCATCAGCGATATCTTCTACCGTAGATTGAACTCTTTGCTTTGTTTTGGCCCAATCAGTGGAGCCTAATTTATTTAATTTAGGTGTTTTAGATTCTGAAGCGACATACTTTTGTAAGAGATGAATCTGGTCCACAGGTATATAGATCCGTGCGCTACCATCGTATTCAACCGTAAGCATATCACGATGAGAACCCTTCATCTCCAAAGTCTCAATGCCTAGATAACGACCGATTCCGTGACTTTGATGAACAACAAAATCCCCCACATTAAGCTCATTATAGCTTTTAATCCGCTCAGCATTCGATAGGTTGACCTTGCGTCTAGTCACCTGTTTTCGTTGGGCAAATAAGGCAGATTCATCCAAAACCACCCACTTATTTTGAGGAAGCTCAAAGCCCCGAGTTAACGGCTGAACAAGGATATTGATTGCTCCAAGCTTAGGCGCAGCTTCCTGAATCAATGTGGGCCGAATCTCATGATCATCAAACAGCTGCTGAACTCTACGGGCTTCTTGTTGGGTTGGCAGGCAGACTTGAATCATATATCCCTGTTGCATCCATTGATCTAGTTCCGTCTTGATTAAGGGTAATTGATTGAAAAACTGATTCATAGATCGGTAGGAAAAATTATGGATGCCGGCTAACTTTAAGTTGCCCATGTTTCTTTGCATTAAAGAAAAATAAACGACAGGCTGCTCTGATTGGCGCACAAGTTCAAAGGCATTCAACTTAATCTCTAACTTCGGTAGCAGGCGACCTAAGGCCACCTCTTGTTCAATCCAATATTGATTTTCTTCTAAAATTTGGGCTTGTTTTTCTTGAATCTTATGAAAATCCATCACAATTAAGTGGCCGTTCCCTTGCAGGTAACTTTGTAAATTCGTGTCTTTTGGGTCAAACAGACCTAAATAAACAGAAGGATAGGCTAATGGCTCCCCTGCTTCTAACTGGTCTAATTGATCTTGAAAATGCTTGTCAAAAGCTTCCTTCAAGTCAGGATCTTGCATTTGCTTGCTCGCTAGTTTAAAAGATTTCTCTAAATCTCCCAATAAGGATTGCTGGTCCTCAATTGAAAAAATAATATCAGTAGCTGGACTCAAAGACACCGAATCTAAGTTAACAATGGACTCTTGAGTGTCCAGGTCAAAACGACGGATTGAATCTAATTCCACATCAAAAAAGTCCAAACGAACGGGACTTTCTTGGTCTAGCGCATAAAAATCAATAATGCTTCCCCGTATCGAAAACTCACCAGGCGCTTCAACTAAAGATACTCTTTGATAACCTAATTGGATAAATACATCTTGTAAATTAGAGAAATCATAACTAGCACCCACTTCAAAATCAATGCGCGAGTTACGCCACTGAGCAACTGGGGTTAATCGTTTAATCAAGCCAGACACAGAGGTCACCACAATACCATCCGCTCCACTCACTAGATGGTTGAGGACTTGGATCCGCATGGCTTGATTGTCTTTAGACGCCAAAGAATGTTCAATAGCCAACGTCTCTTCCTCAGGAAAATGGAAAATAGCAGCTTCAGGTAAAAGCGCCTCTAAATCTGCCAATAATTGGTTGAGTTTATTAGGATGAGATTCAACAACAATATATTGGCCAGGTTGAGCCGTAAATAATTGAGCCAGAAAAACCGCTCGTGCACTGTCATCAATGCCAGTGACTAGATGAGGGAGTTCCCGACTTGCCTGAATCTCATTAACAGCTTGTTGAAAGGGCTCTTTATATATTGAGCTATTCATACTTACCTCCTCTGCCTTAGTTGTGCTGATTCATTAGTTTAAGAAAATCTTCACCATCCGCCCAATCTTCGACAATTTGACTGGCCTGACTAATCGCTTCATCAATAACTGGTAACTCCTCTTTGGTAAAACTAGCCAATACATGATCGACTACTTTCCATCCCGGAGCAGGACGACCGATACCGATTTTAATTCGGTTGAATTCATCTGTACCCAGCATTTGAATAATACTTTTAACTCCGTTGTGCCCACCGGCACTGCCTTTTTGACGGAGACGAAGCTTACCCGGCTCTAGATCTAGATCATCATAAACAACCAGAATATCTTCGGCTCCTATACCATAATAGGCCATAAGGGGTAAGACAGCTTCTCCTGATAAATTCATATAGGTAAAGGGTTCTGCCAGGACAGTTCGCTGTCCCATCTGATTCCATATCGTAAAGTCACAACGAAACTTTTGCTCATCCAGCTTTAATTGGTTATTTGTCAGTACTTGATCAATAACTGCAAATCCAATATTATGACGAGTTCCTGAATATTTTTCACCCGGATTTCCTAATCCTACTACTAACTTCATTTCATTCTCCTTATTCATGGTTGACACAAAATGAGTTCTATAGGCTAAGCCCATAGAACTGTCTACATCTATTATAACAGAGCATGTGAATTAAAGACACGAGGAGCGCAAAAAAAGCAAACCGAAGTTTGCTTAGGCATCAATCATTAATTTGTAAAATCTAGCTCGATTGTTTCAGTTAAAATATCACGGTAACTATAAGAAACACGGTCAAAATCATTCTCGTCTTGATTTAAATCGACAACAAATACAGACCGATAAGTTTCTTTGAGAATTCCACGGCGTTCCTTCTTACGTTTGCGCCCCATTTGGACAGTGACAACAATTTCTTCACCTAAGCGACTATCTAATTGTTGCTTAATTTCTGCTAATTCTCTCGGCATCCATTATCACCTCGTTACCTCATTGTAACACAAAATACCATTAAATGTCAATATAACACAACTAGTTATATTGTGCAAGATGATCAATGTATTTATTTTATTCTAGCCCTCAATCCACTGTCCCCGATTCAAATAAGCACCGGTACAGAGCTGCAAACTCCTCAATTGTTAAGGTCTGGGCTCTTCGACTCGGTTCAATTTGAAGCTGATCTAGAGCTAATTCAAGGGAATCCAGTGATCTTTCTTCCGGAAAATCAATTTTCTTTAAGTTATTCCATAACGTTTTGCGTCTCTGAGCAAAGCAAGAGCGGACAAAGCTTTGAAAGGCATGATCATCTGCTACTTCAACCAGTGGATGGTCCCGTCTTGTTAATGACAAGACAGCCGAATCAACTCTTGGTTGGGGAATAAAGACTGTTTTGGGAACGATAAAGGCTAAGTCTGCTTGCATTGAGTTTTGAATCGCGATACTCAGGGAATTATAATCCTTATCTCCTACTGACGCAGTCATTTTTTGCGCAACTTCTTTTTGCATCATCATCACCAATTGTCGAAAAGGAAGCGCACTACTGATTAACTTCATAATAATAGGCGTTGTAATATAATAGGGCAGATTCGCTACGACCACTAAGTCTTCCGCTTCTTGAATCTGCTGTAGATCGGGACTACTTAGATCCACGTCTAGGATGTCCTGGTGGATAATCTGAACGTTATGATAAGCTGCGAGCGTGTCAGCCAAAATAGCAATAAATCGTTTGTCAATCTCAAAGGCGATAACTTGCTTAGCGGTGCGGGCTAGAACTTCTGTCAAGGCACCGATCCCCGGACCTATTTCAATGACTGTAGTCTGATCAGTGATCTTTGCCGTTTGGACCATGCGATCTAAAATCTGAGGTTCCACTAAAAAGTTTTGCCCTAAACTTTTTTTCATTTTGATATCATATTGCTTCATTATCTCGGTAGTACGACTGGGCGTCGCGATTAACTTGTCCTGAATCATCGATAACCTCCTTCTTCTAGTACCTGTTTAACTTCTTGATAGCCGATTTGATAGCGCGCCAATTGTTGATGAAGCCTTTTACCGTTTGAATGCCCCAGATGGAAGTAATCAGCTAAATACTTTCGCCTTTGACTTGCATCAGCTGATCGAACGAGACCTAATTCCATTAGCTGCGAAACACTAATTAAAGCTTGATCCGCACTGTTACTAGGGGTCATCACTCTTCCGATGGCTTCCAAAATGGCTTGGTCATCTGTATGTTCAACGCCTAAACTCTTCCCTTTTCGTTTAGCCTGAGCATGTTGGGGATCGATGTAGGCGTGTTTAACAGAAGGAACGGCTTGGGTGATTAGCTGGCGAATACGCTTGCCTGGATAATCAGGATCTGTTAAAACGATGACCCCTTGTTTTTGGTGAGCGTGTCTAATTTGGTCAATCGTCTCCTGGTTAATCGCAGATCCGCCTGTTTCAATGGTCTTAACCCGTTGACCAAAGACTTCGATGAGACGTCTGGTATCACTAGGCCCTTCGACCACTATCCACTCTTTAGGCGTCTTCATGATTAGCTTCTTCCTCTGGCCACCAATTAAATAAATTGAAAGCATTCTGACAGGTTTGTTCAGCGAACTCTTCCAAGCTTATTTTCTTAACGTTAGCTAAGCATTCGGCTACATAACGAACATAAGCGGGTTGGTTTTCTTTGCCTCTCTTGGGCACAGGCGCCAGATAAGGAGCGTCTGTTTCGATTAAGAGTCGGTCAATTGGTGTTAACCTAGCTGACTCACGCACATCATCCGTTTTCTTGAAAGTGGCGACACCTGAATAAGAAATATGCATCCCCAAATCTAAAAATCGTTGCGCCCATTCGGGCCCTTCACCAAAACTATGCATAATACCTCCAGCTTCCGGTATCTTTTCAGCCTGCAAAATCTTATAGACATCCTCTGTGGCTTCTCGGTTATGAATCGTTATCGGGAGTTGGTGTTCTTTAGCAATCGCAATTAAACGAGCAAAAACCTTCTTTTGGACGTCGATTGGCGAATCATCCCAATAGTAATCCAAACCAATCTCGCCTAACATGTGAACCTTAGGCTGCTCTAACCATTGGTGCAACTGATCTTCAATTGCTTGGTTGTAATGCTTGGCCTCCGTTGGATGCCAACCAATGACTGAAATGATATTGGGATAGGTCCGGCTTAATTCTAAGCTCTTAGCGATAGTCTCTTGGTCAAAGCCGACCACAGCCATGTACTCCACTCCGGCTTGAGCAGCCTCAGCGATTACTTCTTCTTCCCGTCCCAAGAAGTTTCGTACGTTTAAATGTGTATGCGTATCAAATAGCTTCATGATTATCCTCCTAAATGAGCAAAACCTTAACTCAACCTAAGAAGAGTTAAGGTTAAATGACTTATCCTAATAAAGCTCCATTATCTGCTTCGTCTGGTGCAAAGATTAGTCTTAAACTTCCATCCCCATTCTCAGCAGACAGGATCATCCCCTGACTAACAAGACCCATCATCTTACGTGGCTTCAAATTAGCCACAATAGCTAACTTTTTGCCTATTAATTCTTCGTAGTTTGGATAGGCCTTGGCGATGCCTGATAGAATCTGACGGTGACCTGAATCTCCAGCATCCAAACGGAAACGCAACAACTTATTAGAACCTTCTACTGGTGCTACATCAATCACTTCGGCAACTCGCATTTCTACTTGTATAAATTGGTCAAAGTCTACCGAAGGAACTTCCTCAACCAAAAACTCAATCTCTTCAGGTTGCCAATTAGGATCATCCACTGTCAATCTTTCGCTTTGAGGGGTCATTTGATCATGGATGAAAGCAACTTCTTCGTCTACATCCAACCGAGGGAAGATGGGTTGACCCTTTTCGATGGTCTTAGAATCTTGTGGGAAGTCTCCCCATGTTAGGTCTTTCAAGTCCTTAGCAAGCTCTTGTTCAATGCCCAACTGTTTAAAGATTTGCTCTGGCGCATCTGGCATAAAGGGACGTAATAAGTGGGCCACGATTCTTAACGATTCTGCCAGATGATACATCGTAGACTGAAGCAGACCTTTGTTAGCTTCATCTTTAGCAAGTACCCAAGGCTCTGTTTCGTCAATATATTTATTGGTCCGAGAAACAATCGTCATCACTTGATCCAAAGCCTCACTAAAGCCTAACTTATCTAGAGCTTGGTGATAAGATTCAATTCGCTCATTTACTAAGCTTTCAAATTCTGAATCAATAGCATGAGCGACTAGCTCATCAGTCGCTGGGGTTGGCACGTGACCCTCAAAGTATTTATTCATCATGGCTACTGTCCGGTTCAATAAATTACCCAAGTCATTAGCTAACTCAAAATTGACGCGATTAACAAAGTCTTCCGGTGTGAAAACAGTGTCATTACCCTGACTCATCTCTCGCAAGAGATAGAAACGAGTTGCATCTAAACCATACCGGTCAATCAGGGTATCTGGATAAATAACATTACCCTTAGATTTAGACATTTTGCCATCTTTCATTACGATCCAACCATGGGCAAAGATTTGTTTTGGAATTTCTATGCCTAAAGCCATCAGCATCGCCGGCCAATAAATCATATGGAAACGAGAGATATCTTTACCAACCATATGGAGATCGGCTGGCCAATATTTATCAAAGAGTGTCGTGTCCTCTCCACCATAACCTAAGTTCGTAATATAGTTGGACAAAGCATCTATCCATACATAAACAACATGCTTAGGATTAGACTTTACAGGGATTCCCCAAGAAAATGAAGTCCGCGAGATAGCCAAGTCTTCCAAACCAGGTTTGATGAAGTTATTAATCATTTCTGTTTGCCGGTAATCTGGCTTCAAGAAGTCTGGATGGGACTCGTAATAGTCGATTAGGCGGTCGGCATAATTACTTAAACGGAAGAAATAAGATTCCTCCTTAACTAGCTCGACATCATGACCACTTGGGGCCTTTCCACCAATCACTTTTCCTTGGTCATCCTTGTAGACTTCCACTAATTGACTTTCGGTAAAGTATTCTTCATCACTAACTGAATACCAACCTTCATACTCTCCTAAGTAAATATCGCCTTGATCGAGTAATTGTTGGAAGATTTTTTGGATAGCTTTCTTGTGATAATCATAAGTAGTCCGCATAAAGGTCGTATTCGTAATTTTCATTCTCTTCCATAGACCTTGAATTTCTTCTGCCATTTGGTCTACATAGATTTGCGGATCCAAATTCAATTCAGCCGCTTTTTTCTCAATTTTTTGCCCGTGTTCATCCGTTCCGGTTAGAAAGTAAACGTCATAACCCATGAGACGTTTATAACGAGCAAGGGCATCACAAGCAACGGTCGTGTAGGTGTTACCAATGTGAATCTTGCCACTTGGATAATAAATGGGGGTAGTTAAATAATAGCTAGGTTTTTGATTTGTTTCGGTCACGAATGAGTGCCTCCTTTATTAATTGAATAATCTCCTACCATTATAGCACAAGCCATCCACTTATAGATAACTTGTCCCTAATATAATTAAAATAAAATAAAGCCATCAGTTTTTCTGATGGCTTAAAACAAATGATAAATTAACGGTTAACTCTCAAGGCCCATTGTGGAGTAAAGTTAGAAACCTTGTTATATTCTAATGGTGTTCCTGGTTGAGAAGCGTGGATATAGTTTCCGTCACCCGTTGCGATCGCCACATGGTAAGTACTTCCTTGATTACCCCAGAAGTAGAGGTCTCCTGCTTGAGCTTCGCCTACGCTAATAGCGGTTCCTGAACCTTCTTGAGCACCAGTCCATCCACCGACGTCAATACCGTATGTTTCATTAAATACATATTGAACAAATCCAGAACAGTCAAATCCACTTGGATTCTTACCACCCCATACGTAAGGTGTTCCTAGATACTTCTCAGCATTAGAGATCAATGAATTAACGTTAGCCTGAGCTGCTTCCGCTCTCTGGCTAGCAGCAGCGACTTCTGCTTGAGCAGCTGCTACACGTTCCTGTGCTGCTGCTTGAGCGGCCGCTTGGTCTTGACTTGCTTGAGCTTGAGCTTGTGCAGCGGCTTCCTGCGCTTGAGCTTGGGCTGCTTGAGCCTGGGCCTGTGCTTCAGCGGCTGCTGCTTCTTGAGCCGCTTGAGCCTGGGCTTGAGCCTCAGCATAAGCTGCTTCATTTAATACTGAAGTGACTTCTCCAGTTTCAGCATTTGTTACTTCTTCATAGTAAGCATCTGCTGCGACTTCTGCTGGAGCTTGAGCAGCTACAGCATCTGCTTGAGCCTGAGCTTCGGCAGCAACAGCTTGGGCTTGGCTAGCAGCTGCATCCGACGCTGGATCAACAGCTACAAGAGCGTCTGCTTCAGCTTGAGCCTGGGCAGCGGCTTCTTGCGCTTGAGCAAGGGCTTGAGCTTCAGCATCTGCTTGGGCTTGCGCAGCCGCAATCGCTTCTTGCTCTGCCTTTAAAGCAGCCTCTTGTGCAGCTGCAGCTTCAGCAGCGACTACACGTTGTGCTTCAATGAAAGCAGCTTTCTCTTGAATGAGTGCCTCGCGATTGGCAGCAGCGATATTGATATCATTGCTTAGTTGATTGTAGACAGCTTCTTGATCAGCTGTATGAGCAGAAAGTTCTCCTTTAAGACTTTCTAATTCATTCATTTTTTCAACTTTAGCTTGCTTCGTAGCTTCCGTTTCCTTCTTAGCTGCATCTACGCTGGCTTTATCATCTTTTTGAGTGTTTAATAAATCGCGGTTAGCGTCAACCATTTTGCGGACAACATCTACGCGTCCAACAAAGTCACTGACACCTTCTGAGGCTGTTACGTAATTTAAATAGTTTGCTGATCCCGTACTAGTCTGTACCGCGCGAGCTTGCTTAGCTAAGACTTCTTGACGCTTAGCAATAACATCTTCAAGTTTAGCGATCTCAGCTTCTAATTCTTCTAATCGGTTATTATCTGCTTCTAGTCCAGCTAATACTTGATTAGCCTCTTCTTGCAAGATATTGATTTGTCCGTATAAGTTTTGTAATTCTTCATATAAATTAGCTTGTTGAGCAGAAAGACCTTCGATTTGAAGTTCAGTGTCTTGAATCATCGCATCGTAGTCTTGGGCAAATGCTTGAGCGCTTGGAGCTGCAGCAGCGACTACCATTGCCGATGTGAATAAAGTTTTGAAAATACTTTTCTTCATTAGTAACATTTCTCCTTAATCAAAGTTTATATATAAGTAAGTGGTTTTTTTATAAAATAAACTAATTCCTTTTGAATTAGGCATGAATGTATAATACCATCTTTTTTAAGCTTTGGGAGGCTTTTAGTCAAAAAGTATTCTCTTTGTAACATTGCTGTAATTAATTAAGAATTTTTAAAGTTATTTAAAATTACTTTGTTGGTTGTAATTGAGCCATTGAATCCATATAATATTTATTAGACTAAAGAAATTTATCAAGGAGGATAAAGATGACATCAATTATTGATGATTTACAGTGGCGTGGGGCCATTAATCAACAAACGGATGCCGAAGGGCTTAAGAAGCTAGTTGAAGATAAGGCTATCTACCTCTATTGTGGCGTAGACCCAACGGGGGATTCTATGCATATTGGCCACTTGATTCCTTTTATGATCCTTAAACGATTCCAATTAGCTGGTCATAATCCGGTAGTAGTCATTGGGGGAGCGACTGGATCTATTGGTGATCCAAGTGGACGAACCAGTGAACGAACATTACAAACCATGGACGTGGTTAATGAGAATGCTCGCAAATTAACCCAGCAAATGGAACGTCTTTTTGTAAACAATGATGATAGCAACAATTCTTTTACTATTTATAACAACTATGATTGGTTAAGTAAACTTTCCTTGCTCGACTTTTTAAGAGATTACGGCAAACACTTCAATATCAATACGATGCTTGCCAAGGATATTGTCTCAAGTCGTTTGGAACATGGGATTTCATTTACTGAATTCTCTTATCAGATCTTACAATCCATTGATTTTCATTACTTATATAAGAATCATCAAATTCAGTTACAGATTGGTGGTGCAGACCAGTGGGGGAATATCACAGCTGGTTTAGACTTTATTCGTCGGATGGAAGGACCCGAAGCAGAAGCTTACGGCTTAACCATTCCACTCATGCTTAAATCAGATGGGACGAAATTTGGTAAATCCGCAGGAAATGCTATCTGGTTAGATCCAGAGCGCACAACTCCTTATGAATTCTACCAATTCTGGTTAAACCAAACGGATGAGGACACACCTAAATTCTTGAAGTACTTTACCTTCTTATCTAAGGAAGAGATTGAAGCGCTTGAAGAGGAGATCAAAGATCGCCCTCATTTAAGAACTGCTCAAAAACGATTAGCTGAAGAAATCACTGAGTTTGTGCATGGCAAAGAAGCGTTAGAAGATGCACAAAAAATTACGGATGCTTTATTTAGTGGCGACATTCGCTCTTTGACACCTGAACAAATTGAAACAGGTTTTAAGAATATGCCTCAATTTGAAGCACCAGTTAATAGCGAGCACCCTGAACTAGCTATTTGGCTAGTGGATACTGGCTTAGTGGATTCAAGACGTCAAGCCAGAGAATTCGTCTCCAATGGAGCCATCTCAATTAATGGGAAAAAAATAACCGATGTCGATTATCCAATTAGTAAAGCGGATGCCATTGGTGACAAATATATTGTTGTTCGTCGCGGACGTAAAAATTATTTCCTAATCACCTTAGTGAACGATTAAGACGCCGTTACCAAAGATGAGGCAACTAATAAAAGCGCGCAAGCAAAGATTCAATCTTCATCTTTGCTTGCGCGCTTATTTAGTCTATTTATTGATGGTCCCATTCTTTACGACTCCAGGACTGTCCATCTAATTGTTGCCTTTGCTGTTGCAAGCGTTTCTTTTGTTCAAGATCGACTTGCCCTAAGACATACAATAAGGCTTTAGTGGGATAATTCTTGGCTTGCTTCATTATCTTTTCCAGACTAGGTGCTGCCATCATCTTCTCCAATCATTCATTTCATAAAGCGAATCTACTTCCTCAGCTTGCTGATCCATTTGTTCCAACATTAGATCCAAAAAGATCTGATCGGTTATCTCTAAAGTCAGATCTTCTTGTGTTAAATTTTGAACCTTATCTATCATGTAGTGCTGAAACTGGCGAAAACTCGAGAAAGAACCAGTCTCCAAATAGCAAACATATTCAGCCAACAATCGGTATTGCTCTTCATCAGTCAGACGATCATACTGATGAATTAAAAAAGGCTCTAAATAGGTCATCTGGAAATGACGCGCTAAAGTCTCATAAGGGCTCAAGAGATCACTAATCACACGCCCTTCTCGACCCGTCGGTTGGAAGGCTTGAGCTTTCACCCCCATATTGATAACTAATCCTAATTCTTTACCTGCTAAATCTTGGTATAAATCATCTAATTTAAAGTCCGTATCCAACACCTGGTCAAGCCACTGCTTCAATATAGCCGGAGCCTGGTACCAGTAGAGAGGAAATTGGAAGATAATTCGATCAGTAGCTAACAGATCTTCAATTTCTTTTTCACGGTCAAAATTCCCCTGCCTATCTACTTCTTGCATTAAGTATTTATAGTGAGTTTTTGTCAGTGCTTGGCCAGATTGAATCAGAAATTGCTGGCTCCCCGAATCCTCCACTTGAGGATGAGCTAAATAAACCCGTGTAATCACGTTTCATCACTCTCCTTTCTAAGTGGCAGACGAACCGTAAAAGTTGAGCCTTTTCCTTTTTGGCTGGTAACACTGATGTGGCCACCATGAGCTTCAACCAAGGAACGAACCAAGGAAAGACCAATCCCAGACTCGCCAAACTTGGTGTTTTTACGTGACTCATCCACTTTGTAAAATCGCTCCCAGATTCGATCCAGATCCTCGGGATCCATCCCAATGCCTTGATCTATCACTTGGATCTGACTTTCCTTGGCTAACATCTGTCCCTTGAGAAGAATCTCAGAATCTTTTGAAAATTGAATGGCATTGGTTACTAAATTAATAATAATTTGAACCAAGCGATCATAATCCGCCCAAAAGGTTAACCCCTCAGGCGCTTCGATTGTGACCTGGTTATTATTTTCTTTGGCTTTGACATTCATTTGCTCTTGAACTTGCTTAAAGAGCTGTTGACCATCAATTAACCGTTTAGTTAGCGTAAATTGATGGCTACGAATCTTTTCGTAATCCAAATTCTCATTCACTAAGCGCGTTAAACGCTTGGTTTCTTTACTAATCAATTCAAGACTTCGACCTCTTTGCTTTTCAGGAATCATATTATATTGTAAGCCTTCAATCAAGCCAGCCATGGTTGTTAGTGGCGTTCGCATTTCATGAGCCACATCCATCATGAATTGACTGCGCAATTCTTCTTGTCGTTTAATCTCTTCCTGTGAGGCTGCTAGTGATTGAGCCATCACTTCAAAGTCCCGCGCCAAATCGCCAAATTCATCAGTTCCTGTCGTGTCCAAATTAACTGCATAGTTACCAGAAGCAATCTTCTTGGTAGCTACTTGAAGTCTAGAAATCTTCCGATTTTGATAGAGAGCCGTCATTAAACTAATAGCTAGACCGATCAAGCTAGAAATAATAAAGGATACCAAAATATTTTCTCTAACAGCACTTAATTGCTCCTCCAAACCACTTAGAGGGGCCGCCAAACTGATAAATCCACTCGGAAATTCCCCTACATTTGAATGTGGCAAATAGACAGTTAAATAAGACTTTAATTCGCCATTGACACTTCGACGATCTGTTCGTCTAAAGCCCAACTGTTGACCTGAGTTTAGAATAGCCAACTCTTCTTGACTCAAAGGCGCATCATAATCTGGATCGTAGAGGGGGTAGATTGTTCGACCATCCTCTAAATAAACCTGGATGATGATTTCTTCACTGGCCAACAATTGAGAGGCACGGATCAGGTCTGTTCTTGAAAAATTATTATTTACAATATTACGGCCATAATTTAATAACTGTTCTTCCCGGGTATTTTCAATTTGTTTTACCATATAATTCTCGATTCGGCTAGAAAGAAAGGCCAAAATCACAATAATAACTACAAAGAATCCTAGCAATTGTTGCCAGAGGAATTTCATTCTTGATCACCAAGTTCTTCGTACTTATATCCAATCCCCCAGACTGTCTGAATTACTTGACTACCCACCGTTTCTATTTTTTGACGGAGCTTCTTAATGTGCGCATCCACTGTTCGCTCATCACCATAGAAGGGATCTTCCCACAAGCTAGTCAATAAATCATCGCGGCTAAATACTCGCTTAGGGTTTGAAGCAAACATGACCAACAAGTCAAACTCTTTGGGGGTCAAATTTTCAATTTCTTTCCCGTTGTAGTAAGCCTCTCGGGTGCTGGTGTTGATCTGGATAACATTAGTTTCAACATCAAAGTCAGACACTGAATCCGACTGACTAGTCTCAGTTGGATTAACATGAGCACGGCGATAAAGGGCCTTAATTCTAGCCAATAAGGTAATCGGACTAAATGGCTTGGTTACATAGTCGTCAGCGCCCATCTCTAACCCTAGAACTTGATCACTTTCAGAATCACGCGCTGTTAGCATAATGATAGGCGTTTGTTCACCATGCTCGCGAATTTTGCGGCAGACCTGCATGCCATCCATCGATGGTAAATTCAAATCCAAAATAACAATATCCCATTTACCTGGATCCGCTTGGTAAACATCATAGCCTTCAGCTCCATCATGGATAAAGGTTGCTTGGTAGTCCTCATTTTCAAAGAACATTGACATCATTTCACTGACAGATTCATTATCTTCAATCATTAATATATTCATTCTGAACCCTCCTATTAATCTCTCACCCATTATATCATTGGTGACCCCTGTTAAGAAATAAGTTCCCATTTCATTATAACCTGAATAAATAAATAATGCCCAAGAAGGAAAAAGTTTAATAAATATTTCAAGTTCCCTCAACCATTTCCTTACAAAAAAATCAAAAACTAGCTAATTCCTCCATTAGGTCAAGAATTAGCTAGTCCTATTAATTATTTCATCGTTTCCATTACAGCATCAATATCTTCTTGCATTTGGCTGGAATCAGGTAAGTCTTCCGCTTTCTTATCTTGAAATTCGCCTGTCCCACTGGCTCTTCGATTAGAAGGGCAGGAGACTTGATCAACCAAACATTCGACAACATATACCTTTTGCCCTTGTTGATTCTCATAAGAGCGACTCTGCATCAAACCTGATATGACAATCAAATCTCCCTTTTGACACCGTTCCTTCATAAAATCAGCTTGACGGTTCCAGATAACAAATGGAATAAAGTCAGTTAGTTTTTCACCATTGCGATCAACATAAGGTCGGTCAATCGCTAAGGTGTTATTAATGACTCTGGCTTGGCCCGTCCCAACCGATTTGAGCTCCACTTCTCTGACAATGCGACCGCACAAAACAACATTATTCATAATAAATCCTCCTTTAAATCAGTGGGTCTATTATATAAATACACATTTTTTGCGGATTTGCATTTTTTTGCTTGGATTTATTATAAATTATCTGCTAATTCAATTAGCTTGCGCAAACGATGATTGACGCCAGATTTGGAAATAGGCCCTCCAGGAACTAATTCCCCGAGCTCCTTTAAGCTCATATCCGGATTTTCCAGGCGAAAACGCGCCATTAACTCAAGCTTTTCAGGTAGGCTAGACAAGCCTACCTGCTCATCCAAAAGACGAATCGCCTGAATTTGCTTTTGCGAAGCGGTAATCGTCTTGTTCATATTGGCATTTTCACAATTAACAAGACGGTTTACAGAATTCCTGACATCTCTAAGAATTCTTATATCTTCGAATTTTAAGACGGCTGCATCCGCTCCGATTAAGGCTAGAAAATCAGAAATCTTTTCTGCTTCTTTTAGGTAGGTGATATAACCATTGCGCCGTTGGACCGTCTTAGCATTTAGGTTAAATTTATTCATCAGATAACAGATAGCATCATTATGATTTTCATAATTTGAATAGATCTCCAAATGATAATTATTAGAGCCAGGATCATTGACCGAGCCACCGGCCAAAAAGGCCCCCCGCAAGTAGGACCGGGTCAAAGAATCATCATTCAAAATATCATCTTCAATGGCCGTATCAATAGCTAAGCCATTAAAAATCTTTAAGTCAGCTAAAATGTTTTTTACACCGTAGCGACACCGAACAATATAAACGTTATTTTTCTTGAGCTTCATCTTGCGTCTAACAATCAATTCGCCTTCAGTCTGGTAGAAGGTCTTCAATAAACTATAAATCCGACGCGCGATAGCAGCATTTTCAGTTTGTACATTTAGGATAAATTGCTGATTATAAATACTAACAGCTCCGTTCATTCGAATCAGAGCTGTTAGTTCAGCTTTAGCGTGTTCTCGGTGTACCTCTAGGAGGGTACACTCTTTTTTTACTTCCGAGGCAAAGGTCACAATAAATCAAGACCCCTTTCAGCTCGATTGACGAGCGTGATTTTTTGAATTAAGTTTTATCGTATCCAAGATATAACCTAGCTCTTCCACTACTTTTTTTGTGTCGTGGTAAGCGCCACCTTCCTTCATACTCAAAAACTCACTAGAAATAACCCGGCAACCTTCCGCGCGTAAGGCTTGGAAATCATGGCGCACTTGTAACAAATATTCTTCATTCGGCTGATTTCGGATATAATCTTCTGGTACTGGCGTGATATTTACTAGAACCGTATCAACAATATGATCACCTAGGTGTTCATGAAGGACACGGACATGATCGGCGTCAGTGAAGTTTTCCGTTTCGCCTAGCTGGGTCATAATATTACACACATAGACCACTTCAGCTTCTGTTTGCTTCATAGCATCGCCAATCTCTTGAATCATCAAATTAGGCAAAATACTAGTATATAGAGAGCCCGGCCCCAAAACAATCAAATCCGCATCCATAATCGCTTCTACCACACGTGGCGAGGCATGAGTAGCCGGTTGACCTTCTTGATTAGTGAGATAGACACGTGATATCTTCTTACGGTGTTGAGCAATCTTAGACTCCCCTACAGCTGTTGTTCCATCTTCAAATTCGGCATGCAAGACTAGTGCATCAGGAGCAGCTGGTAGGATTTGCCCTTTAACTCGCATCCACCGCGATAAAATATTAATCGCTTCTTCTAACGACCCGTTCATTTCTTTGAGAGCAGCTATTAGTAAATTGCCAATCGCGTGCCCTGCTAGAAAGGCATCCTCACTATCAAATCGATACTGGAAAAGATCACTCAATTGAGGTTCAACATCCGCTAAAGCCATCATACAGTTACGAATATCACCAGGGGGAACCACGTTGACGTAATCACGAATGGCTCCACTCGACCCCCCATCGTCAGCGACGGTAACAATAGCAGAAATATTGGCTTCCAAGTCTTTCAAGCCACGCAAAATAACTGGAAGACCCGTTCCACCACCAATAACCGCTACATTGTTACGAAATTTGTTTTCCATCATGATCGATTCACCGATTCCTTTACTTTGCCAGCGTCACGGTGAGTCAGATTCACAACATAGTCATCATTTTCTAAGTGTTGAGCAATGCGTCTTGCCAAGGAGACGGACCGATGTCTTCCTCCCGTACATCCAATAGCAATTGTCACACTCGATTTACCTTCACGTTTATAACCAGGTAGGCAGAACTCAATTAAATCCATAAACTTATAATAGAAGGTCTGAGTTTCAGGTTGTTTCATCACATAGTCATAGACGGGTTGATCCATTCCGGTTTGTGGGCGCAATTCATCGATGTAGTGCGGATTCGGTAGAAAACGAACATCCATCATAACATCAGCGTCCATTGGTGCCCCATATTTAAAACCAAAAGATACCACATTAACAACAAACCCTGTGTAATCAGCTGTTGCGAAGGTAGAGATAATCTCTTCTCTTAATTGTCTAGGCGTCAAATCACTCGTGTCAATAACCATCTGCGCTCTGGTCCGAATGTCTTCAAGCAACCTTCTTTCTTTTTGAATGCCCTCGAAAGGACGGTCTTCATGAGCTAGAGGGTGCCCACGTCTAGTCTCTTTATAACGCGACACTAGAGCTTGGTCGCTAGCATCCAAGAAGAGAATTCGCGTCGTAATAAACTGTGTATTATCCATTTGTTGAATGACATTATTTAATTCACTAAAAAATTCCCGCGTCCGCAAATCAATAACGAGAGCAATCTTTGTGATTTTGCCATTTTCCTTCATCAATTCCCAGAAATTAGGCAATAAGTTAGGTGGCATATTATCAATACAATAGTAGCCCAAATCTTCAAAACTTTGCACCGCTACAGTCTTACCCGCACCGCTCATGCCTGTAATAATGACTAATTCTAAGGTGTCGGTCATTGCAATCGCTCCTTACCGTTTTAGTATTGTTCATTATATCATATTTTAAGTTTAAAGTCGTTGACTCCCCCTTAGCAAAAAAAGCCCCCAAAAGGGGGCTCATTAATTAAGCAGTGAGGGCTCGAATACTCGCTTCAATCTTTTCAGCCTTATCTAAGGCAGCTTGCTTGTCTTCAGCTTGGGTTCCTAGATAAAGCTTAATCTTAGGTTCCGTTCCACTTGGTCGGAAGGCAACCCAACTGCCGTCTTCTAAGAAGAGTTTGAGTGCATCAGATACTGGTAAGGTTAATTTAGATTCTTGACCTTCTTTATCGTAAGTCACACTATTCAAATAGTCATTGGTATAGTCGACCGCAATGCCTCCAATTTCTTGAGGGCGTGACTGACGAACAGAATCCATAATCTCAGCCATCTTTTCTTTACCTGATAAGCCTGGGAAATCAACAGAGATTGTTTTTTCATAGAAATAACCGTGCTGATCATAAATAGCTTCCAAGGCATCTCCTAATGTGCGACCGGCCTTCTTGTGGTAAGCCGTTAATTCAGATAAGACAACCAGAGCTTGAATGGCATCCTTATCACGAACAAATGGCTTGACCAAGTAGCCGTAACTTTCCTCAAATCCCATGACGAAAGTATGGTTACCGGTTTCTTCATATTCTTTGATCTTCTCGGCAATAAATTTAAAGCCGGTGAGAACTTCTACCATTTCAAGGTCATAGCTGGCTAAAATTTGATCCGCTAAATTGGTTGAAACGATTGACTTCACGGCCACACTATTTGCTGGTAAGTCATCTTTTGCTTTGCGGGCTGCCAAAATATAATCAAGCATCAATGAAGCGATCTGATTACCAGTTAGTAATTGATAACTACCATCAGACTTACGAATCATCGCTCCCAGACGGTCAGCATCTGGGTCCGTTGCTAGTAGTATATCTGCTTCGACTTGATGGCCTAATTTCTCAGCTAATTCGAAGGCTTCAGGAGACTCAGGGTTAGGTGAAGCAACCGTTGGAAAATCACCGTCAGGTTTTCTTTGTTCTTCAACAACGTGGATATTCTTGAAGCCTGCTTGGTCCAATGCCTTGAGTCCAATCTCAAGACCCGTTCCGTGTAGAGGGCTAAAGACAATTTCTACATCATCTGCCATTTCTTGAATCACTTGCGGATCAATCGTTACGGCTTTCATTTCCTCTAAATAGGCTTGATCCACTCGCTCGCCAATAATTTCAATGGTTCCAGAGCCTAGTAGTTCTGTCTTATCTCCGATAGCGACCTCAAGGGGATTGCTAACTGCTTTCACATAGTTAGTTAAATTATCAGCATCTTCTGGTGGCATTTGCCCTCCATCACTGCCATAAACCTTATAACCATTATAAGCCGCTGGATTATGGGAAGCTGTGATCATAATTCCGGCATAAGTCTTTAAGTATCTAACCGCGAAGGATAGCACAGGTGTAGGTCTTAAACTTTCGTAAACATAACTTTTAATTCCGTGATTACCGAGAACTAGCGCCGCTTCCATAGCGAACTCTGGTGAGAAGTGTCTAGAGTCATATGCAATTGCTACGCCTTGTTCCTTGGCTTGCGGACCGGCTTCTAGGATCAATTGAGCCAATCCTTCTGTTGCTTGACGCACGGTATAAATGTTCATCCGATTGGTTCCTGTGCCAAGGGTTCCACGCATCCCTGCCGTTCCAAAACTCAAGGAAGCTCCAAATGCATCTTCAATTTCTGCTTCAGATAAAGTTTGAAGTTGCTCTTTGAGTAGGGGATCAAGTTGTTCATTATTTACCCACAATTCATAGGTTTCTTGCCACGTCATCATTAACGCCACCTTTCAATTATTATGCGCTTTCATTATACCATTTCATTAGAATTTTAGCACTCTTTTAATGAACAAATCATAATAAAAGACGACGCTCTCTTCAATCATTTACATGAAAAATAAAAAAAGAAGACAAATCAACTTGTCTTCCTTCTTCTCTTATTTATTCTTAATCCTTTAAACTTTCAATATATTCATAAGCCTTTTGTCCAGCAATACTACCATCACCAACTGCTGTTGCCACTTGGCGTAAGTATTTCTGTCTAACATCCCCGATGGCATATAAACCTGGGATGCTTGTTTCCATTTGCTCATTTGTTATGATCCAACCTTCAGGATCCGTAATTTCAAGACCTTGAACCAGTTGGCTGTTGGGAATAACTCCGACATAAACAAAGACACCATCTGTTTTCAAGAGACTTTCTTGGCCGGTTTTAACATTGCGAATACTGACCGCTTCGACTAGATCGTTACCCATAATTTCTTCGACAACACTATCCCAAACAAAATCAATTTTATCATTGGCAAAAGCACGGTCTTGTAAGATTTTTTGCGCCCGTAGTTGGTCACGGCGATGAATAATCGTTACCCGGCTAGCAAATTGAGTCAAATAGTGACCTTCCTCAACCGCTGAGTCGCCACCCCCAACGACCACTAGATGTTTATCCTTGAAGAAGAAGCCGTCGCAGACCGCACAGTAGGACACCCCTCGACCGGCTAACTCCTTTTCACCCGGAACGTTCAATTCTCGATTATAGGAACCGGTCGCGATAATAACAACCGGTGCCCTATAGACTTGGTCGCCACTATAGACATACTTGGTAGAACCATCGACTTCAATGCGATCTACCTTACCGTAAGTATGTTCAGCTCCAAAAGCCGTTGAACTATCGTACATCTTCATAGCTAATTCTGTTCCCGATATCGCTGAAAAACCCGGATAGTTTTCAACTTCCGACGTATTTAGCAACTCTCCGCCTGGCGCCCCTTGCTCAATCACTAAAGTCTCTAAATTAGCTCTTGATGCATATAAGGCAGCAGTCATACCTCCAGGTCCTGCTCCAACTATTATGACATCTTTTTTTGTCGCTTCTGTATTATTCGTCATCTACATCCTCCTTGACGTGCTGGTCAAATGACGCTTCTTGCTTGCCAGCACGAGTCATTAATCGATTCACAGCTGTTGATAAATCCTGATTTCGGTAGAGTAATTGATAAAGGGTTTCGGTGATTGGCATTTCAACCCCGTGCTCTTTAGCCAACTCATAGGCAGCTTGGCAAGTGGTCATCCCTTCAACAACCATCGTCATCTCTTGGCCAACTTGATCGGCTGTCTTCCCTTCTGCGAATTTTAGACCGGCTTGATAATTTCTAGAATGAGGGCTGGTACAAGTCACAATTAAATCACCAACCCCACTTAGACCACTAAAGGTCAATGGATCTGCTCCCATTTCAATCCCTAATCGGCTAATTTCTGCTAGCCCTCGAGTGATTAAGGCCGCCTTGGCATTATCGCCATAACCACATCCATCAAGGATCCCACTGGCGAGAGCGATAATATTCTTAAGCGCTCCACCTAATTCCACTCCAATCACATCAGTATTGGTATAGACTCTAAAGTAAGGATTCATGAATATTCCTTGGACAGTAGTAGCAACTCGCAAATTTTGACTAGCTACCGTTAAAGTCGTTATATCTTGGCGCACCACCTCTTCAGCATGACTCGGTCCAGATAAGACCGCCACTTCTTGCTGTAGATCATCTCCCATCACTTGTTCAATGACTTGACTCACTCTTAGGTGGCTGGTCAATTCTAAACCCTTAGTTGCATGAACAATAATGGGCTGCTTAGTCATTTCAATTAATTGGGGGCGCAAGGATTCCATCAAAGACCGGATAGTCTGAGTTGGTGTCACCAATAATAGAAGCTCACAATTAGCTAAGGCTTGCTTTAAATCAGTAGTTGCTTGAATACTTTCAGGTAGGACCTGGTGGTTTGCAGGAAGATAGAAAGAGTTGGTATGGTGCTGATTAATTTCATCTATCACTTTCTGGTTGCGCCCCCAGATCATCACTGAATGACCATTTTCTGCTAAAACTTTAGCCAAAGCGCTCCCCCAAGACCCACTACCTAATACTGACATTTTCATCATTCATTCCTCCTATTCACTAGCTGACCTTCCGTCGATCGCTATAAAAAGGGACCCCATTTTTTCTCTGATAATACAATAGATATAGACCCATAATTATTAAAATCAAGGACAAAGCTTGAGATACTCTCAGACCCCCTAAGTATAAGCTATCGGTACGTAGAGCTTCTATCCAAAATCGGCCCAAGCCATACCAGATACAATAACAAGCGACTAAACCACCTTGTCTTAAGAGTTTGGGCTGGTTACGTAAGTAAATCATCACTAGAACCCCCAGTATACACCAGACAGACTCATATAAGAATGTGGGGTGGACATAGGTTTGATCTATATATAATTGTTGAATCATCCAAGAAGGCAGATAAAGGCTTTCCAGAAAGGCGCGTGAAACAGGCCCACCGTGGGCCTCCTGGTTGACAAAATTCCCCCAACGGCCAATAGCCTGAGCCATCATTGTTGCTGGAGCTGCAATATCAAGTAGAGTGATAAAAGAAAGGCCTCGTTTTCTAGCTTGATAATAGATGGTCGCAATCCCTGCGAGTACACCACCATAAATAGCCATACCACCTTGACGAATATTTAAAATATCCCAAGGACGGTCGATATAATCTTTAAAAGAAAATATTACATAATACAAACGAGCTCCCACTAAGCCAATAATTACGGACCAAAAAAATAGATCAAACAGGGTGTCTTCATCCAACTGCAAACGTCGACCCTCTTGTAGAAACATAAAATAACCGATGGCTGCCCCTAGAGCTATAATAATGGCATACCATCGAATTCCGACACCAAAAAGCTCAAAAGCCACCGGATCAATCCAGGCTAAGGTCATCTTACTCACCTTCTCGATTCGCTTCGATCAGTCTCCGCAAGTTATCATTGAACTTCTTCTTGGCATCGTAACCCATCTCAGTCGCGCGATAATTCATAGCAGCAGATTCAATGATAACCGCTAAGTTACGCCCTAACTTAACCGGAATAGAAATTTTTGGCACGTGAACATCAAAGATCTGTTCATAGGCCGTATCATAGCCAAGACGGTCATACTCGACGGTACCATCATCTAGAACTAAGTCAATGATCAGCTCTAAACGCTTAGAATCACGAATGGAAGCTACACCATATAAACTCATCACATCAATAATACCGAGTCCGCGAATCTCGATTAAATTCTTCAATATATCTGGCGATTCACCGATTAGGGTCCGCTCATCGATTTGGTAAAATTCAACACGGTCATCAGCGATCAAACGGTGACCTCTTTGGATCAATTCTAAGCCGGTCTCTGACTTACCAACCCCGCTCGCGCCCACTAATAATACGCCCATACCGAATACTTCAACAAAGACTCCATGCTTAGACATACGTTCAGCCAAGCGCATTTCCAAATAGTTGGCAATATTAGCTAAGACTCGACTCGTCTTTGATTGGCTAGTTAAAACCGGCACACCCTTGGTTTTAGCAATTTTAAGAAAGGAAGTAGGAATAGTAATGTCCCTTGAAAAAACAACAGCTGGTGTATCTTCGGTGATCACTAAATCAAATAATTCCTCTTGCTTATCTGAATCGTGTACATCAATATAATTCATTTCTGTTGAGCCAATTAGTTGAAGCCGTTCATGCGGATAATTATGGTCATAACCTGCTAATACCAAGCCCGGACGTGATACCTCACTTGAATAAATACGGCGATGGTCATGCTCCTTCCCACACACAAAAGACACATTTAAGGCCTCGACTAATTCACCGACTGTTACATAATCAATCATTATTATCTCCTTTTATCTATCATATCTTTCTACCATTATAGTTAAAAAAGGGGCTACTGACAAAATTTATCCACTAAAAAAGACCCGCATGACTGCGGGCCCTACTTATTAGAAATCAGACCAGTGATCTTCATCTTCTGGTGTAACGTCTTTACGCGCTTGTTCTTGATTACGATTAAAAGGATTGGTGTAACTGTAAGATTGGCCACCCGGTCTCTGATTGCCGGGTCCGGCTTGTCCTTGCACCTGATAGTCGTAAGGTAAGAAAATACCTAACGCAAAGTAGACCAAAATACCAAGTCCAGAACCAGCTAATGCTAAAATCAAAAAGATAGCTCGCACAATATTAACACTAATATCAAAATAATCAGCTAAACCTTGGCAAACGCCCATAAAACGTTTATTAACAGATGATTTATATAATTCTTTACGCATCACTATTTCCTCCTATTCATTATCTTTGAGATAAATGTTCCCAGAGACAGCTTGTAAATGTCCTCTTACCTGCTCTTGACCTGAACGTTGAATTTCCTTTACTTTTACTTGTTCTTGGCCATCTCCCATGCCTGATAGTCGGTTCAATACTTGACCATTTTGAGCCTTGGCTACGATCGAACAGGCTTGTTGATTAGGAAGGGCCAGTTTGATGTCTCCATGTAAGCAACGAGCTTGAATATTAGCTGGCTTTAGATCTTGTTTGGTTAAGTAAATGGTTCCTAATTGACTTTCCACTTGACTATCTGCTATGGCTCCAAGTAAACGGATATCACCTTTTAAGGTGTTGACCTGACTGGTCTGCCACTCACTCGATTTCATCAAAACATCACCATTCAGTGTTGCTAGCTCCACTTGATCCAGTTGAACATCTTCAAGACTAATATTACCGTTTTTGTTTTCCACTTTCAATTCCTTAAATTGACCACCAACAATTTGGCAGTCGCCGTTCCAAAGACTGACTTCCAAAGACTGATACTCATTTTTTGGCAAGCCAACTGCGACATCCACAGCTATACGAGCTGCATTCGCGTGGAAAATTAAGTTATTGCGATCTTTCTCAAAAGTTACTAAACGGTTAAACTCTTGCTGTAAATCTTCGGGTTCATTTCCAAAGAAGGTCACTTGACAATCCAAGATAATTTTATCTTGATCTGTTTCAACCACTTGAATGGATCCATTATTAATAGCTAAATCTAAACGGTCAACGGAACTTGCAGGCATTTCAAGACGATGACTCCATTCATTAGTCTTTAGCCACGGCACTTGTAGATTAATTTCCTTCCAATTGAAGTTATCCAATAAATCTTGAGTGAAGGTCTTCACCTTCCGTGCAATACGTTCACCTTCCTGGCTGGCTTGATCAGCATAATCAGCAAATCTCTTACCTTGATTTGATTCAAAGTCTGACTCTGAGCCCTCTATTTTCGCTTGCTGGTGAAGCTGATCTAATGTTGCTTGTTTTTGGTCCAGTGTCTCTTCAAGTTCAGTGAGTTTTTCTTGATAGTCTTCTCTTTGTTTTATACTTTCATCATTTAGATCTTCTAAATCCTCTAAAATATCTAATTCCCGGATCTTTTGTTGGGCAATTGTTTTCTCTTTTTTTAATTCCTCTACGTGTTCTTCTAATTCTCGAATTTGAGAGCTTAATTCTGATTCCTGCTGAAATTCATGCAAATCTGCCTCATACTCTTTACTATAATAATCGGTGGCTGATCGATCCGCTTGCTTATACTGACTTTCTAATAAGTCCAAGGCTTCATCTGCTGTAATTACGCCTTGACGAACGAGTTCAATAATGCGTTCTTTTTGTGACATGGTAGGCCTCCTTCATAAATCCTGAACCTTTTCTACAGTTTAATTATCTCATCTTCCTACCATTTATGCATAGGTCTCAGGGCCGATTATTCAATAAAGAGCTTGTAAAATAAGTTAAAATTAATTGATAAAAGCTCAAAAACCAAACATCCCTCAGCTGTAGTGGACCATCTTCAGAGCGCGCTATGCGTCAATTGTCCTAAAACTACTGCTGAGGGAATATTTTTTCACTACTATCAACTGATTTAAACACGAATAAAGGCTATAAATCTAAACGATTTGTTTAAATTAAGTTTGGCATGATTACTTCACTTACAACTTCTTCTCTATTAATTAAGTATTTTTGCTAAATATTGACCAGTGTAACTTTCAGATACTTGAGCAACCTCCTCTGGTGTGCCGGTAGCGACGACCTGTCCTCCGCCAACACCACCTTCTGGCCCCATGTCAATAATATAATCAGCTGTCTTAATAACATCTAAATTATGTTCGATTACAACAACCGTGTTACCTGATTCAACTAAACGATCCAAAACTTTTAAGAGTTTCTTAATATCATGTGCATGAAGACCTGTTGTGGGTTCATCCAGAATATAAAAGGTATCACCAGTAGCTACCCTCTGCAACTCGGAGGCTAATTTCATCCGTTGAGCTTCTCCTCCTGATAAAGTCGTTGCTGATTGACCCAAGGTCACATAACCCAATCCAACATCTACCAAAGTTTCCAATTTACGTTTAATTTTAGGGATAGCACTAAAGAAATCTAGCGCTTCATCGATCGTCATATTTAAGACTTGGTCAATATTTTTGCCTTTGTATTCAATTTCTAAAGTTTCTGAGTTGTAGCGAGTACCATGACAGACCTCACACGGCACGTAGACATCTGGTAGGAAGTGCATTTCGATTTGCTTAATCCCTGCCCCCTTACACGCTTCACAGCGGCCTCCTTTGACATTAAAGCTAAATCGGCCCTTATCATAACCTCTTTGCTTGGCTCCATTGGTTTTAGCAAAGAGCTCACGAATATCATCAAAGACGCCTGTATAAGTAGCTGGATTACTGCGAGGTGTACGGCCAATCGGACTTTGGTCGATGTCAATCACCTTGTCTAAACCTTCATAGCCTTTAATATCATCAAATTGACCCGGACGCTCCTGGGTACTGGTCGTTCGTTGTTGAAGAGCTATTTTCAAAATATTATTAACCAGACTACTTTTACCAGATCCAGACACACCCGTTACACAGGTAAATCGACCCAAAGGGAAGGAAACATCGACATGCTTCAAATTATTTTCGCTGGCTCCCAGCACATCAACCGCTCCTAAGTCTTCTTGGCGGCGAGATTTAGGTACTGGGATTGACAATTCCCCTGAAAGATATCTACCAGTCAAGGATTGAGGATTTCTCATGACTTCCTCTGGTGTGCCAACAGCGACTATTTCACCACCTGCCTCACCGGCACCGGGTCCAATATCAATAATATAATCAGCCTCTGCCATGGTCTCTTCATCGTGTTCAACGACTATGAGGGTATTGCCTAGGTCTCGCATTTGTTTAAGGGATTCAATTAATCGAGCATTGTCCCGTTGATGGAGACCAATGGAAGGTTCATCTAAGACATACATGACTCCACTGAGGTTTGAACCAATCTGAGTGGCAAGTCTAATTCGTTGAGATTCTCCACCAGATAGTGAACCGGCCACCCGGCTCAAAGTTAAATAGCCTAGGCCTACATTATACAAGAAATTCAAGCGATCACCGATTTCCTTGATAATCGGTTCAGAAATAGCTTGCCCTTCTTCATTGAAGGTCAAATGTTGAAAATACTCTCTGGCATCTTCAATCGACAAATCTGAAACTTCAGCAATATTGCGATCGTTGACCTTTACAGATAGGGCTTCCCTATTTAAGCGTTGCCCTTTACAGGTTGGACAAGTTAATTCATGCATGTATTCTCTGAGAACACCACGCATAAAGTCTGAAGCCGTATCATTATAACGCCGCTCCACATTAGTCATCACACCTTCAAATTCCTTGTCACTTGTTTTCTTCCTTTTACCCCTAAATTCAGTGAAGGTGAATTTGAAGACCGTACCTGGATCCCCATACTTAATCTTATCTTGCTGCTCAGGACTTAAGTCTTTGAAAGGAAGATCCAGAGGAATATCCTGGCTTTGACAATATTGTTCAAGCAATGCCCGATAATAATCTGAATTAGACCAAGGGGCTAAAGCACCTTCAGCTAGGCTTAGTGTCGGGTCTGGTATTACCAATTCTTCATCCACTGTTAATCTAGATCCCAGACCATCACAAGAAGGACAAGCCCCATAAGGAGCATTAAATGAAAACAGACGCGGTTCTAAAGCATCAACTGTAAAATCGCAATAAGGACAGGCAAAATGCTCATTAAAATAAAGCATTTTTTCACCAATAACATCTACCAACATATAACCATCAGAGTATCTTAGCGCTTGCTCAACTGAATCAAACAAGCGAGTCCGGATTCCATCTTTAATAACTAGGCGATCAACAACCACTTCAATGGTATGCTTTTGATTTTTTTCCAGATCAGGAACTTCCATAACATCATATATTTCCCCATCTACTCGCACACGAATATAACCGGATTTATTGATTTTTTCCAGTAAGCGCTTATGCTGACCCCGCTTATCCCGAACAGCTGGTGATAAAATCTGAATTCGTGTCCCTTCTTCCAGACTCAATAGCCGATTGACCATCTGTTCCGGTGACTGTCTTTCAATAGGGACATGATGGTTGGGGCAATAAGGTGTTCCTACGCGAGCATATAATAATCGCAAATAGTCATTTATTTCTGTCGCCGTACCCACGGTTGAACGTGGGTTATGGCTGGTTGTTTTCTGGTCAATGGAAATGGATGGACTGAGACCTTCGATGGAATCCACATCCGGTTTATCCATTTGGCCCAAAAACTGACGGGCATAAGCAGACAAACTTTCTACATATCTCCGCTGACCTTCCGCATATAGTGTTTGAAATGCCAGGGAACTCTTGCCTGAACCCGATAAACCAGTAATAATCACAAGTTCATTGCGTGGTATCGTAACGTCGATATTTTTTAAATTATGGGTACGGGCGCCATGTACTTTGATTTCTTGATTCAACATTTAATACCCCCTCTATCATTCACCCATTATATCACACCTGCAGAAGCAAAACGAAACATATGTTCTAAAAAAAGAGCCTAGCCAAAAGGCTAAGCTCTCTAGAATTCCTAAAAGGAATAATTATTTAACAGCGTCTTCCCAAGTAGTGATTTCTCCAAGGAAAATTTGTTTGATTGCTTCTAATTTCAAGTCTTCAACAGGGTTTTCATTGTTTACAACAACCGCGATACCATCTAAGGCGATTGCATCTGAATCCAAAGCAGCTGTTTCTTCTTCTGAAAGTTCACGAGATGCCATACCTAAATCAGCCGTACCGTCCATTGCAGCTGACATACCTGCAGATGAACCGTTTGAAGTGATGTTGATAGTCACTTTATCGTTTAATTTGTTGTATGCTTCTTGTAATTTTTCCATTACTGGTGTAACTGAAGTTGAACCAACCACTTCGATTGTACCTTCTACTTCACCTGCTTCAAAAGCTGGTAGTTCTTCACCATCTTTAGCAACAGAAATGAATCCTTCTTCTTCAACAACAGCTTGTCCCTCTGCTGAATGAATAAAGTTTACAAAGTCTTGAGCAACTTCAGATAAATCTTCTGAATTATTCCAAGCCAAGTTAAATGGACGAGCGATTGGATAGTCTCCAGATTTAACGTTTTCAGGTGTAGCTTCTACACCATCAACTTTAACAGCTTTAACTGTATCATCTAAAGAACCTAATGAAATATAACCAACAGCTGCAGGATCTCCAGCAACGGCTTGCATTACCCCATTAGTAGAGTTTTGGATTGCTGCTGATAGGACGGTCATATCGTCATCGTTTTCGTCTACAACGCCAACGATTTCAACAAAAGCTCCACGAGTTCCTGAACCATCTTCACGCGATACAACATTGATTGGACCTTCTTGAGCGAATACTGGTGCGACAACAGACGCTGCTAATCCAGCAACTGCCATAAATGGTAAAGCTTTTAATGATTTTTTCATTAATACAACTCCTCTATTTTTGATTTTTAGGCATCTAACAACTCCGCTTAAAAACGTTTCATTTTCAAGCTCAATTCCATTATACCTGACAATTGTAAATTTAATGTAAATTTCACGTTAATTTTTGGAAAATTATTACTTTTAGCGCAATATTTCCACCAAATTTTTCTTAGCAGCCGAGCGAGCGGGCATCACTGAAAAGACAATACCAATAAATACAGAAATCAGCACACTAATCATCGCTGTTTTGATATCAAAAGCCGATTTAAAAGGTAAGAATTGGCTGACAACCATTGAAATGATGATACCTAAGACATAGCCAATGACACCGCCCAGGAAGGTGATGGCAATCCCTTCCAGTAAAAATTGCCATTGAATACTTTTTTGAGTGGCCCCCATTGACCGACGAATCCCGATTTCTTTTGTGCGTTCAGCAACCGAAATATACATCATATTCATTACCCCGACTCCAGCAATAAATAGGGAAATAGCCGCGACGGCTGAAATCAACAAGGTGGCAGACTGAAGGGTCGTTTGAACCCCTTCCATCTGTTGTGAAATATCTTGGAACATATATTGCCCTTGGCTACGTCCCGCTCCATCTTCGGTTAATTTCTTTTGAACGTTCTGACCAACCGCCCTAGGATCAAAGCCATCCTCGATAAAAACTTTTAAATATTGCTTAAAGTCACTGGCACCAAAAAGTAAATCATAAGTACCAGAAGGAATATCCATAACCCGCTCACTAGTTAAAGAAATAAAGCCAGTATTAGCATACTTAGAATCCACCGCATAGACTCCAACCACCGTAAAAGGGTGGTCACCAATGGTTAACATTTGTTGAAGGGCTTCTTCTGCAGACCCAAAATGCTCTTTCGCGATGTCTTCATTAATGATGGTCACTCTCTGACGATTATCTGAATCGACTTGATTTAAACGTCGTCCAACAATCATCTGATAAGGTGGAACCTCTTCGGAGTGAGCAACATTATAATAGTCCGACTTATCCTGTCTCTTAACGGGCAGAACCGCTACTTGCGTAGCAAATGAAGGGAAATTGGCCACTTCCACATCGGATACTCCTTGGACTTCTTGGGCCAAGCCGAGATCTTCAGGGTTAAAAGCCTTGATTGCATCCGCCTTCAAGCCATCTTTAGGATAAAACATGACCCACTGACTCACCCTACCTTGACTATCGTTAGTGAGTGTCTCCACCGAATACTTCTGAAAACCATTACCAATACTTAGGATGGTGATAACCGATGAAATTCCTATGATAATCCCTATCATTGTAAGAAATGTACGGCGACCATTAGCCTTCAGTGTCGTAAAGGAAGATTTAATCAGTTCTGCTAATCTCATACTTGATCCTCCTTTGTCTGATAACGGTCTTCAAACTCGTCTGTCACTTGATAAGACTTATTAAATTCACGCGTCAGGGCTTCTGCATCCATTTCTGTTTGTTCACTCATCACCCCATCGATAATAACAATGTGTCGGTCAGCATATGCTTGTAGATTAGGATCGTGAGTCACCATCATCACCGTGACACCATCTTTTTGATTTAGCTCAGAGATGATTTCCATAATCACCTTGGATGTCTTGGTATCCAAGGCTCCCGTTGGCTCATCCGCAATGATAAAACTAGGTCGGTTAATCAAAGCTCTAGCAATAGCAACCCGTTGCTTTTGACCACCAGATAATTCATAAATTTTATTGCGTCCTTTATTAGCAAGTCCTACTCTTTCAAGAGCGTGTTGGACTTGTTCCCTCGTTTGAGAAGTTCGCATTCCCTGATAAATTAAAGGTAAACGCACATTATCTGCAACAGACATGGATTCAATCAGGTTAAAGCTTTGAAAAATAAAGCCAACTTCCTCATTTCGTAAGTGTGAGAATTTATTATCATTCCAATTCTTAATCGCCTGTCCATCAAAATAATACTCACCTTCAAATTTATTATCTAAAAAACCAACAATGTTTATCAAAGTCGACTTCCCGGAGCCAGATGGCCCCATCACTGAGACAAACTCTCCTTTTTGGATAGATAATTCTATATCTTTCAAGACGTGTAGCTTTTGCTCACCTACTTGATAGTATTTATTGATATGATCCAGTTGGATCAAGGGCTGTGAATCAATCATCCCTATCCTCCTATCCTTGGTTAGGCTGATTTTGTGGTTCAGGAGTAGCTTCTTCAGCCTCTTCGATAACCTCAATTTTCTGGCCATCTTCTATGCCAACTGGACGCAGAATAATTTGATCACCAACACTGAGCCCACTGGTTACAACTTGCCCGATTCCTTGGGCTTCTAATTGAACTTCTTGTTTATGGGCCTTGCCATCCTTAAAGATAAAAACATATTGTTTATTATTTTCTTCAACGATGGCCTGACTAGGTACGCTCATTCCTTTAGGAAGCAAGCGAACTTTGACAGTAAAACCAGGTTGGATCGGTTCATTTACCTCTACTTCAAACCCATATTTTGGTTCATTGGAAGAAACGGATCCAGACACCGGATTAGAATCACCTGAATCTCCAGCTTGTCCAGGGGTAGCAGGCGTCATCGGAGTGGCAGGTTGAGGGGCAGGGATCTTGTCAAAAGAAATAATTTTCCCTTCTAATTGTCGGTTTTCAGCATTCACATAAACCTCAACCGGACTCCCTTCATGAAGGAGATGGAAATCATACTCGCCTACTTGACCTTTAACCGTTATCTGGTCGCTAATTACACGCACGAGGGGCACTTGGTTATTATCCATTCCCTCTTGGTCTAGAATGACCTTGCCATTTCTTTTAGCGGTCACCTTTCCTTCTTGTTGTTCGATGAGGCGTTGAATTTTGATTTCATAATCTTCTAGTTTTTGATTGTATTCTCTAATTTGCTTTTTGAGTGCTTGATCCGGTTCTTCACCTTGATCTAAAGTCTCTGTTTCAGAATCTTGTGCGGTTATAATACCGTCAGGATTTTCATTGGAAGCCTTGCCGGACTTACCCATAGCTTCTTCAATATAATAGTTCTCATTACCGTACTCATCCCAATAATAGATCAGACGATCCCCACGATAATTATAAGCATAACCGGTAATCGCTGCTAAATCATAAATAGCCTTCTTACGATCTTCCAGTAACCTTGATTGTTCTCGGTAGGCATCTTCCAAGTCATAACGAGGCTGAGGATTATCTGTGCGATACTGAAACAAAAGATCACCCTTTTGGACGAACTGTCCATCTTTTACAAAGATGGATTCGATTTTCCCTCGGTCAGCTTCATAATAATAGGACTGGTCTGACTCTAAGTTGGCCTGACCATTAACTGCTATCGGATCAGCAGCTATCATCTTATATAATTCATAGGCTTCTGGCTGTTCAGATTGGCCATGGGCCCCATGCACCTGATCCGGCTCCTGACCAAAGTGTTTAATTGAGAGTCCAAGTAAGGAAATAACGACCAGAGCTCCAGCAATAATTGCTGCTAAAATTCTGGGGTGATTTTTTAAACTAGTTAATTTATTTAAAATGTCCATAGGCAAATCCACCTTTTCTAAAATTAATTACCCTCATTATATGCTAGGAAGTCTATTGTGACAAGCTTCTCCAAGATTCTTTAAACTTTATTTAAATATAAAAACCGTTTTCCCAAAGAGAAAACGGTTAATAGATCGGTTATACTAATTAATTCAATTCTACAATATCTCCTGAATGTAGGTATAGGATACGCTCACAAATATTTGTCACATAGTCCCCGATTCGCTCTAAACTATTAGCAATCCCAATGTAGCTAATCCCCACACCCACTAATGAAGTATCTTCCTTCATGTGTGATGAAACTAATTTATAAACTTGCTTGAGAATTTCATCAACTTGGCGGTCCTTATGAGCAATCTCTCGGGCAGCCTGAACATCTTCATTGCGGTATGCTTCAAGTACTTCAGAAATCATTTCGGTTACATGTTGACCCATTTCATTGATTAAACTATCAATATCTTCTACTTGGTCATGCTGAGTACCCTTACGACGAATAATTTGCTTTGAAATTGATGCCGCGTGGTCAGCAAGACGCTCAATATCAGAGCTTGCTTGAAGTACTGTAAAAATCTTGCGCAAATCTTGTGCGACCGGTTGTTGCAAAACGATTAAGCGGTATGCTTCTTGTTCAATATCTACTGTTAATGCATTAATACGTAGATCATCAGCTACAACTTCATGCGCTAATTCCTTGTCATTATTATTATATGCCTGCATGGCTCGGTGTACTGATTCATTTGCCGCATTGCCTAGACGGTATAGATTATCTGTGAACTTCTGTAATTCTGTATCAAATGTTTCTCTCATTTATTCCACCCCTTAATATTAGTATAAATAGTTGTATAAGAAAAATTAACCAAAACGTCCTGAAATATAATCATTCGTTCGTTGATCACGCGGATTGGAGAAGATGGTTTCAGTATCATCAAACTCGATTACTTCTCCCGTTAAGAAGAAAGCTGTTTTGTCAGAGATACGTGCAGCTTGTTGCATATTATGCGTAACCATTACAACCGTATATTTTTCCTTGAGTTCTGAAACTAATTCTTCAATCTTACCTGTAGAGATAGGGTCCAAGGCAGAAGTAGGCTCATCCATTAACAAAACTTCAGGGTTATTAGCAATCGCTCGAGCAATACAAATTCTTTGCTGTTGCCCTCCGGAAATTTCAGTGGCATTTCGGTTTAGCTTATCTTTCACTTCATTCCAAATGGCAGCCCCTTGTAGACTTTCTTCAACGATCTGATCTAATTGAGCCTTGTCAGTAATACCATGTGTTCTTGGACCATAGGCAATATTATCATAAATACTCTTAGGAAACGGATTCGGATGTTGGAAAACCATACCTACACGCTTACGCAGTAAGTTCACGTCATAACCACTAGCATAAATATCTTCCCCGTCTAAACGGATCGAACCATCCACTCGAGCAGAAGGAACGAGGTCTTGCATACGGTTCAAAGTCTTAATGAAGGTAGACTTCCCGCAACCAGATGGTCCGATAAATGCGGTTACTAGGTTCTCTTCAATATTCATATTGATATTTTTTAGTGCTTGAAAATCACCGTAATAAAAATCTAAATCTTTAATTTCAAATTTTAAATCGTTTGTCATTTTTATTTTCCTCCAGTTCCTAACTTACGACTCAAGAAGGTTGATAGCCAGTTGATAATCAAAACAATTAATATTAAGACAGTAGCTGTTGCATAGGCTTCTTGGACGTGTAATCCTTCCTGAGAAAGCATATACATATGAACCGCCAAGGTCCGTCCAGACGAAGATAAGCTATCCATCATCTGTGAAGATGAACCTAGTGTATAGATCAAGGCAGCAGACTCACCGACAATACGACCAATTGCTAAAATGACTCCCGATAAAATACCTGGCATGGCCACTGGGAGAACAACCGTAAAAATGGTTCTTAACTTACCAGCTCCTAAAGCCAAGCTACCCATTCGCAAGTTATCATTAACAGATCTTAGAGCTTCTTCGGTGGAAGAAATAACAACCGGAAGAATCATAATGGTAATAGTAAAAATACCAGCCCAGTGTGAATAACCTAGGCCTAAGCGCTTGTTAGAGACAAAGAATAACATCCCGAACAAACCATAAACAATGGATGGAACCGCTGCTAGAGTATCTGTAGCCAAACGAAGAACTGGCAAGAACTTAGAGTTACGGTCGGCATACTCTACCAAGTAGAAACCTGTGAATACACCAATCGGTACTGCTATCAACAAGGCAATAGCAATAATAACCAAGGTCGATACAATTGCTGGCATCATGGATACGTTATCGGTGGTATAATTCCAAGCAAACATATCTAAGTTTAAGGCAGGAATTCCCTTCACTAAAATAAAACCAACAATAAACAACAGCATAGACAAGGTAAATATGCCAGCTGCCCACACTAATAGACGAGTAAAGCTGAATTTAGATTCCATTATTTCTTATCTCCTCTCGACTTGATGACCATGAAAATCGAGTTGATTATCAAAATGAAAACAAAGAGGACAACAGCTGTTGCTATCAAAGCTTCTTGGTGACGACCAGAAGCGTAGCCCATCTCAAGGACGATATTAGTGGTTAGCGTACGAACCCCTTGATTCAATCGTGTCGGAATAACCGGCTGGTTACCAGTAACCAAAATTACAGCCATAGTCTCCCCAATCGCACGACCAATTCCCAAGATAATCGCTGAAACAATCCCTGATTTAGCAGCTGGCACCACAACTTGCATCACTGACCGCTCATGGGTCGCTCCCAACCCTACACTTGCTTCATAGTAAGAACGAGGGACGGCTCGAATACTGGATTCAGACAAACCAATAATAGTTGGTAAAATCATTATCCCGAGCAAGACAGAGGCTGTGACAATGTTCATACCCGTTCCCCCCATCAAGTTACGGAAAAACGGAACAAATAATTGCAGAGCAAAGAACCCGTAAACAATCGATGGAATAGCCGCCATTAAATTTATTGCCGGCTTAGCAAAGCGGTATAATCCTGGTGGGCAGAAGTAAGCCATAAATATGGAAGTTAACACACCAATTGGTACCCCCACAATAATTGCACCCAAGGTGACTAGTAAGGAACCGATAATCATTGGCAAAATTCCGAATTTAGGATTAGAGGCCGTTGGACGCCATTCCGTACCTAAAATAAACTTACCAAATCCTTCCTCTAAGATAAAAGGTAATCCCCCTTCAAAAATGAAGTAGAAGATTAAAATAATTGAGATAATTGAAATAGAGGCACACAATAAGAATACATATTTCATTAAATTCTCAGTAAAATCTTTGGACATATTCTTTCTCCTTTTATTTTTTAGCTGTAATAGCTAGATCATTTCTTCTTCATTATACCTTGCGATTGTAAATTTAATGTAAATTTTGTTAAAAATTTTGCTTTTTTTGTAAATCATCTCTTTGATCTCTTTTTACAATTACTACTAGCCTAAACTGCTACTCCAAGGGGAGTTTTACTGTAAAGGTGGAGCCTTTGCCAAGCTGACTTTCTACATCGATCGACCCTTTTAGAATGCGAATTAAATTTTTTACAATCGATAAGCCGAGTCCCGTTCCTCCAGAACGACGGCTTCGCCCTTTATCCACCCGGTAGAAACGTTCAAAAATTCGCTCTTGGTCTTGTGCTGGTATCCCAATACCATAGTCCACAAAAGTTATAACCGCAATTCCCCCACGTTGTTCAATCGTCACGTTAACAGATTGACCGTCGTTTGAGTATTTCAGTGCGTTATCTAGTAAATTGGTCACTACTTGTTCGACTCGATGCTGGTCAGCCTTCATATAAACAGCCTCTGGAGCTTGTAAGTGAATCGTCATCTGGTGTCTGTTGGCGCGATCGACAAAAAATTCAATCATCTGTTTTACCACTAAGACCAAATCGAACACTTCTACAATTAGTGGCTCACTCCGTTTTTCCACGCGGGATAGCTCTAATATATCGAAGATTAATGTCTCTAGGCGATTACTTTCTTTTAGTATTATTTCCACAAATTGTTGTGCTAGCTCTGGGTCCTGCAAGGCGCCGTCAACAAGGGTCTCTGCAAATCCTTTAATAGCTGTTACAGGCGTTCGAAGTTCATGTGAAGCGTTAGCGACAAATTCAGTTCTAACAGTTTCCAAGCGACGAATGTTAGAAATATCGTATAGAAGAACTAGAATCGATCCGGTACCTTCGCCACTTTCTTCATATGGGATGATCGTCACATCAATATAGCGTGACTCCGGAATATAAATTTCCACTTCATCATGCAAGGCTTGCCGGTCTACAATGACGTTATCAATCATCTGAACCAAAAGAAAGGACTTAATCGCTACCTCATAAGACGTGCCCAACATATCCGAGTCCCATTGCAATAAATTGGCAGCTTCAGGATTATAAAGCTCTATCATCTCGTTGGGATTAACGAGGACGACCCCTAAGTTAATATTATCTAGCAAGAGTGACAAGCGTTGCTCACTTGTAATAAGATGAGTATGATTACGATTCAAGTCCTCTTTTAATTGATTGACCGTGCTTGCCAGCTCCCCTAACACCGGACTTCCTGTCTCAATGAATTCAAGTGATTCACCCGTGTTAAGAATGTTCTTGAGTGATAGGTTAATTTTGTGGAGCTTACGGTCCATAGGTAGAAAATTAAACCAACAAATAAAAATGACAAAGATAAGCAGAAGTAAGGCGGCAAATGAGATAAATAACCAATAGATAAAAAAATATCGGCTGAAGACGTCACGTGTATAGAACTCAATCAATAAATGCTGGTCAGCCAACTGGGTCAAGACCCAGTAACCAGATAAGTTATGACCTGATAAAACAGGTTTATTTTGCTTATTATATTGCTTTACGATCTCTGAAATAAGAGGTTTATTTTGGAAGTTATTCCAAAGTACGTGGTTTTGGTCAGACTTTCTTTCAACAAATGCTAATTGAACCGGTTCTACTAGACTAAACAAGTCCTTGCTAATGGCTTGATAAGTTAAGTCTGATTCCTTTTCAGAATTGATGATTTGCTGGTGGATAAATACCTCTCTTTCAAGATTCATTTGAATACTAGCATGCAAAAAAAATCGAGCGCCGAATCCCATAATAATAACGACAAGACTATATAAAATAATCAGTGTCGTTAATTCTTTTTTATTAAAGTATTTATTCATTATTTAGGTTCCTCAAATTTATAACCAAAGCCTCTAACTGTCTTGATGTATTGAGGTTTTTTTGTATTGTCTTCAATCTTATCCCGTAAATGACTGATATGGACATCAACAATACGAGTCTCACCTGCATAATCATAATCCCAAATACTATTCAATAATTGCTCACGACTGAGGATTCGCCCCTTACGTGCAGCCAGATAGACGAGTAGCTCAAACTCTTTTGGCGTTAAATCAACTAATTTCCCTCTGACTAATACTTCATAACGTTGAGTGAAAATTTCTAGATCACCAATTTGAATCACTTCATCATGAATCACTGCTTCTTCTGCTTCCGTTTCTTCTTGCTCCTTGGAAGCATTTGGCTGATCTTGATTGGCTTTATTTTGGGATGCTTGGCTGCCAGCTGTCCGTCTCAAGATTGCTTTGATGCGAGCAATGACTTCCCTGTTACTGAAGGGTTTCGTCATATAATCATCCGCTCCTAATTCCAAACCAACAATCTTATCATACTCTTGATCTTTTGCCGTTAACATTAATATCGGCGTTTCAATTCCATCTTGACGCACTTTACGACAGATATCCATCCCATCCATGCCTGATAGCATAATATCCAAGATAATAAAATCATAACTGTTTTTTCTAATTTTTTGGTAGGCTTCATTCCCTTCTTCAGCCGTATCTACTTTATAACCTGCTTGGGTCAAATTATATTCTAGCAGGGTGAGGATCGAGGGTTCGTCATCTACAACCAAAATATATTCCATTGAAACCTCCTATCACTACTACCACTCTCTTATTTTAACAAAGATATCATTAAATAACAGCTTAATGTTAGCAAAAGTGATCCTGAGTAACCGAACGCTAAAATACACAGGATCTTAGATCCTGTGCATGTCTTTAAATTTTAAGAAATCGACTGGTTGAACGATAGGAACCTATCATGCCTAGTAGGGCACCAGTAATAAGTAGACCCGCTGAGACATATAGGATAAATGGCCATAGCGGTGTTAAATGGATCACCTGATTACCAATCGTCTCCAGTATGGCTTGTTGAAGGCCTTCATAAGCCCCGTAGAGAAACAAACTAGCAATCAAACCACTAACTATTCCGATAAAGAAGCCCTCAATCGTAAAAGGCGCTCGAATGTAACTCTTGCGTGCTCCAACCAAGCGCATAATTTCAATTTCTTTCTGTCGCGAATTGATGGTCATGCGAATGGTATTTGTTACCAAAATAACAGCAATGATAACTAAAATCGAAGCAACCAAGGCTAGGACCAGACGAACGGTATCAATAGATTCTAAGAGCTTACTTGTATCCAGCTCTCCATAACCGACTTCCACAGCGTAGGGAAGTTGACGAATTTGATCCGCCACTTCTCCCAAGTAGTCAGGATTATCTACATCCACAAGATAAACATCATAGAGCGGATTAGCATCTCCTTGAAAGAGTTCAAATTCACTTCCGACATTACTGATTAAGGCTTCCAACTCTTCTTCCTTGCTTCGGAAGCTAACTTTTTGGACATGATCAATGGCTTCAATGGAGTGCTTTAATTTTTCAGCATCCTCTTGGCTGGCAGCTATGTCGATGTGGGTGCGAATTTGCATCCCATCCTCTATATTATTAGTCAACGTATTGACGTTGCTGATTAGAACGGCCAACCCTCCGATAACAAACAGCGTCATCGTCATCGTTATAATAGTTGCCGTCGTCATCCAACCGTTACGAAATAAATTTCGGAAGCCATCACGCAAATGACGTCCCCAACTTCTAAAGACCCGCATGATAATCCCCCTTATACTCATCATTGACAATGCGCCCATGATCCAAACGAATAATTCGGTGACGCATCGAATCCACTAATTGATCATTGTGAGTACCCAAAACAACAGTCGTTCCACTTTGATTGATCCGCTCAAGTAGACGGAAGATTTCCAAGGCATTTTCAGGGTCCAAGTTACCAGTGGGCTCGTCCGCTACTAGAATGCTTGGATGATTAACCAGTGCCCGAGCGATGGCAACTCGTTGTTGTTCTCCACCCGATAAATTGTCAGGATAATCTTGAAATTTATGTCTCAGTCCAACTAGATCCAACACTTCATGGACCCGCTTTTTGATTTGTTTACTGCTAGCGCCAGTGACTTCCATGGCATAGGCAATATTTTCAAAAACAGTAAGTCGGGGCAATAATTTGAAATCTTGGAAAATAACCCCTAAAGATCTTCTTAAATTAGCGATATCTCGCTCCTTGATCTTGGTGACTTTAAATTTACCTACCTGAATTGTCCCCTGACTGGCGTGCTCTTCACGGTAGATCAATTTCATCAAACTGGACTTACCTGAACCACTAGGACCTACAATGTAGACAAATTCACCTTGCTCTATCCTTAGGTTAATATTTGATAGGGCAATCACTCCATTGTCATACTGTTTACTTACATTCGTAAATTGAATCATCGCCTTATCCCTCCTCATTCAAGTTCATCGCCCACTTCAAATAGGCATCGATAAAACCGTCCAATTCGCCATCAACAACCGCATCCGCATTACCTACCTCATAATTCGTCCGATGATCCTTCACCATAGAATAGGGGTGGAAGACATAGGAGCGAATCTGAGATCCCCAGGCAATTTCTTTTTGATTACCTTTGATTTGGTCTAATTCTGCTTGCTTATCTTCTTCTTGCTTTTGATAAAGCTTTGCTTTTAGTAAAGCCATCGCCTGCTCCCGGTTCTGTAATTGAGAACGCTGGGATTGACTTTGGGTTACAATTCCGGTCGGCAAGTGGGTAATACGGACAGCTGAATCTGTCTTGTTAACATGCTGTCCTCCTGCTCCACTAGCACGGTAAGTGTCAATCCGCAAATCATCATCATTGATGACGACTTCAATCGTATCATCTAAGACTGGAACCACTTCCACTGAAGCAAAGGAAGTGTGGCGGCGACTATTAGAGTCAAAAGGGGATATTCTAACCAGACGGTGGACTCCTTTTTCTGATTTGAGGTAACCATAGGCATTACGTCCCCTAATTTCTAAAGTCACGCTCTTAATTCCTGCTTCTTCACCCGCTTGATAGTCGATAACTGCCACTTGATAGCCCTTATGATCTGCCCAGCGTTGGTACATTCTAAGTAAAATGCTTCCCCAATCTTGAGACTCCGTTCCTCCAGCACCAGGGTGGATTTCCAAGATAGCATCTGATTCATCATGCTCACCGGATAACAACATTTCTAAGGCGTAGTTATTAATCAATTCTTCGACCTGACTAGTTAAAGATTCCGCTTCCGCTAATAATTCGGGGTCTTGACTGAGTTCATACAATTCTACGGCCATCGCTAGTTCCTCAACTTGTGTGATTAAGTTATTCAGTGAATCGTAAGCTTGCTTAGCCTCATTTGATTTTTTAATGACTACTTGAGCTGCTTCATTATCATCCCAAAATCCAGGCTGGCTCATCTGATGGTCATAGTCTGCAATATCTGCTTCCAGCCCTTCTAAGTCAAAGAGACCCCCTAAAGCTATCAATTTGTTGTTCAAAATAATCTAAGCGATTTTTTATCTCATATAGTTCCATAATTTCCTCCTAATTAAGAAGACAACCGAACAATTAATCTGCAGCTCAATAAGCGATTAATCATTCGGTTGCTACTGTTTCGTTTATTTGTTAGCTGACACGCGTAGGGTGGTTGACTTGTTCACGTTGAACATTTTGACGCACTTGTGCCTTCATTAGAAAACGTGTGACATCATATTCAATAGCCGCTGTCATCTCTTTAAAGCGCTCATAACCTTCTGTTTGATACTCTGTCAATGGGTTCGTTTGAGCATAGGCACGCAAGCCAACTCCTTGACGAAGGTGGTCCATCATATCGATGTGGTCTGTCCATTTGGTATCAACAACTCGTAAGATGATCACTTTTTCAAATTCTAGCACTTGTTCCGGACCATTTAGCTGCCCTATCTTCTCCCGATATAGAGCAATGGCACGATCGTAAAGGTTTTGCTTGAGTTCTTTAGCTGATTTACCCTTGAGATCGGATAATTGGATGGCATCCTCTGGTAATAATACAGAATGAACAAACTCTAATAATCCTTCCAGATTCCAATCCTTCTTATCACCTTCAGTAAAGATTTCTACCTGACGGTCGATTGTCCGGTAGATCATAGCTTCTACATAAGGTGTTAAACTTTCTTGGGTATTGATTACCTTTTGACGTTGACCATAAATAACTTCCCGTTGTTCACGCATAACCTCGTCGTATTCCAAGACGTTTTTACGTGTATCGTAGTTATTACCTTCCACCCGTTTTTGGGCAGATTCTACTTGGCGGGTTAGCATCCGGCTCTGGATAGCCATATCTTCACCATCGTCATCGTCCGCGTTTAGGCGTTCCCAGACCGCTTGAATCCGATCCGATCCGAATCGACGCATCAAGTCATCTTCCAAGGATAGGTAGAATTGAGAAGCACCTGGGTCACCCTGACGACCGGATCGTCCACGCAATTGGTCATCAATCCGACGAGACTCATGGCGTTCGGTTCCAATAACGCAGAGACCACCTAGCTCTTCGACACCATAACCAAGCTTAATATCGGTTCCCCGTCCAGCCATGTTAGTCGCAATTGTAACAGCTCCACGTTGGCCAGCCTGTAGGATAATTTCAGCTTCCTTGAAGTGATTCTTAGCATTCAACACTTCGTGCGGAATTCCTTCTTGAGTTAAGAGATGAGATAAGTATTCTGACGTCTCCACAGCTACGGTACCTACCAAGATCGGTTGACCTGTTGCATGGCGGCGTTTGATCTCTTCAACAACCGCTCTAAATTTAGATTTCAAATTCGGATACAATAAATCGGCCGCATCTATCCGTTGAACTGGACGGTTGGTTGGAATTTGCACAACGTTCATATTATAGATTTCTCGGAATTCTTCTTCTTCCGTCTTAGCGGTCCCTGTCATTCCTGATAATTTATCATACATACGGAAATAGTTTTGGAACGTAATGGAAGCCATGGTCTTAGACTCATCTTCGATTTCTACATTCTCTTTTGCTTCAATCGCTTGGTGCAAACCGTCTGAATAACGACGTCCATCCATAATCCGACCCGTAAAGCCATCGACAATCTTCACTTTACCTTCATCAACCACATAATCAATATCACGAAGCATAATGTAGTTAGCTCGCAAAGCTTGGTCCAAGTGATGAACGAGGGCAGAATTTTCAATATCATATAAGTTATTTAAGCGGAATACACGCTCTGCCTTATCCGTTCCTTCGTCTGTTAAAGCAATGGTCTTAGAAGTGACATCGATGGTATAGTCTTCATCTTCTTTTAAGCCTTTAACAAAATAATCAGCTCGCGTATATAAGGCTGTTGACTTTCCTGCTTGTCCCGAAATAATTAAAGGGGTTCTAGCTTCATCAATTAAAATTGAATCCGTCTCATCAACCACCGCAAAATAAAGGTCGCGCTGAACCATTTGGTGCTTGTAAACCACCATGTTATCGCGCAGATAGTCGAATCCTAATTCATTATTGGTACTATAAGTAATATCTGCGTTGTAAGCCTCACGTTTTTCTTGAGCGTTTAAAGAGTTCAAGTTTAAACCGACGGTTAATCCAAGGAAACGATACACTTCCCCCATCTCTTGGGAGTCTCGCGTCGCCAAATAATCATTGACGGTTACAACGTGAACACCACGTCCAGCTAGGGCATTCAAATAAACGGGCATAGTAGCCGTCAAAGTCTTCCCTTCACCAGTCTTCATCTCAGCAATATTGCCTCCGTGAAGGATAATACCCCCTTGGATCTGAACCTTATAGGGGAGCAGTCCCAATACTCGGTAGGCTGCTTCACGGACCACCGCAAAGGCATCGATTAAGATATCGTCCAAGCTAGCACCTTGGTCTAACTTAGCCTTAAATTCCGTTGTCATCGCCCGTAATTGTTCATCCGACATTGCCCGATAAGTTGGCTCTAAAGCCATTATCTTATCTGCAATCTTCCCGGTACGTTTAAGTTCTGCTTTATCATTTTCAATAAGATTTTTGAGAAAATTTGCCATTCAATTACTCCTTTAAATCAACAACAAATACTCGATTTGTTTCATTGTCTAAATATCTATCATATAAGAGGTACACTTCTATAGTGTATCATGGTTTAGCTTTAGTTTAAATCATTATCTAGCTTACTTGATTTCAAAAAAAAATTCCACTATTTCTAGTGGAATTTTGTGGATTAATTGATTAATTCAGTGAAGCTGTTTCAATTAAACCGTAGCGACCATCGTTACGACGGTAAACAATGTTAATATCATTTGTTTCTCCATCAGTATAGATAAAGAAGTCGTGGCCTAGCATGTTCATTTGAAGTACTGCTTCTTCACTGTCCATTGGTTTAAGATCAATTCGTTTAGAACGCACAATTTCTAGCTGTGGCTCTTCCTCATCACCAGAGTGATCTTCTAGGGAAGTCACAAAACCTTCCACTCCTTTTTCTCTGGATTTACGGTTAATTTTTGTTTTATATTTGCGCACTTGACGCTCTAACTTATCAACAACGAAATCAATACTCTTGTATAGATCATCTGTTGTTTCTTCTGCACGCAAGACTAAAAATGACAAGGGAATTGTCACTTCTGCTTTAGATGTTTTGTCAGGATAAACCTTAAGGTTGACGTAAGCAGTAGCATCCGGTGACTCATCAAAATATTTTTCTAATTTAGCCACTTTCTTTTCTGCATAATCGCGAATCGCTTGAGTAACCTCAATGTTTTCTCCACGTACATTATAATTAAACATTCTAAATCCCTCTTCCCACTTATATTCTAATGGTCAGGACCAACTTCAGTAGATAAATCTTGTTGACTTCATCATCTAGCACTGACTAGCGATGAAAGCCTCAAAGCCAGTCAATCACATTAGTAGAAGTAGTTGTCTACTACTTAACTGTATTATAGCATAATCACTCAAAAATGAAAACGCAAACAGATTATTTTCATAAATCTTCTTAATTATTTCTCATCTAAATCATCTCTAGCTAAGCTTAGACTTATGATCTCTCCTCCACCCTTTAAGTCCAAGCATTCCTTCAACAAGCTCTTGGACGCTAATATCGTCGCACCAGTAGTATAGATATCATCAAAGATTAAATACTTCTTATCCACAAACTTGAAATCCGAAGCAATTTCAAAAGGTTGTTTCAGTTGTAATCGTTCCTGACGATTTTTTTGGGCCTGTCTTTGATTATCTCCAACGTAGTTAAAGCAACATTGGTGAGGAATACCTGCTGTATCTAGTAATAAACTCACAGGATGAAAATAGCGCTCCTTGAGACTACGAGGAGATGAGGGAAGTACCAACCATTGAAAATCGGAGTAAGTAGGATAAATTGTTTTCAACTCCTCTTTAAAAATCCAAGCCAAACGAACATCATCTTGGTATTTGTATCGATAGATCCACTCCCTGAGAGCTTGGTTATAGTGATAAATCGGATAATGCTTAAGGAGTTCCTTTGTATGACTTCTTCTCCAACGATAGCAATCATAGCAATAGTCACTATCATCCCAATGATAAACTTGACGGTATAATTCTTCTGCTTTTGGATCTAGACTTCGCTGACAACCATCACAAGCTGGTGATTGACTCACAAACCGTCTATAGCTTGAACGACAATCAGAACACAAGACGGGAAACTCCAAGGGAGCTAGACTCAATACTTGGCTAAATGTTAAATCATGATTCAGATCTTTTTGACAATCCAAGCAAAAATCTGTCATAGCCCTACTCATCCTTAATCAATCCTTTCTGGCGAGCTCGTTGATTCATCGTTTGTATTTCTTCTCTCGCCTCCTTCATAGCTCGGGTAAGGCCATAATGACCATAGATCAATTGGCCCTTAGGATAATCCCATTTCCGTCCCACTCTACCACTCATTTGAACAAGTGAAGAGCGAGTAAATAACCGATCCTCACTCCCAACTATGAATACATGACAATTAGTAAAAGTAACCCCTCTTTCCAAAATAGTGGTAGTAATCAACCCTGTCAAATCTCCATCTCGAACGGCCTGAACCTTTTCTTTGCGCTTAGGATCTTTAGAATGGACACAAGCATAGCTTAAATGAGGACATTCTTCCTTCAGCCAGCTAAATAAGTCTTCAGCCAACTGAATATGGGGGACAAAGATTAAAACAACCCCATCTTGAGCTGTAAACTGTGTCACAGATTGCCAAAAGATTGAGCGACGATTGCGCTTTTGGATAGCTTGTCTCCAATCGCCGATCCAAACGAATTCGGGAATTGGCAAGGGATGGCCATGATAACGTGCTGGAAGGATGGATTGGCTTACCTGGTTAGACTGGACTAATTGATTTAAGTGGTCGTCAGGCGTTGCAGTGAGGTAGACTAACTTGCCTGTCGACTTAATCGCCCGTTTGACAGCATAATGTAAGGTTGGATCCCCCACATAGGGGAAGGCATCCACTTCATCGACAATTAATAGATCAAAGGCCTCCTGAAACCGTAACATCTGATGGGTAGTAGCTATCACTAAAGGGGTCCAGCGGTACTGATCACCGCCACCATATAGAAGAACTTGGTCTACACTATTAAAGGCCTCCTTTAATCGAGGGGCTAGTTCGCGACATACATCCACTCGAGGAGAAACAACGGCTACTCTACCACCGGCCTGTAGGACATGATCGATAGGTTGAAATAGTATCTCGGTCTTACCTGCCCCTGTTACCGCATAAATCATATGAGGCTTATCTAGCTCTTCTAAGCTTGCGATCACTTCTTGAGACGCACGACTTTGCTCCGGGGATAACTGGCCCTGCCAAGTTAAATAAGAGGAATCCGTAGATGGTGTTAGTTGATTCACAGATGGATGATAATACAGACAGTCTCCCTGGCAGGACCTCCCCATCTGTAAGCAAGCGGTGCAGTAGACTTTCTCTTCTAAATTGAACAAAGAACTGGAAGGAATCTTAGCAAACAATGCCTGATTCTGATTACTACAACGTTGACAAATGAAGGAACCTACTTCTCCCTGGATAGCGGGTAGTTGAATCACTTGCTCCAACTGGGTAAGCTGACCACCGGCCTGATGAAATTCATGATCAGTTAGCAATCTACCCGCTAGTACCATTTTATCTGCTTGTGTGTGCATTATTTTTCTCCTTTCACCCCCCTACTATATAAATACACATAATTTTTAAATTTACATTATTTTAATGCAAAAAAAGACTAGCCATGTCTAGGCTAGTCATCCTTGCTCTATAAGTATATTGAATAGGTGAGTCTGGGCCGGTCAAGACCTAGATCGCCTCTTTTTGGGGTTTAATCATTTTCAAATGATCATGCACGATACTAATGCGACAAGGAAGAGCTGGTCCTTGATCACCATCGACGGTTAAGTAGTGCTCCTGGCTATCATCAATAGAAATAGTCGCCTCCTTGAATTGCAAGTAGGTCATTTGCGGATTGTCCGATTTCTTTTCCTTGAAGAATTCAGGAATCATCGATAGCGACTCCAGTGCAGAAGATTCCTTGACTGCTAACATCTGTAAGTAACCGTCGCCTAGACTAGATTCCGAAAAGAATGATTCCAAGCCGTAAATCGAGTTGCCTAACCCGATAACAATCAGTTCATAAGCTTCTTCCTGTACCACCCCATCTACTTCTAAGCGGTAGGTTGGCGCTTGGTCTTGACCCAAAGATTGAAGCCCCTTAATAGCATAAGCTAATGGCCCCCACTTGGTCTTCATATCTGAATCAACCTCTTGAACAGATTCCGGTAAAGCTCCAATTGATACCGAGCTGATAAAATATTGATTACCTACCGTTCCCAAATCAATCTCTTGAATAACCGGTTGACGGAGGGCATCGATCGCTTGATCAACATCCATTGGATAGTCTAGCATGCGTGCAAAGTTATTTTTGGTCCCTAAAGGCAATAAGCCAATCGCTGGTCGATAAGACTGATCAGCTAGGCCAGTAATCCCCTCATTGATAGTTCCATCGCCACCCAGTAAATAAATGGCCGCATATTCTTTATCGCAAGCCTCCTTAGCTAATGCAGTAGCATCACCTTCTGCTTGTGTTTCTTCTATAGAAACATGGTCAAACTGCTCTTGTAAAACTTTCTCTAATTGATGAGCGTAGTCTACCGCTTCTTCTTGACCAGAACTTGGATTAACAATGATCATTGCTCTTTTCATCTTATTCCACTCCTTATCATGTATCGTTATTCTATCATAGTCAGTGTTAGGATGAAACGATTACAATCTGAGCAAATTATTTGAATTCCCCTAGTATAACGTTTACATTTAAATTACCAATAAACTATTAGGAGGAATTGTAAATGAAAGTAATCGTTGTTGGTACCTCTCATGCGGGTTATGAAGCTGTCCAGACTTTACTTAAGGAAGTTCCGGATGTAGAAATCCATCTATACGAACGGGGCTCTACCGCTTCATTCCTATCATGTGGTATTCAAAGTTACTTAGAGGGAATCTCTCCATCATTAGACAGTTTGCACTATGCTAATGAAGATTCGTATAAGGCTCAGGGTGTCCATGTCCATATGAACAGTGATGTCATCGCCCTAGATCCAGAAGCCAAGAAAATTACTGTTAAAACTCAAGAAGGTGAAGAGGAAGCTTCTTATGACAAGCTTTTCCTAAGTCCTGGTGCAGTTCCAGTTGAAATCCCAATTCCTGGTATTGATAGTGAACATGTTTACTACTTACGTGGTCGTGAGTGGGCTGATAAAGTCAAAACACGGATGGATTCTGCTAAAAAAGCGGTTGTTGTCGGTGGGGGATATATCGGTATTGAAGTGGCTGAAGCTTTTGTTAAAAAAGGCATTGAAACCACTGTTATTGACTCCTTAGACACTATCTTACCAACCTACTTGGACAAGGAATTCACAGACATCTTGCAAGAAAATGCTAAAGAAAAAGGCATGACCTTCCAAGGTGGAGAAAAAGTTCAGGAAATTGTTGCTGAAGATGGTAAAGTAGCCAAGGTCGTAACAGACAAGGGTGAATATGAAGCAGATACTGTCGTCATGGCTGTAGGGGTTCGTCCTAATACCGCTTGGTTGAAAGATACTCTAACTGTCAATGATCGCGGTTTTGTAGCTGTTGACGAACACATGCAGGCAGAAGGTGTTGAGGATATTTATGTAGCTGGCGACGCCACTCATATCCCATTTGCCCCAACTGGAGACGCCCGTGCGATCGCCTTAGCTTCAAATGCTCGCCGTCAAGGTGTTATTGCTGCTAAAAACATTGCTGCTGGCGAAAATAAATTCACCATGCCTGCGGTTTCAGGTACTTCAGGTCTCAGCCTATTTGACTACCACTTTGCTTGTACCGGAATCAAAGATATTGATGTTGAACGTGGCATCGACTTGGATGTTGAAAGTAAGTACCATGAGGAATTAATCTTACCTAAATTTATCGGAGACGATACAACCATCCATATGAAAGTTCACTACGAAAAAGATAGCCATCGAATCTTAGGAGCTCAATTGATGTCTGAAAAAGATGTCATGGTTGCCATCAATGCGTTATCTGTCGCTATTTCTGCTGGCTGGACACTAGAAGATTTAGCCCTTGCTGACTTCTTCTTCCAACCAGAATATGATCGTCCATGGAACTTCTTGAACGTATTAGCCCAACAAGCTTTGGGTGAAACATTCGGTAGTGACAAGGAAATCTTCTAATTTGAAATGATGAGCGCAAGCCTTCGGGCTTGCGTTTTTTTATGACCAGTGTGTGACTTGTTTATACAGAATTCATCATGTTATAATGAGGCAGATTACCCCCAGTAAATAGAAAACAAAGGATGAATTCAATGTCTGCAAATTATTACAGTATTAAAGAACCTCTTATGGATGAAATCGAAATCAAAAAATCTCGCTTCATTACCTACTTAATCCCCATTCATTCTGAAGAGGAGTTCCAGCAACACCTTAAGCAAATACGTAAAGAACACTATAAAGCCACTCATCATTGCCAAGCTTTTATTCTAGAAGAAGATGCTTCTGTCCAAAGAGCCCATGATGATGGCGAACCAAGTGGTACGGCTGGTGTTCCAATGCTCGAAGTTTTAAAACAAAATGACCTCACCTTCATTATGGCCGTTGTTGTCCGTTATTTCGGCGGCGTTAAACTTGGCGCAGGTGGGCTGATACGAGCTTATAGTAGTGCGGTTTCTGAAGCCTTAAAAAAAGCTATCATTATTCAAAATATTACTCAAGACCTTCTTGAAATCCAGCTGGACTATTCTCAAATTGATTTGTTTCAATATTTTTTGGAAACAACGACCCTCAAAATCACAGTCCTGGACACCCAATATACAGACCAGGTCACCTATCAATTAGCAAGCCATGAAGAAGAAACAAATCAACTCCTAGATGCTCTAACTGAGCGTTTTAGTGGCCAAGTTGATTTTGAACATCTTGGCAAAAAGACAATTAATCTTCCTATCAATAAATAATAAAAATGAACGGACCCCCTAATGTTGGACCAATAAAATCCAATATTAGGGGGTCCGTTCATCAGCTGATGCTTTTTATTGAAACAGGATGTTACATCTCTTCCGGACGATGAGGTAAGACCATCATTCCTAAGGCACCAGTTCCTGTATGAATACCTATCACCGGTGTTAGCCAGGCTATCTTAAAAGAAACTGGGCTAGCTAATTGCTCTTGGATAGCATTGCAAACGTATTCAACCTCTTTTTCTGCTCCTGTATGAGCAATCCCTATATCAAAATCAGATCCATATTTCTTGGCTTCAAGCAATACTTGATCAATCATCCGATTTAAGGCTTTCTTTTTAGTACGAACCTTATCAAATAATTCTATCGAGCCCTCCGATCCAATCCTCAGGATAGGCTTAATACTCAAGGCTGTTCCGATGAGCGCAGAAGCTGCTCCAATTCGCCCTCCCTTGGCTAAATTATCCAGGCTATCTACCATTAAATAGATGTTTGCTTCCTGAGCAATTCTGACTAGAATTGCTTGAATCTCTTCTAGATTGAAACCTTGTTCCACAGCCTTTAAAGTCTGGTCAACCATGTATTGTATTTTTAAGGAAGCCCCGGCTGTATCGATCACTAAGCTTTCAAAGTCTTCTTGATAGCTTTCTAAGAGTATGCGACAGGTTTGCGCGGTCCCACTCAAGGCGTCAGCTAAAAAGAGCCCGATCACCTGGTCGTATCCTATACGCTTCATTTCGTCTAGTATTTGAAGAAATTCAGCTGGAGCTGGTTGAGAGGTAGTCGGTAATTCTTTCTCCTGACTCAAAAATTGATAAAATTTCTCAATTTCACTTTCATTGTAAAGATCATCTAATACTTCATCATTGAATTTAATGATTGATAAATCAACCTGATAGACGTCTGGATGAGCATTTAATTCCGAGATCCCAGCAGAACTATCAATTATTATCGCTGTTTTCACTTTCATACCACTTCCTCTATTACAAGTTCTCACTCAACTAGACTTAGAAAATAAAAAAGCTAGTCTTCCCAAATGGGATCCAGACTAGCTTGATGATTAGCGCCAAAATTGATCATAAATAGTGATAGGCAGATGGCGTTTGTGCTGAGTTTTTAAATACCAAGATTCAATTACTTCAGCTTCTTGATCAGTGACGACGCGTCCTTCTAGGTAGTCATCAATAGCTTCATAACTCACGCCAAGCGCAACTTCATCCGAAAGCATTGGACGGTCTTCTTCCAAGTCGGCAGTAGGAACTTTGAGATATAAAGCTTCGGGAGCTTGTAAATACTCTAATAATTGGCGACCCTGTCTTTTATTCAAGCGCCAAATCGGTGCAACATCACAAGCACCATCTCCAAACTTGGTATAAAAACCAGTTACACTTTCAGCTGCGTGATCTGTACCTAATACCGCTCCACTAACCTGACCTGCAATCGCATATTGGGCAATCATTCGCTGTCTTGCTTTAATGTTACCCTTATTATAATCACTAATTGTTAAATCATTATGAACTAAGGAATTCACCATGGCATCAGTAGCAGGTTTAATATCCACCACCATTCGTTGGTCAGGTTGGATAAAATCTAGAGCCGCTTGAGCATCCGCCTCATCTGCTTGAGTACCGTATGGCAATCGAACGGCTATAAATTGATAACGGTTATCCTTTGTTTCCTGACGTAGCTCTTCGACAGCAATCTGAGCCAGTCTTCCTACCAATGTGGAATCCTGCCCACCACTAATTCCTAGAACATAAGTGAAGAGCCCCGCATGCTTTAATAAATATTCTTTTAGAAAGTTAACCGACCATCTTACCTGATAAGCCGGATCAATTTCGGGTTGAACAGCTAAGGCCTGAATGATTTCAGCTTGTAATGAACGCATCTTTAATTCTCCTCTTCGATTCGGGCAACCATTTCATCCACTGAATCACGAATCTCTGCTATACTTTCCATTTTAGTATCATACAAGTCCTGAGACAAGTCTACTGGATACTGTTCTGGATTTAGGATGCGACGATATTCATCCCAAAGTCCCATATAATTCTCTTTGGCATATTCCCGGATTTCGTTGATATTAGGTAATTTATAAACTTGCTTACCAGCTTTAAAAATATCATGAAGAAGCGGACGGGCTGTAAAGTCTTTGACGGTTTTATTGATATAAGTATGGACCGGATGAAACATAAAGAGCTCATCTAATTGATCAGGTCGTTCATAATTAAAGGCTACATAATCGCCTTCTGACTTTCCATCCTCATTACGATTAATGCGCCAGACCTGTTTAACACCTGGCGTTGTCATTTTAGAAGCGTTGCTAGACAATTTCATTGTCGGCACAAGTTGACCAGAGCCATTATCGATACTCACTAATTTATAAACTGCCCCTAGAGCTGGTTGGTCAAAAGCTGTGATCAGTTTTGTTCCAATCCCCCAATCATTAACCTTGGCCCCCTGCATTCTTAAGTTTAAGATCGTCTTCTCGTCTAGGTCATTAGACGCTACAATCCGGGCATCCGGGAATCCAGCATCATCTAATTGTTCACGGATACGTTTGGATTGATAAGTAATATCCCCAGAATCAATTCTAACCCCAATAAAGTTAATCTTATCGCCCATTTCCTTAGCCACTCGAATAGCTGTTGGCACACCTGAACGTAAGGTATCATAAGTGTCGACCAAGAAGATAACATCTTTATGCGTTGAAGCATAAGCCTTAAAAGCCTCATATTCATCTCGGTAAGCTTGAACAAGTGAATGGGCGTGGGTACCAGAAACTGGAACACCAAATAATTTACCTGCTCGTACATTACTTGTCGAATCAAAGCCACCAATATAAGCAGCTCTTGCTCCCCACAAGGCCGCATCCATTTCTTGAGCTCTGCGAGCTCCGAATTCAGCTATAGTATCGCCTTCGCCCACTACAGAGCGAATCCGGGCCGCCTTAGTGGCAATAAGTGTTTGATAGTTGATAATATTCAAAATCGCAGTCTCAACTAATTGACACTGACCTAGCGGGCCTTCGACCTGGATCAGAGGCTCATTAGCAAAGCAAAGCTCGCCTTCTCTCATCGAGCGAATGGTCAACTTGAAATCAATTTCGCTTAAATAAGTCAGAAAATCTTCCTGATAGTTCCCCAATTCACGAAGATAATCCAAATCCTCTTGGGAAAACTTCAACCCATTGGTATAATTGACAATTCGTTCCAAGCCAGCAAAGATGGCATAGCCATTTTCAAAAGGTAAACTACGGAAATAAGCTTCGAAAACAGCGGGTCTTTGGTCAATGCCAGCTCGCCAATAAGTCTCCAGCATATTGATCTGGTATAAGTCTGTGTGAAGCATGAGGCTGTCATCTTCATAATTGTACATGGTCATCCATCCTATCTACTTGGGATTTATTAGAGATATTGTACCATAAAAAGCGCTCTATGACTTATTTACTCGCTTATTTAACCCTAATTCATTCCAATTATCAAAATTTTGCACAAAAAAAAAGGACATTCCCTCTTTGAAAAAGAGAGAATATCCTTGAATTTTGATTGCTTATGAGTGTTGAAACAATTTAAGCCGCTTGAGAGCTAGCACTTTCTTCAGAGCTAGTAGACTCAGTATCGGTCACTTCTTCCTCAGCTTGATCAAAGGTTGGAGCATCGGCAGGAACTTGAATGTCGACATCTTGTCCATACTCATCGATAACTAAGTGGTACTCTACATTAACAGAAATACCCCCTACCTCCTCAAGGTCCGTGCCAACAACTTCAGCAATCTGTTCTGGACTTAGAGCAAACTTAAGTGTCATTTCTTTTAGCATCTTGCTTTCTTTATCATAGCGGGCTTCACTTTCTTGAATACCAGCTAAACCTGCTTTGATCGCTTTTTCTTGAACTTCTTTAATTTGAGCCTCATCCTCAGCTGTCAAAGCTTCTTCTTGGACTTGGCGGGCTTGATCGATTGATTCTTGAATGATTTTATCGAAATCAAAGGTTTCGTTTAATTGATCATACAAGGTATCGACATCAAGATCGGATTTAATGCTGACAATATATTCTGTATCAGTCTCAGTAACCTCACTTAGTTCAGCATTCAATTGATCAATTAATTCCGTATTTGTTTCTGCCTCCTGTTTTGATTGTTCATATGCGGTTTCAAATTCACCGATTTCATCGGAAATATCCTGAACCGTCCATGCAGATCCATCATAGAAGTAAATGATATTGTCTAGAATTGTCACAGAACCGGAGAAATTAAGTGGCATTGGCTCACTTTCTTCTTCTGCTTCATCCTCAGCGACAAAATCTTCCAAGACTCCATCTGCTTGAATATTAGCTTGTAGTGCGAAAGGTTCCATTTGGATCTTAATGTCACCGTTTGCCTTACCATCCACTAATTTATTGGTATCATCTCCAACGGAAATACTCACTTCACCATGTCCAGCTAAGGAATTAACATCTTGATTGGCTTCTTGTAATTCTTTTAAGATTGTTTTTGAATCAATTGCTTCAGCCTTTACGACATTATTTAATGGAGCAAACACAAGTCCTAGTGAACTCAGACTAAGTAACCATTTAGCAAATTTCATGATAGAATCTCCTCCTTTGCCCTAAGAGTACCATAAATAAGACATTCTTAGCAATCAATAATCATCAAAAAAGACACCCCGAAGGGTGTCAGTTATTCAAATCATCTTATTTGATTACACGAATTTGATTGTCAAAATCGCTCCAATCCGACTTACGTTTATTTTCCTCGTCCAAACCTCTGGAACTCACCTTATCAAATAAAATTTTCAATGTTTGAAACAGTAATTTGAAATCAAAGGCTAAGGAATAGGTCTTAATATAAAGTAAATCAAAGTTTAATTTACTATTAAAGTCAGTTGTGTACTTACCATAGACTTGAGCATATCCTGTAATACCTGCCCGCACATTATGGCGCAAGAGATAGTAGGGGTTCTCTTTGGCATAACGGTCGACAAAATAAGGTCGCTCAGGTCTTGGTCCCACTAGCGACATATCTCCTTTTAATACATTAATCAGTTGTGGTAATTCATCAATACGCGTACTTCGAATAAATTTACCTACGCGAGTAATGCGACTGTCATTAGATTTTGCTAGCACCGGGCCTGACTCTGCTTCAGCTGATTCACTCATGGAGCGAAACTTGAGAATGTCAAAAGTCTGTTGGTCTTTGGTAATCCGCTCTTGGCGGTAGAAAATAGGTCCAGGTGAGTCTACTTTAATCAAAATAGCTGTTACTAGCATAATTGGGGCTGTCACCACTAATAAAACTAAAGCGACTGCTAAGTCAATCAAGCGTTTAACTACTGCTTCTTCTGCAGAAATCTTAAAGCCAGAAACTTCAATGATACTTTCGTCTTCAAAGTTCATAATATTGGGGTTTACCATCATCAGATTTTCAAAATTGGTACTTAAGAACAGCTTCTTATTGGCCTTCATTAAAAATTCATAAATAGCTAATCTTTCTTCTTCATCGGCAATATTGCCCGTGATATAAACAATATCAACCTGATCAATTAATTTACGAATATTTACTAAATAATTAGATAGAACCACATGGGTCACCTGATGTCGACGGTTGGACATAGAGTCAAAGTTACGAACGGCTTCTAAGGCGCGATCACTCTCCCCTACCACTAAGACTTTTTTTTGACCTCTTAATCGCTGATAAAGCTTGTAAATCAGTAGATTAAAGAGAAACATCACAATGCTACTAACAAAAAAGTTTACCAGTAAGACAGATCTAGGAAAAGTGAGCCAAGAACCTGCATAAGTCATGGCCATCATATAAAAACTTAAAAACAGCTGACTTAACATGGTGAAATAAAAAAGGTCTGTTTTACTCTTGTTGTAGAAAATATAGGTACCAAACAAGAGATTGATCACAATAAATCCAATAATAATAAATGGATAACTATTTTCGAAAGCAGAAAAATTTCGGTAGGGAATATCTCCTAAAAACTTTAGGTAAAAAGATATATAAATACATCCCAGGGAAACTATAGATCCCAGAATGACCGCTAAAATTCGCAGCAACCCATTCCATTCGTTGCGATTATCCACGGTTAACTTCCTTTCTTTATCTATTAGTCAGATATTAACTAATTAAAAGAAAATATCCTCCTGAGTTAGCCGGTAACTAGCCTCGACTAAAGTCTTATGGATATATTCTTTACGGTGTCTTCTACATAGAACTAAGAATAGATTATTTGTGTAGAAAAGTCAAAATTTTGTTAAACAAAAAAGCCTATAGCTAACCTGTACTGTACTGACCCCCAAAAGTTAGAGTTAAAAATCTAACTTTTGGGGGTTATTTTATGTCCAAAAAATATTCTTACGAATTTAAATTACAAATTGTACAAGAGTACTTAAAAGGTCGGTTAGGGTACGAGTCACTGACCAAAAAATATGACGTTTCCAGTTCTTCCTTAGTCAAAAAATGGGTAGCTCAGTTTCGAGAGGAAGGCCCGTCAGGGCTTAAGAAAAGGAAGTCAAACAAACACTATCCATTGAATTTTAAACTGAATGTATTAAGATTTAAGCAGGAGACCGGCGCTTCTTATCAGGATGTAGCTATTCATTTCAACATTCATGA
>NZ_JADD01000012.1 GCF_000518205.1 Hutsoniella sourekii ATCC 700629 | reverse complement strand
CACCTCTGACCGTGGGAAAGAATTTGCTTGTTATTCTGACATCGAACAACAAGAGATCGCTTTTTACTTTGCGGATGCTTATAGTGCTTGGCAGAGAGGGACTAACGAGAACGCCAACGGATTACTGAGAGAATTCTTTCCTAAACGCACAGATCTAGCTAAAATTACGGAAGATGAACTTTTCAATGCGCTATGGTTGATAAACAATCGACCTAGAAAGTGTTTAAATTTTAAGACGCCCTTTGAGGTATTCATGCACGAACTTGTTCAGTTAGAATGATTTTTTGTCGCAATAATTATTGCAATTCATCATAATAAAAAGCCCTCCAATAGGAGAGCTTGAACGTAAAATAATAATTAACGTTTTGAGAATTGTGGAGCCTTACGGGCACCTTTAAGACCAGCTTTCTTACGTTCAACCATACGTGGGTCACGAGTAAGTAGACCTGCACGTTTAAGGGCTGGACGGAAGTCTGGATCTACTTCTAGTAGAGCACGAGCGATTCCGTGACGGATAGCACCCGCTTGACCAGAAACGCCACCACCGTGTACGTTTACAAGGATATCATATGCTCCTAAAGTTTCAGTAACCGCAAATGGTTGCTTGATAACTTCGTGTAAGTGAGGGAATGGGATGTATTCATCTAAAGATTTGTTGTTAATAGTGAATTCACCAGTTCCAGGCACTAGACGTACACGAGCTGAAGCGTTCTTACGACGACCTGTTCCTAAATATTGTACTTTAGCCATTTAGTTCTCCCTCCTTAAATTAATGTTTGAATGTCAACTTCAACGGGTTGTTGTGCTTCGTGTTTGTGGTCAGGACCAGCATAAACAAATAGCTTAGTGAATTGTTTACGTCCTAGACGGTTGTCAGGAAGCATTCCCTTAACAGATAGTTCAATTAAGCGCTCAGGCTTGTTACGACGCATGTCACCAGCTGAAGTAGATTTCAATCCACCCATGTAACCAGAGTGACGGTGATACATCTTATCTGAAGCCTTGTTACCAGTTAAGGCAACTTTTTCAGCATTGATAACAATGACGAAATCCCCAGTATCAACGTGAGGAGTGTAAGTAGGTTTATTTTTGCCACGTAAGATAGTAGCAACTGCTGTAGACAGACGACCTAATGGAATATCAGTCGCATCAAGTACTACCCAATTGCGTTCAACTTCGTTTTTCTTAGCCATATATGTTTGACGCACGATGTTTTCCTCCAATATAAATGTTTTGTTTGACGTTACTATTGAGTTTCCGGGGCTCTATAGTGGGGCAAACAATACCGTCAATTATTGTAACCCATCTAAGACTTGAAAGTCAATCCTTCTTGCCAATTATTTTTAGAATTTATTTGATTTTATCTCATAGTGGGCTGTGCTAGAATGAGGTTGACACTTATTAGAGGAGGCTCAACTCAATGAATAAATACGATGTAATAGTAGTCGGTGCCGGGACGAGTGGATTGATGGCAGCTGTTAATGCTAGCCAACAAGGGGCTCGTGTCCTGATTCTAGAGAAGAATAAGGTTCCTGGACGCAAGTTACTCTTATCTGGTGGCGGACGTTGTAATGTCACCAACCGCACCAGCCGAGACCAGCTGATTGCTCATATTCCTGGTAATGGGAAATTCTTATATAGTGCTCTAAATCAATTTGATCAAGAAGATATTATTCAATTCTTCCAAGATAATGGGGTTGAGCTTAAGGAAGAAGATCATGGGCGGATGTTCCCAACCACTGACAAGGCTCGAACAATCCTCGATACCCTCCTCCAACTACTTGAAGATAGAGAAGTGACCATCCAATACTCGCAACCAGTACAATCCTTGTTATTTGAAGAAGACCAGGCACAAATCAAGGGTGTCAAATGTCAAGACGGACAAGTCTATCAAGCAGCGAGTGTCGTCTTGGCCGTTGGTGGAAAGACTTATCCCCGGACAGGGGCCACGGGTGACGGGTATGCCTGGGCCAAGACAGCTGGCCATACTGTAACCTGGCTCTACCCGACCGAGGTCCCGCTCCTATCTCATGACCCAGAGATCACCAATAATAGCCTTAAAGGAGTCTCCTTAAGAGACGTTAAAGTAAGCTTCTGGGATCAAGTCAACCACAAAAAAAGACCGATTACCAGCCACCAAATGGATATGATTGTTACTCACTTTGGTTATTCGGGGCCCGCTATTCTGCGTTGTTCCGGTCATGTTAACCAATGGTTAAAAGACCACCCAGGAGAGACAGCCCACTTGTCCATTGATCTGACGCCTGATCTGTCCACTGATGATCTGGCTCATTTTTGCCAAGAATTTCGTGAACGCCAAGTTATCACCCTTCTGAAAGAATGGATGCCGGAGAGGATGGGGCTAGCTCTTTGTAACCGTCTCAAACTTGATCCTACTATCGCCTACAAGCAATTAGACCACCAAGAAGCTAAAGACCTTGTCTCTCTTATCAAGGATTACCCAATTACAGCTTACGGTTCGCAAGCTATTGATAAGGGCTTTGTCACCGGTGGTGGAGTGGATGTCAAAGAAATTGACCCCAAAACCATGGCCTCTAAACTCATTAATGGTCTCTACTTCTGTGGTGAGTTACTAGACATTAATGGTTATACAGGCGGATATAATATCACCGCTGCCTTTGTCACAGGGACACTAGCAGGACGCTATGCCGCTTGGCAAAGCTTCAGTTAAAAAAAGCCGGTCCCTCCAGGGAAAGAGGGGCCGGCTTATTAATGTTACGGTAATCGGGAAAGAATTGATAGGGAAGTAGTAGTGATGTAAGTGTTAGGTGTTAGATCTCACTCATTAAATTACCGTAACATTAATTGGTCTATTTACGTGTATCCTAGGATACAACCCTATTATAATCCTTCAACGTAAATTTTATGTAAATTTAAGGTAAAGATTGCGTAAAGTTCATGACAAAGTTGCTAAAGAGTAAAATATTATTATCAAACACAAAACCGGAGTAGCGCCATGTCTACTCCGGTAAATTATTATTGTTAAAACTTAACTTGCTGCTTCTTCTGAACTTACTTCCGTCTCATCCACTGAAGAAACGGCTTCTTGTGAAGAGCTATCTTCAGAGTTAAGACTTGATTCACTAGATTCTGAAGCAGGAGAAGGAGTCATGCCAGTTGGGTCAGAAACGATTAAGGTTCCGTTAATGATCGTCGATTCGCTAGGGATTTTGTTCCATTTGCGTAAATCTTCCACAGTCACTTGATATGTTTCTGCAATTTCCTCTAGTCTTTCTCCCGGAACGACTTGGTGAGTCTTAGGATCCGGATCAGAGACAATTAATTGCGTCCCTTCGCTGACTTCTTCACTTTGAAGGTTGTTCCAGCGAACAATATTATCCTTGCTAGTTTGGTAAGCTTGGGCAATGGTATCCAAGTTCTCGCCCGGCTTCACCAGGTGGATAGATGGAATAAAGGCAGGGTTAGAAACATAGATACGTTGACCAATAGTCAACTGATCATCCTTCAAGTTATTCCAAATACGTAAACTTTCAGCGGAAACGTTATATTCTTGGGCAATACGCCAGACATTATCGCCTTCTTTGACGATATGAGTTCTAGGACGAGCGGCCTCAGGTAACTTAGATAGGTCGAGTGTAATATCTTGACCATCATCTGTTTGACCAATTGTAATGGTTTCTGACGTTTCAACAGGGCCTTGCGGGTAAAGAATCAACTCTTGTCCAGCATAGAGATAATCACTGGCTAAACCATTCCAAGTTAGGATATCACTGGCAGAGACTCCGTAGCGTTGGGCAATATCATTGATGTTATCCCCTGCTTGAACCACATAGGTAGTCGCAGCTTGAGTATCAGCTGATGATGTTGAACTTGAAGGGGTCGGAGCACTAGCACTTGCCTCATAAGAAGGTGCATAAGCAACTGGACCATTCGGTACGTATAGAACGTCACCTGCATTCAGGTAAGTAGATCCCAAACCATTTTGGGCCATTAGGCTATCCACTGTTGTCCCATAGGCGGCAGCAATGCCAGATAAGGTATCTCCAGGGCTCACTGTATAATAGTTAGACCAATCCGTTCCACTATAAGATTCAGTGTATGTACTTGAATAGCTTGGCTGAACCAATGAAGTGGTTCCACCAGCGGCAACTGCTAATTGGTCCCCTACATTAAGATAGCTTGAGCTTAAGCCGTTAGCAGCCATCAAGCTGTCAACGGTCGTACCGTAGGCAGCGGCAATACCAGATAAGGTATCTCCAGGTTGAACGACATAAGTAGCGCTATCGCTAGAATAAGACGGGCTATAGCTGGCTTGAGGGCTGTAGCCTTGACCATAGCCATCTACATTTAAAGTCATGCCTACATCTAAATAATCACTCGTTAATCCGTTCCATTCCATTAAGTCTCCAACACTCACGCCGTAAGCATTAGCAATACCTAGTAAATACTCGCCACCTTGTACCGTATGATACTGTTGGGCAAGAGCAGCGGGTGCTTGAAGTAGGGCTGTTAGAGAAGCTAACAATGTAACTGTTCTTTTTGTATAGGTCCAAATATTTTTCATTGAAGAACATGGCTCCTTTTCTAAATTATAAATAACTTGTTGATAAGTATCGTTTTCTATTCATTTTACCATCTTAGATTCATTTAATAAAGCAGTTAACACGGATTTAACCGAATAGTAATCTTAGTTGAATTTACTAGGATTAACTTTGTCTCAATGGGTAAATCCTTGGTAAACCATTCGCTTATGGGTCATGCGAAGCTTGGGCGACTGGTCCCAAGTAGGGATGCTTAAGCGGTAGTAATAATTAGTCCATGGCGTCATCGGTCTTACGTTCGACCGACTAATCCCCATGCCCTGCTCGCGGCAGGCAATAAACTGATGGCCGCTAACAGCAACTCCCGCCTCACCAATATTATGCCAAAAAAGCCGGCGCGGTCCGCTCAAATAGATATCGCCTCGTTGCACTTGCCGGTAGTTGATTGGCTGCAATAGGGACCCCTCCAAATGAAAAAGAGTAGACATACTGCCGATATGACAATTCGGGGGCAGGTAGCCACCTGCAATCAGCGCTTGAAACAGGGCACCTGAACTATCATAGCTATCCGGTCCCTTGCGCTGCTTCTTGGAATAGGTTACTGTTCCCAAACGGTTGACATACCATTGAACCACTTGTTCACGACTTGCCATTAGCTCACACCCTTTGCACCATTATAACAAGAATCCGCCTAGATTGTAACCAATATACTAGAGGTGAAAGTCGACGTGATTCTTAACCTAATCTTTACACAGGAGAGCTAGTTATTGCCTAATGTCTATGATAATCTGAAATTACAATGTTTCGGAGGAAAAAGATATGCAACAAGATCCAAACGTGAAGGTTATCCATCGCATCGAAGCTGGGCAAAGCATGAAAGCTAAAGACCTAGAGCGACTCCTTTACACCAGTATTGAATTAGATGAAAGTACCTTATTTAGCTTAAACTTAATCTATATCTTGGCTCTACCCGCCCAAGATCAGACTGGACTAGTCAATAAGACCGGCACCCGTTCACTCATTCTAGCCACGAACGGCCAGACTTATCGCTCTAAGTTACGCCCTACTCAAGTTATTAAACGCTGGAGTCGCCACTTAGGCGACCAACTCCCCCAAGTTCGCCAGCGAATCTCTCAACGCACGGGTGCCCATCACTTTCAAGTACCTTACTTGAACCGCCATGCCTTCTTTATTCAAATCCAACGAGAGGACGCCAGTGATGAAGACTGGATCAACCTTAAGGAAGCCGATCATTTCTGTCTCGAGCAGGCAAGTAACCCTGATTCCTTCCTTTGGACTAGAGACCAAGAACTCGTTTTTAGCTTCTGGATCAACCGCAATGCCAAGCAGGTGATTCAAGTCTCCTTGGGTGCTTGCAAGGAGCGAGTCTTCCAACAAATGCTTTTGGGTTATGCCAGCCAGACTATTCATGGCTAATCCAGAGCAAGTCCTTCTTAAAAAAATAGCATCAATCAAGCCACTCCCTATTTATTTGGAGAGGACCTTGATTGATGCTTTTTTAATTCTTAGTTACTTGTTCCCGGCCTTATTGATCGGCCGCCAATTCTCGGCTTAGGTTAATTAAGTAATTGCTCAGTTCTTGATGGGTTTCAGGGTGGTTGAGACCGTAGTCAATACTCATCTCCATGTAGCCCATCTTGTTACCAACGTCATAACGTTTAGCTTCCACTTGGTGGGCAAAAACTCGCTGCGTTTGGTTGAGCTTCTCGATGGCATCAGTGAGTTGAATCTCTCCATCCACCGTTGGCTCTAATTCCTCAATGATGCCAAAGATTTCAGGTGGAAGGATATAGCGGCCCGCAATGGCTAATTCACTCGGAAGGTTATCTGGTCCTGGCTTCTCGACGAAGTGCTTGACACTATAGGTATCTTTTGGCTCGCCAAGCTTCTTGTCAATCTCAATAAAGCCATACTGACTACCGCGAGTAGCCTCCGTTGGAAGAACGGCCAAGTTGGGTGCTGGAAGGGCCTCATAGAGGTCCATCAACTGTTTAGTTACAGGCTGGTCACTGTAGAGAATATTATCGCCTAGCATGACTACAAAAGGCTCATCATTAACAAAAGCCTTGGCTTGATAGACCGCATCTCCTAAGCCTTTTGGATAAGATTGACGAACAAAGAATAGGTTGGACCGAGTCGTGGATTGGACGATTTTCAGTAGGTCCTGCTTGCCTTTTTCTTCTAGGTTCTGTTCCAGTTCTACATTCGAATCAAAGTGGTCTTCAATGGCTCGTTTATGTTTACCGGTAATAATCAATATCTCTTCTATCCCTGAAGCAACCGCTTCTTCGACAATAAATTGAATGATTGGCTTATCAACAACCGGCAGGAGCTCCTTGGGTTGAGCCTTGGTAGCCGGCAAAAAGCCGGTTCCATAGCCTGCTGCTGGAATAATCGCCTTGCGAATCTTGGTCATGAGGATCCCCCTTATCTTAATTTAAGTATAGCATGCCCGCTTCAAAATTCAATCCAGAAAATAAAGCTTCTGAACTTGTTGGTAGAGTCTTGGACTTAATAGCAAGCAAAGGGCGGTAAACAAGGGCCACTGTAGCCGGTAATCCAGACTCGGCAAGGCCAATGCTAGTAAGCTTAAGACCGCTACATGCATAATATAAACCGCATCACTCTCTTGACCCCATTGCGCCCATTTAGATGCTTGCCCGGGATAACGATGCATCAAGCTTAACAGGCAGAAATTGATGACCAAGCAAAACATTTCCCCTAGCCACCAGGCACTAACTTGATACTCGCTCCAGAGATACAGACCCAGCCCGCTTAGTAAGCCCATGACCAGCCCTGACCTAGTAAGCTTAGGACTATAGATGCCTGCCAAACGTCCCAAATTCAAATACAACAAGGCCTTGGGCCAACCGCCATAACGAAACCAGTCTTGAAGTGGGATCAAGGAAGCCTGATCAAACAAAAGATAATAAAGAGCAAAAGTCAGAATTAATGCCAGGAGGGGATGAAGCTTCCGCATCCATAACCAGATCCCCAGGCCCCAGACTAGCGCCCACAAATACCACAAGTGATATTTACCCCAGGTCCCATTGACCAAGCCCAACCAAGTCAAGCCTTGAAAAGCTTCTAGCTGAGTCCAGAGCAACTGTCCCTGGATCAACCGCCCCACTCCTTCCAAGAGTGAATCCCAGATCAAATAGAAGACTGAAGCCCAGAGATGGAGTTTCAGCATTTTTACTATGTGGCTTTGTTGTTGGCTGCTAGACTGGTCAGCCAACAAATAACCTGAGACAGCAAAGAAATAAGGCACACCCAAGCCAAAAAACAAGTGCCCCAGCTGGTAAAAGCTAGATTCCTGGCGGATGGCTTCTGGACTCAAGGCTGTCACATGAATCAAGACCACTAGCAAGATAGCAACTGCCTTCCCCTTATCAATCGAATAATTTCTCATCTGTCCCTCCTTTAAAAGCTCCCCTTCTTGCCAAGCTAGTCTTTCTTGCTATAATAATTAATGTTAAAATACATAGCGAATTCAAAGTTAGAAACTCACAAGATAAGGAGTATATCATGTCTATTTATCAACGCTTATTAGACCGTCAAACCAAGTTAGCCGTGATCGGCTTAGGTTATGTTGGTATGCCGATCGCCATCGCTTTCGCCAAACACGTCGATACCATTGGCTACGACATCAACTCACAAAAGATTGCTGATTATAAGGCTGGCATCGATCCAACTCGTGAAGTGGGTGATGAGGTTATTGCTCAAACGACCCTTCACTTCACTGACCAAGCTCAAGAGTTGAGTCAAGCGTCTTTTCTCATTGTATCAGTTCCAACACCGATTAACCAAGACAAAACCCCTGACCTAACACCCATTACAGCAACTACTCGTACCATCGGCGAGAACTTGAGCAAGGGGTCCATCATTGTCTATGAATCCACTGTCTACCCGGGAGTCACCGAAGATGTCTGCATCCCTTTGCTTGAAGAAGTCTCAGGCCTCAAACATGGTCAAGACTTCATTGTCGGTTATTCACCGGAGCGCATCAATCCTGGCGACAAGGTCAATACCTTGGAAAAGATCACCAAGATTGTCTCGGTGGCCGATAACGATTACTTGGATGAAGTCGCTAAAATCTATGAAATCATCATCGAAGCGGGTGTCTATAAGGCGTCCAGTATCAAGGTAGCAGAAGCTGCCAAGGTGGTCGAAAATAGCCAGCGTGACATCAACATTGCCTTTATGAATGAGCTGGCCCTGGTCTTTGACCGGATGGAGATTGACTCCAAGGACGTCATTGATGCCATGAATACCAAGTGGAATGCCCTCGGTTTTACGCCGGGTCTGGTAGGGGGCCACTGTATTGGGGTAGATCCTTATTACTTTGTCTACCAGGCAGAGAACTTGGGCTACCATAGCCAGATTATCTCAGCCGGCCGACAAATTAACGATGGCATGGGTGAATTTATTGCCGATAAGATTATCAAGCAACTAATCATTACTGGTAAGACCCCACTCAAATCCAAGGTCGCCATCTTAGGTCTAACCTTTAAGGAACACACACCAGATACGCGTAACTCCAAGGTAGCAGATATCATTGACCGCCTTAGAGAATACCAGATCGAACCCCTGGTCGTGGATCCTTGGGCCGATCCAAGAGCTGCTAAGCAGAGTTACCAAGTTGACCTCCAGGATCTAGAAGAAATTCGGTACGCTGACTGTCTTGTCTTTGCTGTGGGCCACCAAGAATTCCGGGACCTCTCCTTGGACGAGATCGCTAGTCTATTTGATCCTGAACTCGCTAACCATGAACGTGTCATTATTGATGTTAAGAGTATTCTAGACAAGGATGCCTTCATTCAAGCTGGTTATACTTTCTGGCGTCTCTAATCTCAAGCATTTGCCTCATCTTATTAGAATTATGAACTAAACGGCCCGCATAACTTGGAAGCAGGAATCCAAGTTATGCGGGCCGTTCAAGCTTATCGACTATTTATTCCTATACTAGCTTCATTTCCAAAGCTGCCTTTAACGGACAATCCAGTTCTTACCTTGGTAGACACCTTGGGATTGACTCGGTTCTTCACTTAAATACAGCTGGCCTGATTCATCATAAGCGTAGAGTAGCTGTTCATTGATCATTAGCGCATACTGAACGGTCTCCCCGTTTCCTAAGTCAACCTTGTCGGCATCGATCATTTCAACTTGCGTTTCTTTTGGGAAGCTCGCATTGGTTTCCAAGTGCATAGCTAAGACATGTTGAACAAAATCATTGGCCGTCTCAAATTCTAAGCGAAAATCATTGTGATCAACGAGATCCTGGTCAAAACTCTCCTGTAGCAGTTCAAAAGAGGCCTGGTCGACTAGAAATTGATCTTCATGGTCAATACCCATCTCCTCCAGGGCAATCACATGGTCTTGTGAACTGTCTAAGCCGATTAAGTGATTGACATCCACAATGACTTGGCCCTCCTTAAAGTAGAGACCAACATTCTGGTAGACGCGAGCATTGGCGTAATTCTCACGCAAGTCATAGGCCAAGGCCAAGTAAGGGAAGAGTCGGTCTGCCTGCCCTTTTTGGTCTAGTAGGACTACGGGCGAGAGGGTCTTTCGAATCAGACCCGATCCCAGTCCTCCCTCAGCCGGTAAGACAGCCCCTGTCATCACGACTAAATCCTGATAAAGGGCGTCCCGTTGATGAACCTTCCCATCACCCGCTTCATAGAAGCGAACACCGGTCTCCTCCGGCGGATTCACAAAATAATAGGCCAGGTTAAACAAGCCATCTTCAGCCAATGAGACGATAACCCGCACTTGGCTGGATAGTTCCGGAATCTCAACTTGCCCCTGGTAGCTGCCTACATATTCCGCTACCTCCTCTGGCGCTTGATAGACGCTATCATCGGGATTGAGAATTTCATCGGGGATAAAATTAGCTCGCGCTCCGTGGTGGTGATGGTGGTCGTCGGCTGACTCTGCTCCTTCAATCGCCTGGTGGTCGGTGTCTAAGTGACTAAGCTCCTGGGCTTGGGCAAGCACCGGACTTGATGCGACCCAGCTAACCATTAAGGCCAATAAGCTCCGTTTAAATAATCTATTCATCCTATCTCTTCCACTCCTTCTAATTCGGCTTGATGCCGTCTACCCGTTCATAGACGGTTCCTTCCTGATCCACTAAGTTCCCTGATTCTTCTTCCAATTCAATAATATCTTGACCAAACAAGCGAATCTGCCAAGCGGACCCTTTTTCTTCGATGCTGGGACTAGCTAGAATATAGTATTGGTAGCCATCCTTGTGGGTATAGTAGATGCCTGGGATATGATTATTGATCAAGTTCAAGATATCTTCTTGAGACATGTCCGGTTGGATCTGGTCGGTAATGGCTTGGTATTCTTCCTTTAAATCATAGGGCAGATTCCCTTCCTCTAAGTATACATCACGCACTTGTGGACTGTAATTCTTAAGGTCGGGATAAGGGAAGGAATGTAATTCTTCCAAATGAGCCAGCAAATCTTGCCCCTGAGTCTGGTTGCCTTCAGCGTCATGATGGTGGGAATCCTTGACGTAGATATAGACCTGGTTGTCTTCAAACAACAAGCCTTCAACCGCATGGTCTTCTGAGGGCATAAAGTAACCACTGAAAGGCAGGTCCGCTACTTGTTTAGCCAGGGCTGGCAGAGGGCAAGCCAGGATCAAGCTTAGCGCAAAGAACAAGATAAGATAAATTTGCTTGCATTTTCTCATATTGGTTACTCCTTCTTGTAAATAAAAATAAAACACGAGGAAAGGATCCTCGTGTTTATTGGTCCTTAAATGATCCGATTATGAAGCAGAAGATTCTTCTGATTCTGAAGCTTGGCTTTCAACTTCTTCAGTTGATACGCTAGCTTCGTCAACAGATCCTTCTGAACCTGCTTCAGCTTCTTGAGACGCTTCGCTAGTTGCTTCTTCTTGAGCAGCTGCTTCTTGTTCACCGCTAACCTTACCAGTTACTTCAATACGAGGAATTTGAGTGTCTCCTCCTTGGTATAGACCCATGGCTGCTAGTAACTTGTAGGCAATGTCATTGTTCTCGAAGTTACCTTCAAACATAGCCGCTCCTGATCCAATCGCGTAGACTGGTACACGTTCTGGTGAGTGGTCAACAGTTGTAAAGGCTAGACCTGCTTTACGGGCAAGTAAGCGAGTGGCTGCAATTGAGATTGGCTTGTAAGAGTGGTATCCCTTAATAATGTCAGTTTGACCAGCATTACGTTCCTTGTCAGGTAATTTAGATTGGTCAAAGGCATACTTCAACTCTTCTAATTCATGAGGAGTCACTAACATTAAATCTGTTGCCGCTTCCTCTTCGCCGGCTTCTTCAGCTGCTTCTAATTCAGCGTAAGTCTTCACTTCTTCCTTGGCTTCTAAGTCAAATTTGAAGCCAAAGTTCTCTTCTAGAACTGGAACAAATTCTTCAAAAGTTAAGTCAGGATTCGCTTCAACTGCTTCATCAAAGATAACGTCGAATTCTTCTTGTGAAACTTTTTGGTTGTCAATTAAGTGGAAGAAGCTATCATAACCTGTCTCAGAGTTTCCGACAGTGAATCCGCCTGTTGGGTGGTCTGCTGTTACAACGATTAAGGTTTCTTCTGGATGCTCATAGTAGAAGTCAACCGCTTCTTGAATAGCATTCTGGAAGTCGATCACTTCATGAATAGTCGCTGCCGCATCATTAGCATGTTCGGCCCAGTCAATCTTACCAGACTCTGCCATCATGAAGAAGCCGTCTTCATTAGCACTTAGAACGTCAATCCCTTTAGAGACCATATCCGCAAAAGTTTGTTCACCTTCATCACGGTCCATCGCATACTTCATTGAAGACTCATCTGCAATTGACAAGCTAGCTGCTGGCGCGTAAACTTTACCAGTTTCGGCATTGATGGCATCAAACTCTTCTTGAGTCTCAGCAACAGTATAACCGTTCTCTTCTAAGACTTCGTATAAGTCCTTCTTGTCATCATCGTCTCCAGTACGACGGCCTAGCGATCCACCTGCAAAGTAGTCAAAGTCAGACTTAGCCATTTGCTCACCGATCTCGTAGTAGTTACGACGGTGTTCAACATTCGCATAGAAAGCAGCTGGTGTCGCGTGGTTCAAGGTTACAGTAGATAGAATACCAACTGCCTTACCGTCAGCTTTTGCTTTTTCAGCGACTGATTCTGTCTGCTCCGTGAAGCCAGGTGTTAAACCAATCACGTTTGAATCAATCTTAACCCCATTACCAAATGAAGTAGCCGTAGCTGCAGAGTCCGGCACATAGTGGTCCGCATCGGTTGGGTTTTGAAGACCGATCACTGGGAATTGTGAGAAGTTAAGCGGTTGGGCCTTAGCTACACCACTACCTTCATTGCCATTATCAGGTCCTAAGTAATATTCCGCTGCTGATACAGGGATGTTACCCATTCCGTCACCAATAAATAAGAAAACATATTTGGCTTGGTTTTCATTGATTAAGCTTAGATCTTCAGTTAATGCTCGCCCTTCTTCTAGAGTAACTACAGGTAGGTCTGCCCATTGTCCTTCTTCTTGCGCTGCTTGAGCGACAGTTGGGGCCGCTACTGACATTAAGACAGAAGCACAAAGAGTCATTAAGAGAGATTTTTTCATTTGTTAAGCTCCATTCTTGTTTTGAATTTGAATACATATGTATCCTAGTTCAAGTATAACAAGCCATTGTAAATTTCATGTAAAGTCTAAGTAAATTTAATGTAAAGATGACCCAAGATAGGAGTTGGCCGATTAAAAGGGCATGGTATAATAGAAGTACTAGATAAGAAATGAGGAGATTAAATGGAACTAGGTGTACATGAACTCGCCACCATGACCGCTACAGACCAACCCGAACAAACTTATGATAAGGTGAAAGACTTTGTCAGAGCAGTTGAAAGCTTCAATTATAAACGCTACTGGTTCGCTGAACATCATAACGTCTCAAACCACATCAGTTCTTCCCCCGAATTAATGGCAGCCTACATGGCTGCTATTAGCGAAAAGATTCGCGTGGGAACTGGCGGAACCATGTTGATGAACTATTCCCCACTCAAGGTAGCTGAAAATTTCAAGACCCTAACGACCTTAGCTCCCGGCCGTATTGACTTAGGCTTAGGCCGAGCGCCAGGTGGGGGCCGAGCGGAGATAATCGCCCTGGCCCAAGGACACCTAGACTCAATTGATGATCAATATGGTAAGATCCAAGTGATTCTCGATCTACTGGAGGACAAGAAGGCCAGTGGCATCTACGGGGCAACTAATGCTAGCCCTCAAGGAACTGCCACATTGCCTGAGCCTTGGATGCTAGGTTCATCTGGTCAATCCGCCCTCAAGGCCGCCCAGATGGGACTTGGCTATAGCTTCGCTAAGTTCTTCGGCATTGCGACCGACCCAGCTGTCTTCCAAGCTTACCGTGACAATTTCCAGGCCAGCCAATTCTTTGAGAAGCCTAGCGTGATGGTCTCTTATATGATTGTTGTTGGTGATAGTCCAGAAGAAGCTGATTACTTAGCCAAACCGCTCGAACTCAACCAAATCCGACTACGTCAAGGACAGATGATTCGGGTCCAAGATCCTGAGAGCTTGATTGATTATTCCTTTAGCCCACACGAACAAGCACAAATAGACAAATCCTACCGCGAACGCTTCTTAATCAAGGGAGACATGAAGCAAGTAGAAAGCATTCTCAGTCAGGAGATTGAGGCCTACGGCATTGATGAGATCATGGTCTACGCTCCGCTCTTTGATTATCAAGACCGCGTCCAATCATATCGCCGCCTAGCCCAAATCTTTAACAAGATTTAACCAGGCTCAAAGATCCAGTCCATCCCAATAAAAGCGTGATTTCAAGGTAAAAACATGCTAATATTAGACAGGAATCATAAAATCAATCAAAGGAGTAGAAAATGAAAAAAATAGTCTATAAATACGCTCTACTGCTAGCCAGTTCCAGCTTGTTGCTATCAGCAGGCCTCAACTTACCGCTAGCCAGTGACTTGGTGCAAGCCCAAGACTCAACCACGCCCCTCTTTAATACCCGCGAGGAAGCTCAAGCTTATCAAAATCAAGCACGAGCCAACGACCAAGTTAAATCAGCCATAATCCAAGAAAATGAAGAAGGCAAATACCTGGTTTATGTGGAATACAAGCCAGCGGAAAACTGGGATTCCTCCCAAGGTTGGCAAGAGGTCCCAAATAGCTCTCAAGCAAGTTCAGAGCTAACCGTTAATCCCGATGAAGCTCTGGCCTCTATTGAAGCCACTTCTACACCAGTAGAGAGCGTAACCGATCTGGAAGCCTTAGCTTCTGATAACATCAATATTTCGGAAAGTTCCCAACCACTGCCTAATGAAGAATCAGAAGTTACTGCCTCTAGCGCTCCTGCTAGTTCTGCTGATGAATCTCATCAAGACGAGAGTCAGCCAGAAGTTATGGCCTCTGCTTCTGAAGAAATTCTAGAAAGTCAACCCGCTAGCAAGGAAGACCAAGCTCAGCCGGCTGATGAATCTCAATTAAGCCCTGAGGTGGTTGAATCTGCCAGTCCAGAATCCAGCTCCAGCCAGGAGTCAAGCCCTACTAGCCAAGAATCAAGCAAACCGGCTACCAGCACTAGTCGCCCTGAAGTGGCAGCTAGCCAGTCAACCAGCGATAAAGAGCAATCAGATGAGAGTCACTCTCAGACAAGTAGTCTGCCAGAAGTAACTTCTAGTCAGCCAGGTCATACAGAGACTCCTCATTCAAGCAATCCGGCAAGCACAAGCCCAACCCCGGCCAGTGTACCTGCTAACCAAGGCATTCAGATCATTGCTTCATCAGACATCAAGGTCACATCCTTGATCACGCCTGGTGCCACCCACATCAGTGGCCTAGCCCCAGCCGGTTCAACTGTAACTGTTGAAGTGACCGATCCTCAAGCTAGCCTAGCTAATAACCAGGTGCTAGCAGCAACTTCTTACGTCACCCAAGCGGATGCCAATGGTCAATTCCACGTCCAAGTAGAACCATTAAAGGCTGGACAAATTGTGACCATTACCGCCGCTGGCCAACGAGTACAACTTCAAGTAGCTGGATCTCAAACAACTAGCCAAGCTAGTAATCCAGCCGTCAGTGCTCAAGCCAAGGGCTACTTACCAGAGACCGGTGAAGCTTCTAATTACTTAATCTTTGCTGCCGCTGCAGTCATTCTCTTAGGTGCTGGCCTATTGATTATGAGCCGTCGGGGCCGCAAATAATTCCCAACCTCTCTTCGGAGAGGTTTTTGCTTTTTTGTCAATTATTCGTCTAAAATAGACTAGCTTTCTAGCTAAAATAGGACTATAATCTGTCCATTATCAAAATAATTAAAGGAGTCTGATCACTTGAAGATTGGCTTACAATACCTAACGACCCCTCAAAAAATTGCCACCAGCTTTCTGGCAGTAATCCTAACCGGGTCGCTACTCTTATCGCTTCCTTGGTGCCATACGGCAACTAGCGACGCCAGCTATTTGGATCATTTATTTATCTCGGTATCTGCCGTATGTGTGACGGGCCTTTGGACGGAATCTATCCATGATACTTATAATATCTACGGCCAGTTGGTTATGCTAGCCTTGATTCAAACCGGCGGCTTGGGCCTGATGACTATTATTGGTTCATTCTACCATTCGATTGGCCAGAAGCTGGATCTCAAGGATCAACTAGCTACTGGTGACGCCCTCAACCGTAGTTCACGGATGAATCTCGGTGACTTTCTAGGGCGGATCATTCGCTATACAGCAGTGATTGAAGGCGTCGGGGCACTCTTGTTAACCAGTTTTTTTGTGCCTCGCTATGGTTGGGCTAAGGGGCTGTTCCAGAGTGTCTTTACCGCTATTTCTGCCTTTTGTAATGCTGGCTTTGACTTGATGGGTAATAATAGTCTGATTGACCATCAGACCCAGCCGGTCTTGAATTGGACCATCATGGCCCTGATTGTTCTGGGTGGGATTGGCTTTAGCGTGTGGTTCGATATCGCCGACCAGATCTCCAGCTACCAACACAGAAGAAAGGGGGCTGATTGGCGGTACTACCTGCGCCACTTAAGACCTCACACCAAGTTAGTGGCCCTCGTCACCAGCTTGATTATTCTCATCGGCGCGAGTCTCTTCTTGTTAGTGGAGTGGAATAATCCTGGTACCCTGGGTTACTTGTCCTGGCCAGATAAGATTATGGCCTCCTTCTTTCAAACAATTACCATGCGGACCGCCGGCTTTGCCTCGGTAGATTACACAAAGGCTCATCCCGTGAGCTTGTTGATCTTCGTGGTGACCATGTTTATTGGTGGAGGAGCCGGTGGGACCGCTGGTGGCTTGAAGGTGACCACCTTTGCCTTGACTATTATGTTAGCAGTTAGAGAGATTCGTCAGTCTCGTTATGTCTCCTTTGACCATCATACCATCCCAGGCGAGACTGTTCGCAGTGCCTTTGTGATTAGCCTGGCCTATGTCAGCTTGCTCTTACTGGGATCCGGACTCCTGCTTAGCTTCGACTCGCATCAGAATTATCTGTATCTATTGTTTGAAGCGATCTCAGCACTAGCTACTGTTGGTGTTTCGGCAGGCTTAACGCCGGAATTATCCCAAGCCAGCCACTTTGTCTTGATGGCCTTAATGTTTACCGGACGAATTGGGCCAATGACCCTCCTATTAAGCTTGAGAGGTCGACGCCGCGCTACTTATGATGTTGAATATACCAGCACAGAAATAATAATAGGATAGGAAGAAGATTAATGAACAAAAAAAGAATTATTGGTATTTTGGGGCTGGGGCTATTTGGGGCTGCCCTAGCCCGCCGCTTGTCTAGTTACGGCTTGGAAGTTATTGGTTGTGATATTATGGCGGACCATGTCAACGAATTGGATGATTGCCTGACCATTGGAGCTATCGGTAACTTTACGGACTTGGACTTTATGCGGGAGACAGGTTTCAGTAACTGTGATGTGATTGTCATCGGAACGGGAGCCAATCTTGAAGCGGCCATCCTCGGAGTCCTCAACGCCCAAGAATTACAAGTACCTAAGATTATCTGCAAGACCAAAGACCAACGATCAGCTAAGGCTCTTCGAGCTCTAGGTGTCGACCATGTCATCCTACCCGAACAAGAGATGGGCCACCACCTCGGTGATATTCTCAGTCGGCAAACCATCGAGGATATGATTAACCTGGACGATGAGACTGCGATCGTTGAATTCCAGGTTCCAGACCAATGGCTAGGTCGTGAGATTGATGAATTGGACTTGCGCAATAAGTATGACCTTAACATTATCGGCCTCCGCAAAAAGCGTGGCGAAGCCTTAAACACTAACTTCGGCTTCAACTACACCTTCCAAGCTGGGGACTTGATCGTCGCTGTCTCTAATATTGCCACCTTCGACAAGGTAGACTACTTGGAACGCTTGTAACGAGTATCAAGAATCGAGCCGATCAGATAAATTAAGATAGGCCACAAAAACAAACATTCCCTCAGCGGTAGTGGACCGCCTTCAGAGCGCGCGATGCGTACTGGATTTCTAAGTCACTAAAGTGACAAGAACTCCAGCAACGCTCTTCCGGCTCAATTGTCCTAAAACTACTGCTGAGGGAATGTTTTCTTCGTAATGATTAACTTTTCTGATTAATAAGGGTCGGACATCTTAATTGAAGAGTAGGTGGGTTGGGGCCAGAGTGTTTCAGTGAAGACGTCCACTTGCTGGCCACAAACGGTTACCAGGGAATAACCTAACTTGTTACAGAACCAGGATTCCCCGTCCCGCTCGCTAATACCGAAGGCCAAGGAAGCCGCCGTATGCTGGGGCACACCAGCAACTCGGCTGTGGCGGTTTTCGTGCAGGTGACCCGTGAAGATAGCTAGGACGTCACTGGCCTCCAGGGCCTCAAGCACTCGGTCGGATACGACCATCTCCGGGTCAAGCTCTCCCCAGGCTAGTCCAATCGGGTGGTGCTGGAAGATCAGGGTTCCCTGACCCCCAGCAGACTCTTCTTGTAGCCTTTCTATCAACCAGGCTTCTTGGTCGGGGTCTAGTTCCCCGTGATGGCGGTCTTCGCCACCGGTATCCAAGACCAAGAGCCGGTAACCGGCAAAGTCCGCTTGATAATAGTAAGGCGCAGCACTGGCTTCCGTTTCAAGGATAACTTGGCGGAAGGCAGCTTTTTTGTCGTGGTTGCCTAGACAGTAATAGACGGGCAGGTCACTTGGCAGCTGGCTGTCCATAATCTCCTTGAAGGCTTGATAGTCCTCCGGGCGCCCACCGCCAATCATATCCCCACTCATCAAGACAAAATCAATCGCATCATAATTATAATTGGCAAGAAAGTCCCGAAAGACTTCATGAGGGTTCACATCCAAGCCCAAAGGCTTATAATCAGCTTGATAGTCCCACTTAATGTGGGCATCTGATAAGTGTAAGAATTTCATGGCTGGCTCCTTATGATTTACTGGGCTAGGTCTTCTCTGGCAAGTCGCGCTTGACGTCTGGCTTGGCGCTCTTCTTGACGCGCTTTTCGTCTAGCTTCTCGCTCTTGGGGTGAGAGTTTGGCCCGTTTTTCCTTCATGTGTTGACTACGCAATTGGCCACAAGCTGCATCGATCTCAGTTCCATGTTCCCGACGGACCACACAGTTAATATCATTTTGCATCAAGATATCAAAGAATTCTTCAATAGCTTCCAGTTCACTCCGACGGAAGGGATTCTCAGCAACCGGGTTGTAAGGAATCAGGTTAACATAGGCCAACTTCTTCATCGGCTGAATCAAGTCGGCTAGCTCTTGAGCATGTTCCGGCTGATCGTTGACACCATCAATCATAATATATTCAAAGGTGACTCGGCGGTTGGTGACATCAATATACTCGTAGATGGCTTCAAATAATTCTGACATGGGGTACTTATTATTAATCCGCATAATATAAGAACGCACTTGATCATTGGGAGCATGTAAGGAGACGGCCAGGTTGGTAGGGATCGCTTCCTGGGCATACTTCTTGATCATCGGAGCCAGACCACTTGTAGAGACTGTAATCCGACGAGCCCCAATATTCAAGCCCTTCTGGTCATTAGCTATCCGAATAAAGTCCATAACATTATCGTAGTTATCAAAAGGCTCACCGATTCCCATTACTACAATATGAGACACCCGCTCGTCCAAGCCTTCCTGGTCCAGGTGACGCTGGATAAACATAAGCTGGGCCATAATCTCGCCAGCTTCTAGGTCTCGTTGCTTGGGAATCAAACCAGAAGCACAGAACTTGCATCCAATATCGCAACCAATTTGCGTGGTCACACAGACAGATAGACCATAGTTATGGTACATCAAGACCGTCTCAATTAACATCTTATCCTCAAGCTCAAACAAGAATTTGGTAGTCTTATCCTCAGCTTGCTGAACCACTATGGTCTTCAAGGGATTAAAGGTAAAAGTCTCCTCCAACTGTCCCAATAAGTCTTGAGGCAGGTTGGTCATCGCCTGGAAGCTGTCCACCCGCTTGATATATAACCACTGCCAAATCTGCTCAGCTCGGTAACTCTTATGGCCTTGTTCAAGCACCCAATCCGTTAACTTAGCTCGTGTCATCCCGTATATTGCTTTCATCCTGATCCTTCTTTCTGCCTATCTATCAATTACTCTCATTGTAACTTACACCTGTCCGGTGGGCAAGCTAGAATCTCTTGCCGGTGGATCCGGCTAGACACAAACATTGTTCACATTCAAATACTCATCAAGTCGTCTGAGTTGCTTTTGCCCATCGCTATCGCTTATGATAAGTCTAATACCAAAGAAAAAGGTGATAAGTATATGTTAAAGAAATTTGCTAAAGGGACTCTTGCCCTAGCCGCCGCCTTGCAAGTAGCGGTGGCTCCAGTGGTAGGATCAGCCCAAGAAGTAGAGATTGATCCTAATGTGGAACAGACCTTCCGCATGATGACGATTGGTGAGTTAGCTACCCTTGACTCTGCCTTATACAATGACACTCCAAGTTCAGATATGATTGGTCAGATCTTTGAAGGACTCTACCGCGTCTCAAGTGGAACCGAAGTGGAACTTGGCCAAGCGGAATCTGCCGATGTCAGTGAAGATGGCTTGCGCTATACCTTCAAGTTGCGCGACAACATCAAGTGGTCTAATGGCGACCCAGTTACAGCGGAGGATTTTGTCTATAGCTATCAACGCCTAGTGGACCCAACAGGGCAGAACTCTTCTTCTTCTGTTGAAGTCTTCAAGAATGCTAAGGCAATTCGTAACGGCGAGATGGAATTAGACCAACTCGGTGTCAAGGCCATCGATGACAAGACCTTAGAGATCGAATTAGAATACCCGGCCCCTTACCTGCCTAAGTTACTAACTGGCTCCCGCTTCATGCCTGTTCATAAGGCCACTGCGGAAGAACAAGGGGACACATACGGAACCTCGGCTGACACGATTGTAACCAATGGTCCCTTCAAGTTAAATGGTTGGACCGGGACTGAATTAGAATGGACGCTTGAGAAGAATGCAGACTACTGGGATGCTGACCATGTCTACTTAGACAATGCTCGCGTCTCTGTAGTTAAGGAAACGGGAACAGGCGCAGACCTCTATGACGCTGGTGAGTTAGACTATACGATTCTAACAGACCAATTCGTCACCCAGTATCAAGGAGCTGAAGACTTCCATTCCCTACCAAAAGCCATGATCGGTTATATCATGTTCAATGATACCCGTGAGACGACTAGCAATGCTGCTCTTCGCCGGGCCATTGGCCAAGCGTTTGACAAGGAGCTCTACGCTGCTTCTGTTATTCAGGATGGCTCCACTCCATTAGACGGCTTTGTCCCACAAGGCTTCGATGTCAATGAAGAAGGAGACTTCCGTGAACAAGCTGGACCTGTTCTTGCTTACAACGTTGAACAAGCCCAAAAAGATTGGGAACAAGCCAAGAAAGAGCTAGGACAAGATGAGATTAGCCTTGAATTACTTGTATCAGACGTTGACCTATCTGGTCGTACTGCTGAATACCTTCAAGCTCAATTGCAAGAGAACTTACCGGGCTTAACGATTACTATCCGCTCCGTTCCATTACAGAACCGTTTGGAATTCCAACGTAACTTAGACTTTGACTTCTATTATGGTACTTGGTCACCTGATTACCAAGATGCCATGAACTTTGTGGAACAATTCGAAACCGATGGCGGCATTAACTTTGGTGACTACTCAAATGAAGAAGTCGACCAACTCATCCAAAAGGCCCGCACGGAATTGGCTAACGACCCACAAGCGCGTCGTCAAGCTCTTATTGATGCTGAAGCGAAGGCTGTCGGAGAAGATGGCTATGCGACTTCACTCTACCAAGGAGCGACTAGTTACTTGTTAAATCCAAATGTAGAAGGATTTGAAGTGTTGCCATTCGGTCGGACCATGAACTTACGTAACACTTACCGCACGGCTGAATAAGCTGTTTTAGCCTTAAACCGCCAGTTATCTGGCGGTTTTTGCATTAGTTGAGACGGGTGTGGGGCTTGCTTCTGGCTCCTGCTCGGGGGGCGTGGGCCTAGGTTCCCCAGCTATCCGGCCCTATTGAGCCTCAAGTTTGGAGGCTCTTTGAAATTTGCGTATAATGGTAATGATACTAGAAAAATGAGGTGATCCCATGCAATCTTATGCAAAATATTTAGCTAAACGAATCTTATACATGGTTTTGACGCTATTTATTATCATTTCCGTTACCTTTCTCTTGTTGCAATTGCTTCCAGGAACGCCATTTGCCAACCAGGACTTGCTAACGGATCGACAATTAGAACTCTTAAATGAGAAGTACGGCCTCAACCAGCCCATCTTCCAGCAATATATCAACTACTTAGCCAATGTTCTCAGGGGGGACTTGGGCGTCTCCTTCCAATTCAATAACCTACCGGTGACCCAGATTATCGCAGACCGGGCTGGGCCTTCGATCCAGCTAGGACTACAGGCGATGGCTTTAGGAACGGTGGTGGGAACCTTGCTAGGTATCTTATCTGCTGTCTACCGCAACACTTGGATTGATACCTTTACCTCTATCTTTGCCATTAGTGGCCGGTCGGTACCTAACTTTGTCTTTGCTGTGATCTTGCAGTTTGTCTTCGCGGTCTGGTTGGAAGTCTTGCCGATCGCCTTCTGGCGGGAGGGATTCTTATCAACCATTCTTCCGACCTTGGCCTTATCGATTCAACCGATGGCCGAATCGGCGCGCTTTATCCGAACGGAGATGATCGAAGTGTTGAACAGTCATTACATCGAATTAGCCAAGGCAAAGGGCTTCAGTAAGATCTATATTATCTTCAAGCATGCCTTGAGAAATGCCCTAATCCCCTTGTTGACCATCTTGGGACCTCTCACAGCTAGCTTGATGACCGGCTCTCTTGTAGTCGAGCAGATCTTCTCGATCCCAGGGATCGGTGAGCAATTCACCAAGTCGATTCTGGTCAACGATTATCCGACCATTATGGGTATTACTATTATGTATTCAACCTTCTTGGTGGTTATTATCTTGATTGTTGATATTCTCTACGGCATTGTTGACCCAAGACTTAGAATGAAGGAGGAATAAGATGAAACAGACCTATTATGAATCTGAATACAACCGCGACCTCCTCCAGTCCATGGGTCCTATCGATCCTCAGGCATTTCAACTAGAAAAACAAGACCATCATGAAGAACAAGAAGCGATTCACGGCGAATCCTTGAACTTCCTACAAGACTCTTGGCGGCGACTCCGTCAGAATAAGGGAGCCATGATCTCCCTCTTTGTGGTCATCCTGATTGTCTTAGCGGCTCTCTTTGCTCCGCAATTGGCCCCGGCTGACCCTTACGCGCAAAATCCCGCCCACGCCAACTTGCCACCCAAGATCCCGGGTCTGGAGAGTATCCCGCTCTTTAATGGTCTAGCGGAGAACCGTGGCGGACGAGTCTACGACGCTTATCAACAAGCCAATGTTCCCAGTGATACCTATTATTATCTAGGAACAGATAGTCTAGGCCGTGATCTCTTGTCACGGATACTCTATGGGACACGGATCTCACTCTTGGTGGCCTTTATAGCAGTATTGATCAACCTGGTCTTTGGTATCTTATATGGATCGATTTCTGGCTGGATGGGAGGTAAGGTTGATACCTTTATGCAGCGGGTACTTGAGATTATGTCTGGGGTACCTAATCTGGTAATCGTGGTCTTGATGCTCTTGGTTCTTAAGCCAGGTATCACCTCGATCATCATTACCATCGCCCTCACTTCCTGGATTACTATGTCCCGGGTGGTCAGGGCCCAGACGCTCAGACTCAAGAATCAAGAATATGTACTGGCTGCCCGTGTCTTGGGCCAGCATCCGGTTAAGATTATGACTCAGCACATTCTCCCCAATATGGTTGGGATCATCATCGTGCAAATGATGTTCGCCCTGCCTTCGGCTATCTTCTTCGAGGCCTTCTTAAGCTTCATCGGGATTGGCATTCCTGCCCCTGCAGCTTCACTAGGAACCTTGATCAACGACGGCTACCAGACCTTCCGCTTCCTGCCACACTTGATGTGGTACCCGGCAGCGGTGATCTCTATTCTCATGTTGTCTTTTAACTTGTTGGCAGATGGCTTGCGCGATGCCTTTGATCCGCGTACAGAAGAGTAGGTGATTAGATGAGTGAAACATTACTAGAAGTAAGAAATTTACAGATTGATTTCCAAGCTTATACCGGCACCGTCCACGCCATTCGCGATATCTCCTTCGACCTACGAGCTGGGGAAACCTTGGCCATCGTCGGAGAATCCGGCAGTGGCAAGACGGTCACCGTGCGGTCAATCATGGGCTTACTAGCTCCCAACGCTCTTGTCAAAAGTGGCGAGATTTTCTTCAAGGGTGATAATCTCTTAGATAAATCAGCCAAGCAGATGCAAAAGATCCGTGGCTCGCAAATTGCCATGATCTTCCAAGATCCGATGACTTCCTTGAACCCTACCCTCACCATTGGTGACCAGATTATGGAAGTCTTGACCAAGCAACGTGGCATGAGTAAGGACCAGGCCTTGGAAGAGACCATTGAGCTCCTTAGCTTATGTGGCTTCAAGAACCCAGCTGACCGATTGGGCCAATATCCCCACCAGTTCTCTGGAGGGCAGAGACAGCGGATTGTTATTGCTATTGCCTTGGCGGGGGACCCGGAAATCCTGATCGCAGACGAACCGACAACCGCCCTCGATGTGACCATCCAAGCCCAAATCATTGAACTCTTAGAGAAGATCCAGGCCGAAAAGCAAATGGCCATTATCTTCATCACCCATGACTTAGGTGTGGTCGCTAAGGTAGCTGACCGGGTAGCCGTCATGTATGCCGGCCAAATTGTTGAAATCGGCGGTGTCCGGGATATTTATTACCACCCGCAACACCCTTACACTTGGGGGCTTTTGGCATCTATGCCTACGCCTGATACCAAGGATAAGCTGATTTCCATTCCGGGTAGTCCGCCCGATCTGACCCAACCGCCTGTTGGTGATGCCTTTGCTGTCCGCAATCCTTATGCCTTAGCCATCGACTTCCAGCAACAACCCCCTCTATTCCAAGTGGGACCCGACCATTATGCAGCCACCTGGCTCTTGCATCCCCAAGCGCCGGAAGTCACACCGCCTCAGCCAATCTTAGAGCGTTACCAGCAATTTAACCACCCACATCTCAAGGAAAAGGAGGCGAGAAACCATGACTAAACCATTGAATGGCCAGACCCCTGGAGAAGCCTTGGTGGAATTAGACCAAGTCCAAATTTACTACAACAAGGGGACGGCCAAGGAAGTGCAAGCGGTCGAGAATGTCTCCTTTGCCATCTATCCGGGAGAGACCTTTGGTCTTGTTGGTGAATCCGGTTCGGGTAAGTCTACCATCGGTCGCAGTATCGTCAAGCTACTAGAGCCAACCGGGGGCCGGATTTATTTTGAAGGGCAGGCCATCGACCAGATTCAAACTTTGAAGGACCGACGGCGTTTCAATAAGGATGTCCAGATGATCTTCCAGGACCCTTATGCTTCCTTGAATCCTCGCATGAAGGTGCGGGATATTATCGCTGAAGGAATTAAGGTCCATGGTATTGCCTCCGGCAAGCAGGCCATTGATCAAGAAGTGGACCGACTGCTAGAGACGGTCGGCTTGAATAAGGACCATGCCAACCGCTACCCTCACGAATTCTCAGGTGGCCAACGGCAACGGATAGGTATTGCCCGGGCGCTGGCGGTTAAGCCGAAGTTTATCGTGGCTGACGAACCCATCTCAGCCCTGGACGTCTCCATCCAAGCTCAAATTATTAACTTGCTGGATGACTTACAAGATGAATTCAACTTAACCTACCTCTTTATCGCCCATGACCTGTCCATGGTCCGCTACTTCAGCGACCGGATTGGCATCATGCACCAAGGACGCTTGGTTGAACTCGCTAGTTCAGATGAACTCTACGAGCACCCCAGCCATCCCTATACTCAAAGTCTCTTGTCCGCCATTCCACTGCCGGATCCAGACTACGAGCAGAATCACCAGCGCATTATCCTTGATGAGAGTCAGCTGGCTTCTGGACCGGGTGTCTGGCGTGAAGTCCGTCCCAACCACTGGTTGCGAAGTCCAGAATAATAAAAAACATCAATGTAAGATAAGTTAAAATAGAACTATAAAATGCTTCAAAAACCAAACATTCCCTCAGCTGTAGTGGACCGCCTTCAGAGCGCAAGCGCTCTTCCGGCTTAATTGACTATGCTCTCCCTAAACGCCATAGGCGCAAGGGAGAGCTATGCGTCAATTGTCCTCAAACTACTGCTGAGGGAATGTTTGGTTTCCTTCGCTATTATCAACTTTTATTTTTTATACGTAAAAAAGTTACAAATCTTTGCAATTTATTATTTGTATTGACGGGAGTGTTGTTAGCTTACTTTACAAACTCTTTTCATCAGATGAATGTTACTTGAGGCTGGCTTGAATTTGTTGGACACAGCTGGTTGGCATGAAGTAGAAGTAGGCAGCTAGGGCCACATAGATCGCACCCCCAACGGCCAGCGTATTCCAACCCAAGCTATTCTTGAAATAAGTCGCCGCCACCCCACCGGCCGTAAAGGCCAGGAGATTCTCCAGGTGGAAGATAAACTTCCAATTGGCTCCTTGCTGTCGGCGTAGGATTCGCCCGATGGACGTTCCCAGGTCCGTTAGGGTTCCTGTTAGAATTGTTGTCTTAACGGACATCCCCCGGAAATACGTTGGCATAGCATTCTGCATTCCCAAGGCAAAGCCAACAAAACTCAAAAAGACCGTCGGCGATTCATGCAGGCGGTTGAAGGCCAAGAGGATGGCCCCAAAGATGAAGAAAACCCAAGAAAGCTGCTGACGGGGCCGAAACTCCTTGTCCCGGTAGAGATAGCCCGATACGACAGCACCGATCAAGAAGGCCAGGGTCATACCCGTTATTTGGTAGAAGGTGGTAAAGTCCCCTTCGGCCAGCTGGATGGACGCATGGGAGATGGCCCCGGTGTGACCCGCCAGCATCTTGGAATAATTCAAGACCGTCATCACATTAATATAACCCGCTACAAAGCGCAAAATCAATAGCCAAGACGCCGGCCCTAAGCCTCTCATTTCTTCTCTCATGCCGTTCCTCCTTAAGTCTACTGCCTCCAGTATACTAAGCCGGCCTTTTTCTTGCAAAGAAAAATGGATATCTTCAAAAAATGTGTATTTATATAATGAGGAGGGATCACCGTGCTAAATCATGAAATGGACCGCCTGGACTTGGTCTTAAGACGGATGAGAAGTCGTTTAACCATCGAAGAAAAGCAGACAATCCAACGCCAACTAAGAGGCTTCTATGGCGAATTGTTACTCGGAGAATGGTTAGAAGAACAGCTAGGCAAACAGTGGCAAGTCTACTATAATCTGAACCTGAACTTGGATAGCTTGAGGCAGTATGATTTTATACTAGTTGCTAAGGGGTGCTGTGTGGTGGTGGAGTGTAAACACTATCCCGGACATTTAACTTACAAGGACCACCAATATTACTTAGGAAATCAACCATTAGGCGGTAATATCATGCAAGCCATGACAGACCGCATGCAAGCGATGCGACGATTGGTCGGCCACCAGATGCGAGTAGAAGGGGTGATGATTTTTACTCATGAAGAATCAAGTTTTGATTTGCCAAATTTACCAGACTTCACATTAATCCCCCGACCGCGAGTGCAAAACTACTTAAATTCCCTTAATAAACAGCATCTACAGGCAACGACCGATCAAGAATTTGTTTATTTTAACAATCTTATTACCAAGCATAGGACCACTAACCCCTATCATCACCCCGGGCAAACGATAGATGATTGGTGCAAACTAAGCACAGGTATAGATTGTGCCTCTTGTGCCAGCACTCATATAGAGGTACAACACCATAGCACGTCCTGCCTATTCTGTGGGCATCAAGAACAAAAACAGGACCTGATTCTTCGCAGCGTCAGGGAATTGACGGTGCTTTTCCCACAAGAAGATCAGATAATAACCACGAGCCGAGTCCATCAGTACCTAGGGCAACGTGTGCGTCGAGTAACTGTGCAAACGACACTCAGCAAGCATCTAATCCAACATGGAAGCAACCGTGACAGATACTATGAATATTCAAAGCCTGACCGTGAATTTAATTCTAAAGACATATCCTTAAGGTTAAGTCAGGCAAATATAACCAAAAGAAGTTACAGACCACCCAAGCGAAATTTCCGCTTTTTATACGGTTCGTAAAACTTAAGCGTATAATAACGAACACTTTTCATACACTTCAACCTGGCAAAGCGTATAATAACGATCAATTGTCATACACTTCAACCTGGCAAAGCGTATAATAACGATCAATTGCTATACACTTCAATTGGGTAATGCGTATAATAACGAACAATTGTTATACACTTCAACCTGGCAAAGCGTATGATAACGAACAATTGCTATACACTTTGCCTTCGGGAAGTGTATGATAACCCAACCCCAAGTCCCGCAAAAGTAAAAAAACACACAAAAAAGCAGACATTTGCCCGAATGTCTGCTTGTGTGTCAAGAGCGCTTGGCTCTTGGAAGGGGATGGGGCCAACCCTGCCCTAATCGACTATTAGAAATGTATCATTTACACATATTTCAAAAGGAATTACTAGTCTGATTGGTTGGCTTTCCTTGATCCCTAACTATATTATATCAGCTCTGATAATTTCAGGGGGCATTCTTGCCTGAACGGTCGTTTTTTATGCCTGAATGACATGAGCTGATATCGATTGGCATTAACCAGCGATCAGTAAGCCTAGGTTGGCGACCATGGTGGTGACCGTGTAGGCGCCGGCAAAGACGAAGATGGCTACGATCAGAATCTTCCAAGAAGTCTTGGAGAGTTCCACCAATTGATTGGCTACTGAGATTCCCGCAAAGGCCAGGATGGTGGTGGTGATGGCCAGGAAGTCAACCGATTGGATGGCTTCTACGACAAAAGGGCTCAAGAGGCAGAAGATAATGGATACAATTGACACCCAGCCTAAGATTGGGAAGTCTTGGACATATTTGTTGTCAATCTTCTTAGACAGATCGGACACCCAGACTCCCAGCAAGCTAAAGGCTAACAAGCAAACCAAGCCCACCAAGGTCATGCCGGTAATTGGCGTTGACTCAGGATTTTTCAAGAGCTTCACGAATTGGGTGAAGAGAATACAAGCCAGACTCAAGCTGACGACAGCGCCCATCTTCACATAACGGTTGTGCATGAATTTATCGGTCATAATTATCACCTCGGGTTAGTAGATTATAGAAGAAACGTTGCAATGGCACCGCTAGGAAGACCATGGTATAAGTTCCCAAGAAACTCGTCAACAACTGACTGGCAGAAGCGTAGGCCATAATGGTCTCAGCTTGTTCAGGAACAATCGCTGCCACAGAAGAAGCGGCCGCCGTCATCATGGAAGAAGACCCCATACCGGCTGCCATTCCCAAGGCCCGCACATCAAAGCCGAAGTTCAACAACATCGGCGCAAATAAACTAAAGAAAATCGAACCAAACAAGGTCCCAATCAAGTACATCGATAGGACCCCACGCCCTTCTGGGGACTCCAAGGTATACTTCTCAGTAATATAAGCCAGCTCACCTTCCCGGCTAATACCAAGCGTTGCTCCAATCGCTTCTCGCTTCAAGCCCAAGGCCAAGGCCACCGGCAGACCGAAAAGAATCGTACCCAAGTTCCCAATCTCTTGCAGCAAAAAGACCCAACCAACAGACAAGATTTCACGAATTTGTGGGGCCACATTGGCACCATAATAAGCCATCAAAGGCAACATGATCAACATCAAGTTGCGCGCAGCGAACTCCACATTAGCGTCACTATAGATCTTCTGGAAGATCCCCTTACGCCACAATGGCACGGCTCCTAGAATGGCCAAGGCGACCGCAAAGACCAAAGGCAGGATCGCAATCTTGAAGCTACCAATCTCAATCGCTTGGAAGCCAATCATTTCCGCTAGGAAAATAACCAACAAGACAAAGCCAATTAAATAAATAAAATGCTTATTCTTCATCATTTCTCCTCTAATTCTTAATTTAATGTTGCCAAGTAAGCAGCATAGTCTTCATAAGACCGTTTATAAAGCTTATCTGGGTCCAAGTTCCCCTTCATCAAGTCCAAGACTTGAACCAAGAAGGCTGGGAACTCCACCAAGACAAAGAAATCATCCACCATGCGGAAATCAGCCCCATGAATGGTTCCGTCAAAGCCACCATAAGAAATCTGAATGGTCGGACGCATGAAGGACAAGTCCCCCACATCACCAGCCGCTGCTACCGCGCCGCGATCATTGATGATCTCCTTGACCGTAGACTGATTGTCAAAGGCTTCTTGGACAAAGGTCGACAGGTAGCGATCTTGCACAAAAGGCAAGTAACCCATCTGAGTGGTCACTTCTACCTGACCGCCCAGGGCTAAGGCCGCTCCTTGAGCTACATGGTCCATCCGGTCAGCCACTTCCTTCATATAGTCCACTGAGACTGTCCGCAAGTCCGTTCCAATCCGCACTTCCTCCGGAATCACATTGGTTGACATAGACCCACCCATCAGAATCGGGTTCATCCGCACATACAAGTCCTCGCGAATCTGCTGACGCATCAAGCCCAAGCCCGTATTGAACAAGGTCGACATGGAGTAGGCATTCACCCCGCTAAAAGGATCCCACCCCGCATGCGAAGCCTTACCCTTAAAGGTATAGTACTTATACAAGAAGCCCGCCAAGTCGCAATTAATCTCAACCGTCTTATTCGGCTCCTCACCAATTGAATGGGTACAGATCACCAAGTCGACATCATCGAAGACGCCTAGACGCATAGCCTCGGGCTTCCCGCCAAAATAATTAACCTTACCTTGGTCAATCAAGCCTTGACGGTAGTCCAAGTCGATGTACTCTTCCGCCGGCACGAAGACAAAAGCAAAGTTAAAATCATAATCCCGGTAATGGTCATCAGCCAGCAAGTAGCTAAACAGTGCCACCGCAATCCCCATCTGGGTGAAGTGACCACAAGCATGGGCCGCCCCAGTCTGGCTATCGGCTTGGAAGTGGGATGGTTGAATCAAGGCATCCAACTCCGCGACGAAAGCTAAGGTCTGGTCAGCACCTGAATTCAAGTCCACCCGCATCCCAGTGGTCGAGAAGTCTTGAATCTCAAGACCAGGATCGAGACTCAACAAGTAGTCCTTGATCCGGTCTCTGGTTCCAAACTCTTGATAACCTAATTCCGGATGGTCAAAAATCGCCATCGTCAATTCACGAACTCGGTCAAACTGTTCTTCAAAAAACATGATATCCCCCTCTTTAATTGTCCTCGCCTATTTTAGCACAGCTAAAGCCCGGATTAAATGCTCTCTTAACAATGTAAATGCTTACATCACGTACAAAAAGAAAAAGCCTTGTGAAAACCACATGGCTAGCGGGATTCAAAAGGCGAACGATTGGAAAAAATACCGCTATAAATTAGTAAAACACCCAGCAGTCGTACCATTACGTCTGCTGGGTACCTCTATTCTTGTTTCTTAATTCTCCCCAAAGATATCCCTCGTATAAACCTTATCCTTGACATCAGCTAGGTCTTCTTCCCAGCGGTTGGCTAGGATAACATCGGCTTGGTCTTTAAAGCATTTAAGATCCGCTTCAACAGGTACGCCGTCGAATTCTGCCGCCTTTAAGGTCGGCTCATAGATCACCAAGTCCACACCCTTGCCTCGTAAGCGTTCGATGATTCCTTGAATCGCGGATTGGCGGAAGTTGTCGGAATCGGCCTTCATAGTTAGGCGGTAGATTCCCACCCGCTTGGGTTCTTGCTTCAAGACCTCACTGGCGATGAAGTCCTTGCGCGTCCGGTTGGAGGAGACAATGGCTTCAATCAAGTTCTGCGGTACATCCTGGTAGTTGGCCAACATTTGCTTGGTATCCTTAGGCAGACAGTAACCGCCATATCCAAAGGATGGGTTGTTGTAATGGGACCCAATCCGAGGATCAAGACCAATCCCTTCTATAATCGCCCGCGAATCCAAGCCCTTAACGGTCGCATAAGTATCCAACTCATTAAAGAAGGCAATCCGCAAGGCCAGATAAGTATTAGAGAAGAGCTTAATCGCTTCAGCTTCCGTGGGCTCCGTGAAGAGAACATCAATATCCGACTTCTTAGCCCCTTCGACCATCAAGTCAGCGAATTGACGGGCAGCTTCACCCTTATCACCTACCACAATCCGACTTGGGTACAAGTTATCATAGAGAGCCTTACCTTCACGCAAGAATTCCGGCGAGAAGATAATCCGGTCAGTATCATACTTAGCCTTGATTCGTTCAGTAAAGCCAACCGGCAAGGTGGACTTCAAGATAATGGTCGTCTGGGATCCTGACTCTAATATATCCTCAATCACTGCCTCCACAGCTGACGTATCGAAGTGGTTGGTGACATCGTCATAGTTAGTAGGAGCTGCAATAATCGAGAAATCTGTGTCCTTATAGACCTCGTGGTTATCGGTTGTCGCCTGCAAGTTCAAGCCCCCACGAGCTAAGAACTCACTCACTTCCCGGTCTTCAATCGGGGCAATGCCACTATTCAATAAGTCAACCTTGTCCTGAAGAACATCAATGGCCGTGACTTGGTGGTGTTGGGCTAAGAGAATTGCATTGGCTAACCCAACATAGCCAATACCGGTAACAGTGATTTTCATGGGGACCTCCTTGATGGTGACTAGCATTGTAATAAAACTTATTATATTACATATTACATCGAACATTTTATATGGAAACTAATATATTATTTTAGATACTCCATAATTCTCCTAATTTATAATCATACTCATCCGGTACAATGGGCTCAAATCCACTGCCATTAGTAAAGGTCATTTCACCAAAATAGATTTTTCCTTCAACATTATAAAAATCAACCCTGACATGAGGAAAACCTTTTGATAATATTCTGGCAAGACGAATCATTTCATTAAAATTGTGTGGTTTTTTAATTTTAAATTCTGAATTCCCATAATTTTTTTGACTCCATGGCTGAAGATTCCAATCAAGATCGTAAATATTTCTTTTATGATTTCCATATCGATCAATATCGACCCAACAAAATTTAGGTTCTCCATCAAAACACAGGAACTTAAAATCCTTTAACTCACCTGTACCATCAGAAATATATTCCTCAATTAATATTTTAGGGGGTATCTTTCTGTAATGTAATTCTAAAGATTGCGCTAATCCATTGTCAGATTCTAGCCATCTTTTGAATAAATATTTAGTATTATTCATATTTATTTTTTCTTTATCAGTTACCAAAAAATTAGTCCCAGAAGCATTGTTTGTTTTCATAACAAATTGATTAGGAAGTTTTTTAAAGTCAATTTCATCAAAATCACTATAAACGCCGAGAGTCTGTATGACATGTTCACTCCCAATTTTCTCAGAGACCCATTTTTTCACCATATATTTGTCGCTTAATAAAGCTTTTAATTCCGAATCATCATAAATTTTGCTCATCTGGATCTTCTCAGTGTATCGCTGAGGTGATTCCCAATTAATATGCCTATTAAGTTTCTCCAAGTACATCTGATCTAGGTAAGCTTTTTTCTCTTCTATAGACAGACGGTTCATCTTATCAAAATCAGAATATCGTCCCTTTCCTCTTAGAAGAAAATATAAATATACTATCATTTGAATGTTATTTTTCAAAAATCGCTTCACAGTTCTCATCCTCTTATTTTATAGTTATAAAAACTTGTAAAAAACTTTAATGGTTCAAATTAATTGATGTACAGTAAAATATTAATTTGAACCAATATAATTTCAATATGCCTCATTAATAATCTTTTAATAGTTGTAATATATTATCTTTAAAAAACATTAAATTAATAATTAATATTATCACGATATGATGTAAGCCAAGAATAATAGCGGTTATAATCCATTGAAAAAAATTATCTGATTTAATATTTATAAAATTGGCTGAAAAATATAGGATGAATAAAGATATTACATCAATAAAAGCCTGCTTCAAAAATATAGACAATGGCCTATAGATTAGATTGTTCCGTAAATAATTCACAAGGTATAAGGTTCGGTAACTTACAGCTATTAAAGTTCCGATAGCTACGCCTATTAGACCAAATTGGTTAACTAGTACTATAGAAATTACTACATTTAGAGTAGCTTCGATTATAGCACTATTTTGAGTCTGTTTAAAATGTCCTCCTGCAAGTACTATTGAGCTATAGGGTAATCTTAGGCAAAATACCATTTGAGCTAGCACAATAAATAATGCAAATAAGGGCTGCTCATAATTAACATCATTTACTCCTTTAGTATATAGGTGAATAAATGGAATAATTAGATTTAGTGTCATTGAAAATAGTAAAACAATTATCGTATGTGATATCCACTCAATCTTATTTAAAAATTCAAGAGCCTCTTTCACATTATCTCTAGCTAAATAATGACCAAAGAAAGATTGCAATCCAGATCCTAGGGACATCACTAATTGTTTTAGGCCGTTAACCACTAAATTATATATAGTATATATGGATACACTTTCTAACGTTGAAAAAACAGTCAGTACAATTATATCCGTACTATCTAATACCACATAAGCTATATGTTGGGCCATTCCATTCCATTTTTGGGGGATAGAATTAGAAGTAAATTTTTCTTTCAGTGAAATTTGGTAATGTTTACTCACATAATATTTTAAAAATAATGGTCTTAATAAAAATACAAAAGCTGAAATAAATTTTACCGTAACAATACTAAACTTTAAGTAAATAAAAAAGACTGTTAGTGCTGTATTTAATATTACCGTTACTATACTAGCTGATATTTGAACATAATTTCTCTGGTCTGCGTTCAACAATAGTTGATTCGTTAATCCAAAGTAAAATTGGGAAAATTGACTAATTGACATTGCAATTATAAGTAAGCCAGTACTAATATCATTCAGAGGGCTGTTTATAATGTTTGGAAATAGAACTAATAAAATGATCACGTAAATAATTAAAATCGCTGCTATTTTTTTAAAATAAGACTGAGCAGCGCTTAGAATTTCACTTATTAAATTCATATTCGATTCATATAATGGTTTATAAAGTGCAGACTGTACGACCGATCCGACTCCTAGTTCTAAAAAATTTATAACAGATAAAAATTGCGATACAGAGGCTTGGAGTCCGTTTGTTTCTGAACCATAAAACTTAAGTATAAATCTAGGAATTATTAGCCCAGATATGATGACTACCGCCTGATAAACAAGTGCAGCTACGGAATTAAATTTTAAATTATTTAAATTTGATGTACTTCCCATACCATTTAACCTCTGCTTATTTTATATTGAGCTTATTGTTGTTCTCGTAATAAAGACAAATAATTTTACGCAAAATGAAGTTTCCGAATAATTTTAGAGATAGAATTACTCATATAAATTGGATGAAGAAAAAGCTTTAGTTTAGTTTTAGTCAGAATATGTTGTAAATTAACTACCTTCGATAAATCTACCTTTTTCATGGAAGTGTAAAGTATATCCCCAGTCAATTTTCTCTCTTGATCATCCTCAATGAGTGGAACTTTGGAATATTGTAAATAGTAATGTTGTAACTTTAGAGTCTCCCAATTCATTACTTCCTCAATTCCATTATCTTTAAGAAAGTCTTCAGCATTTTCTATTGAATTGACTATATCCGCTATTTTACTAGAATAAGAATGGCTAATACTATTTTCTCTTAAATAATATTTATAAACAAATTCTTCCATCGTAATAATTTTTTTGCAAAAAGGTAGGTACTTTAAATAGAAATTTAAATCTTGACCTATTTTTAAATCAGAAAAATAAATGTCATTATCGATTAGAATTTCCTTTAAAATGATTTTATTACCCGGTAGTGGTTTCATCATTATTAAATCAGAGATACTATGATACGAATTAGTATAAGTTTCATTATCATAAATCATCGAGGTTTTTATATTGAAATCCTGATCAACTACTTTTACAGATCCTATCAATAGATCTGGACTTTGATCTTTTAACTTGTTACCTATATGCTTTAAACTATCTTTTGCTAAATTATCGTCAGCATCTACGAAATAAACATATTTCCCTCTTGAATTCCTTAAACCGTAATTTCTCGCTTTTGGTGCTCCAGAGTTTTCTTGTTGCAATAGTATAATTCTATCATCATATCTTCGATAACTTTTAACTATTTTAACAGAATTATCAGTAGATCCATCATCGACAACTATGACTTCTACTTGAAAGTCTACGTTCTGATAAATAATAGATTTAAGTAGTGATTGAATGAAGCTTTCTGAATTATACATAGGTATTATAATCGATAGAAAAACCTCTTTAACCATTAGTCATCTTCCCTTCATTACGATAAATCTTCTGCGAGAACATCAACGTTCCGACAATATTATATAAAATCATAACTGGATTTTTTTGAAACGCACCAAAAATACTTTCAGCCATACCTAATACAAGAAAGCATATTGTAAAGGATAAAGGATAAAGAGAATAAGTATTTTTTTTAAGTTTAATAGCAAATTTGAACGACAGATATAAAACTAAAGCAAAGAATACAATTTGGAGTATTACTGCCACCCAACCATAATAGCCAAGTGTTTGGATAAAAATATTATGCCCCTCAATTCCAACATCATTTAGGAAATAATTTTCTCCATGCCCGAATAATCTAGAGTCATCAAGTACTAAATTCCAAATAACATCACGTTTTGATAATAACAGATCATTCGAAATCGTCGATTTAAATTTAAGGAATATTGAATTGTAGAAGATATCCTGGAAAAAGTAATATAAAATCCCTGAAAAAATAATTAATGGGAAAATCCACTTATAAATCTTGTGAAGATTTTCAAAAATTAAGACTGTCGATATCGGAATTAAAAAGAAGATAAATGATAACAAAACTGTTCTACTACCTGAAGCAAGCATACACCATATACTTAAAAACAGAATTAAAACAAAATAAATAATATTTTTTTCTTTATTTTTAATTTTATCATAAATAAGATAAACACTACTAAACGTTGCCTGCAAAGCAATTATACCGAAAGTATTTGGGTTAGCAGTGATTCCTTTATAAGCAATAGAATCTGATATAGATTGATTACTAATTAAAATGATAAATATTATAAAGTAAAAATTTGAGTATAAGGTAGCTTTATTAATTTCCTTCAATGGATCAAATAGACTATTTGGAATAATTAGGAAAAGAGCAACAGGGATGAAAATCAAGTAAATAAAGCCGTTTAATGAAACTTCACCGTTAACAGTTGACGAAAGAAGCACAACAAAAGAAAATGAAAACCAAATAATTGTTATAAGCTTTTGAATTGAAGATTTAAGAATGGGTATCTTTCCACGGTTCACCTGATAATAGCGAAAAGAAAAGTACAATAATGATATTAAAGTTAAAGCAAATTGACACAAAATTTTATATTTTGTAGGAAAATATGCCTTATCAACAGTAGTAATTGTAAATCCCAAATAAAATATAGTTAGGAAAAAAACATTTAGTTTGTTAGTATATTTAGCCATTTTTCCCTCCTATTGTTTCTCTCTTTTTAAGTGAATAAAAATATATTTTCAATCTTTGTAAAAATAAAGACCTAAATATTCGATCTGATACAATCAACATAAAATAATTAAATATTGCCTTTGTGTAGTTTTTATTAACTTTAGCTAAAGATGCTTTGTTTAAGAAAGACATCGATCTTTTCTCTTTTTCTTCGGTGTAACCTTGAAGATAACGACTTAGATATCTACTTTGATTCTCTATTGAAAATGAATCCTTAAAATCAGAATTGCTAACTCTTTCAAGATATAAGTCTCTAGCATACATGGCACTAATAATTTGTTTAATTTGGTTACCCATAGTTATACCATCAGGATTTTCTCTAACTTGCATTAATACTTCTTTTGTTCTATAAATTATTCCTCCTGCACTGATAATTCTTAACAAAAGATCATAATCCTCTGCATAAAATAAATCCCTATAGCTTCCGATTTTATTTAAAGCTGACTTTTTTACTAAAAATGAACTGTGAGGTATTGAGTTTTTGATGAGCAAATTTGTGTTAACCGCACCCTGAAGATCATCGCTTGATCCTTTCCTAATTATATTACCTTCTAAATCTATTCTTTGATAGTTTAATCCTATAAGATCATAATCATATTTGGTTATGAGATCAAATTGTACTTGAAAACGATTTTCAAAAGATATGTCATCCGCATCCATTCTTAAAATATAATTTGTATTACATAGTTTTATACCTCTTCGTAAAGTTTCATGTAATCCTAAATTTTCAGGATTTGTAATGAGGATTATCCTGCTGTCATTCTTATCATATTCTTTTAACAGATCACTAATTCTTGAACTATTTGGATTATCATTAATTAAAATAAATTCAAAATCAGTAAATGTTTGATTTAAGATTGAATCTACTGCCTGTCGAATCAAGTAAGTCTCTTCATTATAGACTGACATTAATACAGATATTTTAGGCTCTCCCATCTATATCTCCTTTTCAATTTTAGTATTAATAGTCTCATAAACATTTAAAATTTTCTCTGAAAAAACATCTAAGTCATAAGATGTACCTTGCATTTGTGAACCTACATTCCCTATACTAAGCAAATATTTAATTTTTTCAATAACGTCGTTAAAATCATCATTTAAGTTAAACTCTAGATAGTTCTTATTAACTTTAGATTGATTATCAATTGTATCGCTCGCTAAGATAGGCGTTCCTACTGCCTGATTCTCTAACAAAACCAATGGTAAGCCTTCATAAAGACTCGGCATAATAAATATGTCAAACAGCCCTAACAGCTCCTCTACATCATCCCTATAACCCAAAAAATGTACTTGTTCATTAAGGTTGTTTCGATAAACTTTAGATTCTACTTTGTCTTTAAGTGGTCCATCACCTATCAATACAATTTCAAATTGTAAACTTGTTTCTTTATTTAACGATAGTAATAAATCAATTAGATATTCCTGGTTCTTTACTTTCGTAAATCCGCCAACATTGCCAATGACTATTGCCTCTGGATTATTTATGAATAGGTTTATCTTTTTACGACCTAAATTATAATTTTCTTTATACTTTTCAATATTAATTCCGTTCAATAGTAGTGAGAAGTTACTTCTACCGAACATCCAGTGTCCAGCTGCTTCTGAACAAGCAATATTAAATGATTGACCATATCGTCGGTGATAATATCTAATGCATCGATGAGCACAATTTAATAGTAACGAACGGGAACTCGAATTATGACTATGAATTAGTATTGGTATATTTAATTTATTAGCTAATTGAATAGGTTGATAATAATTTAGTGAGCCACAATAAAAATGTATCAAATCGATTTTATTTTGATTATCTTCCAGGTAATTTTTTAAATACCTATAATGGGATAAATAATTCCGTAAATTATACTTAGGTGCCTGAATGACTTCGATACCCAGGCTATCTAACTCGGATTCAAAAAAATTTTGATCTGTTTTTATCATTATTTTGTGGTTTACTTTCTCATGAGTCTTTTGGATAGTATCCATTAGTACGCGCTCGACTCCACCAGCACCCAAATTATTAATTATATTTAATACATTCATGTTATCCCCAACTCTAATACTTTTATTGAATATAATTCAAATTTCTGAGTAGATATTCTTCATTTGTTTATTCACAACAGACTTGTCAAATTTTCTAACTTTATCTTGATTATAAATACCCATTTGTTCTCTTAACTGTTTATCTGATGATAGTTGATTTAAATACATCATATATTGATCTCCTGTATTATCTTTTGATATAAACCCACCTTTACTTTGATCAATTAAATCACTATTTCCTCTAATATTTGAAACTATACAAGGAAGTCCAACTGCCATCGCTTCCATTAAAGCTACTGGAAGTCCTTCTTGTAATGAAGGAAAAGCAAATATATCTGACACAGATAAATATTCTGCAATATTTTCTCTGTATCCTAATAAAAATACTTGTTCTTCTAAGTTAAGTTCTTTAATTAAAGTTTCTAACTTGGAACGAAGCTCTCCTTCTCCTATAATTAAATATTTTAAATGAGGATTATTTAGACGGTGTATAGCATTAATTATTGAAGAATGATTTTTACGAGAAGAAAGTTGCCCAACACTAATGATGACACAGTCCGTCTCATAAATCCTATAATTTCGAAGAAACATTCTTGTCATTAAAGATTTTTTTGAAAATTTCATTATATCTATGCCAATGCCATTTATTTTCTCTACATCAGTTACATTGCTAAGCTTTTTTTTAGCAAATTGATAATCCTCGTCATTTATGGTTATCAGTAAATCTGTGTACTTCGCAAATAATCTCTCTATTGGATAATAAAGTATCCAATTTTTTAACGGTGCTCCTTTAAAAAAGTGAAATCCATGTGCTGTATATATAACCTTTGTGTTTGTGTCCTTAAATGCTAATCTACAGATCACAGAGCCTATCGGTGAGTGGCAATGAACAATGTCATAATTTTTTCTAGTTAAACTTTTTGTCTGTTCATAAGAATCTATAATATCTCTAAAACGACTGATAGATCTTGGAATGGGTATATGATAATATTTTACATCTAAGATCTCTAATTCCTTTTTGAACTCCATAACTCTTTCGTCTGAAGTAATGCTACCTTCTTCAAAATTGCAAGCAACATCAACTTCATAACCAAGATTCTGTAAAATATTTATATTATCCATATTAAATAGATCAATCATTGATGCAACAGATGCATAAATTAAAGCTTTCTTCATTAGACTTCTGATCCTTTCAATGCTCTAACTGGCTGTCCTATATAAGTACTAGATAAGGTAAGATTTTTCAAAACAAGTCCTTGGGCTCCTATTATGCAATCTTCTGCAATATTAACATTATTTTTGACTACACTTACTAAACCTAGCCAACTCCTATCTCCTATTTCAACAGTGCCACCAAGTGTAACACCTGGAGATAAATGCACAAAATCTCCTATCTTATTATCGTGATCAATCGAAACATTTGAATTGACGATACATCCCCTACCAATTATTGTTGATGCATTGACAACAGCTCCAGCTATTACAACTGTTCCTTCACCTATTAAAGAATACTTGGATATTATAGCGGACGGGTGAATTATTGTGGCTATTTGACAACCTGCTTTTTCTAATTTACTTTGAATTTTCTCACGTGTTCTATTGTCCCCAATCGCTACAATCCATTCACTATCTACAATTTCTTTTTTTAGTACATCTTCAAGTGATCCTATAACTTTACAATCATTGATGATAGTTCCCCATAGTTCCTCTCGATCATCTAAGAAATAAATTTGAGACCATTTGTTCATTAACTGGGCGGCCTCAGCGACAACTTTCCCATGACCTCCAGCACCAATAATATATAGACTACTCATCATTATCATTTCCTTCAAATGGCATCATTGTTGCGACTTGATCATTGGATACACCCTCTTTAGATACAACGACTTTTATCGTATCTAATAGAATGCGTATATCCATTTGCCAATTCAAATTATCAACATATTGCACATCATAGCGAAATCGATCCGCCCAGGTAGTTGCGTTACGACCATTAACTTGGGCAAGCCCTGTTAATCCAGGTCTCACTTTATGACGCTTTCTTTGTTCTTGATTATAGAGGGGGAGATAGGATTCTAATAGTGGTCTAGGCCCGACAAAACTCATATCGCCCTTCAAGATATTCCATAGTTCAGGCAATTCATCCAAAGAGGTACTTCTTAACGCTCTACCAAATGACGTGAGACGCTCAGAATCTGGTAAAAGATTGTCATATTCATCTCGAGCATCTGTCATCGAGCGAAACTTATACATTCTAAATATTTGTTCATCCTTACCTGGGCGCCTCTGAGAGAAGATGATAGGTGAACCTAAATTAGTACGCACCAAGATCGCAATAACTAACAAGAGAGGTAGCAATATTACTAATGCTACCCCCGAAATTACTATATCTATCATTCGTTTAAAATATTTCTCATAGAGGTTCATTTTTAACTCCAAAACTTTCGAACTACTTGAATCACACGATCAATTTCCTCATCTGTCATTTTACTATCAGAAGGTAAACACAAGCCCTTATCAAATAGGTATTGTGAATATCCCTTACCAATGAAGTCATAGTCTTTGAAGACTGGTTGCATATGCATGGGTTTCCAGATTGGACGAGATTCAATATTTTCAGCTGCTAGCGCTTCAATTATATCATTAGGTCGGATTGTATCCGAATCGATGATAATCGCGCTCAACCAATAATTGGCTCGCTCATTTTCCTTTTCCGTAATCATTGTGATCTCACTAATATCGCTAAAGGCCTCTTGGTAACGGTAGAAGATATGGCGTTTTTGTTGGACGCGTTCTTCCAGTACCTTCAATTGGCCACGTCCAATACCCGCACAAATATTACTTAGACGATAATTATAGCCGATATCCTTATGTTCATAATGCAGAACCGGCTCACGAGCTTGAGTGGCCCAATAACGGGCTTTGGCGATTCCATCCTTGTGATTGGAAACTAGCATGCCTCCACCAGAGGTTGTGATAATCTTATTTCCATTAAAGGAATAAATTCCATAATCGCCGAATGTTCCTGTCCATTGGTCATGATAGATAGTCCCTAAGCTTTCAGCTGCATCTTCAATCAGTGGAACATTATATTCTTGGCATAAGCTTTTAATCTCGTCAATCTTAGCTGATACGCCGTAAAGATGAACAGCAAGCACAGCCTTAGCTTGGTATTTCTCTAATGCTTGACGCAATAATTCCGGATCCATATTCCAAGATCCGGGTTCAGAGTCAATAAAGACAGGAGTAGCTTTCTCATAGAGTACTGGATTTACTGTAGCGGCAAAGGTTAGATCCTGAACTAAGACTGTATCTCCTTGCTTAACACCACAAGCTTTGAGGGCCAAGTGAATCGCTGCCGTACCTGAAGATAAGGCAAGGCCACTTTCAATGCCTACCATCTCCGTTAATTCATGTTCAAATTCATCTACATTCTTTCCTAAAGGAGCAATCCAATTTGTATCGAAAGCTTCCTTAATATATTCTTTTTCGAAACCTTGATCACTCATATGAGGTGATGATAGAAATATTCGTGACATGAGCTAGTTCTTTCTGTCTTTAACTACGTCTCTCTACTTCAAAAACTGCCAGAAGGCTTTCTTCTGGTTTTTCTTTTTCCTATGAACGGGCTGGGTTCTTTGGACCGGTGCGACTTCAACAGGGTCACCATTGATTACCGCACGGGCAACTTGCTTGAAGCTGGCTACTTTGTCTGATCCGTATGTATCTTCTAAGACTTGATAGGCGGCCCGGGTATCGAAGGGACGCCAGTCGGGATGGTGGACATCGGATGATAAGAAGTGAACCAATCCCCGGTTGATCATTTCTCTGGAGACAGCTTCGACTTCGGGTCCCATCCGGCCAGCCAGTGATCCATTGGTTAATTGTCCCAGACAACCTCTTTCAATCAGACTGGCATAGTAGTCCAAGTCTTTCTGGAAGTTGTGTTGGCGCTCGGGGTGAGCAATCACTGGGGTGGAGCCTTGATCAATCAAGGCTTGCAGGACGTCCTCAGTACATGCCGGAATCTCCCGGGTCGGGAATTCAATCAAGTAATAACGTCCGCCACCATCCAAGGACAAGAGTTGACCCGCATAGAGTTCATCCAAGAAAGCCTCTGTTAAGCGAATCTCTTGGGCAGGATAGACCTTCAGCGGAATCCCCGCTTGGTCATAAGCCGCTTGCAAGGCCTGAGTGGCTTGAACCACACCGGGGCCTGGATTAACGAATTGACGGTTATTGTGGTGGGGGGTTAAGACTAGGTGTTCAATCCCTTCTTCAACCGCCAAGCGGGCTAGAGTCAAGGACGCTTCCAGGTCCTTGGCCCCATCATCCACTCCTGGTAAGAGGTGACTATGTAAGTCAATAATCATTAGAGATCTTCTCCATAAGCATAGGCATAATATTCGCTAGCGGAACTTGCATCGACTCCGTTGGTGATGCAACCTAAGATGTTGGCGTTGACATTGTTCAAGGTCTCAACGGCATGTCTCACTTCGCCTTCCAAGACATAATCTTGCCGCATCACGAAGACCACACCATCTACCTTGGCGGCCATAATCTGGGCATCTGTTACGGCAGTTAGTGGAGAGACGTCATAGATAATAACATCAAAGTATTGTTCCAAGGCACTCATCAAGCTGGTCATTCGAGCAGAGTTCAAGAGCTCGGCCGGGTTAGGTGGGACCGGTCCGGAAGACAAGATACTCAAGCCTAATTCTGGTAGGCGGTGGATGATCTGGTTAATATCCGCTTCCCGGTCAGAGAGTAAGGTCGAGAGGCCTTGGCTATTGTCTAGGGCGAAGGTCCGGTGAACGGTTGGCTTACGTAAGTCAGAGTCTACGAGTAGGACATTCTGACCGTTCTGGGCCATAACGTTGGCCAGGTTGGCTGCTACCATGGACTTTCCTTCACCTGGAATACTGGATGTAACCAAGATCGACTTCAACTTGGTGTCCAAGCGGGCGAACTGAATGTTGGTTCGAACGGTCCGGAATTGTTCACTGATTACGGATTTGGGCTCATAATAGGTAATGAGAGGTGCCCCTTGGAGTTGTTCTTTTTCTAAGCTGTTTCTGTTTTTGCTAAATAATCCCATCTTATCACCTAAATTCTACGTTTATTGTCAGCACGCGACATGTTGTTAGCCATGCGGTTATCACGCACTTCGCTCTTAGTTAAGGCACAGATCTCGCCCAGGTTGACGAGTCCGAGTGTCTGGATGAAGTCGCTGTCGCGAACCGTGGTATCAGACATCTCACGGAAGAGTGCAATCATCAGGCTCAATCCAGCACCGAGAACCGCCCCAATCAAGCCATAGAGGATCCGGTTGGGTGATACGGGGTTCTCGTTGAAGGTCGCTGGCGAGAGGACATAGATACTAGAGATATCTTCGCCGTATACTTCGGTTAAGGTCTCTTCGAAGACTTGGATCACAGATTCCACCACTTGTTGAGAGAGTGTTGGTGAAGTAGTGACTGCTTCAACGTTGAAGGCCTGAGAGTTCGGCTCTTGTTCGACACTGATTGCTCCCTTAAGGTCAGCTAGACTGATATTACCCTCGACTTGTTGGCTGACTTCATTGAGGACGGAGTCAGACTTAATCATATCGCTATAAGTGTTGATCAAGGCCACGTTAGTCTGGATATCGTTGTATTGAATTTGCTGGTCGGGCATGTTGTTGCGGGTCGCAGGGGCAGCTGACTGTTGGTTAACTAACAGCTGAGCCTGGGAACTGTATTTGTTGGATACAAGGAACATGGCAACCAGGACACCAATCGCTCCAGCAATGAGGGTGGTGCCGATAATGGCTCCCAAATGCTTACGTAACATTTGGAAGATTTCTAATAAGCTTACTTCTTCTTGCATAATTTCTCCTTTAGAATTTTAATATAATTTTATCAATTATTATTGTAGCAGAGTCCTTAAATGTTTGCATTAGTTTTTGGGGAGATTCTGGCAAGCCCCTCATCTCCCTCCCATATAAAATAGACGGGCACCTGGCTGGTAGGTACCCGTCTAGTGGCTGGCTGAGGGTTAAGAGGATGAATCGGCTAGTAAGGAGAGGCTGTTGGCGATGGCCGATTCTGTCACGTCGTAGAGGTCGGCGATTTGACTGTGGGTGAGGCCTTTTTGCAGTAAGTGTTGGTAGCTGCGCGCTTGGCCCAGGGCCAGGCCTTCTGATAGGCCTTGGGTAAGGCCCTGTGCAAGACCCTGTTCCAGGCCTTGTTCATGGCTTTCCTTGATCCGAAGTTCCACGTCCACTAGGAAGGATCTTAAGTTAGCTTGACGGTATTCTTCTTGAGTAATCATCTGAAGTTCCTCCTATGGGCTAGCTAGTTTTTGAGGGTGGATTGACTGAGGAGCGACAAGCTGGATGATACTTCTGATTCTGTCACGTCGTACAGGTCAGCAATTTGACTGGGGGTGAGGCCTTTTTGCAGTAAGTGTTGGTAGCTACGTGCTTGACCCAGGGCCAGGCCTTCTGATAGGCCTTGGGTAAGGCCCTGTGCAAGACCCTGTTCCAGGCCTTGTTCATGGCTTTCCTTGATCCGAAGTTCCATGTCCACCAGGAAGGATTTTAGGTTGGCTTGGCGGTATTCTTCTTGAGTAATCATCTGAAGTTCCTCCTATGGGCTAGCTAGTTTTTAAGGGTGGAGTGATTGAGGAGCGACAGGCTGGATGATACTTCTGATTCTGTCACGTCGTAGAGGTCGGCGATTTGAATGGGGGTGAGACCTTTTTGCAGTAAGTGCTGGTAGCTGCGCGCTTGGCCCAGGGCTAGGCCTTTTGATAGGCCTTGGGTAAGGCCTGCTTCCATACCTTTTTGGACGCCTTGTTCTAGACCTTGCTCAAGGCCCTGTTCCAGTCCTTGTTCATGGCTTTCCTTGACCCGAAGTTCCATGTCCACCAGGAAGGATCTTAGGTTAGCTTGACGGTATTCTTCTTGAGTGATCATTTGAAGTTCCTCCTCATTTAAGTTATGTCTTTCAATTATCCTGTAAGCTTTTTTCAGAAATTCTGGAGCATCCTGTAAGGGGGATAGGCCATTATAATAGCGCCACAGGGGGTAGAGGGGTAAACTCCCGGTATAGCAGTGATGGGCTCGCCTGTTTGTTCATCTAAAGTTCGATAGATTCGCCAAGCTGCTTGGTTTGAATGCGAGACTGAATTAGCGACAATATTGATACTGTAGACAGTTCGTAATGGCTGATAGGGATCCGTTGTCTGAACAGAATCAAGGAGCATTTTGTTTGAGTCGTCATAGTTGGCATAATAATCCGTATAGGTATTGGCTGCGTAGAAGTGTACGCGCTTGAGAAAGTTTCGAGGGGCCACGAGTTGCATTTCAATGGTTACCTGCTCACCTGTACCCGTCCTAGCTCGAACATCCACTTCGGTATGCCTCAACTTATTACCTGCCTGGGCCTGAGCTTCTTTGTAGAGTTCAATATTGTAAGGAGATAGGGGCTTGGCAGATTCGAATTGCTGATTGGTTAGGCGATTGATCATCTCGAGTAGAATTTCTTCATTACCAGGCGATGCGAGTACTTTCTTGAATAGGAGATCACTTGTGGCTAGATAGCGTGGTTCTGGGAATTGTTCCATGCGTTGATCCTCATTTCATTAGTATTATAGCATGTTTACAGGAGGAGATGAAGCCAGCCCTCCTACTATATAAATACACATTATTTTCCAAATTCCATTAAATAAATTTATTTTATACCTAGATAGATGAGGGTACTAGATACCAAATTTGTTTTGTAGCCAAAGGGAGCCGGCTTTTATACACCAAATTATTTTCATACCCAATTGAACCTGCCTTTTATACGCCAAATCTATTTCATACCCAATAGAAACAGACTTTTATACGCCAAATTTGTTTCGCACCCAATGGAAAACGGCTTTTATACACCAAAATTTTTTCGTACCCAAATGAACGATCCTTTTATATGCCAAAATATTTTCACACCCAATTGAACCCACCTTTTATACACCAAATTTTTTTCGTACCCAATTGAAGCCATCTTTTATACGCCAAATTTATTTCGTACCCAATAGAAGCCATCTTTTATACGCCAAATCTATTTCATACCCAATAGCAACAGACTTTTATACACCAAAATTTTTTCGTACCCAATAGAACAAGACTTTTATATACCAAAATTTTTTCGTACCTAATTGAACGACCCTTTTATACACCAAATTTGTTTCGTACCCAATAGAAACAGACTTTTATACGCCAAATTTATTTCGCATATAAATGCGCGTACCTATTAGGTAGCAAATCTGCTTCACACCCAATAGGCTACCTCTTCACCACCGGGTCAAGTCTCCCACTCGTCTACACGCAAAGACCCCAGCACAAGTGAGTGCTGGGGCTTGTTTTAATTTAATAATTGTTGATTACTGGTTGCCGAAGGGGTTGAAGGGGATGTAGCCTCCGTCGCCTTCGCCGTAGTAGTCGCCGCCGAATTCGCTGTAAGGGTCGCCTTCACCGTAGTAGCCTGGGTAAGGGATGAAGCCTTCGCCTCCTTCAGTGCTTTCACTGACTTCGGGTTGGTTTGCGACTTCTTGGACTTGGGTGAGTTCGACCTTGACTGTTTCTTCTTTGCCGTCACGGAGTACTTTAAGTTCGATTGTATCACCGATGTCGTGAGCAAAGAGGGCTTGTCTTAACTCAACCATGTTGGTGACTGGCTTGTCGCCGGCTCCGACTATGACATCGTATTTTTGGATGCCGGCTCGTTCAGCGTCAGAGTCTGGGTTAACTTCAGCTACGACGACACCGTCGGTTAATTCTGGGTCTAGCTTGAGGACATCTTGACGAGATTCTTTGGCAATATGAGAGAGATCCATGATAGCCACACCTAGGGCTGGTCTGGTGACTTCGCCGTTTTCTTCTAATTTTTGGACGATGCGGTTTACTTCATTGGATGGAATAGCAAAGCCCATTCCTTCAACGTCGGAAGCGCTAAGTTTGCTGGAGTTGATACCGATGAGTTGGCCGGATGAGTTGACCAAGGCGCCTCCAGAGTTACCTGGGTTGATTGCCGCATCAGTCTGGATCAATTGCATAGACCAGTCTTCCGTGCCGTCTTGGTTGGTATCAATCGGGATGTTCCGGTCTAGACCTGAGACGATCCCTTGAGTGACGGATGAGGCAAATTCTGAACCGATTGGCGAACCAATGGCAATCGCGTGGCTTCCGACCTTGATCTCGTCAGAATTAGCAAACTTCAAGGTTTCCTTGGCATATTCAGCTGGGATTGTTAGAACAGCTAAGTCGCTGATGGTATCTTGACCAACCAGCTCTGCCTTCACGTCCTGACCGTCAGCCATGGTCACTTCCACCGAGTCCGCCCCGTCAATAACATGAGCGTTGGTCACGATATAGGCCTTGTCGCCTTCAACCTTGTAGACCACACCGGACCCCGTACCATAAAGAACCGGTTGGCTCTCTGCGTCACCTAGAACGTAGCCACCGTCAGCTCCTAAAGCTGGGTAGTTCCCTGCTTGGGCAGGGTTTTGGTGGTTCTCAACCGATACAACGGCACTTTGTGTCTTCTCAACCACATTGATCAAGTTTTGCTCTGTATCAGATTGAGCTCCTTGAGTAGATTCAGTGGTTTGAGCGCTAGCTTGACTTTCTTGGCTAGTGCTTTCTTCAGCGGATTGGCTTTCTTCTTGGGCATAGCCAATGTGGTTGCCTTGCATATAATCATAAGTCAAGCCACCAGCTACTGATAAGGTCACAACGGTCCCGACCACGCCGCCGAAGACGCCTTTCCAGAATTTAGGGTTATTATTGTTGTTTTGAGGGGTTACATCTTTTATTTTCTTGTTCATAATCTGCTCCTTGTCATTTTGTATTCGTGGTAATCATTTAATTATTTCCTATGACTTAAGTCTAACATCTAAATATGAACACCTTATGAATATCTTCAGAGTTAAAATTGAGTCTAGGCTTTCATTTTATGATTTTTTGCCTCATTTAGCAAAAAATCCTAGTCTAATTCTAGACTAGGATCACTCTTACAAAGGTCTCAAGGGGGTGGCTTGGCCAGGGTCGGTCATGTTCAAGCGGAAGTCGGTGCCGACTGCAAAGTCATGGTCTTGAAGAATCATTTCCATGGACCGCATGGCGATCTCCTTGGTATTGTTGTCCCGGCTTAGGTGGCCCAAGTAGATCTCTTGGGTCTGGTTACCGATCAAGTCGGTCATCACTAGAGCCCCATCTTCATTGGATAAGTGACCCTTGTCGCTTAAGATGCGTTGCTTGAGTGACCAAGGGTAAGGGCCATAGCGCAACATCTCTACTTCATGGTTGCTTTCGATCAGGTAGGCCGTTGCATTCGATAAAAGGCCTCGTAAGCGATTGGAGACATAACCGGTATCTGTTAACATGACAAACTGCTTTTTGCCTTTCTGGAAGGCGTAGAACTGAGGGTCAATGGCATCGTGGCTCACCTGATAGGTCTGGATGTCCAAGTCTCCTAGAGTCATCAGCGTCTCTGGTTCGATAATCTGGCGGTTGTCTTCAGCGATCTTGCCTAACATACCATCCAGTTGACTCCATGTCTTAGTGTTAGCATAGACGGGCAAGTTATAGCGCCGGGAGAGCACGCCCACTCCGTGGATATGGTCCTTATGTTCATGGGTCACCAAGATGGCGTCCAGGTCCTTACCAGAGCGTCCGATCTGGGCTAATAGTTCCTCAATCTTCTTGCCGCTGAGTCCCGCATCCACCAATAGGCGGACCTGGTCAGTCTCGATATAGGTGGCATTCCCGCTAGAGCCACTCGCCAGCACCGAATAATAGATGGTGTCTGTGGCTGTAGCTACTGGTTTCTTGTATTGAATTAATGAAGGGCTCGCTTCTTGCATCGAACCACTCCTTCCTAAATGATCACTCTTAAGAGTAGCACGACCACCCACTAAAATCAAATAGATCTGCCGACCACTCAGACATTCCTCCTTAAAGTCAAAAACCATTGACAAATCAAGCCAATACTTGAGTCATCAATGGTCTTTCTTAAATGAACAATCGCTTCTAATGCTTAAAAGCCACTCATACCTGAGCCGGAACCGGAGCCGCCTCCGCCACCACTGGAGAAGCCACCCCCGAAGCCGCCTGTATTATTGCCTCTAAAGGCACCACTGGAGACGGTGGGACTTGGCGTAGCACTCTGGATGGTAGAGTGAATAGACTGGCGCATCAAGTGATGGATCAAGTATGGGTTGGTGTAGAAGCCGCGCGGTAGGGTCATGGCTTCTAATTCTGCTTGGCCATAAGTCGCATTCATGGCTTCAATCACCTTGTCAGCTACCCCTAAGGAAACTGCATAGACCAAGTACTCATCCCATAATGGCAGTGAGGCAATGGACCGCATATCAAATTGGCCAATATCATCTAACATACGGGCAAAGGCCTTCCATTCCTTCTCCATCTGGTCTTCACGAGCCGTAATAATCGGCCGCCAATAAACCATAACCAAGAGCAGAATCGCTAGGAGAACCCCTATCCCTTGAAGTACCAAGGTCACAATTCCTGCTGTCTGGGCCCACGAAGCCACGCTAGCGGGCAAGGTCGTACTGGCTAGAACAGAGGCCGTTAGGATCAGGACACCTATGTTGGCGAACAAGGCCAACCAGGCCTGACGTTGAGAGCGAGACCGCTCCAAGGTAGGCCCGCCCTTCTTGGCTTGACCCAAGACTTCAGTCGTGTTGGAGAAGCGTTCCCAGAGTCGGTTTTTTTGCTTCTTGATGGCATCCGATTGCTTGATCTGGGTCTCAATCTCCTCCAAGGTGATGGTGTCTCCTTGGACAGGTGTGACATAATCCAAGACAAAGCGTTCGTGCTTTTGAAGCGGTGGTCGTTCTTGATTAGACTTTTGCGGGAGGATCCGAATTTGGACCGTGGTCTCTCCCTTGCGGTTTAAGATCCCGCGCTTGACCCGTTCAATCTCCTCCAAGGCCAGATAGCCCTTCCTAGCTAGATCCAAGAGGGTGGCCGAGAAGTCATCGGCATTGGGCGTGGTTCTGAGAACTGCTGTTGCCATAATCGCCGGGGTTAAGTCTTCTGGTAAGTCATACTTATGTTCAGGCACATGAATCGGGTTAGGATTGAGGGCTTCTTTTTGTTGGCGGTAATAACGCCAGCCGCTCCAAAGGAGCCACCAGGCTAAGACCAGAGCCAAGAGGCTGCCACCGATTCTAGCAAGTAGAAACTGACGAAAGCTCGACCGGTCTGATTCGACTACGGCTTCTTCTTGACTAATTATCTCTTCCTTGGCCGGGCGTTCAATGACATTACTATTGTTAGGAACGAGGCTCCGCGGGAAGATCGTTCGCACTTGGACAAATTGATTGGCCGGATTGTTAGGCACAGTCACTTCCACCCAGGATTGACCGCCTTCGGTGCGCGGATAGACTTCCCCTTGCGGGGCTCCGTGACCCCATGCCCGAAAATCTTCTTTTTGAGCAACAGCCTTGGGTAGGTAGATCTTGGCATGAACATCAAAGTCGTCAGCCGTATTCTGTCCGACAATATTGCGATTCAATTCAGCTACGTCTTCATAATTGGTCACCAATTGGTTGAGCGTATAGGTGAGAACGATCTTCACTTCTTCCTTGGAAGCAGGATAGTGGACGGTAAAGACCGCTTCACTGCCATCATCATTGAGCGAGAAGGTCTCTGGCTGACCGGTAAAGTCCTCACTCATCTGGATAGCTTCTCCAGTTTCTGGATCTAGGTAACTCACTTGATAGTCACCTAGCGTTGATCCTTGATGGTCCACCACGAATTTAATCCCATTAAAGTAATCCACTTGAATCTGATAGATTTCTTGGAAGGTCACGTTCCCTTCAGCGGAAATCTTGCCTTCAATATTCACTTCCTCTAGGTCGTAACTAATCTCCCGTGTCCGATCCATGGAATTGAAATCTTCTGCTCTTACCGTTAATAATCCCATACTCAATGTCGCCATCAGAGCCCATAGGACCATTATCGACTTGAGTAAGGGGTGAATGTGTCTTCTTCTATTCCCTGTCAATTCACTCACTCCTTCAGTTTCTCAATTCTAACACTTATCAAATTGTAAATATAGCGAACATCTATTTGATTGGGCGATCATTTTCTCATCCAGCAAGTAAAAGCGGATGACAGCAACTTCCAAGCTCCTAAAATAATTTTAAAATATTTTTGCCAGCAAAATAAAAAGCCAAGTCAAGCTCCCCCGCTAGGATAGTCAAGTTACAGGGGGCTTCCTTAGCTTCAAGTCTACTTGGTTCGAATCGGATGGCTAGCTAGATGAAGGCGTCAGTGAGTTATTATTGATCACTGTCCCTCGACTGGCATCCACGTATATGTTGCGCCGGCGGCCATCTTCGCGAATATAGGTCACTTCCCAAGTAGGCGCGTAAATATTAACACTAGGTAAGGAAGTAGACCGGTAGTAAGTCAAGCGGATCCGGGTGATCTCAGACCGGTCAGGGATCAGGGTATCCACCCGGTGGTCGAGAATACGGACGGCCTCCGCTTGAGAAATAGTCGTAATGGTCTGGTCGAGCACCTTAACATCCGCTTGATAGGTCTGGCGGTAACTGATGATCTGAAAGTCTTCATTCAGATTCAGGCGCAGCTCCGCTGTTCCATCGACAATCGGATGTCCTTCAGTGGCCTCTTGACGCAAGTAGATCACCTTCTCTTCCGGCGAATAAGACATATTGCGATACTCCCCACCCGCGATAAAGAGTTCAGGTCGTAAGAGCAATTGCTCATAAATAGACTGGTAAAAGTCGTCTGAGAATTCGCCCGTCTCTTCATCAGGTCGCTCGCCTAGGCTAATCGCTTCATCAAATTCAGCCTGCAAGACACCATTCTCATCGACATCCGCGGTCTGGTTCTGCAACTGGCCGAGATTGTCTCTTAAGTAATTATTGGTCTGAGTCTGCACGATTGCTTCTTCATACTGGTTCTGGTCCAACTTGGGGTATTTGATACTCCGACTGGCCAAGTTCTCCTCCACCGAATATTCCACTGGTGTCGTTGTAGGAGCCGTGAGCCCTACTCTGGTAATCAACATCCAAGCCAAATACAAATCAAAAAACAAAAAGAAAATGACCATCAATACTTGAATTCGCTTGAAGTCCATTAGTCATCGCCTCCTTGATTGCCTCTGCCTTGGTTGATTTCGTCGTATTTTTGACGGAATTCTTGGTTTTCAATCTGATCCCAGCTGTAGACTTGTCCCTTATATTCAAAGAACCACTTAGGGACAAAGGTCGCACTCTTATTGTCATGCATTTCTTTTTGCCATTCAAAGGCTAGAAAGACATCATCAAAGGTCTCTAGGGCAAAGCCATGCTCTGCTAGGAAGTCATCAATTTCTTGAGCACTCTCTAGCTTAACTGGCTGGCTCAAGTCTGGAATGTGGGTGCGGATAATTAAGGTCGGAATCTGGAAGCGGGCAATATCCCCACCCGCATCATCCGAACGTGTATAGATCCGGTCAGTTCCATAATCAGGAATCGACTTAGCTGCATAAATAGGCAGGCCATCCAAGTAGCGACGATAATGAACAATCGTGGAACTCTGAGAGCTGATCCGCAACTGGCCAGGCCAATACTCATGCATAGCAACCGGATCAAAGGTATAGGCAATCTTCTCATGAGGCAAGCGGGTCTGAGACTTCTCTGAACCGAGGGAGTATTTCAATTCCATCCGCTGGGTTAGATTGTCCAAGGTCAAAGCCAGATCATAAGCCCGGTAAATGGTCGACCCATCCGAGAATTCACTCAACCGGTAGTCCGATTGGGGGAAGACCTTACTTAAGTATAGGTTATCTGGCAAGGACTCCAAGGTATAGGTCTCCGTCTTCTCATCTAACGTCTGAGCCGGTAAGTAGACCATCCGGTTAGCCGTCCATGCCCCAACCGCTTCTATGAAGGGCTCGTCTTGAGGTTGGATGGCTTGAAGTTGACCCAACCAGTCCGAATCATCATAACCCCTTAGCGTAAAGTAAGAATCCTTCTCACTGTTAATCAGATAGGCGGTTCCTTGAGGATGGGTTCCCCCAGTCGGGATGATCAAGCGATCCACCCGGTATTCACTCGCCTGGAGCGACTCATCCATATTAAAGAGCTGGGTCAAGTTCCCCAAATAATATTCATCCGCAAAGATAAATTGCACAAAGTCCCCTTGATAAAGACTGGCAATAAAGTCCCAATCCTCCGTCGGTTTCTCATCTTCGATCTTCAGTACCGTCGGGCTCAAGTGGGCTAAGGTCTGGTCCAGAAGCTCTTGCTGGGTCGTCTTGGCGATATAACCGTCCTTGCTGACGATTAGATCCGTCGGCTTAACCGTATCCTCAAAAGTTAGAGAAGTAGATTGGTAAAATTCTGAAGGCGAATTCACATCATTAATCATCGCCGTCTGCTGTTGGTCGGATTGATTCAAGATGGCTCGAAAGTTCTCGATACCATAGAGTAGAACATAAGTTAAAAAGACACTCAGACTCACTACCAACACTAATAGTCCGGTGACGAATCGATTCATCTTCATCTTAGTACCACTCCTCACTTAACTCATCATAGCTGGAATAAGGGATTTCAAAGCTGAAGGTGGATCCTTCACCTTCCACACTATCTACCCATATGCGACCCCCATGCAGCTCAATCACTTCCTTAGTAATGGCTAGTCCTAGACCGCTTCCCCCTTGTTCACGCGATCTTGCCTTGTCTACCCGGTAGAAACGTTCAAATAAATGTTCCAAGTCAGATTGGGAGATTCCCAATCCCTCGTCTTCCACACTAAAGACCACGCTCTTGTGGTTGTCGACAATACGCACCCGAATCGTTCCCCCATCCGGCGAATACTTCAAGGCATTGTTAAGCAAGTTGTCGATCACCTGGGTCATCCGATCTTGATCAATGTCGACATAGATGTCCCGGTTGGTAAAGTCACGAATAATATGATATTGGCGTCCTTCAAAGAGTTCGCCGCTCTCAAGGGTAAAGTTCAAGCGGTCCAAGATATAATTAACCAGTCGTTTGAATTCAATAAAATCACGGTTCAAGACAATTTGACCCCCATCGATCTTGGATAAGTCCAAGAGATTGGCAATCATACGGATCATACGGTCACTTTCGGATTGGATAACTTCAATAAATTGCGGGGCCAAGTTCTCATCTTGCCAAGCCCCTTCTGCTAAGGCATCACTGTATGACTTTAGACTGGTTAATGGTGTCCGTAATTCATGAGAAACATTCGATACAAAGTCGCGACGTTCTTGGTCGCACTTTTCTTGTTCGGTGACGTCGGTTAAGACACAGACCAGTCCGGTCACAAAGCCAGTTTCCCGGCGGATAACGGAGAATTCTCCCTTGAGAATCGTCTCGGCTCCGTCGTCGACAGTGGTAATTAAGACTTCATTATCCCCATGCCAGAAGTCGGTCATAGAATAGTTTTGGTCGATTCCTAGTAGGCGGAGAATGTTTTTGCCGATGGCTTTTTCTTGGTGAACGTCCAGTAAATACAAGGCCCGGTCGTTAACCAGTAGTACATTACCGTGTTGGTCGGTTCCAATGACACCGTCGGTCATATGTCGCAAGATTCCATCCAAGCGCTGACGTTCGGATTCAGTTGACTCCTGAGCGTCACGGACCTTATCAGCCAGTTCATTAACCGTAATCGCTAATTCACCTAATTCATCATTACCATAGACTTCCGCTGGATAATTATAGATTCCTTCAGAGATACGAATGGCTTGCTGACGAATCGTCTCTAGAGGCCTTGTTAAGCCTTGTGACAAGAAGACTGACACAAGTAGCGCCACCCCAACGGCTAAGCCGATCGATTGGATAAAGATATCAATGATCCGGTCCGTCTGCCGGTAGACACTGGTCATGTCGGCTTCGACCACCACGGCCCCCAGAACCTGATTGTTCTGTTCGGTAGAAGTGGATAGAATCGGACGAATCAAGGTGTAAGAGTAGCGACTAGTTGAATTATCATAAGCCTTACTAGAAGAAGAGGTCGCCGTTAAGAGCACATTACGGACCGCAGGGTCGGACACTTGGGTACCGACATCTACGAGTCCGCTATTAAAGTCTGTCGCAATTAAGGTCTCATCCGTATTAATAACCTGAAGACGTGTCGACATAGGTGTCGTAAAGGTCTCCAGGGTCTGGCTAATCTGTTCCGTTGCTTCCTTGACTGCCTGGTCGTCACTAGCTTGTTCATACTGTTCCATTAGACTCACCAAGTTATTGGTGAGAAAGTCGGTCTGTGTTCGAATTTGGGCCTCATAGGACTCAACAGACTGAGTCTCCAAACGGTCGATAAAGAAGACCCCAATAAATTGAAAGGCAATCAATAAAATAAAGATAAAAAGCAGAGGAATCTTAAAATAGATCGACTGAAAAAAACGAAAGGAACGTTTGACCATAGACTTACTCCTGTTCTGGGTTTCTTAAGAAGTAACCGACCCCACGTCTGGTAATAATATAATTCGGGTGACTCGGTTGGTCTTCAATCTTCTCACGCAAGCGACGGATGGTTACATCCACCGTCCGCACATCGCCAAAGTAATCATAACCCCAGACCACTTCCAATAAGTGTTCCCGGTTCATTACTTGACCGATATGCTGAGCGAGGTAGTGGAGTAGTTCAAATTCGCGGTGGGTGAGTTCAATCTCTTCCCCACGTTTAGAAGCGATATAGGCATCTTGGTGAACTACCAAGTCGCCGATCACGATATCAGAACTGCCTTCCTCTTCTTGCTCGTCAACTTGCAGTGCATTACGGCGCAAGTTGGCCTTAACGCGAGCAATCAATTCGCGGTTAGAGAAGGGTTTGGTGACATAATCATCAGCCCCTAGTTCCAAGCCTAGAACCTTGTCGATTTCTGAATCCTTAGCTGTTAGCATGATAATAGGAACCGCACTATCCTTGCGGATTTCCCGACACACTTCAAGGCCGTCTTTTTTAGGTAACATTAAGTCCAGAATCACAAGGTCTGGTTTTTCGCTTTCAAATTGTTCGAGCGCTTCTTCGCCATCATAAGCCTTAACAACTTCATAGCCTTCCTTGTCTAAGTTAAAGGCAATGATATCCGAGATTGGCTTTTCATCATCTACTACAAGTATCTTCTTCATATTCCACAACTCCTTCTTATCAAGTTAGTTACCAATAAATGGTCTCTGTATTTTTCTATCTCCTTAATTATAACAAACTTAGGATCAGATTGGGAGACCTCCCCCATTTATCAAAAAAAGATCAAGAAGCGGAGCTTCCTGATCTTAATTTTTTCTAGAAAATAATAACTGGTGTTCCAACTTCAACCATATCGAATAATTGAGCCATAACACTTGGTGGGGTATTGATACATCCTTGGGATCCCGCGTAAGTATAGACATCGCCCCCAAAGTTGGCTTGCCAGTTGGCATCGTGGATACCTTGACCGGTATCATCAAATGGTAGCCAGTAAGAAACAGGCTGACGGTAGGCGTGACCCATTTGTTGGTTGACACCTACTAGGGTTGCATTCAGCTCCTTGTTCCAAATAGCATAAGCTCCTGGAATGGTATCGGTTGAGTTTGCCCAACCACTAACAATTGCTGTCGCTAGCATTTGTTCCCCATTCTCATAGTAGAACATTTGTTGGTTGGCAATATCGATTTCTACATAAGTATCTCCAATATCATCGCCATTTGAGCTGTAACCTGTACCGACAATATTCGGTTCACGGGTAACGTCCTGACGGCCGTTCAAGTCTTTGACCAATTGGTCAACTTCTGAATCACGGTCAATGGACCAACCAAGCGTACCTGGTTGAACGGATACAGTCCCTTGTAAGGTAGAAGGGAATTGACGGGTCTTATAGAAGGAAGAGTATTCCTTGTTCAAGTCGCCTACATAAGCATCCATAGCTTCACGGTCATAAACAATCTGATTGTTACCGTCGAATTGAATCCATTTTTCAATTTCTTCATGAGGAATAGTAACGTCCTTACCATCAATCTTAAGCGTAATGTTCAAGTTCTTCAATTCGTCAATTTGCTTCATGGTCTCTTGAATAGGCTCAGAGTCAGCGGTTAGGCTAGGCTTAATGTAATTCTCGTTGATTTCAACCGTGTCATTGCCTGATTGAATGCCTTCCATGATTGCTTGCTTGACCTTTTCAGTGTCTAGCTGATTTCCTTCAGAAGCTTCTTCAACAAAGTAGCCTTGGGATTCACTGTAATTGATCGCAGCATCTTGGGCAGGTGTCCGATCTTCATTGGTTAATCCCATTTCTTGCAATTTACTTGATAGGACTTCATTGTCAACGGTCACATTCTCCATCAGATCAGCATCAAAGTTCTCAGATGTAAAGTAGTGAGCCGCCCAAGCGTTCGGATTTTGTGAGTTATAAGTGGCTTGAAGCGTCTCTTCGGCATGAATCTGTGGATTCAAGTCGGCAATATTTAATACGCCCACTTCCTGTCCGTTCTCCGTAATCCGGATGGTTTGCTTGTTGATCTCATCAGCAACCTTGGCTTCAGCTTCCTTTAAGTTTAAATTGGATACGTCGACATTTGCAAAGCGCGTATTGGCTTGGAATTTATCGGCATAATAGCCAATCCCAGCGCTATAGCCAACGGCCAGTACAATAACAGTAATGGCAGCAGCTGTTAATGTTTTTTTCATTTCTTCACCTCTTTTGAAATATGAATAACCCCTCATTCAAATATATATTTTAGCATCAACTTATGAATTTTCTATAAATTTTGCTCAACTATTTATATTTTATCGAAATAAATTATTGAACAAAATTTCTTAGTGCATAAGCTACACCGGCTTCTTGATTGCTTAAAGTAATATGGCGGCAAGCCTCCTTAACGGTGGCAACACCAGATCCCATCGCAACTGAATGATCGACCCACTTGAGCATCTCTAAATCATTCAACTGGTCACCAATAGCCATCACCTGGTCAGGGCCTAAGCCTAAGTGCTGAGCTAAGGCCTTGAGGGCGGTTGCCTTGTTAACCGATTGAGGTAGGATTTCTAACAAGAAGGGCTGACTTCTAACAGGATCTGCCGAGGTCTTCAAGTCTACCGGAAGATTTGCTTCCAGGTCATCAATCCACTGGGACTCCCCGATAAACATGTACTTATTCAAGCGGTCAGATTCAAGAAATTCTTCTTCACTTAGGTAGTGAATAGGCATCTGCAGCGTCTGTGAATCAGCCAGGGTCAATTGGCTAGGTTCTTGTGAGCCGATTAAGTAGAAGTGATCTTGGTCAAAGGCTACCAATTGAACTTGTCCTTGATACTTGGCCAAGGCCTGATAGGCTGACTGGGCAACTGCTGGGTCGACGCTATAAGCATTCATCAGTTGAAGGTCCGGTAACTGGTAGGTCAAGGAGCCATTTTGAACAATGAGGTATTCATCCTCAGAGGTCGGCAATTGCGTGTAGAAGCGTTCCGCTCCTTGGCGAGTTCGCCCGGTGCAGACAACAACTTGGATACCCGCATCCACGACTTCTTGGATGGCTTGAAGATTCTCTTGAGGGATTTGCTTATCGTCTGTTAGTAAGGTCCCGTCTAAGTCAATGGCTATAAGCTTAATTTGAGTCATCTCTTGCTTCCTTTCTGATTAAGAGCAGACCGTCACCAATTGGTAGGAAGGAAGACCGGTTGACCGGATCCTGGGTGACATGGTCTAGGAGTTCATTCAACTTACGGTGAATCTTGCGGACGCGTTTGGGAATTTCACTCTCAGGGTCAAAGACCGTCCCAGCCTGGAAGACATCATCAATCATTAAGACGCCTCCAGTTGACAAGAGCCTCATACACTCCGGTAGAAATTCAATATACTTAGCCTTGGCACTATCCATAAAAATTAAGTCATAGGGCCCTTCTAAGCCGGGTAAGATGTCTTTAGCATCTCCTTCAAGCATGGTAATCTTATCAGCATAGCCGTATTTTTGGAAGTTGGACTTGGCGCGTTCATACATCTCCGGATAACGGTCAATGGTGGTTAAATGGCCATCTGCTGGCAAATGCTGGGCCATTAAACTGGCAGAAAAGCCGATGGCTGTGCCAATCTCCAAGATTTGCTTGGGTTGATGAACCGCTGTAAAGAAGTCGATAAACTTGGCCGTCTCGTGAGGGACGACTGGAATTCCCCGCTCATTCGCGTAGGCTTCAATCTCACCAACCCCTCCATCAAAAGCCTGCTGCCCTTCACGGATAAATTTCAAGACTTGGTCATTGACAATTGGCCGATGCATCATTTCATTTAACATGCCGTCACCCTTTCCTATCGTATTCTTTACTAAATTAACAAATATTGCTAGGCTTGGCTAGTCGAATTCACCAATCCTGATAAGTAAACGTTCTCAAATCGCGAAAACACCTTGGTGAATGTTCATGGACATTTACCAAGGTGTCTCTATCAACTCATACTAAAAGTCTTAGTCATCGTCTTCTTCTAGCTCTTCGAGGGCTTCGAATTCTTCTGTAAGGTTGGCTGATTCCATATCCAAGCAGAGGTCATAATGGGTCTCAATCGTCTCGTCCGGGTCCACCACAACTTCGATATCCCGAATACGACCATTCTCAACCACTGAAGTGGTTAAGACAAGATCTTCACACCTAGAGCTGACCCGCTCGTTATCTTCTGGCACATAGCCAAGGTGGTGGATAATCAGACCCGCCATGGTCTCAACTTCACGTGACTCCAGATCTTTATCAAAATAGTTATTGAATTTCTCAATGGTGGTTAAACCATTCACACTATAGAAGTCATCACTAATCTTTTGGATTTCAGCGGATGGATTGACATCTGATTCGTCTTCAATCTCTCCGACAATTTCTTCCAGGACATCTTCCAAGGTAACAATCCCTTCAACTCCACCATATTCATCCCGCAAAATAGCCATATGGGTCTGCTTGCGACGAAACTCGACCAATAAGTCATCGATATAAACCGTTGATGGAACAAAGAGGGGCTCGCTTGATAAGCCTAAGAGGTCTAAGTTATCATAGCCTTGGTGCTTGGATTGACGCAAGAGATTCTTGACATGCAAGACTGCAATAACATTGTCCTTATCCTCTTGATAGATTGGAATCCGAGAAAAAGGACTCGATAAAATCTCTTCGATATTCTCTTCATAAGAATCTTCAATATCGATCATTTCCGTATCTGTACGTGGAACCATCACTTCGCGGGCCATCTTATGATCCAAGGATAAAACACCTTGTAACATCGAGAACTCTTCTAGGTCAATGGATCCTTGGGCCCGACCTTGAGTCAAGATCGCCTTCATCTCGTCACGCGTAAACTTCTCTTCACCAGCCGTGAATTCAATCGGGGTAATCTTCTGCAAGAGTCCCGTTGAAGCGGATAAGAGAACGATAAAAGGCTTGAAAACAACTTGAACCGCATGAATCACGCCACTGGTTGCCATAGCAACCTTCTCAGGCATCTGTAAGGCAACTTGCTTAGGAAACAGTTCCCCTAATACTAAGGTAATATAAGATAAAATTAAGGTCACTATCACAAGAGCAGCTGTCTCAGCACCTGGAAAATTAGGTAACCATTCAGAAATCACACCCGCAAAACTAGTCGCTGCCGACGCACTGGAAAGAAATCCAGCTAAAGTGATAGCAACTTGAATGGTTGCTAGAAAATCATCCGAATCTTCCAGCAAATCTAATACACGCTGAGCACGCTTATCTCCATCTTCAGCCCATTGCTTCATCTTTGATTGATTAACCGAGACAAAGGCAATTTCAGCTGAAGCAAAGAAAGCATTGATCGCTGTCAATATTAAAATAATAATAACTTGTGTCCACAGGGAACCCGAGGAATCCATTAATTTTTCTCTCCTTTATATTAAAACAAAATGAATATTATTAACACAACAAGAAACTCCTTGCAATCCTGAATTTTAAAAAAAGACTCGTGCCCTAGAAAGTCTAGCAGCACAAGTCTCACTATTTAAGTCAAGTACCAGTAATAAGGGCTAGTCTTACTACCAAGTTGATACTGACGAGGTTAACCTCTAGTTACTCCCCTATTCAATTGCATGGTAGAATCATTGTAACAAATTCTAACCAGATTGAAAAGTAAAAGATCAGCTAAATTCTCGCTATAAATTAAAGCATCATGAGAAAACGCTTGCCAATCTTAAACTTATTTGCTAGAATTATGAAGGTTTAGACGAGAATTGAAGGAGCGAGACTAACTATGCTTAGAAATTTAATTACTCCCAAAGATAAAATCATTAGCCTACCAGAGACATTGTCTTGCCTCGAGGCCTTGATGATCATGGAAGACAACAAGATCCGAAACGCTCCCGTCCTTGACACTCGGGGAGTCCTCTATCGGGGCAATATCTATCGTTATCATATTTATAAGTATAGCTATCACAACCCGGACGCTGATTTGAGTCAGGTCTCAGTGACCCACCTCTTAAAGAATGCTTCTAAGACGATTAATGAGGAAGACTCTATCTTGGATCTAATGTTCATGATTCGCGATCTTCCTTATATTGCGGTCTTGAATCGTGACCGGGCTTTTAGTGGGATTATTTATCACTCAACCTTGCAGGACTATCTAGGTAAGGCTTGGGACATCCCTAATCTAGGGACCGTTGTAACCGTCAATGTTCAAGGTAAGTTGTTTGAGTTTTTCCGATTATACCGCTTGATTAGCAAGTTTGCCCAACCTCAAGGCTTCATGACCTTGGAGGAGACGGACTATGGGACACCAAGAATGTTAGCCTTCTTCTTACCACGTGACTTGGCTTCCTATGATGTTGAAGCCCTGGTTAACCGCTTGGAGGCCAAGAAGTATGTAGTCCATAGCTATCCGTTTGGATAAGATTCTGCCAATTAGAGAACGTAAAATGAATTAAAACGATCGATAAAACTTCAAAAACAAACCCGGCTCCCCAGAGCCGGGTTCTTTACTGGTCATTAAATTAATTTATCGGATGAGTCCTAGGATAAATGGGTTTTGTGTTTTTTCAACTTGGACAGTGGTGGCTGGGCCGTGACCAGGATAGAGAGTATAGTGGTCAGGCAGGGTCATAATTTCCTGCTGGATGCCATTCATCAACTGATCATAGCTACCACCCGGAAAGTCCGTCCGCCCGATACTCCCTTGAAAGACCGTATCACCGACGATAGCAAAGTCCTCATCATCAAAGATATAGACCACTGATCCGGGACTATGACCCGGGACATGGGCCATACGGAAGTTGAAGCCAGCCAGGCTGATTGGCCCCATCGCTTCCCAAGTATGGTCAATCGGCCGATTAGCTACAGGTGTTCCAGGCATATAGGCCGATAAGTTCAAGCGCGGATCTTCGACAAACTTCTCTTCAATGGGATGGATATAAGCCGGGATGTCATAGGCATCTCGAACCGCATCTAAGCCTTCAATATGGTCACTGTGAGCATGAGTCAAAATAATGGCTTGAGGTTGAATATCAAGACTGCCGATCCAATCTACAACCCCCAGGTCACCTGGATCGACAATCAAGGCTTCTCCTTGGTCATTCACTAAGGCATAGGTATTTTCTCCCATGCTAGCTGTTTCGTACTTATGAATGGTAATCATATTGAGACTCCTTTCTAATCTTCATTGAGATAAACTCTAGCAATACGTGGACTTAAGTTGGTCACTATCTCATAAGCGATGGTATCAACTTGCTGGGCTAAGTAGGAAGCGTGATTGTTGAAGCTGCCATCTGGTCCAATAAGGGTGGCGATAGTGCCTACTGGATAGTGTTTAGGTAGACGAATCATTAACTGATCCATGTTGATCACCCCAACTACCGGACACTCATGTCCGTCAACAAGAATTGGTAAGTTCTTATAGTGGCGCAACCACCCGTCGCCGTAACCAATTGGCAAGGTGGCAATCCACTCATCCTCTCTTGCTTGGTAAGTCGCACCATAGGAAATACAAGCTCCTGCAGGAACTTTCTTGACGTGGACGATCTCGGTAATCAATTCTAGAATCGGCTGCAAATCATCGGCTTCATTGACAGCATAATCCGGTCCCCAAGCTGGGCTAGGTAGTTGATCCTTAGGATCTAGGCCATACATTGAGATTCCCATGCGAACAATATCACTAGCGGGTAACTTCGGATGCCAGAGGCCCATGGCCGAGTTAGCATAGTGGCGATAATCAACGGTTGCTGGTACAGCTTCCATTAGGTCTAGCCAACGTTGCCACTGGGCTTCAATATAGTCTGCCGGCCCCCCGCCAGCCGTTGCAAAGTGAGTGAAGACCCCTTGCCAATGGGCCCAAGGATAAGCTTGAATACCTGCGGCGAAAGCTTCCACTTCGGCTACTTCTCTCAAGCCGATTCGTCCCATCCCGGTATCTAAGGCTAGGTGGAAGTTAAGTTTATACAGATCCAACAGACGGGTTTGCTTGGTATCGGCTAATTGTTGGTAGGCCGCTTCAAAAAAGTCTAAGCCTGAAACAGTAATCGTAATATTATAATGCAATATTTCTGCGATTCCCTGAGGATCCGTCAAACCTAGAACCAAAATTGGAATTTGGGAGAGGCCGCTTTGACGAAGCTCAATGGCTTCATCCACTGTTGCAACGGCTAGACCTTCACAGCCAGCTGATATGGCTGCTTTGGCAATGGGAACTGCTCCATGACCATAGGCGTTAGCTTTCACCGTTGCAAATAACTTTTGTTGGTCATTCATTTTTTGGCGCATCCAGTCGATATTATGGCGCATGGCTTCTAAATTAATAATGGCTTGAGTGGGCCGATGTTCACTCGGTCTAATCATGTTTGTTCCTCTCTTTCCAATGGGTTAAGTGAGCTTGAATCTCTTCAGTTGATAGGTTAATGAAGACGGTAGCTGTCGCGTAATCTCTAGAGTGACTAATCGATAGGGCGGCCGCTTGACTGATCGGTGCTCGGTGGATATAAGGAGCACCTGAGGAGTCAGGGAGGATGCAGACGTCACTGAATCGAATCTGAGTCCCAATCCCCGTCTTAAGGGCCTTACCGTAAGCTTCCTTGGCACTAAAGCGACCAGCAAGGAAGGTAACTTGCCTTGGATAGGCATAACTTTCAAAGAGGGCTAATTCCTCTGGGGCAAGAATGCGACGGGCAAATTTGGCTTGCGCTTGCCAAGCCGCTTCAATGCGCTTGATTTCTACAATATCCGTTCCTACTTGCACAAGTAACCTCCTTCTGGCTTGATCTTTAGCGATAGATCCTATTTACGTTTGATAGTGAATTGATTATTGGTCCGTTTGTTGGACTGATTGTTGCGGCGATTCGAGCGATGCGACTTCTGCTTGGATGAGTCATTATTAGAAGAACGGCCGCTCTTATTGGACTGGCTACGATGGCGTCTGCCTTGGCCTTGACCTCGCCGGTTTCTTTGGCCACCACGACCTCGGTTATGGCGTCGGTTGTTAGATGACTCCCGCTTGCTTTGGCGGGCTTGAGGGAGTGGTCGTTGAGGTGAGATTGACACATCAGCGTTACGGCTATCATCCAGACTATGAGCCAATAAGGCTGATACTAGATCATTAGGCTCATAATGGTTGAGCAATAATTTTGCTGTATGACGATAGTTAGCGACACTGTCTTGGGACAATAAGTCATTCATCTCATCAATCAATTGTTGCACTTGTCCCTGTTGGGCTTCTTGAACCGTTGGGATCTCCATCGGCGTCATTGCAATTCGTGTTAGATCCTCAATCGTCTTCAAGTAGGCACGTTCATTAGGAACGACAAAAGTAATAGACTGTCCGTCTTGACCTGCCCGGCCGGTCCGCCCAATCCGGTGTACATAAGACTCTGGATCTTGAGGGATATCGTAGTTATAGACGTGGGAGACACCAGAAATATCCAATCCACGCGCCGCCACGTCGGTTGCTACAAGTAACTCGACTCTCCCTTGACGGAAGTCGTTAATAACCTTGGTACGCTTTTGCTGAACAATGTCACCATGGATTAATTCCGCATCAAAGCCACGCAGGCTAAGTCCACGGCCCACTTCATCTACCCGCTTCTTGGTTCGACAGAAGACAATGGCTTGCTTAGGATTTTGTACGTCTAGTAAACGCGTCAGTACATCGAATTTCTCATCATCGCGACATTCAATCACAAATTGTTCAATCAAGTCCGCCGTCATGGTCTGGGCCTTGATTTTGACATGGGCCGGGTTCTTTAAGAATTCATTGGCCAAGCGTTCAATTTCTTTAGGCATCGTTGCCGAGAAGAGTAAGGTCTGGCGACTGGTCGGTGTTTGACTAATAATAGCTCGGATATCTTCAATAAAGCCCATATTCAGCATCTCATCCGCTTCATCCAAGACAAGGGTCTCTAGACGTCCAAGGCCTAGGATATTGCGTTGAATCAAGTCCAAGATACGACCCGGTGTCCCGACAATAATTTGTGGTTTAACGCGTTGAATGCGTTGAATTTGCTTATTGATCGGGGACCCACCATAGACAACAAAGGCCTTGGCCCGCTTGTACTTGCTGAGACGATAAAGTTCGTCTTGAACCTGAATCGCTAGCTCCCGGGTGGGGGCAATCACCAATCCTTGAATTTTGTCGCTAGTTGGATCAATCTTATCCAACATCGGCAAGCCAAAAGCTGCTGTCTTGCCGGTTCCTGTTTGAGCCTGACCAATCAGGTCTCTACCTTCTAAGGCAACTGGAATGGCTTCTTCTTGAATGGCCGTTGGCTCTTCAAAGCCCATATCGTCAAGGGCTTTTAGTAAATTTGTATCTATATGTAATTCGTTAAATTTCAATCTATAATCTCCTTCAAAATGGCCTATGCTTCTACTAGCATAAGGCAAATAAATAAACCGCACAAGGCTTGTCCATCATAATCAGGCAAACAATCATGCGGTAAAAACAAGTTATTTAGTTGGGTGACCCGTTAAAGCCGTTACTACCTGCAACAAGTCCACCCCAAAACTAGACTTCACCAAAGCCATATCGTCCGGCTGAAGATCTGCCTTCAGGCGGTTGATTAAGACTTGATGGTCGCTAGCTTCATAGAATAAGTCGGACGCCGGATACTTATCTAAGAGCGCTTCATATAAGTGCTTCATCTCCGGCCCAAAAAGATACACACCATCAATAGCTTGAGGATCAATAGCGTCACTTAATTCCCGGTGCAACTGGGCACTATCTGGTCCAAGTTCACGAATGTCTCCTAGAATAGCGTAGCGTTTACCCTTGTTATCTAAATCAATGTTAGACAAGCTAGCTAGAACCGCCCGCATAGAAGTGGGACTGGCATTATAGGCATCATTCAATAACAAGGTACCGGCTTGAGTGGTCAGCCATTCCAAGCGGTTGGCTGTTAATTTGAATTGGGATAGTTGGAAGATAGCCTGTTCAATAGGGACCTCTAACTCTCTAGCTATTCCTAGAGCAATTAAAGCATTATTGACGTTATAGGCACCAATCACTGGAATCACACAGCGAATATTCGGGTCCAAATTGGTCTGGAAGATGGTCTGCTTCGGTTCTTCAATGATATCATAAGAGTAGATATCATAATCAGAGGAAGCTCCAAAGCTATAGGCCTTAACTGGCTCATCTAGTGACGGCCAGCAGGATTGGATCAAAGGCTCTGCCCCCGGGTAGAAAAAGACCCCCCCAGATTTAAGACCCTGCAAGATCTCCAACTTAGCCTGGGCAATACCGGCCCGAGAACCTAGGTGTTCTAGGTGGCTTTCACCAATCAGGGTAATGGCTACAATATCTGGTTCAGCCAGCTGGCTCAAGGCTTGAATCTCACCAAAGCCACTCATCCCCATCTCACACACCACCACTTCAGTATCAGCTGGCATCTGTAAGAGGGTATAAGGCAGACCAATCTCGTTATTATAATTGCCCTGAGTCTTATGGACATGGTATTTAGCAATCAGTACTTGGGCAGTCATGTCCTTAGTCGTAGTCTTGCCATTGCTTCCGGTGATGCCAATGACAATGGGATCCAAGACTTGACGGTAATAATGGGCCAATTCTTGCATGGCTTTCAAGGTATCTTCGACCACAATCACGGCCAATTGGTCACTGGGCGCTTGGTCTGCAGAAGCCGACCAGAAGCAAGCTACCGCTCCTTGGTCAATGGCCGCTTGGATATAGCTATGGCCATCACTCGCTCCACCGGTTAAGGGAACAAATAAGTCGCCCGCTTTAACTTTTCGGGAATCAAACTCAACACCCTGTATCTCCAGATCTAAATTGGAAGCTAGACACTCGCTATGATCAATATTCGCTAGAATATCCCGTAATTTCATGGCTTGCATCTGAATCCTCCTACCCTTCTACTTTCAATGCTTGCTTACGTTCATGACGTCTGAGCGCTAATTGAATCAACTCTTCAATTAAGTCTTTCTGGCTGATCCCGGTCCGCTCCCACAAGACGGGGTACATGGAATAAGGGGTAAAGCCTGGCATCGTGTTGATCTCATTGATATAAATGTCATTGTTATTTGTGACAAAGAAGTCAGCCCGAGACAAGCCACAGCCATCGATGGCCCGGTAAGCCTTAATCGCATATTCTTGAATCTTATCTGCTACGGCTGGGTCTAACTCAGCTGGGATTTCCATTTGCACGTCATTGTTGACGTATTTTTCTTCGTAATCATAAAAGTCCGAAGACTTAACAAGCTTACCAACATAAGAAACGTGAATATCCTCATTACCCAGCACAGCCACTTCACATTCTTGGGCAGAAATTCCTTGTTCTACCACAATGCGGCGATCATATCTTAAGGCCAAGTCAACAGCCGCGACTAATTCCTCGGAGGAATCCACACGACTAATGCCCACGCTAGACCCCATGTTAGCTGGCTTCACGAACAGCGGATAGAGTAGGGAACCTTCAATTTGTTGAATCAACTTCTCTTGATCATCCGACCAATCCCGACTGGTAAAAGCAAAATAAGGGACTTGAGGTAAGCCGGCCTGGTCAAATAATTGCTTGGAAATAATCTTATCCATACCGGTTGCACTAGCGGTGACCCCTGCTCCTACATATGGAAGGTCCAGAACTTCAAGAAATCCTTGAATTGTCCCATCTTCACCATTAGGACCATGGAGAACGGGAAAGACCACCAAGTTGTCGGTTCCTTCAGCCACCAGACTAGCTGGAGATATTAATTGACCCTTAAGTGGGGCTGCTTCAGTTGGATCTGCTTCCACTTCCTCTTGGCTTAAGGCCAATTGATTGCTGTCCGTCAAAGGCTGAGTTAAGAGAGGGCCTTGTAGCCATTGGCCATCCTTGGTGATGTAAATAGGCTGAACTTGGTGCAAGTCATAGCTGATCCCTCTTGCTACATTAAACGCTGAAATAATTGAAATCTCATGTTCTGCACTCTGGCCGCCATATAATAATACTATCTTCATTCGTGTCCTCCGTTCCCTAAGCTGGTTAATTCTGCCTGCCATGTCCCATTATCGCTATCATAGATCAAGTAACCGATATGATCTTGTGGCAATTGATCTCTAGACAAAAGTGTCAATTCATCTTCGATGATATCCAGAGGGATAAACCAGCGACTCCCTTCTTGGTGGTATTGCTTGAAGTTTACTTTTAGACCGTCGGCAAAGAAATCGACCATCTTCTCTGCTATCTCCCCATCTAAGAGTGGGACAACTATTTTGCGTCTAGCAAACCAGATGCGATTATTCTCGCGAATCAATTGCTCCATTGTCTGGGTTAATCCCCGTTGGAAACGTGGCAAGAAATGTTGAACGTGCCTGTAGAACATTTTATTTAATCCGTTTGGCAGGGTTAAATAGACATAGTTATTTTGTAATTTGTAGAAGAAGGCTGACTTCATACTACGGTTGGCATGGAATAAATACAATAATTCCGAGATCTCATTCGGGGTCAAAAGATGCATCGATTCGATACTTTCAAAATCAATCCAATTGGACATGCGCACCTTCTGCTTATCAGTTGTCATCATGTAGTCACGCACTTCTTCAGAACCTCGTAAAATCTTGAAGTTGGTCTGAGGATCGAAGCGTCCAAAGTCCTTGGGGGCTTCCGCTAAGATTAAATTCTTCGGAAAATAGGATGGCGGGAAGTCTTCCACCCGCAAATCAATCCCCCGAGTCATCATATGGTTGGTGACAGAATCATAATGAATATATAAGTTGAGTTGACTCACTGGTATCCTCCTTTCTAGTTAATAGCTGTTACCTCGTCTATTTTACCCCTTTTAGCTAAATAAGAAAAGCCTTTCTCTCAAGATCCATCGAGAAAGGCTAAAGCTTATCTAGTCATTAAAATTGGACTTCAGGAACTTGGCGAGCTTCTTCAGGTGCTTCTAATAATGCCTTGCGGTCAAAGTGATGAATATTAGCCACAATATTCTTAGGCACCGACTGGATCGCTATATTGTATTCCGTTGCACTAGAATTATAGAGCTGACGGGCTACGGCGATTTGCTTTTCGATGGATTCCAAGGTGTCTTGTAACTTGATAAAGTTAGTATTAGCCTTAAGATCAGGATATTGTTCGGCGACTGCCAACAAGCGTGAGAGCGCACCTGTTAATTGGTTAGACAATTCATTGATTCGTTCAACATCCCCTTGGCTCGCTACTTGGATGAGCTGTTGGCGAGCTTGAGTGACCGCTTCAAGGGTTGAACTTTCATGCTCGACGTAACCTTTCACTGTATTGACTAGGTTAGGGATCAGATCGTTACGCTGCTGTAATTGAACGTCGATTTGGCTGAATGCTTCTTCTACCCAATTACGCTTCTTGATCAAGTCGTTGTAACTAGCAATCCAAGCTAGTCCAATTAAAATAACGAGTCCAATTATTACCCATAATATCATATGACTACCTCCTAAGTATTGGCTTACTTCTTATTATACCTGAGTGAGGGTAGCGATGTCGAAATATTTGCTAGCTAAGTAATATCTGTAGACAAGCAAGAGATCATTATGATACATTAAAACCATCATTTGAATGAAAAGTAATACCCATTATTTAGGAGGTCATTATGACAGATACAATCCAAGCTATTACCCAAAGTCAAACCAATATTACCAACGCAACCATTCAACTCAATGCGCTCAATCCTGCCAAGCTGGCTCAATTCTATCAAGAAGCGATCGGGCTTAGCCTAATAACTGAAGATGGCGATTACTATGCCTTAGGTACCCCAGGAGGGCCCGCCCTCATTGAGATCTATCCCACCGACCATACGGATTCCAGTCCACGGGCAGGCCTCTATCACTTAGCTCTGTTACTACCCAACCGCTCAGAATTAGGTGATATCTTCAAGCACTTATTGGACCATTCTGTCCCACTAGATGGTGCTAGTGATCATGGTTACTCTGAAGCCCTGTATCTAAAGGACCCAGAAGGAAATGGTATCGAAATCTATGCTGATAAAGATCGTTCAGAGTGGAACATCCTTGATAACGGACTAATTGCCGGTATCGTTGAACCTATGGATGCTGAAGGAGTCTTAGCCAGTGGAACAGGCCAGTTCAAGGGCCTATCCCCAGAGACCATCCTGGGACATGTCCACCTTCATGTTGGTAACTTGGAAGAAACCTTCCAATTCTACCACCAGATCATGGGACTAGGCCTTAAGTATATTATGAACGGGCAGGCAGCCTTCATGGCCACCGGCCTATCACACCACCAATTAGGCGTTAACTTATGGAAGGGCAAGGGAATCCCTAAAGCCAAAGCAGATACCCAAGGTCTGCGTGCTTGTATCTGGCAAGGAAGCGCCAGCGATTTAGCCTGGATTGAAGAACAACTCCAAGCCCATCAAGTCGACTATCAAAAAGTCAATGGCCAATTAGAATTTAGCGATAACTCCGGCGTGCCAATAATCGTTCGGACCATCTAATCTCAGGAAAAGTAACCCAAACTCCGCATTGATTCTCGAAGGTTCAATCTTATAAATATACTGACTTTAATTAACAAAAACGCTACACCTTCTTAAAAGCTTGAATGCTTAGAAGGCGTAGCGTTTTTTAAATTTAGGTTTGAAAGCCTAGATAAATTTCAAACTTTCTTCCTAGGTTTTGCCCTTGGCTTTATTTATAATAAGGAGCATTCAGCGAGGAGGAATAAGATGAGAGCCAAAGAAAGATTCAAACATCCACTACTAGCTCTGGGCCTTTTTATAATCTTGGGCCTGATGATTCTTGTGGGGCGCCATAAGTTTGGATTTCACATGGATGAAATCTACTCTTACGGCTTAGCTAATAGCTACTTTAAGCCCTTCCCAAACGCGACCAATGTGTGGTTAAGGGGCCAGGATTATTTAGACTATTTAACCACCAGCTTGGACCATCGTTTTAATTATAATGCAGTCTACTGGAATCAGACCCAGGACGTGCATCCACCACTCTACTATTGGATACTTCATACTATCTCGTCATTTTTCCCCGGCTCTTGGAGTCCATGGTTGGGCTTGTCGGTCAATTATCTGGCACACTTGGCAACAAGTTACTTGCTCTACCGGCTGGCCAAATACTACGGTCTGACTCCAATCCAAGGTCTGGCCCTCATGCTGGCCTGGGGCTTGTCGGTTGGCGGATTGAGTGCTGCTCATTTCATCCGCATGTATAGTCTGTTCGGTCTGTGGGTCCTTGCTTCTTGGTGGCTCATGATCCGCCTCTATGAGCAACCCCAACAAGTCAAACGGCAGTTGGCTCTATTACTAATTGTCCTGGCCGGCTGTTTGACCCATTACTATTATTGGATTTTTGCTGGGATTATGTATGGAATCTTTTGTTTGAAGGCGCTCAAGCGTTCCTTAAGATCTTGTCTGCAAATAGCTTGGACAGGTCTTGGGGGACTAGGGCTGGCTATCTTGATCTTTCCTGCTAGTCTGCGTCAATTACTAGCCAGCAACCGGGGACAGGAAGCTTGGCACTTCTTGGAGACAGCCACTTGGGGGCACCACTTAGGCGCCTTCTTGGATTTTATTCAAGCAGATCTATTAGGAGGCCTCGCTTGGTGGGTGTTGATTCTAGTCATGGGCTCTAGCTTATTAGTGATTGGGTGTCGCTCGCCGTATAAGCAGCAGAAGTTGAATCAGCTATTCGACCTCTTTGTCCTGATTGTAGCTTATCTTTTTATCGTTCAGCTTCTCTCTAATTACCAAACCGCCCGCTATATTTATCCGATCTACCCTCTAATTATTCTATTAGTAGGCTTGACCCTGTTCTGGGCCTTAATGATCTTATTCGAGGAACAGTTGAGCCAGCTGCTGACCATGGTTCTGGTAACTGGCCTCCTCATCTTGGGATTCACTCATAAGCCCGTAGATTATTTGTATACGGAACGTCAGGCCTTAACGGCCGTTAGCCAAGTCCACCAGGGGCAGCCTGCGCTCATCCTAAGCGATCAGTCATGGAAAATCACGGGAATAGTCGACCAAGTCACCCGGGCCAACAAGGTCTATCCTGCCCTAAGAGATTCATTTAGCTCTAAAGACAAGCAAGCCTTCCTAGAAGGACTGCAAGAAGGAGATGGTCTCATTTATTTATTAGGAGAACCAAAGGCCCGCAAAGATTGGCTCAACTGGCTACAAGAGCAATTTCCAGACTACGAATTTTTTGATCAATACCAAGACAAGCAAATCCAAGCCCTAACGACTAAACTGAAAAAATAAAAAAATTCGCATTCAACCACCGGTAAAATCGGATTGAATGCGAAATTTTTAAACTTATTTTTGTGCACGGCGTTGGTAGTTGCCACCATCTGCTGTTGAGATTTCTAACAATTCACCTGTCTCAATAAAGTCAGGAACATTGACGACTAGGCCTGTTTCCATGGTAGCTGGCTTACCTGAACCTGTTACTGTGGCACCCTTAATTGAAGGTTGAGTTTCAACAACTTTAAGGGTAACGGTCCCTGGCACTTCTACACCGATCACTTCTTGACCGTAGAATTGAATTTTTGCGTTTTCATTTTCTTTGATAAACTTCAATTCTTCTTCCACACTGTCAACTGGTAATTCGTATTGCTCGAAGGTTTCTAGGTCCATGAAGACCGCACTTTCACCCATTTGGTATAGGTATTGAACATCCTTAGTTTCAATAAAGGCTCGTTCAAACTTTTCGTCTGGTCTAAAGGTCGTATCAGTGATTGAACCCGTACGCACATCACGGATCTTCATCCGCATAACGGTATTTCCCTTACCTGGTTTGTGGTGGCTAGCTTCTAATACCTTCATTAGACGGCCATCTTGGACAAAGGTCATACCTGATCTTAAATCTACTGCAGAAATCATAATTAATTGCTCCTTTTATATTCAAATACTCAACTAGTATAGCACAAAAAATCCAGTGTGAAAAATACTTCTGTAAGAGTTAGACTTCTAATAATCAATTTAGGCGATTTTAATAAAAAACTTAGATTTACAGGTTGATTGTGGTATGATAGTAAAAAATTAAAGGAGGCCCCGTATGGACCAATTACTCGCTCAAATCAACCATAATGTTACTAAGATCACAGAATCTCCCATTCGTCTGTTTGACCAAGAGATTTCTTCGATTCCCGGTCTCATTAAATTAACCTTGGGAGAACCGGACTTTAATACACCAGACCATATCAAACAAGCCGGGATCCAGACCATCCAAGCGGATGATTCTCACTATGCCCCCACCCCTGGGAAACTCGAACTCAGACAAGTGGCTAGTGAATTCGTAAAAGAAAAATATGGCCTGGACTATCAAGGCGATAGTGAGGTTATTGTCACTGTTGGCGCCACTGAAGCCTTATTTGCAAGCTTACAAACCGTTATCAACCCAGGAGACAAGGTCCTTATTCCAGCGCCCTTCTTTGGCTTGTATCAATCCATGGTAACCCTGATCGGGGGACAAGCGGTTCAAATCGATACCTCCGCCAATAACTTTGTCTTGAGCCCTCAGATGGTAGAAGAGGCCTTAGATGAACATGGCGACCAAGTCAAAGCCATTATTTTGAACTACCCTACTAATCCAACGGGTATTAACTGGAGCCAAGCTGAAGCAGAAGCCTTAGCTTCAGTCTTGAAGGATAAGCCGATCTTCGTTATTAGCGACGAAGTCTATAGTGAGATTGTCTATGAAGGAGACCATCATTCGATTGCTAAGTACTTACCTAAGCAGACTCTCGTTATTAACGGCGTCTCCAAGTCTCACGCTATGACCGGTTGGCGGATTGGCCTAATTTTTGCCCGTCAAGCTCTCATCCAAGAGATCGCTAAGGTTCACCAGCAGTTGGTGACAACGACTAATAATGTCTCTCAAATGGCTGCCTTAGAAGCTCTCAAGAATGGCAAGGAAGACCACCTTGAGATGGTCCAAGCCTACCAAGAAAGACGGGACTACTTATTTGATCATCTGACTCGCCTCGGCTTCAAAATCATTAAACCCACTGGGGCTTTCTATATCTTTGCAGGGATTCCAGAGGATATGAATCAAGACAGTATGGCCTTTGCCCGTGAGTTAGCTAATCAAGCCCGCGTGGGAATTATTCCTGGCATTGGTTTTGGTGCAGGTGGTGAAGGACATGTGCGCTTCTCCTATGCCTCAAGTCTAGAAGAAATCAAAGAAGCAGTCCGCCGAATTGAAGACTACTTGACACAAGTAAGAAGCCAGCAGTAAACTCGCTAGCTTCAATCTTGAACGCCATTGTAAAAAGCCTAGGTAAAAAATTATCTACTGATAATTTTTTACCTAGGCTTTAATTGTCTATTCGCTCTCTTCCAGTATTTCTAAATTGATCTAAACTGAGGAGAGGCTCTTATTTTGCTAAGTGGATGATTAGTCTAGCTTAGCAAAGGCATTGTCGATAGTTTCTTTCAAGGTTGTAGCTGAAGAATGGAGTTCTTTTTGTTCGCGTTCGTTGAGTTCGAATTCTACAACGTTGCGGATTCCTTGGCTACCAACGATAGCTGGAACACCAATATAGACATCCTTAAGATCATACTCACCATTTAAGTAAGCAGAAACAGGTAGTACTGCATTCTCGTTGTTAAGAATCGCCTTAAGAATACGAGTCAAGGCAACAGCAATACCGTAGAAAGTAGCTCCCTTACGGCTGATGATATCATAAGCCTTGTCACGAACAAAGACAAAATGCTCTTCCAATTGCTCACGGTCTACAGAAGAATGTTGGCCTACCCAATCATAGATATTTAAGCCACCGATTGTTGCCTTAGACCAAACCGCAAACTCGCTGTCACCGTGTTCTCCCATAATATAAGCATGGACTGCTCGGGGATCAACATCCAATAAGCTACTTAATTCATAGCGAAGACGAGCTGTATCAAGAGCTGTACCTGAACCAATAACGCGGTTAGCTGGGAATCCAGAGAACTTCCAAGTCGCATAAGTCAATACGTCCACAGGGTTAGAAGCCACTAGGAAGACACCGTCGAAGCCGGATTCAACCACTTGACCGATCATATCCTTGAAGATAGCCAAGTTCTTATCGACCAAGTCTAGACGAGTTTCACCGTCTCTTTGAGGCAGACCAGCTGTCACCACCACAACATCTGCATCGTGGCAGTCCTTATAGTCTGCTGCAAAGACGTGTACAGGAGATCCGTAAGCCAGTACGTCTTGTAGGTCAAGCACATCTCCTAGCACGCGCTCCTTGTTGATATCGATAATTCCAAACTCACGCGCAACCCCTTGCGTGATTGCTGAAAAAGCGAAGCTTGAACCGACAGAGCCATCTCCAATAAGAATGACTTTCTTTCCTTGTTTAGTTGACATAATGATTCCCTCTCTTCTTGTTTACTATAACCAAATTATACTAGCAAAGATAGGGCTTAGTAAAGGGCTTTTGGCCATGTAAACGATTTTAGTCTGCGACTTTTTTATTTTTAAGGCGAAAAATTCAAAAAGTGGGGCCAGTTATGATAGAGTAATAAGAGTTTGAATTGATAAAAAGGAGTTGAAGAATGAGCGTGATTGTAGTTGGTGGAATGATCGGAGCTGGTAAGACCTCCGTTGCAAAACTATTGGGTGAACGGCTAAATAGCCAAGTTTTCTTTGAACAAGTGGAGGATAATCACTTGTTACCCCTCTTCTATGAAGCAGACGAGGAGACTGAACAAGCTAAGCGTTATCCCTTCTTGTTACAATTAACCTTCTTAAGTACCCGCTTTCGTTCCATCAAACAAGCCTTGGTGGATCAAAATAATGTGTTAGACCGGTCCATCTACGAAGACTGGTATTTCTGTCAGGTCAACCACGAACTTGGTCGGATCTCAGAATTAGAATTCAAGATCTATGAAGAATTACTCAACAATATGATGGAAGAATTAGAGGAATTACCTAAGAAGGCCCCAGATTTGATGGTTTATCTATCCGGATCCTTTGATACCATTCTTCACCGCATTGGTTTGCGGGGGCGGGATTTTGAGCAGGGAGATGAATTAATTTCCTACTACCAAAAGCTTTGGGAAGGTTATGATGATTGGGTTAACAACCATTACCATGCCTCTCAAGTAGTTAAGATCGATATTGATCGCTATGACGTCGTCAATAATCCCGACCATGCCGATGAGGTGGCTCAGATTGTCTTAGAGGCCCTGGAAGACCTTCGAGCTTAAGCTTAGGTCAAATAGACAAAGACAATACTGAGCTTATCAGACAAGTTAAAATAGATCGATAAAAAGTTTCAATAATCAAAAATCCCCTCAACTGTAGTGGACCGCCTCCAGAGCGCTCACGCTCTACCGGCTTAACTGACTTTACTCTACCTAAAACGCCTTAGGCGTAAGGGAAAGTAAAGTCAATGGTCCCAAATCTACTGCTGAGGGGATATTTGATTGCTTTTGTTAATATCAATTTCTCTATATGATAGATTGTAAAATTAATTGCGACAAACAAGAAAACCCATAACAGGTTCGTGTAAAATGTTAGTAACCACAAAAACACACACGGAGGACCTGTTATGAGCTACAAACATCTTACCATAGAAGACCGTTCAAAAATAGAAGTACTTTATCATGAGGGCTATACAGCTAGTCAAATTGCTCAAGCCATTGGGCGACACCGCTCAACAATTTATCGTGAACTTAAACGTGTTCAATCAGCTAGTTATGATGCCCAACTGGCTCAAGATAACGCCACTGAACATAAATCTCTTAAAGGACGTCGTCCTAAACATA
>NZ_JADD01000011.1 GCF_000518205.1 Hutsoniella sourekii ATCC 700629 | reverse complement strand
AAAGCCGTCTTTCAACTCAAACTCATGCGAGCTTAAGGTTTATGCGGTATTAGCTACCGTTTCCGATAGTTATCCCCCGCTAGAGGGTAGGTTTCCCACGTGTTACTCACCCGTCCGCCACTCACGTCAAGAGAAACAAGTTTCTCTGTCGGTTCGTTCGACTTGCATGTATTAGGCATGCCGCCAGCGTTCGTCCTGAGCCAGGATCAAACTCTCATGAAAGGTTTTAGTTACCGGAGTAACTAAAGTTCTTCTGAGCTTTTATGACTCATTTTGTTTGCTGACTATTTTTTAATACTGGTTAGGCTTCCAGTGTCTCGAATTTATATTCGGGTTGTGTCACCGTTTCGGTGACTCCCTACACATTTTGGTGTGTCTTTGTTCAGTTTTCAATGAGCTTTCGTTGCCCTAAGTGACAACCTCTATATTCTATCAACTCTTCAAAGCTTTGTCAAGAAGTTTTTCAACTTTTTTGAAAAAGTTTTTTGAGTTGTAAGCGCTAACCTCTCGGCTGAAGCACTTATTAGATAATAGCATCTTCCGTTTTTCTTGTCAACAACTTTTTGAAATTATTTTTAAATTTCTTTGAAGTTATTTCGAAGTTTCTGTGAAGATCGGTCGTGTTTTGACGACCTAATTAATATATCATCTTCTGTGATATCCGTCAAGCATTTTTTGAAACTTTTTAAAAGTTTTTGTTTGACGTTTGTGTGTCGTCTTAACGACAAGAAATAATATATCATCTTCACCTCTCCTCTGTCAAACTTTTTTTAAAAAAAAGAGACTTTTTTTTAAAAAGCCTCTTAAAGTCATTATTTATATGGATTAAAGTCTTTGATTGAGTTCCTCTGCTAAGTCTTCAAAGCCAGGTTTACCTAATAAGGCAAACATATTCCGTTTATAGTCTTCAACGCCTGGTTGATCAAATGGGTTCACTCCATTGATATAACCAGAGATGGCCACAGCTTTCTCGAAGAAATAGATTAACTGACCGAGTGTTTCTTCGTTCATTTCTTCTATAGAGACAATGAGGTTAGGAACTTGGCCATCAGTATGGGCTAGTAGTGTTCCTTGAAAAGCCTTAGTATTGACATAGTCAACGGTCTCTCCTTCTAAGTACTGCAAGCCATCTAGGTCTTCATCCATCTTCGGAATAGCTAGATCATGGCGTGGATTTTCCAATTTGATGACTGTCTCGAAGATATTCTTCTGGCCATCTTGAATGATTTGTCCAATTGAGTGTAAGTCAGTTGAGAAGTTTGCGGACGCTGGGAAGATTCCTTTTTGGTCTTTCCCTTCTGACTCACCATATAATTGCTTCCACCACTCACCAAAGTATTGTAGTCCTGGTTCATAGTTAACTAGAATTTCAGTATCTTTACCTTTGCGGTGCAGAATGTTTCTCATGGCAGCATATTGGTAGGCTTCATTTTCTTCTAGCTTAGCTGAACGATAAGCTTCCATTCCCTTGCGAGCTCCTGCCATTAAGGCATCCACGTCTCCGCCGGCAACTGCAATTGGCAGTAGACCTACCGCCGTTAGAACCGTAAAGCGTCCACCAATGCCATCTGGGATAATAAAACTTTCATAACCTTCCGCATCCGCTTCAGATTTAAGAGCTCCGCGCGCTTTATCCGTAGTCGCATAGATCCGCTTAACGGCTTCTTCTTTACCGTATTTTTCAATAAGTTTTTCCTTGAAAATTCTAAAGGCAATGGCTGGTTCCGTCGTGGTTCCTGATTTAGAGATCATATTGATTGAGAAATCACGGTCGCCAACTAAGTCCAATAGGTCATGGAGGTAGGAAGAAGAAATACTATTACCTGCAAAGATAACTTGAGGCATACCTTTTTCTCCAGCCTTAATATTGTAGAAACTATCATTTAGGAATTCAATTGCTGCTCTAGCACCGAGGTAAGATCCGCCAATCCCAATGACAATTAAGATATCAGAATCCGCTTTGATTTTGTCAGCTGCTCGCTTGATTCGATCAAACTCTTCCTTGTCATAAGTCTCTGGCCAATCCACCCAATCCGTAAAGTCACTACCGGGTCCCTTCTTCTCGTGCAATTGTTGGTGGGCTAATTCAATATAAGGGGCAATTTGAGTTAGCTCATGGTCACGGTAGAAATCCTTGGCAGTTTCATAATTAAACTTGACTTTCGACATAGCGATCACTCCTATTTTTTATTTTTTTGATAAATATGAAATTGATCATTCCTGATAATATTGATTCCTTCATCAATCCAATCAGGCATCTTATTAGCAATAGTTTTAAAGCCTATTTTCGGTCGTCTTTTTCTTGGTTTCTTATTCTTAGGAGGAAAAGGTGGAATATCGAGATGAATTAAGGCGCGACAAGACAAGGAAATCTTATGCGTAAATTCATCAATATCAATGATCTTAACTTTTAATTGTTGGCCTACTTCGACCTCTTCACTTAAGTCATCAATATATCCATGTCGGAACTCTGATATATGAATCAATCCTTGAGTGTCCTTATCTAAACTGACAAAGATGCCATACTTTTGAATTCCAGTGACTTCTCCTGTAAGAACGTCCCCAATCTCGTAATTATGGGTCAAAAAACCACCACCTAATGAATCGTTACAGATTCAATGACCACGTCTTCTAAAGGCTTATCCATAGCATTCGTTTCAACTTGTTCAATGGCTTCAACAATGTCCATTCCCTTGACAACTTGACCAAAGACAGTGTGACGTTGGTCTAACCAAGGCGTTCCGCCTAATTCACCGTAGGCATCAATAATAGCTTCTGGGAAGTCTGCACCCTTTAATTGACCTAACATTTGAGCGGGTACATACTTGGCTGTGACAATAAAGAATTGGCTACCGTTGGTATTAGGACCTGCATTAGCCATAGATAAGGCCCCTCTTAAGTTAAAGAGTTCCTGAGAGAATTCATCTTGGAAGCGGTCGCCATAGATACTCTCGCCTCCCATTCCAGTACCAGTTGGGTCACCCCCTTGAATCATGAAATCAGGAATAATACGGTGGAAAATAACACCATCGTAATAACCTTGCTCACTGAGATCCAAGAAATTCTTTACTGTTAATGGGGCTTGGTCTTCAAATAGGGCTAAATCAATATCGCCATGGTTAGTATGAAGTGTAACCTTGGCTTCCAGTTCACTCGTGTTTAATTGTGGATATGTATTTGTCATTTAATCATCCTAACTATTTTTTCATCTTAGTCATATTGTACCTATTTTGTTAAGATTTCTCAATTGATTCAATGGAGAATTATAGTTATTAGGCTAGTTTTTTGATATGATATGAATGTTATCAAAAATCAAAGGTTGGTTAATCAATTATGAATGTACCCTTAATTAGTTCCATACTGGCAATCCTTGTCACACAAGTCATTAAATACCCACTAGCCTTTATCTTTAATCGACATCGAGCCAACTTATCCATCATTACTGCAACAGGAGGAATGCCTAGTTCTCACTCTGCTGCCGTCAGTAGTTTGGTGACTGCCTTAATCCTGGAGTATGGCTTCAATTCGCCACTGGTAGCCATTGCTACTGTCTTTGGTGTGATTGTGATGTTTGATTCCATGGGTGTCCGTCGTCAATCTGGTGAACAAGGCATTATCTTAGATAAGTTAGCCCGAAAAGACCTGGACGACCTACAAAGGAGTAATGCTAATGACCCCTTCTCCAAACGCTACGAAGAAATGATCATTCGTAAGTACTTAGGCCACAAGCCTTCTGAAGTGATTGTTGGGGTTATTACAGGAGCTCTTGTAGCTATCCTGAGTCGACTCATGCTTGTTTAACCTACTAGAAAGGAACCATAATGAATTTATACGATATAACAATTATTGGTGCTGGCCCAGTCGGGCTATTTACCGCTTTTTATGCCGGTCTAAGACAGGCCAAAGTTAAGATTATTGATAGTTTAGAAGAAATTGGCGGCCAACCCGCCCATCTTTACCCAGAAAAATTAATCTATGATATCCCTGCCTACCCGCAAATCTCTGGCTGGGACTTAGGTCAACAACTACTCACTCAATTGGATCGATTCGATCCAACCATTTGCTTGGGGCAGGAAGTAACTTCCCTAGAAAAGCTCTCTGGTGAAGAAGGAGATTATTTCCATCTCAAGGCCGGCCAAAAAGATCATTATAGCCGTGCGGTGATTATTGCCGCTGGTAATGGCGCCTTCAGCCCCCGCAAACTAAAGATCAAGCATGCCGACCAATTCGAATCTGGCAATTTGCACTACTATGTCAATAATATTGAACAGTTCAAAGATAAGACCGTTGCGATTTGTGGTGGGGGAGATTCGGCTGTGGACTGGGCTCTTACCCTAGAAGACCTAGCAAGTAAGGTCTACCTGATCCACCGCCGTGATAAGTTTCGGGCTGTTGAATCAAGCGTGCAACAATTGATGGATTCAAGTGTCGAAATCTTAACGCCTTACACGCCTGAGGACCTGATTGGCCAAGATGGAAAAATTGACCGACTACTTCTCAAGAAGGCTCGCGCGGAGGAGACCTTAGAGCTTGAAGTGGATGACTTTATCGTTAATTATGGCTTCACTTCCTCAATTGGGGAAATTCGCCATTGGGGCTTGGAATTAGACCGTGGCGCTATTAAAGTCAACCAAAAGTTAGAAACTTCTATGGCCGGTGTCTATGCTGTTGGAGATATTGCTAATTACGATGGCAAAGTTAAAATCATTGCATCCGGTTTCGGGGAAGCACCACAAGCCGTCAATAACGCCCTTGTCTATATTGATCCAGATAATGTCCAACCAACCATGCACTCAACTAGTCTATTTTAGAGAGGAAAAAGAATGACACCTAGAGAAAATCTACTCAAAAAAAGCATCCTCCACGATCACGCTTGTCAACTATTAGCCGATCGTGGGGTAGCCCTGGAAGAAATCGCTGAGATTGTCTATCAATTACAAACGGATTATATCCCGGACTTGACCTTGGAAGACTGTCTGAAAAATGTCCATGCCGTCCTTGAAAAGCGTGAGGTACAAAATGCTGTCATTACGGGCATTGAAATTGACATGGCAGCTGAACGTGGAGAGTTCTCGAATATTCTCTGTGACCTCCTGATGCGCGATGAAGGCCTTTATGGCATTGACGAAATTCTTGTCTTATCTATTGTTAATGTCTATGGTTCCATTGGTTTAACTAACTTTGGTTACGTCGACAAGGTCAAGCCCGGAATCATCGGCCGCTTGAATGACTCCAAAGACGAGCATTGTAATACCTTTATTGATGATATTGTAGGAGCCTTAGCGGCAGCGGCCGCCAGTCGCCTCGCTCATGCCCAACCGGCTAGAGATGAAGTGAGTGATCACCCTTCTCCACACGAATCCATCGAAAATAAAACCTGTGACCACGAGTCCTCCGCACAGTAAGCCTAAGTTCTAACTGGATAGACTCATGTTGAAACTAAAAAAGTCGAATATTCTTGATAGTGCTAGCCAAGCAAGTGAGTTCATACTCCTAGCCAGCCTTACATCAAGAATATTCGACTTTTTTTAGATGACTGCCATACCTACAGATAAGATCAACTGACAGTGACTCAATAGCATAAATTGATTTTCCCTGTCTTATTTACGGTAAAATAACCAACGAATAAATAATAAGACCAGCTCATAAAATAAAATGACTACTATAAAGAGCACTAGAAAGAAAGACTGAGGAAGCACCGTAATAATGGGATCCAAGAGCGGATCAAATAGCCAGAGATCATTTCTAAAGAAAAGCTGGTGAAAGGCAATAAAAATTTGATCAAAAGCGAGGACCATGACAAAAATTAACAGCAAGGGTAAAACGACCGCAAACTGGAAAAAAGGTAGATAAGTTTTGCGGTAACGCCCCTTCTTGATCCGCTGGTTGAGCCAGACCGTCAACCAGATCAAGGCCAATGATAAGAGGCCATTTAATTGAAAGAGATGCTTGACTTCAACAAAATGCTGTTTACCCGCCGGCGAACTCGCAAAATCAGGAAGCTCAAAGACCTGCTGAAAAGGATCCAGTAAATAATGCACCATATAACGATAATTAGCCATTAGTTGACCCGCTGGTAAGCCTGCCACTTGATCTAGGGATAGTCCTTTAATAAATAAGTGATAAAGCCAAGGTGATACCAGGGTAGTAAGGATTACCGCCACTGATAAACTAGTCAAAATAAAAACAACCAAATGCCCGGCTTGTTTGACTTGCTTAGTGATCATGTAAGTGACCAATGACTGAGGTCTTCAACAACATAAGTGGCAGGAATAGGCAGGCTATCCAACTCTTCCTTCTGGGTGACGCCGGTTAGAACTAGCAAGGTATCGATGCCTGCTTGAATGCCCGCTTGAATATCAGTATGGTAATTATCCCCTACCATCAAGACCTCATCCTTGGCTAAACCAAGCTGCTCCAAGGCCCCTTCCATAATTGGAGCATGAGGTTTACCCATGACAATCGGCTCTTTCTTGCTTGCATACTGAATAAAAGCTGTTAAAGCACCTGAACTGGGTTGTAATCCCTGACTGGTTGGAATCAGATTATCCGTATTGGTCACTAGGAATTCGGCTCCATTTAAGATAGCTTGAGTCGCCTGAGACAAGTCCGCATAAGTTACTTGGCGGTTCAAAGCTTGGACGACAATATCTACCGCCGAATCATCGACCAGTTGAAAATCTGCTTCTTCTAATTGGCGCTTCAAGGACGCTTCTCCCACTACATATAACTTGGCTTTGGGATTCAAGTGATGAATATAATCAATCATAGCTTGTATAGAAGTATAGATCATATCTGGATCCACCGGTAATTGATAATCTTGACGCAACATTTGTGCGATTTCTTTATTGCTGCGGGTAGCATTATTGGTAACAAACTTAAACGGGATCTCCTGCTCAATCAATTGCTTGATAAAGGTCTCAGCGGTCGGAATCCGGTGACCACCAAAATAAGTTGTCCCATCTAAATCAATTAAATATCCCTTGTACTTACGCATAAACCTAACCTTTCTTCTTGATAATAAAGGAACCTTTGTGCTTTGTTTTAGTTCTGACCGTTTCCACTGACCGAGCGGTTTTCTTTTTGTTATCGGTGTTTATTTGGAAATGATCATGCTTGTTGGAGCGGCTACTCTCATTATTCTTACCTTTAACAGATGGCCGCTTGGAGTTGCGTTTGGCAGAGCGTTTGTTATTTTTCTTGCGCTTGGAACTCGGCTTATGGCTAGGCCCCTGTTCTAATTGCTTCAAGTAATGGTCGAGAGCTTCTGGATATTCAGCTACCGCCTGGTCTTTGCCTAGGATAAAGTAAGCACAGCCAAAGTTGCAATACTCTCTCAAATAATCAACGACATAATTGATCTGCCGGTCCTTGGACGCCTTGCGGTAGTTAATCTGATAAAAACCCCGCAGTCTTAATTGGTCATGGCCCCAGTCCCCAACAATATAATCATACTTGGAAAAATAATCATCATAACGGCCTTTAAAAGCTTCCAAGTCAAAACCCTCGCGGTAGTTAGCGACAAGTTGATAGTCTTGATCTTCAATACTCACATGGCTATCGTCCAAACGACTAATATGATAGTCCAAGTCAGACTGATTCTGGGTCAGCTCTTCAAGGGCTTTGGACAGCTCTTGGTCAATTTGATTTGTCTGTGTTTGCTTGGTCATAGTCTCCTCCAATCAATTAATCTGCCTCAAATAATGAGCGACAACGTGTCTTAAGAAATCTGGAAATAATAAATTCGCTTCTCCTCGTCGCGTCAAGACGGGAAAGAAGGACAAGAAGGTCAAATGGTCAACGGTCCCCAGCCGGTAAGTCTGATCTTTCTGGATCAGCTGTCCGCCAATGGACCATTGGTCAATCACCGGATGATAGTCCAAGCCCTTGAAGACGATCTCACCAAAGACCTTGCCTCGAAAGCCGAGTCCGCTAATCAAGGTATCCTTCAAGTCATCGGCTTGTTGGTCAACAGACTCAAGAAACTCTATTAATTCACTCCCCTTTAAGCGGACTGTTGCTAGGTGCATGGGATGGGGTAAGGCTTCATGTAGGTCATTTTCACTAATCCAACCTTGGGGTAAATCACTGAGAAATAAACCAGAATTCAAAAAAACGAGGTCGCAATCCAAGGTCTGATCGACTGCCTCTAGGGCCAGTTGGATAAAGGAATGATCTCCTTCTAAGTCTAGGGCATAATAGGCTTGACTTGAGTAGGCAATTCTCCGGTCTGCGAGGGCTTGTCTTCCTTGATTCAAATAGACCTGTCCCGCTGAATCGGGGATAGCAAATTCTTCCCTTAACTGAACCGTATCATAGGCTCTCGCTTTCAAGTCCCAACGACCGGTCACCCAATCATAATTCATGGTGACATGGCCAACAAAGTCGCCATACCGCCCACAAGCTGCTAGAAGAGACTCATTCACCCACTCGCCTTCAACCAGTAAATGATGGGTATGACCGCCAAGAATCACTTGAATTTGCGGGAATTCCTGGGCTATCTGGCGGTCCATTTGAATACCTAGATGACTCAACAAAACAATGCCGATCACATCTTCTCGAAGCTCGATTTGGTCCAGTGCCTGCCTTAAGGCGTAGAGGGGCTCTTGGATGACGTAGTGGTTTAGATGGTAGGAGGGATAAGGAGCGGTTAAGCCGATAAAGGCGACCACTTTCCCAGAAGCGACAGGTTGGTAATAAACTAACTGGCCCCACTTAGGGACCTGGTCTGTCTCGGCTAATAAGAGATTACTAATCACGAGTTGAAAGTCAGCCTCTTGATAGCGTGCCGCTAACTGATCAGGTGTGAAATTCAATCCCTCATTGTTTCCAATAGTTGCTAGATCATAATCCGCTTGATTAAATAAATCCACCATCACCTGGCCGACACTGGCTTCAACCAAAGGGTGCTGAGCATCCATGGCATCTCCGATATCGATGGTGATGACTTGTTCTCCAGCTTGGGTGAATTGATTCTGCTGCTCTTGGATAAAGGCTTGAATCACTGGCCAATTTTCAAGATGACCGTGTAAATCATTTGTATGCAGAAGATGAAGCTTCATAGCGGGCCCTCCGATTACTTGATATCTACTATTATCACAAAAAAACTAGCAACAAGCTAGTCTTAATCACCGATAAGTATAAAGGATCTAAAAGCAAAAACTGAGCAGGTCTAGCCCTACTCAGTTCCTCAAATTTAAGCTTTCTCATAGCCGACCAGAACGCCACCTGTTTCGGCATAATAGGTCACTAAATAACTAGACAAGTGGTAACTAATCTCGGCTTCAGGGAAGCGTTCCAAGATGGCTTTAGCAATCTTATCAGCAGTCTCCTTATTCTCAACATGAGTGATACTCACCTTACCACCCTTATAACCTGATTCAACCATAGAATCAACTAGAGCGCGAATGCCCCGTTTGAGTCCTCTGGATTTATGAGCCAACTCGATTGTTCCTTCGGGTGTACGAGCCCCAATAAGCAAGATATTTAACATGCCGATCATTTGACCCATAATCTTAGAAACTCGCCCGTTTTTGACCAAGTTCTGAACGCTTTGTAATAAGAAGCGTAAGTCGGTTTGTTGGCTATAGGCTTCAATCTCTTGAACCATTTGATCAAAGTCCACGCCTTCATTAGCCAGTTGACAGGCACGTTCAATGATTAAGTTGATTTCACCACTAGCACTATGAGAGTCAAGGATGTAGATATTGGCGTCTGGATTTTCTTCCAGGACCATATCGCGTCCCATCCGGGCACTGTTATAACTACCAGATAGGCTACCTGTAATCGTTACACAAAACACATTCTCAGCGCCACGAAATTCTTCTGCGTATGCATCTGGTGAAGGACAAGCACTCGATGTAGCGCCAGTCGCTTGTTGGAGAATGGTCTCAAATTCCTTGGTTGATAAGTCACCATTGTCGATATAAATTTCATTATCAACTGTTAACATCAAGGGCACAAAGCTATAAGCAACCTCTTCATTTAAGTCTGAGACTTGACGGATATCCGACCCAGAGTCGGCAATGATTTTCCATTTTTTCATGTATTCCCTCCAAATTGGATGATTTTTATTTTAGATTCATTTTATTATCTTCAGTATAGCTAATATAGACAAGCAATTCAATCATCCTAGAAGAAATACGCGCACCCTGGTTGCTAGCTTAGAAATCGTAATCGTCGTCATCCATCGCCTCAACTTCGCCCATCAAGTAGCCAGAACCTACTTGAGAGAAGAAGTCATGGTTAGAAGTCTCTGTGGATAAACCGTTCATCACCACTGGGTGTACATCCTCTGCTACTCCGTCAGGGAAGAAAGCAGGAAAGCCTAAGTTTTGCAAGGCTTTGTTGGCGTTGTATTTAACAAAGATTTTAACGTCTTCACTCCAACCCACTTGGTCATAGACGTCATGGGTATAGGCCAACTCATTCTCCATCAAGTCGAACAAGAGGCTGTACATCCAATCCCGAATCTCTGCTTGTTCCGCTTCGTCTAATTCATTGTAGGCGAGTTGGAACTTATAACCGAGGTAGGTTCCATGAACAGACTCGTCTCGAATAATTAGTTTGATAATCTCTGCCACGTTCGGCAATAAGTTATTTCCTAAGTACCATAAAGGCGTATAAAAGCCACTATAGAACAAGAAAGATTCCAAGAATACACTGGCTATTTTCTTTTGAAGGGCTGTACCATTCTGGTAGATGTCATTAATGACCTTAGCCTTGTATTGAAGGCGTTCATTATTATTGGTCCACTCGAAGATCTCATCAATCTCCTTGCTATCATTCAAGGAGATAAAGATCGTTGAATAACTCTTGGCGTGAACAGATTCCATAAATAAAATATTATTCAAAATGGCTTCTTCATGTTGAGTTCGCACGTCTTCACGCATAACATTAGCGCCTTCTTCCGATTGAAGAGTATCCAATAAGGTCAAGCCACCAAAGGCTTTATTAACTACATCTCGTTCTTCAGCCGATAAGCCACGCCAATCATCCAAGTCATTAGAAACCGGAATCCGGGTATCTAACCAGAATTGGGAGGTTAACTTTTCCCAAGTAAATTTATCAATCGCATCTTCGATTCGATTCCAATCGATCGCTTTATAATGTAAAAAAGTCATGATTCTTCCTTTCTATACCACACAAGATTCACAATCATTGGCTCCAATAATATCGCCGTCTTCGGTAAAGGTACGAACATAGTACAAGGACTTAATACCTTTACTATAGGCATAGTTACGAAGACGATTCAAGTCACGGGTTGTCATCTTAGTCGTCTTCCCTTGCTTCCATTCATAGATACCTTCAGGGATATCCGACCGCATAAACAGAGTCAAACTCATGCCTTGATCGATATGCGGTTGGGCAGCTGCATAGACATCAATGATCTTGCGTTGGTCCATATCATAAGCAGAGACATAGTAATCAATCGTCTCATTCGATAAGTAAGGTGCTGGGTAGAAGATTGCTCCTACGGTCTTTTCTTGGCGGTGCTCTACTCGTTGAGTAATTGGATGAAGTGAAGCACTCGTTTCGTTGATATAAGAGATGGAACCATTAGGGGCAATCGCTAAGCGGTTGCGGTGATACATACCAAAAGCTTGAACGTTACGAGCTAATTCTTGCCAATCTTGGCTGGTTGGCACGTGAATATTCTGGAACAAGTCTTTAATTTTGTCGTATTGGAAGTTAAATTCCTCATCAATATAAGGCTGGAAGTAACTACCATCCGCATACTTCGACTGATCAAAGTCATGGAAGACTTGCTCGCGTTCTCTAGCAATCTTATTGCTAGCTAGAATTGAATAGTAGTTAACCGTTCTAAAGTAAGCATCCACAAACTCCAAGGACTCAGGTGAACCGTATTCGATTTGATGCAAGGCTAATTGCGTATGCAGTCCCATGGCTCCTAGTCCGATGGTGTGATAAAGTTCGTTCCCCTTTTGGATGGTTGGAACTTCTTCAAGGTCTGTCTGGTCGGTGACCGTAGTAAGAGCTCTTACCGCTACTTCAATGGAATGACCAAAGTCAGGCGATTCCATCAGGTTAACGATATTAGAAGAACCTAGGTTACATGAAATATCCGTTCCCACTTCCTCATAAGATAAGTCCGCATTCAGCTTGGAAGGCTCTTGCGGTTGGAAGATCTCACTACATAAGTTGGACATAATAATTCGACCAGCCACCGGGTTAGCCCGGTTAACGGTATCGATATTAATAATGTAAGGGTAGCCAGACTCTTGTTGCAGACGAGAAATTTCTTGCTCCAATTCGCGGGCATTGATCTTTTTCTTATGGATTGCCTTATTGGCTACCATCTCGTCGTAATGTTCAGTGATGTCAATATAGGAGAAAGGTTGACCGTATTCACGCTCGACATCATAAGGACTAAAGAGGTACATCGGCTGGTTGGTCTTGATTAATTCGTAATACTTATCCGGTACAACTAAACCTAGCGATAAGGTCTTGACACGAATCTTCTCATCTGCGTTCTCCTTCTTGGTTGACAAGAAGGCATAGATATCTGGGTGGAAAACATTCAAGTAAGCCACACCAGCACCATTACGTTGGCCTAACTGATTACTATAAGAGAAGCTATCCTCCAACAACTTCATTACTGGGATTACACCAGACGAAGCATTTTCGATCTTCTTGATCGGATCGCCTGCGGCTCGTAAGTTAGACAAGTTACAGCCAACTCCCCCGCCTAGACGAGATAATTGAAGGGCTGAGTTGATTCCTCGCCCGATCGATAACATGGAATCATCAAAATCAATCAAGAAACAAGATACCAATTCGCCGCGGCGCTTCTTACCGGCATTGAGGAAGGTTGGTGTAGCGGGTTGGTAACGCTGGGTAATCATCTCTTCAGCTAAATCCATGGCCAAATCCTTGTCACCGGCTGCTAAATACAAGGCATTAAAGGCAATTCGGTCTTCATAGCGCTCCAAGTATTTCTTGTTATCATTGGTCTTAAGCGCATACTGGGTGTAAAATTTATAGGCGCCCATAAAGCTTTCAAAACGGAATTTATGCTTGTAAATCTTTTGGAATAGCCCTTTAACAAAGGCAAAATCATAGTTCTTTCCTTCGTTTTCCTTGGCTAATTCCTCACGGGGATTAATCTTGTATTGCAGCAAAACAGCCTCATCAATATAGTCTTCCCGAACCAGATAATCCAGCTTTTCTTCTAGGGTATAGAAGAAAACGGTATTCATATTAATGTTCTCCAAGAAATAAGCCCGAACGGCTTCCTTGTCTTTGTAGAGGGGAATCTGTCCGTCTACAGGTATATTGATTTGGTTATTTAGTTTAAAGTAAGAAACATCTTCTTTTTCGGTTAAGGTACGGTTAAGCAAGTTTTTTCAGCTCCTCTTCAACTTTAGCTACATCGTTCTCGCTTCCTTGAAACTCAAACATATGTAGAAGCGGGATGTGATAATCTTCAGCAATATCTTTGGCTGTAAAACAAAACAACTGGGCGAAATTACGATTACCAGACCCACAAACTCCCTTGCAATAGGAGGCGTTATCCCCATGATCTAAGAAGTCAAAGACTACTTCAACAACTTCTTCAACATAGGTAGGGACAATTAGTAAATAAGGCTGGGTCATCTTGGGTATCTCTTCGCCACTCTTTAATTCAATCGTCTGGTCACAGGCTAGCTTCTTAACAAAACGTCTAGTCTGACCGGTTAGCGAAAAGAATACAATCATAAGGAATTCACGATCTCTTGTAAGCGATCAGGTTGATAACCACTAAAAGGTTCTTCCCCTTCTACCACAACCACTGGCAAGCTAGTAAATCCTAATTGTTTAACATCGTCTATTTTATCGGTTTCGTGTGTTAGGTTGTGTTCGACAAAATCCACTTGATGGCTTTCAAGGAATTTCTTGGTGAACATACACTCGCCACAACCAACTTTACTGTAAATGGTAATTTTCTTCATTTTCTTCCTCCAATAAAATGAGCACAAGATATTGTGCTCAAACTGTTTCTATTATACTATATATTGTCTTCTTTTGGAATTCAACTAGATAATGAATATCTGTATTTAGTAATTTTCCTTAAAGCTTAGCCCGACGAACTTTATCATTAAAATTATTTTTTAATAAGAATAAGATCATCTCATTGAAGTAGGCGTGGACTACTCTGTCCGCTTCTAGGTCAATTTCATGGTCAGCTCCAGGAACCACCAGGCTCCTAGCCTTGGGAATCCCTTGACTGGCCGTATAGATCCCCTCCGCATTGACAATCTGGTCATTGCCTGAACGAATAATTAGGACCGGCTCCGTGATGGATCTTAGGGCATGCTTGTCTAATAGCTGGTGAATGGCTTCAAGGGAGGTGTTCAGCCACTGAATACTGACCCCGCGGGTGGGATATTCATAGATAGCTGACTTCAATTGGGTATAATATTCCGCCCGCTCCCCTGACTTCCCAATCTCCGGGCTAGGCAGAATATGATGTTGGTAGCCAGGAACATAGGTGTCAATCGCTGGCACTGGTTGCTGACCCAGACCAAGATTGGCTAGTTGACTATAAAGATAGGTCATTGATTCAGGAATATGCCAAGTATTGATACTAAACATCGGCGAGGATAGGATAGCTGCTTGAACCTTGCCCGGATGTTCCTGCAAATACTTAGCAACCACGGCACCACCCATGGAATGGCCAAATAAATAGGTCGCTAAGTCTTCTTTAGCCGCCATCAAATCTACCAACAAGTCAAGATCACTAACATAGGCTTCAAAGCTGGCCACATCAATTTGTCGCTCTTCTAAGTCGGTCCGTGATTCACCGTGCCCCCGTTGGTCATAGACAACTACCTGAAAGCCGGCTTGGAAGAAATAATAGACCGATTCCTGATAACGTTCCTTGAATTCATTAAAGCCATGAACCAAGATCACCCGCCCCTTGACTTGACGCGGGGTATAGACTTGGTAAACCAGAGGCCCGGGTTCTAGATCAAGTCGGTGACTGGTCTTATGGACTGCTAGTTGCTTAAGGACTTGATCCATTTGCTCTTGATAATCCTGCTCAGACAACCAATCTAGAGGAAGTAGGACCTGGTCTAGGTCCAATTCTTCTTCTTGATTATTACTGGTTAAGAGGGAATTCTTGTAACGATAATAAAGGTCATACAACAAGTAAGCACCAACTAGGATCAGGCTGGTTTGAAGCCTTCTTTTGTTTTTTGCCTGCACCTTCATCCTCCTTATGGAATCATCTATCCCTAACAATATCCCTAGTGTAAATTATTTAGCCCCTGCTTGCAACGAATTCGTTTACTCCCAACTCTCCTATTTCCAAACAAAAACCACCTAGAAATCCGTCATCACGAACTTTCCTAGGTGGTCAGTAGACTTAGTTAGTCTTGTTTAATTTTTTACAACGCCTATTCAGCGGAAGCATTAGCCAGATCAGCCACTTCCCCATTTTGTAGGTGGATCATCAAGGTAGGTTTGGTAGGGTTATGCTGGTCATCCATTGAGAAGGTTCCTGTAATTCCATCGAAATCTTTGGTGTCAGCGATGGCTTGACGAATGGCTTCACGGTCTGTTGACCCTGCACGCTCAATCGCATCAATCAAGAGCATAGCCGCATCATAACCTAGAGCAGAGAAGGTGTCAGGACGGTTACCGAATTTGGCTTCAAAATTCTTGATAAAGTCTTGAACTTGAGGATCTTCATCTTGAAGTGAGAAGTGAGTGGTATAGTAGATATCGTTAGCGTTCTCAGCTCCAGCCAATTCAATTAGGGTCTCAGAAGCGTAACCATCGCCACCCATGATTGGAGTATCCACTCCTAATTCACGTGCTTGCTTGATAATCAAGCCTGTCTCTGTATAGTAACCCGGAATATAGATCAAATCAATATCTTGACCCACTAAGTTGCTAAGCAAGGCTTGGAAATCAGTGTCTCCTGATTGGTAGGAAGCAGAACCGACAATCTCTCCGCCATTAGCTGTGAAGGTCTCAGTAAAAGAGTCCGCTAATGATAGAGAATAGTCTAAGGCTTGGTCAGTGATAATGTAAGCTTTTTTCTTACCGAGTTCGCTAGCAGCATATTTACCAGCTGCTAAACCTTGATAAGAATCCTCAAAACAGACTCTAAAGATCCAGTCCATGACATTGCCTGAATCATCCAAGGTTAGCCCATCACCGGTTGAAGCAGCAAACATATTGGGAACGCCCGCTTCATTAGTCACAGGGATTGCTGCCTTAGACACACCGGTCGCTGTCGGCCCTAAGATAGCCACAGCGTCACTGTCTGATAATCGAGTCGCAACTGAAGCTGATTCAGTTAGGTCTGAACGGTTATCGATAATTTCGGCCTTAAGTTCCTTGCCTCCTAGGATACCCCCATCCTTATTAACTTGTTCAATGGCTAGTTCCAAGGCTTGACCGGCTGGAGCTCCATAAGCTGCAGCTGCCCCAGTTAACTCCAAGTTACCACCAATCGTTACTGTCTCCTGCGCCTGAACGTTGGCTAAGGGAGTCATTAACAAACTAGCAGAAGCTAAAAACCCCATCATTCGTTTACTCAATCTCATTTCTATCGTCTCCTCTTTCTTGATTTAATAACAAAACTCCCTAGATTAAACAATCTAAGGAGTAGCTATCAAAAATGATAGGACGTATGACTCGCTTAGATTGGTTAGCATCTAAGCGAGAAGGAAATAGACCTCGTCATAGATACTTTACGTATACTAAGACGACGTTGACGTTATTATTCATGTTGTTAAAGAATAAGTTTGTCATGTCTATTTTCTCCTGTCCTTTTATTATTAAATATATATTAAAACACTCTCATTTTTTTGTCAATACTTAATCGTATTTTTATTCCACAAATTCTTCGACTTCTTCCTGGCCTTCGGCCATTTCCTCTTCCCAGGTCTCACCCTCACCAAGTGGCGTGGTAGCATTAGGACGAAGTTCGATCAAGTAAGGATCAACGATATGGAAGCCCATCTCGCGGTAGCCATCGATCATCCGCTCTAGGGCCTCACTGGTCCACGGGCGATCATGCATTAAGATATTGGCTCCCGGTCTTAAATACTCATTATCTAGAGATATCGCAGCTAGTTGGTCGCCATCTAAGTACTCATCCATCCAGTCATAGCCAAAGTTCCAAGTCATCAACTGCAGACCTAATTCGTTACAAATATTAATGGTATCCATATTAAATAAGCCAAAGGGTGGCCGGAACCAACGAACTGGAGCACCTGTGATCTCTTCAATTAACCGATTAGTTTCTTGAATTTCAGCGTACTGTTCTTCATAACTCAATTCTCTTAAATTAGCATGCGTCTGGGTATGGTTGCCAATCTCAAAGCCAAGATCATGAACCTTCTTGGTGACTTCTTGGCCTCTTGGGGATTGTAAGTACATACCATTGACCAGGAAGATCGCATTGACATCCTTGGCCTTCATCTTCTCAGCCATTTCGATAGCATAAGAATCTGGCTCGGCTGGTGCATCATCAAAAGTAAATAGAAGTACTCGGTCCGAAGAATCATTTAAAGGAAAGACCTCTGAAGAAATATCTGGATCCTCATACATGTAATAGGCGTAACCTGCCTCATCCACTTGCGCATAATCTTGATAGTTAGTCCAAGCCGGGCGCACCCCATCTTGGCGTCCAGTAAAGTCACTGGCCTCTGCTTGGTCAGGCCCTCCATCTCCTGAAGCTAACTGTTCTTCTACTGACGCTGCTTGTGATTCAAGAGACTCCTCCTCTGGTTGGGGCCCCTCCTGGCAAGCTACTAATAGCAATAATGACGACAATAAAGCAAACCGCCTCATACACTTCTTCCTTTCCTTATTAGATAATTTTTCTTGACTCAAGTAGCTCCCAATTACTTAAATTGACTGGAAGCGCTCACTATTTTCAAGATTCGTCTAAAATCCGCCAACTCTTCATCCGATAACTGGTCAAAAGCTTTGCGAATGGTTTCTGCATGACAAGGAAAGATTTCCTCAATCAAGGCACGTCCTGGGTCGGTTAAACTAGCGTATATTATTCGACGGTCTTCATCGTCTCGGTACCTTTCAACCAAGCCTTTTTCGCAAAGTTTATCAATAATGTAAGTGGTGGAACTAGAGGCGATCAAAATTTTATTTTTGATATGTTGAATACTCGTATCTCCCTTGTGATATAAGAGTTCCAAGACACCAAATTCATTGATGTTTAAGTTATAACGTTTGACATCTTCTTTCACTAATTGAGCGAGTTTATCGGCCGTTCGTCTAACACCTACGAAGGCCTTTAGTGATTCTTGTGTCCGATCCATACTCTACCCCCTTCCCTAATATGATTTATTAGAGATATTTTGAGTATAGCTTAATCCAGATCAGCTGTAAAGGACTATTCCCCTACCGCTCGGCCCCAGGCGACTAGGTCTCCTGCTTCCATATAGCCGGTCTGAATGACCTCAAATTCTTCCACTAAATCCATGGAAGTAATCGCGACCGCTATAGTTAAATCCTTCCCTGCTTGATCGATTAAAGCCAGGTCCATAAAGGCGATTTGCTCGCCTGCTTGCAGTTGGTCCCCTTCAGTAAACAAAAGCTCAAAGGGGGTGCTGGTCTCCATGGCAATGGTATTGATACCCATATGAACCAAGACTTCGAAATGATTGGCCCACTCAACAGCAAAGGCATGCCGGGTCGGCATAATAACCGATACTTTACCAGAAATCGGTGCATAGATACGTCCATTACGAGGATAAACACCATAGCCGGCGCCAAGTAAACCCTTAGAAAACACGGAATCCCTCAGCGATTCGAGCTTAACCACCCGACCTTCAGCAACGTTGAATAATTTAAATTCCATGCTCAACAGCTCCTCACTGGCCTTCCCAATTGCTTATTCTTCCTTCTTTTCTATTGTAACGGAAGCCTTTCGAGGAGTACAGATAAAACACTTCATATGAAGATAAAGTAATTTATCTAGCTGGTAAAACTGTCTCAATACGCAGGGGACCCCAAAGTGGGCGGATCACTTGAATGGCCCCAACCTGGTCGGTCGATAAATAAGGCAGGCCAATAGCATCTAAACGGTCTAGTACTTCCGGATGGGGATGCCCATAACGGTTATTCACTCCTGCAGATATGATAGCCAATTGCGCAGGATGAAATTCCAACCAGTCAGAAGAGGTCGCTGTTTGACTACCATGGTGTCCTAACTTAATTAGATTTCCCTTCCAATCGGGTCGCTGACGGATGGCGGCCTTTTCTCCTTCTTGAGATAGGTCGCCAGTGGTCACCAGGTCAAGTGGGTCCAGCTGAATACGGGTAAGGAGAGAACGGTCGTTGGAAGCTTCAGCCTCACTAATAGACCAGTCTTCCTTGAGATGGGCAATGGCTAAATTCTTAATAGTTAAAGCCTGGCCCGGCTCCAGTAAGCGGACCTGTCTGACTTGCTCTAGCTGATCCTTCACTAAATCAAAGTTAGGATGTTGCCAACTATAGCTACTAGTAATCAGATAGTCGATCGGGATCTTCTGATTTAACCGGATCAAATTCCCCATATGGTCGATATCTGGATGGCTTATAATCACACCAGTCAATCGGTCTACCCCTAAAGCTCTCAGAGCTGGCAGTAAGTGGTAATCCGCATGGGAGTGATTAATTGGGTCTTGGGCTTGGGGGTCCCAATTCATTTGGCCACCGGTATCAATGAGCCACGCTTCCTTTAAACCGGCAGGTTGGTAGAGTAAGGCGTCTCCTTGTCCGACATCTAAGAAGGTCAGGCGGCTCACTGGTTGGACATAGATCAAGACTAATAAGACAATCCCATAAGCTAGCAAGACCCCTCCCTGCTTCTTCAACTGTCTTTGAGTGGTTGCTAAGAGCCAAAGGACCGCCAATCCTAATAAAAGTATCACCATACCGTTTGCTAAATGGCCTAAACCCTGGTTGGCCCAAGCGATTAGAGATGCCTGTTCTTGGCCTAGATTGATCCCCTTATCAACAAGTTTAGACAGAAAGCTAATCGGATAAACAGCCCAGGAGCCCAAACTATAGACAGCAAGTGTAGTCATTAACATCATCGGCATGAAGATTCTCTCAAAGAAGAGGCTGACAATTAGGATAACCATGATTTGAAGAGGGTTAATGGCATGGTTGATATTAATCATCAGGGGCCAAACAAAAAGTTGGCAAGTCAGAGTCAGCCAAAAACTAGGATAAGGATAAGCCTTGAGAGTGGGAACTAGGAAGCGAATAACAAAGGTCATCAAATATGAAAGCTGAAAAGCCAAGGAAAAAGCCCATAAAGGATTGATAGCTAGTAAGACGATACCGGATAAGGACAAGAGATCCATAGCCGATAGGGGGCGGTCTAATTGCTGATTAAAAGCAGTCAACCAATAGGTCAAAAGAGACCGCATGGCGCCCGCCGGACCGCCAATGAGCCAGACATAAGCCGTTAGAACCAGCAAACTCACCTTATTCGCCCACTCGCGAACCAGCCCCAGCCGCCACATGATCACTAACAGCAACCGCCTCAAGTAATTCAAGTGAAAGCCCGATACAGCAAATAAATGAACAATCCCTAGATAGACAAAGCCTTCGTTAAACTGACGATATAATGGCGAGGATAGATTGAACAGCAACTTGTTATGTAGAGCCATCCAAGAATAATCTTGCCACTTCTTCAAAGTCTGCAAGCAATAGCGCCGAATTTGAGCTTGATAATAATCAAGATCCTCTACCCGTCTCAAGGATTGAAAGCTCTCAATCTCAATCTGCCAATAAATCCCTTGGCGAGCCAGGTAGTCTTGATAATTGAAGACATGGAAATTCCGATTCCTAGCGGGTCTTTCTACCTGACCCTTAACTTGCCAAAGATTATTGACCAGTAACGCTTCTAATTCACTACTAGTCACCGCCTCACGGTAGGAAAGCCGGACCTTAAAACTTGAATCTTGACCGGGCAAGACCAAATCAGCAGTGGCTGTTAAGCGTTCGCCTTGATAGTCAAGAGAATCTAAATCGACCACCAGTGAATAGGGAGCGACTTGGCTGGGAAAGTCATAACCCTTGGCTTGATTTAACCGCTGGTTCATCCAATAGGACCGTCCGACAAACAAGATCAGACAGCCGGTAAATAAGATCAGACTCTTCTTAGGTAATCTTACTAGACGAATCAAGAAGAGAAATGCGAATAAACAAACTCCCTTACTTGGATAAAAAACCAAAAAGCTAGCTAGGAAAAGTAACACGAAGAGCCAAAACCAATCATATTTGTAAGTTTTGAGAAAGGCCAGCAAGCAATCCCTCCTAATTAACACAAATATAATCCTTCAGCTTTTCAAAAGTTTTAACCCCGATACCGGATACCTCCTGAATCGCCTCAATCGTCTGGAAGCTTCCTTGTTCCTGGCGGTAGGAAATGATGGTTTGAGCCTTGGCAGGGCCGATACCAGGAATCGTCTCCAGCAAAGCCTGGTCAGCTGTATTGATATTAACCAAGTTCTCCTCGGTGGAGACTCCCAAGTCACCCATAGGCAATGGACCTGCTTGTAAGGGAACAGTGTCACTTGGCTGTTCTAGACCATTCACCTGGTCTTGCCATTCCGCTTGATCCATCACATAAACCAGCATCTGATCTTCCAAACGTTGAGCCAGATTTATGGACAAGCTCGCTGCTTCTGGTAATAGGCCACCGGCTTGGTCAACCAGATCGAAAAGACGACTTTCCGCCGGCATCTCATAAACCCCCGGTTGACGGACGGCTCCCTTAATATCGACATAGATCGACCGCGATTCCTCCAGACTGGACGCTTCCCCCTCAGGGCTTGACGCTTCTTCTTCAACAGCTATCTCTGATTCAAACTGCCAATCTTGACTAGGACTTGAATCTAAATTAAGGATAAATAGAACAGGAATCAATAAGATCAACCACCAATAGGCGGGACGCTGATTCCATAAGTCTTGCCATTTTACTTGCATAGCCTTCCTCCTTTTGATCTCTCATTATATAAATACACATTATTTAGTGATTTACATTTTTATTTTCCAAAATTCTTCATTTTGGTGAGAGACACGCTAGAAAATTCAATCAACTCTTTGTAAGGAGTAGGAATTAGGTCCCGAAGAAAAAAGAACCCTCTGCCAGAGGGCAAGAGGTTTCATAGTCTTGCCCGTCCGACAGAGGGTCTAATATATAAATGAATGGCCTTGACCAACAGGTCGCCTAGTCGCTGAACTTAGCTTGGATAGCCTGTTCGACAGCAGGCGGAACCATCTGAGAGATATCTCCATGAAAATGGGCAATTTCCTTGATCAGACTAGAACTCAAGAAACGATAATTATCGGCCGCATACAGGATAACGGTCTCCAAGTCTGCTGCTTGCTGGCGGTTACCAGAAGCAATGGTGAATTCATACTCATAATCAGTTGTATTCCTAACACCACGCACCAGGGCCGTTGCTCCTACTTTTTTGAAGTAATTAGCGACAAGACCATCCTTTAGAACGTCCACTCTGACATTATCTAGATGGGCAACCGCTTCTTGAACAAGGGCCACTCGCTCATCTTCAGCAAAGAGTGCCTTCTTATTAGTATTGACAGCCACTAAGACGATTAACTCATCAAACAAACGACTGGCTCGTGCAATGAGATCCAGGTGACCGTTGGTTAACGGGTCAAAGCTCCCCGGAAAGATCCCAATTTTAGGGGTCATCTTATTCCTCCTCTTGATAAATATTAATTTTTGTGATGCCGTACAGCTTGCTCTTATAAAGCTGGAACTTATCAATGGATGCCGGCAAGTCTATTGCCTTATCCAACTCGCAAATAATCCGACAACCACTGGCTAATAAGCCTTGTTCTTCAAGCCAGGCTATATCTTTTGCAATGGTTTCCTTGGCATAAGGAGGATCTAAGAAAACCGCATCAAAACACTGATCGGGATTAGCAACCTGCCATTTCAACAAGGACTTGTAGCTGTCTCCTTTTAATAAGGTGAAGCGTTCTAATTCACGCGTCATCTCCAGGTTAGCTTGGATAGTTGCTTGAGCTGGACGGTAGCGCTCGCACAAGACCGCATGGTCAAAGCCGCGAGATACTGCTTCAATCGCAATCGCCCCACTACCGGCATACATGTCCAAAAAGAGCTTTCCCTGCAAATTTTGACCCAATAAATTAAAGATAGCTTCCTTAATCTTATCGGTTGTTGGTCGGGTATTCTTGCCTGGGACGGCCTTCAGGGGACGGCTTCCATATTTACCACAAACGACTCTCATCCACTGACTCCTCCTGGCTACCGGTTTGCTTCAAGGACTCGGCAATCTCTTCAAAGAAATCACCCTGATCTTCATTGGAAAAATAGACCGAATCGCCCATTTGCTGAGTTAATTCAGGCAAGACCTGGGAGAAGTCCATCTCTACCTCTTCTTGGTAAGAAGGTTCCACTGCTCGGACATAGTGTAAGCCTTCAATTTCTTTGATCACTTGATCAACTTGTGGATGGTCGGTATACATAACCGCATACTTCATCTTCTGGCTCACGTAATGAACATAGCCAAAAGATCTTAAATTTTTTGTGTTCTTAGTGGAATAAAGCCAGACAATGAGCTTCTTACGATTCATTGAATCCACTACCATTTAATCACCCTCCTCACGTGAATAAACCAAACTAACCTGGTGCTTAGGTGTTGATGCTGGGCTGGCAAACTTCATCGCCAAGAATAAGGCCAAGAGGTTAACCAACATACTGGTTCCCCCATAGCTTACAAAGGGTAGGGTCACTCCAGTTAGAGGAACTAGACCCAAGACACCTCCAATATTAGCAAAGGTCTGAACAAAAAATAAACTTGCCACCCCAACAATTACGAAACGCCCAAAACGGTCATTGCTAGGACGTGCGGCTAACATTAATAAGCGAACGATCAAGGCCAAGAGTAAGCCCAGAACTACCACGCCACCGATAAAACCTAGTTCTTCGACAATATTAGCGAAAATATAGTCATTATGGATTGATGGAATAAAGCCCGCTGACCCCAGCTTAGCTTGACCTTGGCCAATACCTTGACCAAACCAGCCGCCACGACTAAAGGCTAAATAACCATTAACAATTTGAAAGCCTTCATCTTGAGCCACTTCAAAGGGATCGATAAAGGCAATAATCCGCTGGACTAGGTGCATACCTCTTAAACTTGATTGCTTCAAAAAGTCAAAAACCGGTTGGCCCAGACTATTACCAAACAAGAATAAGCCCATCAAAACAGCTAGGGTCGTTAAGGTCCAGCGCTTGGAGTTCATAAAGACTAGAAACATTAAAAGTAACATGCCCAAGATAATCGCCGTCATACCCAGATCGGGTTGAATAAAAATCAGGACGCCATTAATCACCATCAGAAATCCTAGGGCTAATATATAGTTGACCTGCCCTACTTCCTTGGAGAGAATCCGTTCTCTTAAAATATGGTCAAAGATCCAAGCCCAACTCAAGCAAAAGCCAATCTTAGCAAATTCACTAGGCTGAAAACTAAGACTAGCGATCGGTGGCAGCCAGGCCCTAGCCCCATTGACCTCTTGACCAAAGAAATGCACGACAACAAGTAGGACCATCAATACAGTCAAACCCACCATCAACAGATGAGGGTTTCGGTACCAAGAGTCCGGGATCAAGCTGGCTAAGATACCGATAATCACCCCAACTATAATCATTAAATAGTGGTTCATCATGGTTCCTAAAGGATCTGGCTGACTCCCTCCATCCGGTGCATAAAACATGGTGGCACTAAAAACCATTAGTAGGCCGATTAAGAGAAGCAGAGTCACAATCATTAAAAGCGGCCGATCCCAAGAAGAGATTAGTCGACTCAGTGAAGGACCTTGCCAGTTAGTACCTGAATCATGACCCTTGCGTTTCAACTTCATCCAAAGCCCCCTTTATCTATAATTAAGCTTTATTATAGCATACTAGATAGCCCTGCTTCCATCGATAGTCCTAAGACTTAATTATTTCCACTAAAAAAACCAAGTCCAAAGACTTGGTCAAAATTTTCATTAAGCACCTAATCGTTCTGCAACAACATCCCAGTTAATTACTTGCCAGAAAGCTTTCACATAGTCAGCACGAACGTTACGGTAGTTTAAGTAGTAAGCATGTTCCCAAACATCAATCCCTAGAATTGGGTTCTTACCAACCATTAACGGGTTGTCTTGGTTAGGAAGACCGATAACTTCTAATTCACCGTCAGATTCAACCAACCAGGCCCAACCAGAACCAAACTGGCCAGTCGCTGCTGCTTCGAATTTTTCTTTGAAGCTATCCACAGATCCAAAAGCTGCTTCTAACTTGCTAGCTACAGCTTCAGGAATTTCATTGTTTTCAACTGGTGATTTCATCTCTTCCCAGAATAAGGTGTGGTTAATGTGGCCACCCCCATTATTGCGAACGGCTGTGCGAATGTCTTCTGGAACTTGATCAATCTGGCTAACAACTTCTTCAATAGACTTATCAGCCCACTCAGTACCTTCCACTGCCTTATTCAAGTTAGTCACATAAGTGTTGTGGTGCTTGCCGTGGTGAAGCTCCATTGTTTCCTTATCAATCACTGGTTCCAACGCATCATGAGCATAAGGTAAGTTCGGTAATTCAAATGCCATAATATCTCTCCTTTATCCATTTCTTGCTTAGACTATACCATTTTAACAAGCCTTCTACCAAGCAATCTGCTTACAAAATCGGTCGATCACTTCTATTTAAGTCAAAATATAAAAAAACCTCCTCTAAAAAGAGGAGGCAATGATTAGTCTTCTAAATAACCCTTATATTGGTCGACTTTGAGTAGCCTTTGGGCATTTCTCACCCGGTCCTCTGTCGGCGGCTTAACCCCCTTGAGTCGGTAAGGAATCCCTAGAGCTTCATACTTATAAACACCTAATTCATGATAAGGCAGAATCTCCACCTTACGTACATTGTCCAAGGTCTCAATAAAGTCACTCAAACGAATCAGATACTCATCATAATCCGACCGCGTAGGCACTAAGACGTGACGAATCCAGACTGGAATCTGATGGTCAGACAAGTAACGAGCCATTTCCAAGACGGAACTATTACTAGCCCCTGTCAAGCTTAGATGCCGTTCCGGATCAATATGCTTAATATCAAATAGCAGCAAGTCCGTATACTGCATCAATTCTTCAAACTTTGAAAAGAAAGGCTCTTCATAAGTAAAAGGCGCGCCACAGGTATCAATCGTTGTATGAATCCCATGTTCCTTACATAATTTGAAGTATTCAAGCAAGAAGTCGATCTGGAGCAAGGGCTCGCCACCGCTGACGGTGACGCCCCCCTTATCGCCCCAGAAAGACCGGTAGGCAATCGCTTGATTGAAGAGTTCTTGGGCTGTATAAGGCGTTCCACCTCTCAAGTTCCAAGTGTCCGGGTTATGACAGAATTCACACCGCAAGCGGCAACCCTGCATAAAGCTGATAAAGCGAATACCTGGCCCGTCGACAGAACCAAAACTTTCTGTAGAGTGAACATTTCCAATTACAGGTGATTTTACTTCTGTCATGACTGTCTCCTATCTAATCTTACATTGAACCGTGCATTGTCCGGTTAATAACGTCTAATTGTTGCTCACGTGTTAACTTGATAAAGTTAACAGCATATCCTGAAACGCGGATTGTTAATTGAGGGTACTCTTCTGGATGTTCCATCGCATCTAGTAAGGTGTCACGGTTGAATACGTTAATATTCAAGTGGTGGCCTCCTTCACGAGCATAACCATCCAGCATATTCACTAAGTTATCTTGTTGCATACTTTCTTCTTTACCTAAGGCTTTAGGAATAATTGAGAAGGTATTAGAGATACCATCAAGAGCATACTCATAAGGCATCTTGGCAACAGATAGCAAGCTAGCTAGGGCTCCATTTGTATCACGTCCGTGCATTGGGTTAGCACCTGGCGCAAATGGTTCACCTGCCCGGCGTCCATCAGGTGTGTTACCTGTCTTCTTACCATAAACCACGTTAGAAGTGATTGTAAGGATTGAAGTCGTGTGGACAGAGTCACGGTAAGTTTCATGCTTTTTAACTTTAGTCATGAAGGCCTTCAATAAGTCTACCCCAATTTGGTCCGCACGGTCATCGTTGTTACCATATTTAGGGAATTCGCCTTCTGTTTCGTAGTCAACCACAAGTCCGTTTTCATCACGGATTGTTTTTACTTTAGCGTATTTAATTGCTGATAATGAGTCAATAGCTACTGAGAAGCCAGCAATACCTGTAGCCATAGTACGAAGTACATTCACATCATGAAGAGCCATTTCTAAACTTTCATAAGAATACTTGTCGTGGCTGTAGTGGATACAGTTCAGTGCATTAACATACAATTCAGCTAGCCATTCTAACATTTCGTCATATTTATCCATCACTTCATCATAGTCTAAATATTCAGAAGTGATTGGTTGATATCTTGGTCCTACTTGCTTCTTAGATTTCTCATCTACCCCACCGTTAATAGCATATAGTAATGCCTTAGCAAGGTTAGCACGAGCTCCGAAGAATTGCATTTGTTTACCAATACGCATAGCAGATACACAACAAGCAATTCCATAGTCATCACCGAAGTGTGGACGCATCACTTCATCGTTCTCGTATTGAATAGCTGAAGTTTCTATAGAAACTTTAGCACAGAAACGTTTGAAGTTAGCTGGTAGGTCTGGTGACCAGAGAACGGTTAAGTTTGGTTCTGGTGCTGGCCCTAAGTTAGATAGGGTATGCAAGAAGCGGAAAGAGTTCTTCGTAACCAATGGACGTCCGTCAAGCGCCATCCCACCAATAGATTCAGTTACCCAAGTTGGGTCTCCTGAGAAGAGTTCATTGTACTCTGGTGTACGAGCAAACTTAACCAGACGCAACTTCATAACGAAGTGGTCAACAATTTCTTGTGCTTCTTTTTCAGTTAAGACACCATTTCTTAAGTCACGTTCAATATAGATGTCTAAGAAAGTAGAAGTACGTCCAAGAGACATCGCTGCCCCGTTTTGTTGCTTGATAGCAGCTAGGTAACCTAAGTATAACCACTGGAAGGCTTCTTGAGCATTCTCAGCTGGGCGACGAAGGTCGAATCCGTAGATATCCCCTAGTTCGATTAATTCTTGTAAAGCACGGTATTGTTCAGATACTTCTTCACGTAGACGCATCACTTCTTCAGTCATGCGACCGTCACCAATATTTTCAAAGTCCTTCGCGCGTTCTTTCATCAAACGGTCAACCCCGTATAAAGCCACACGACGGTAGTCACCAATAATCCGGCCACGTCCGTATGCATCTGGTAGACCAGTAATTACACCAGAACTACGCGCTGCACGCATTTCAGGTGTGTAGATATCGAAGACTCCTTGGTTGTGAGTCTTACGTAAATGAGTAAAGGTATACTCAGTCTCTGGATCGAGTTCATAACCGTAGGCTTCCAGAGAAGATTTAGCCATACGAATTCCCCCGAATGGGTGCATTGAACGCTTGAATGGTTTGTCTGTTTGGAAACCAACGACTTTTTCTTTTTCTTTGTCTAAGTAGCCTGCGCCATGAGAAGTGATAGTTGAAGCAACCTTGGTGTCCATATCCAAAACGCCACCTGCTTCACGCTCTTGCTTAGTAAGGTCCATCACTTGATCCCACAATTGCATAGTCTCAACGGTTGCACCTTCTAAGAAAGAATCGTCACCCTCATAAAGCGTATAGTTTTCTAGAATAAAGTCACGAACGTCGATTTCATCACGCCAAACTTGACCATTGAAACCATCCCATGCATGAACTTGTTCTTGTTTGATTTTCTCCATATAGTATTTCCTCCATTAAGAATTTCTATTCAATCGGCCTAGACCCTTGTTACATTGATTGTGTCCTGTGTCATTTAGAAGACTTAGCGTAACCGAATGTCTATTGCGCTTGTGATTTACTACACTCATATTATAGCCGAAAGCCTATAAAATAGCAATAGAATACCCTTTCATTGTAACAGAGTTCACGATCTGTATTTAAATTCTGCAACAGAGAAAGCTTGACCGTATGCGTTTTCATCTTTTTTCTGGAGAAAATTATTTTTTAAAATTTTTCTAAATAAAACAGACAAGGCCAATAAACAAGGCTGTTTACTGACTTTGTCTGTAAGTGGATAGACTTATTTTTCTTTTTTAGCTGCTTTTTCACGAGCAGACTTGTCTAAGATTTTCTTACGGAGACGAATGCTTTGTGGCGTCACTTCACAATATTCATCATCATCCATGAATTGAATCGACTCTTCCAAGGTCATAATACGCGGTTGCTTGATCACACTCGTCTGGTCTTTGGTTGCAGACCGAACGTTGGTCAACTGCTTAGCTTTAGTGATGTTGACCGTTAAGTCATTGTCACGGTTATGTTCACCTACGATCATACCACCGTAAACTTCTGTTCCCGGTTCAACAAAGATCGTTCCCCGGTCTTCCAAGTTCATGATCGAATAAGTAGTCGCACTACCACTGTCGATGGATACTAAGGCTCCGTGGCGACGGCGACCAATCGATGCATCCACTACTGGACGGTATTCATCAAAGGAATGGTTCATGATTCCGTAACCGCGAGTCAAGGACATGAATTCGGTTGAAAAACCAATCAAGCCTCGGGCAGGAATCAAGAAGATAATTCTAACTTGACCAGTTCCGGTATTAATCATATCAGCCATCTCTGCCCGACGTTCACCCATGGCTTCGATAATGGCTCCCATGTATTCTTCTGGTGTATCAATTTGAACCCGTTCAAATGGTTCCATTTGTATACCGTCTACCTCTTTGATGATTACTTGCGGACGGGATACTTGGAATTCATAACCTTCCCGACGCATGTTCTCAATCAAGATGGATAGGTGCAATTCACCCCGTCCTGAAACGGTAAAGGCGTCCGGTGAATCTGTCGGATCAACCTTCAAGGAAACGTCTGTATGCAGTTCTTGTTCCAGACGGTCTTGTAAGTTACGAGAAGTGACATAGTCTCCTTCACGACCCGCAAAAGGCGAATTATTGGTTAAGAAAGTCATCTGTAGGGTCGGCTCATCAATATGAAGTGGCGCTAATGGTGTCAAGTCATCTGGCGAAGTGACGGTCTCAGAAACGAAGATATCATCCATCCCTGCTAAGGCGATCAAGTCCCCGGCTTCTGCTTCTTGAATTTCTACCCGGTTCAATCCTAGGAAACCAAACATTTTGGTGACGCGGAAGTTCTTGATGGACCCATCATTCTTGATCAAGGTCACGTTGTCCCCAACCTTAATGCGTCCTGAGAAGACGCGGCCAATACCGATACGTCCAACATACTCATTATAATCTAGCAGTGAAACTTGGAATTTCAATGGCTCGTCTACATTATCAAGAGGCGCCGGCACATACTCAATGACCGTATCCAAGATGGCATCCATGGAAGCTTCTTGATCGGCTGGATCATCTGATAGACTCGAAGTCCCATTGATGGCAGAAGCATAGACTACCGGGAATTCAATCTGGTCGTCATCGGCACCTAATTCGATAAAGAGCTCTAAGACTTCATCTACCACTTCTGCTGGACGAGCAGCTGGCTTGTCAATCTTATTAACCACTACCACAGGGGTTAATCCTTGCTCCAAGGCCTTCATCAAGACAAAACGAGTCTGAGGCATGGTTCCTTCAAAGGCATCCACCACAAGGACGACACCGTCAACCATCTTCAAGATTCGCTCTACTTCTCCCCCAAAGTCCGCGTGTCCTGGGGTATCCATAATATTGATATGGTGACCTTTATACTCAATAGCGGTATTCTTGGCTAGGATGGTAATTCCACGCTCCCGCTCAATATCCCCACGGTCCATCGCCCGGTCGTCTAATTGGGTATGGGCGTCTAGAGTTTCTGATTGTTTTAATAGTTCGTTAACCAAGGTCGTCTTTCCGTGGTCAACGTGGGCAATAATTGCTATATTTCTTATATCTTCGCGATAGTTTGCTGTCATCCAATTCGCTCCTTACAAAATTCAAGTAACGCTAACTTAATCAGTTTACACTTTTTTAGAGTTTGTGTATAGCTTTTAAGGTCAAAATAATTGATGAAAACGTAGCACATCCTATCTTCAACCAAGAAGTAAAAACTAACCCCAATCCCCACTGAGACAACAAGCCCCTCAAGCTAGATTGAGCTTCTAACTTAAGGGGGAATTCAGTGAATATTAATCGATTCTTTATATGATAAATTTAATGGCTCTTATGTTTGGATAAAGCAATGGCCAAGCCCGCCACTAGAAACGTTAGGGCACTGGCGAACATAATTCCATTTACATTTTCTCCTGCTTCCGGCAATTCATCAGCCTTAGACGGATCGATGGCTTTAATATCAGTAACCTTGATCGCTTGAACGGTTTGCGACACTGAGTGACCATTAGCGGTAATGGTCACAATTTGGCCAACCTTTAATGGAGCGACATTCACTGCGAAATAACCACTCGAATCAGCCTTTGTTGTGTAGGCTTCTGCTGCATAAACATGTCCAGCTGCTTGAGCGGTTGGATCTTGAACGGTGACAGTGACTGTGGCCCCCGCAGGTGCAGTACCTGATACTAGGGTATCGCCTTCATATAATTGCTTAGCAAAGGCTAAGCGAATAATTTGAGCAACGATAGTTGACGAGCCTGTAGCTCCAGCCTCTCGATTAGGCTGGCTAGTCCCATTCTCTATTTGCGAAGCTTCACTGATGCTAACGGTCGAACTCTCATCAACTGAGTTAGGCACAGTGGCAGGGGAAGAAGTGTCTACACTAGAGTCCGCTGGCGGATTGTTCTCGGGTTCAGTAGCCAGACTCGTGTCATGTTGGTTATTCTTCTCAGGTTCAGGATTAGTCATGTTGTCAGTCATATTATCTGACAATGAGTAAGCCGGTTCAGCGCTTAGGGCTACTTCATAGGAAGGGGTGGAATATGCGTTGGGACGACCATTATTTTCGGAATTCGGCACACTAGGAGCCTCTGCTGAAAATTGTGCTCACTGACTGGAACTTCAGTGGCTAATACTGGAACTGATGAGAAAATCAATGTGGCTGTTAAGGCTAGAGTTGATAGTTTTTGGATTGGATGTTTCAAGGTGCTGCTCCTTTAACTTCTTAATTTATTTATTACGGTATCTTTATCAATTATTATATCAAGGGATCCTACTAGCTGTCTAGTCGGGTCCTAGACTCGCTATCTTAACTGCTCTGGGAGGAAGTAGATGAGTCTGCTTCAAACTTTTGGAAAATAGTTCCTTCAGGGAAAATGACTTGGGGTTGATAAGTATCCGTCAACTGGGCGCCATAAGTCTCCTCAAAGTCAAAAGCTTGCGACTCCATCGGTTCTCCTTCTGGAGAAAAAGCTGTCCACTGACTGTCCTCCAGTCTATAAATATAATCATAGGATCGGCCACTGACCGGAGAGTAGAGCATGACCGCAATCTGGCTGGGTTGATCATCAACTAGACCAAATTCTACTTGATAGGCGCGCCCGTCTTGACCCGAATAGTCGCTGAGCCTTCTCAATACTTCTCCTAAATCTGGACTAGTCTCATTAATATCAAGGTAATTCTGATAAGTCTTAGCCAAAATCGCCTTGGAAATACCGGCCTGGTCAAGACCCAAGAGGAGCTTGGCTCTTAAATAATTAATCGCCTGACCCTCCAAGGATGACAGGGTCCCTCGTCTTAGCTGGTAGGTATAAGTATGGGAATACAAGTCAAAAAGCGCTTCCGGATTACCTTCTTGATCTAGGTCAGCTAGCATCTGCTTAACTACAGGGTATGGATCGAATGCCTCTCTATCTATAGCTTGGAAGCCTGCCTCCAAACTCGACTCATCTAGCTGCCCTTCTTGCAGATCGTGTAGTACTTGGTCCCACTCCTTATCCAAGGCATAAGGAATCACCGTCTCTTCAGCTAGCGATTCCTGGACCGATTGGCTCTGGGAGAAGGAGGCTTTCTGGTTACCCGAAGTCGTCATATAATCCCAAGTTGCCCAAGCACCTCCAGCCAGACCCATCAACAAGACCAGTGAGAAGACCAGTCGACCTAGACGATTGTGGCCACTTGATGATTGATCTTCATCAAGCAATTCACTAGCTGGATCTAGGCCACTAGCCTTCCTGTCACTCCCTGACTCCAGACTTTCTTCCAGGGCTTCCAAGGACTGGTACCAAGTCTGAGGAAGCAGGCGTTGCGTCGGATTGTCCAAGCCGACCCGGAAAGAAAAGTCCATCAAGCTCACTAATTGGCTTGGAAACTCCAGCAATTGCGGGTAATCTTCCACTCGAAAATCTAATTCATGGTAGCCAGGAGACGGTTGAGGATTAGCTTGGCTCACTTCCCGACGGAAATCCAGACCGGTTAAAGGATGGACCTGATCGACTAATAAGACAAAGATTAAAACCGCTAATTGGTAATAATCATTCTCCCGAGTCCAAGCGACATAAGGAAGCTGACTTAAATTAATCCCTCTCAATTCCGGGGCCAAAAGGTCATAGCGTCCGCTTGGAGTCGCCCAGGTATTCCCCTGGCGGTCCAAGAAGCTGATCCGCTCTAATCTTGCATAAGTTAGGTGTGTTTGCTGGCCTAACTGATCCACCAGAAAGCCATCCGGATTCATGTCTCCCAGTAGATAATTATTCCGGTGAAACTCACTGACCAACAAACAGAGGGCTTTGGCTACTTCAATTCTTTGATTCAGCGGTCTGCCTTCTTCTAAATAGTCACTCAGCCAAATTCCCTGCTGGTCCCGCATCAAGACCCCTTCCTGGCCTTGATCACCAGCTACCCATTCCAAGGGCCAAGTTGTTTGACGCTTGAGGGCGGGGGTGGGGTCTTCATGAATCAGCGCCTGCCATTTATTGCGGATCGCTTCACTGAGTCCATGTTCAAAGTATTTAACCAGGGCCTCACTATTGGCTACTTGTACTTGCCACCAAGTTCCCGACTCATCTTGACCTAGCCTTCTGGCACTTGGCTGCTTAGGGTTATCACTTACAGACATCGGTCCTCTCCTCTTCCTGCATGTTATCATTATCTCCATTATATCTTAATACTTATAAGAATTTAAGAGCAAAATAACTGGTCTCCCCTTTCCGATCCCAAACGGAAGATTCCTTGGTCACTAAGTCAAACTAGCGCTCACATTACAAGCAAAAAAGATGGCTTCCGACCCTTTCAGGACCTTCAAGCCATCTCCTCGTTTTATTATTGCGGTTAACAGGTTAAGTAGCCTCATAAGAGGGCAACTAACTCAGTAAAAAACAAATTCTAGCATTAATGCCCCATCACCCATCCTTGATCTTGTCAGTCAATAGAGCCTTTCATCTTATTAACGATTAATCCTGGTTGGCTAAGATTTCTAGCGCTTCTTGATGAATACGCGGACTAGCAAAGAGAACAGGGCTCTTTCGCAAGATGTCTAAGGGTTGGCCGGTATGGGTAGTAACTTTAAGGCCCATGGTTTCACAAATACAGTAGCCCGCGCCAAAGTCCCACGGATTGAGACCCGTTGATAAATAAAGAGCGGATTCTCCGCGAATCACGGAAATGATTTCCAAGGCTGCCGCCCCATAAGAACGAGCCCCCAAGGAGGTGGCTAGTAAGGCGTTAATATTTAACTTGTTGTCAGCAAAGTTACCGATATTACCAATGATTAGGCCTTGCGACAAGCTATCAATAGCTAGTGGCTCTAGTGGTTGATGGTTCAAGTAGGCTCCCTCACCGACAATCCCATAGTAGAGGTCACCCGGCATCACATTATAAATATAGCCCGCTACCGGATTGCCATCTTCAAACAAACCGATCATAATACCAAAGTTATTTTGTTGCTTAACAAAATTCAAAGTCCCATCAATTGGGTCGATCAACCAGATCATCCCTTGATGATCTTCCGGCTGGTCACTACATCCTTCTTCCCCTAAGATGCGGTGGTCCGGGTAATATTGGCGAATTTTTTCGACAAAGAATGCTTCCGTTTCGCGGTCCATATTCGTTACCAAGTCCGCCCGATCAGACTTCTCCTTGACTTGAATGGTCTGGTCCAAGGAAGCACGTAAGCGCCTGGCTGCTTCTTCCATCCATACAACAATCCGGTGATGTAATTGATAATCCATATTTGTCTCCTTATAGTTTAATGGTTTTTAGATGATCTTTATTTTCTCGCCAATACTTAACGGCTTGATAGATTGAATAATCAAATTGACGTTCCAAGCGCTTTTGCGCCGCGATGGAATCAATGACAGTCTGATAAGCTTGATAGTCTTTAGCGAACCGCTCCTGAGGGACGCCTTCGTGATAGACCCGCTCAACTGTAGCTAGAAAAGTTACAACCTTGGCTGTTTCTTCAGTGGTCCAATCGTCTTGAATGGGATATGAAAAATTAGCCATCCTATCTCCTCCTAAATTTCCCTTCGTTGAAAACGACTCCACTTCTTTCCCAACGAAAGGGATTAGTTTATAATAGTATACCATAAGCCCTATTAAGGAGGAGTGGTAGTTATGAAGATTTACAAGCAATTATTTTGGTTATTTTTCTTCTCGTTCCTAGGCGAGGTCTTATCGATTCTCATTCGTCCGATTCTGACATTACCGGGCAGTGTAATTGGTATGATCTTGCTATTTTTGTGTTTGCATTATCAAATCTTGCCGATGGAAGAAGTGGATGAATCGGGTTCTTGGTTAACTGGCAATATGGCGATCCTGTTCGTTCCAGGTGGTGTGGCCTTGATGAATCAATTCCATGTGCTTAAGGACATTTGGTGGCAATTAATTCTACTAGTCGTCTTGACTACCCTGATTACCATGGTAGTCACAGGTAAGACGGTCCAATTCTCAATTGCTAAAGAAATCAAGAAAGGAAGAAAATCATGATCCAAAGTATGATTGATACCCCTTTGTTTGGGATTGTCTTAACCTTGGGGATGTTCCTCTTAGGTGACAAGCTCTATAAACGTTGGCCTATTGCCCTGTTTAGCCCTCTCGTCTTCGCTATTATTAGTATTATTCTCATCCTAATGGTAACAGGTATTGAATATGACACCTACAACCAAGGTGCCCAAGTCTTCTCCTGGTTGGTGACACCGGCAACAGTTGCTCTAGCCATCAACTTGGAAAAAAACTTTGTCTATCTCAAGACTTACTTGCTGCCAATCTTGATTGGTTGTCTAACGGGTACTATTATTCACACGGTCTTAGTTGTGGCCTTGGCCTTGGTCTTCAACTTTAATTTTGAGATGGTAGCCACCATCTATCCTAAATCCATTACAACCGCCATCGCCATCAGTGCCACCGATTCACTTGGAGGAATTGTCTCCTTGACGATCGCCTTGGTCATTGCGACTGGAACCTTGGGAGCCGTAGTAGGGCCTAAGGTGATGGATAAATTCGGTATCAAGCATGAAGTCGCCCAAGGGGTAGCGATGGGAACTAGCGCTCACGCCATGGGGACTTCTCAAGCGATCAAGATGGGAGAAGTTCAAGGAGCCATGTCTTCCGTTGCCTTGATTGTCACCGGCCTGGCTGTTATCCTCCTCACCCCACTGGTAGGAGGCCTCTTGCAGGCCTTTTTCTTATAATCAGGACATTGGGTCCGATCAGACCCAGATGGCTATTTTTAAAGACCGCTAAGAGTCAATTTTTACTGACTGCTAGCGGTCTTTTTCTTTATATTTAGAGAATTTTGGATTATGCTAAGACTAGAATGGAGGAATGAAAGATGCAGAAAATAACGGCAGACTTAGTGCAAGAATGGTTACCTATCCGGCCCGCTGAGTCGCATAAAGGAGACTATGGACGCGTGCTCCTCATTGGCGGCCACCGAACCATGGGCGGAGCGATTATTCTAGCTGCCAAGGGAAGTCTCTATTCCGGGGCCGGTCTCTTGACGGTAGCTAGTGATCCCTCCAACAAAACAGCCCTCTATAGTCATCTTCCTGAGGCCATGTTCCTGGACCTCTATGACCAGGAAGCCTTAATCCAAGCCGTCCAAAAAAATGAAATCATTCTCCTGGGACCAGGCTTGTCCAGAGGACCTCAAGAAGCCGCAATTATGGAAACCGTTTTCCACCATATCCGGCCGGATCAAACACTGATCTTGGACGCCGATGGCCTTCATCACTTTAAGAAACTGGGGCTAGATTCACCTTGCCAAAACTTCATTATCACTCCCCACCTAGGCGAATGGCAATACTTGACGGACCTAGCTCCTGAAGAACAAAGTCTGACACTAAACCAAGCGCTTGCTAGTAATCTTGGAGTCAAGCTGGTTCTAAAGGGACACCGAACCCAGATCTATCTGAGAGATGAGATTTGGCTAAACACCTGCGGGACTCCCGCACAAGCGACCGGAGGAATGGGAGACACCCTTGCTGGTATGATTGCGGGATTCTTAGGCCAGCCCTACCAATCAGCAGATCAAGCCATCCTATCAGCCGTCTACCTCCACAGTTATATTGCTGAAACCTTGGCAGAAAAGCAGTATGTAGTCCTCCCTAGTCAGATTTCTGAGCAGATTCCCTACTATTTAAAGCAAGGTTCTCATTAATGGCGGTAGGGATTATGTCCCCATTCCCCTTGAAATAAATTTCGAGGGGAAATGAAGGCGACTATCACACTTCAAACTTGTTTCAAGGGCAATAGGATGACCCCATCACACTCCAATTTATTTTCAAAGGCGATAGAGCAACCCTATCACACTCCAATTTATTTTCAAGAGGAATAGAGCGGACCCATCACACTCCAAATTATTTTCAAGGGGAATAGAACGACCCCATCGCACTTCAATTTATTTTCAAGGGGAATAGGATGACCCCATCACACTTCAATTTATTTTCAAGGGGAATGGCGCAACCCTATCACACTCCAATTTATTTTCAAGGGGAATAGAGCGGACCCATCACACTCCAAATTATTTTCAAGGGGAATAGAACGACCCCATCGCACTTCAAATTATTTTCAAGGGTAATAGAACGACCCCATCGCACTTCAATTTATTTTCAAAGGTAATAGAATGACCCCATCACACTCCAATTTATTTTCAAGGGGAATAGAACGACCCCATCGCACTTCAAATTTGTTTCAAGGGCAATAGAATGACCCCATCACACTCCAAATTATTTTCAAGGGGAATAGAACGACCCCATCGCACTTCAAATTTGTTTCAAGGGCAATAGAATGACCCCATCACACTCCAATTTATTTTTCAAAGGCAATAGGACAACCCCATCACACTCCAAATATATTTCAAGGGCGATAGTGCGACCCCCATCGCATTTCAAATTTATTTCAAGGGAACACATTCACACTTGGCTAAAGCTACATTCGACACGATTCCACTTGTCAATCAAGTATCACCAGCATCTCAACTAACGAATCGCTTCAACAATGGCGCGTGCATAGTCCCGAATGGCTGGCTCAGCTTGGTCCTGGTATTGATCAATCAACTTCATGATTGCTGAGCCAATGATGACACCATCTGCTAGTTGAGCCATTTGCTGGGCTTGGTCTGGTCCCGAGATCCCAAAGCCGATCGCTGCCGGTAGGTCGGGATTGGCCTGACGAATGGCTTGGATCATGCTGGAAAGATCGGTTTGGATCGATTCTCGAGTTCCGGTTAAACCTAAGGAAGAGACGACGTAGAGGAAGCCGTCGGCCTCCCCGGCAATCTGGCGAATTCGCCCTTTGGATGTTGGAGCGATCAGGGAGATTAGGGGAATGCCGTATTTTTTTGTATAGGAGGCCAATTCCTCTTTTTCCTCGTAGGGAACATCGGGCAGGATCAGCCCTTGAATACCGACCGCTTGGCAGCGCTGGAAAAAGGCCTCAAGGCCGTAGCCGAAGACGATATTGGCGTAGGTCATGAAGACCAAAGGCGCCGACACCTGATCTTCTAAGCGGGCCACCATATCAAAGATATCATCCGTTCGAATCCCCTTATCAAGAGCTTGCTCAATAGCGTGTTGGATAACTGGCCCTTCTGCAGTGGGATCTGAGAAGGGAATGCCGATCTCGATAATACTAGCTCCTTCTTGAGCCAAGGCTTGAATATAAGCTTCCGTGCTCTCTAGGTCTGGGTAACCGGCTGTAATATAAGGAATAAAAGCCTTGCCCTCTGAAAAAACTGCTTCTAGTTTACTCATAAATTTCCTCCCCTCGGTAACGTGCAATAGCTGCGCAATCCTTGTCCCCCCGGCCGGACAAGGTCAAACAAATAATCTGATCTGGATTCATCTCTTGGGCTAATCGGATCGCGTAAGCGACGGCGTGGGCAGATTCGATAGCGGGGATAATCCCTTCGGTTCGGCTGAGATATTCAAAGGCTTGAACTGCTTCTTCATCGGTTACAGGGACATATTCTGCCCGGAGAATAGCGGCTAGATAGGCATGTTCTGGGCCCACGCCTGGATAGTCTAGCCCAGCCGAAATGGAATAGACCGGTTGAACTTGACCATCACTGTCTTGAGCGAGAATGGTCTTCATCCCGTGGTAGACACCTGTTCGTCCGACCTGCATGGTAGCCGCTGAATCAGGCGAATCTATCCCGTGGCCTGCCCCTTCACAACCTATCAAGCGGACGTCTAGGTCATCGATGAAGGCAGCAAAGCTACCAATTGCATTAGATCCCCCACCTACACAAGCCAGGACAGCATCCGGTAAGCGCCCCTCTGCCTTTAGAATCTGGCTTTTTAGTTCCTTGGAGATAACACTCTGGAAGTCCTTCACCATTGTCGGGAAGGGATGGGGCCCCATGGCAGAACCGATGCAATAATGGGTATCATCCATTCGGCGGGTCCATTCTTTCATCGTTTCATTGACGGCATCCTTCAAAGTCCCGGTACCAGACCTTACAGAGACCACCTCTGCCCCAAGGAGTTTCATCCGGTAGACATTCAAGGCCTGCCTAACTATATCGTGTTGACCCATATAGATCACGCAATCCAGATTCAACAAGGCGCAAGCGGTAGCGGTTGCTACTCCATGTTGGCCCGCCCCGGTCTCAGCGATAATCCGTTTTTTGCCCATCTTCTTAGCCATCAAGACCTGACCGAGCACGTTATTAATCTTATGAGCACCCGTATGATTCAAGTCTTCTCGCTTGAGATAGATCTTAGCCCCACCCAAGTCCCGGGTCATATTCTCCGCATAATAGAGCAAGCTAGGGCGACCCGCATACTGATTCAAGAGTTCAGTCAACTCCTCCTGAAAAAGCGGATCCTCCTTGTAAAACTTATAGGCCTTTTCTAGTTCAATAATTGTGGGCATCAAGGTTTCGGCGATGAATTGCCCCCCAAATTCCCCAAATCTTCCTTTAGACATCTTTAACCACCCTCACTATTTCTTTTATTTTATCTAAGTCTTTGTAACCATTCGTCTCAACACCCGAGGATAAATCAATCGCTTCAGGTTGTAGCTGTGAAAGAGCCTGCCTGATCTTACTAGCATTCAAGCCTCCCGCTAAGATATAGGGCCGGTCGATTCCTTGAATTAAGCGCCAATCAAAGCTTTGCCCGCTTCCGGCTTGCTTGTAGTCCAACAAGACCCGGTCTGCTGGGCTGGCTTGAGCCTCCACAACATCAGCGGGTCCTTGAATACCAAAAGCCTTCCAGATCGGACAGTTGGTCACTTCCTGCAAAAAGCGAATCTCGTCTGGACTTTCCTGGCCGTGCAGTTGGGCAATATCAATCAAGCCTTGCTCCAATAAGCCGGTAACGGTCGCTAAGTCCGGGTCAACAAAGACTCCCACTTTTTGAATACCCGGCCCAACGGCCGAACTGAGTGGAGCTAGTTGACCTGGCCTTAAATAACGCGGGCTCTTGGGGTAATCCAGGATAAAACCTACATAGTCAACGCCAGCTTGGTTGCAGTAGGCGACATCTTCTAATCGCTTCAAGCCACAAATCTTAACTTGCATCAGCCGCCCCCCGCTTGAAAGCCCTCACCAAATCACCCGGTTGCTTCTGGCGCATCAAGGCCTCCCCAACTAGGACGGCATCCGCTCCCAATCGGGTCACTGCTTGAACATCGCTAACAGTCTGGACCCCGCTTTCAGCGACGAAGAGGATTCCTTCAGGAACTGCATCACGCAAGCGCTCGGCGTTGTTGAAGTCTACTGAGAAGTCCTTCAAATTCCGATTATTTACACCAATGATCCGGGCTCCAGCCTGGCAGGCTAGCTCAATCTCCCCTAAGTCATGGGCTTCAACTAACGCAGACAAGCCCAATTGATCACAGAGACTTAAGTAGTCTTGAAGCCGGCCTAAGTCTTGATCCAATAGAGCTACAATCACTAGTACACAATCAGCCCCTAACAACTTAGCCTCATAGATCTGATAGGGATCCACCGTGAAATCCTTGCGTAACATCGGAAGGTCCACCCTTTGCCGAATGGCTTGGAAGATCTGATCAGATCCTAGGAACCACTTGGGTTCCGTTAAGACGGAAATCGCATCAACGCCACTGGTCTGATACTGGTCAGCAATCTCCAAATATGGAAAATCCTCCGAAATGATCCCCTTGGAAGGAGACGCCTTCTTAACTTCACCAATTAGGCTAAGACCCGGATTGGCCATTGCCTTTTCGAAGGGAAAGTCGCCTCTGGGTAAGGCCAGAGCTTCGGCCTGGATCGCTGATAGACTCTTAGAAGCTTGGGCTAAGCGGACCCGATCTCGGCTGTATTGAGCGAGTTGATCGAGAATCATGCCTTGACTCCTTTCTGACTGGCTCTAATATAAGCTTGCAGGAGGCGGTAGGCCTGGCCAGAATCAATCATCCGCCGAGCTAGAGTGATACCTTGTGGGATATCCACCGCTCGTCCCGCTACATACAAGCCACAAGCAGCATTCAGCAAGACTATATCCCGCTTCGCCCCGTGAATCACTCCTTGCAAGATGCCACGAGTAATGGCTGCGTTCTCCTGAGGATCGCCACCAACGATTTCTTGCTTTTTATAGCTTGGGAATCCATAGGACTCGGGCTCAATGGTAAAGGTGGTCTCCTGGTCACCATCAAAGAATAAGGCAGAAGTTGGAGCCGAGATAGATACTTCATCCATCCCGTCTTGACCATAGACCACCATGCCTCTCTTGACGCCTAGACTTTGGATTACTTTAGCCATGGGTTGGACTAATTCTTCTTTATAGACACCTAATAATTGATAAGTCGGACAAGCTGGATTAGTGATCGGGCCCAAAATATTAAAGACCGTCTTGAAGGCCAAGTCCTTACGAATAGGAGCTACATACTTCATGGATTGATGGTAATTCTGGGCAAACAAGAAGCAGATCCCCAATTCTTCAAGTAAAGCCTGGGCTAATTCTGGGTCTTGGTCCAGGTTAATCCCAAGAGCCTCCATACAATCGGCTGCTCCCGACTTAGAAGAAGCGGACCGGTTACCATGCTTGGCTACCGGGACCCCACTGGCTGCAATCACTAGGGCTGCTGTTGATGAGACATTGAATGAATAGGACTGGTCGCCTCCTGTCCCGACAATTTCTAAGCTGGGATTTGGGGTCGTGATCTTAACCGCCTGGTCCCGTATGGCTGCTGCTGATCCAGCAATCTCAAGGTCCGTCTCCCCCTTCATGGCCAAGGCTGTTAGATAAGCTGCCATCTGTGCGGGGTTGACCTGGCCAGTCATCATCTCTTCAACGGCATGATAAGCTTGGTCATAACTCAAGTCCTGTCCATTAATAATCGTTTCTATAGTTGCTTGCATTCCTACCACTCCTATTCTATATATAAAAAATGCCCCCATTTCTCCCAAAAAGAGAAATGAGGACAAGTCATCAACCTGCGGTACCACCTCTGTTGGCATCTAAATACCCACTTACTAGAGTCTATCAACTCCTGACTGATGATAACGCCAGTCTTGCGTAACGGTTCACCGCCCACTAAAGCAGTTTAGCCATCCTTAGTTACTCGGGCCCATCGTTAGCTATCCCCTAAACGTCTTCCATCATCACGTTCTTGCTGTCAGGTTCTTGGTCTAACTATTCCCAATCTTAAGTTTATCTATCTATTCAAAAAAGCACTCGTCTTTAACCATTCCAAAGAATGATTAAGGACAAGTGCTTCTAACCTGCGGTGCCACCTTGATTGATCTCAACAGAGATCCGCTCACTAAATAATATCGCTATTATTTATAACGATTTAACGATCGTCACACGTTAAGGCTACTACCCTTCACCTTACCCTCCGAGGCCCATCCATTAAGCTAACTAGACGCTCCCACCCTCCGTCTTCGCTAGTAGTTAGCTGATTTAATGTTACTTCCTCTTCAACAGTTTGTAAATTTTTAATAGTTTAAATCATTAAATGATAAAAATCAAGCTAAATATTTATCTTTTTTTAATTTTGTTAGAATTAGCTCATTTAGACTCTAGATTAATGGATACTGGTCATACAGGTCACTAATGGTCTCTTGGCCCTTCAAGTAAGGTGCCCCCTGAGGTTGGGTAAAGAGGTGAACCAGACCCGGTGTCCAGTGAGCCCGACTTAATTGTTCAGGTGAGATAGCTGTCACGATCTCATGGCCTAAACCTTGGTCAATCTTGTGTCCGAACTCAGGGTCAATAATCGTCGCCCGACCCGTTGCGACAAGGTCCGTATGGGCTAGAGCATCCTTAGCTGTCTCTTCGTCAAAAACCTGTCCGACTATCACTAATTTGACTTCTTCAGGCAAGAAGTCTTGAACCAATTCAGCATAAGATTGGTCGAGTCCACTAGGGCCTGCTTGATAATGAGGTAGCGACAAGTGGATATAATCCAAGTCAAATTGATCGGTAAGGGCTTGAATCAAGTGATTAGATTCCTGATAATCATAGCCTACTTGATCACCATGGATTTCTTCCGGACTAATCCGGTAACCAATGATAAAGTCATCTGGCGCTCCGTATTTGCGGGCCGCTTCAACGACTGACCGAGTCACTTCAATCGCAAAACGCGCTCGATTAGCCAAGCTACCACCCCACTGGTCTTCTCGGTGGTTGGAAGTTTGAGAGAAGAACTGTTGGATCAGATAATGATTGGCACCATGGATTTCCACCCCGTCAAAGCCCGCTGCAATGGCTCGCCGAGTAGCCTGACCAAAAGCTTCAATAATCGCTTCCACTTCCTGACCCGTTAAGGCCCGCACCGGGTAATCTAAGAAGTCGTAGTCAATCGCTGAAGGAGCTACCACATCTTCACCTAATTGAATGCGGTAAGCCGCTTCTCGACCCGTATGGGCTAATTGACACAAGGCCTTGTGCCCATCTTTTTGAAGCACTTGAGCTACTTGAGCCAAGCCTTCAGTATGCGCATCAGTATGGATCCCCAACTGTTGACGGTGCAAACTCTTGGTTAGGGCTGGACCGCCATTCTGACTGACATAGCAGTATTCTACCAAGATCATCCCTGCCGAACGCGACCGGGCGCTGTAATAATCCAAGGTATCCTGGCTAATAAAGCCGTCATTTTGACCACTATTAGTCAACATGGCTGGCTGAACCAGTCGATTCCCAACTTGAGCGCCATGGCGAAAAGTAATCGTATCTGTTAATTGTTTGGTCATCCTAATCATCCTTTCCAGAGATTGGAGTTGATTATAACAGACCAAAAGCTTGTATTAAAAGCATTTATCATCGAATTCGTTCATTTTCATCCGATTCGCCAGATAAGAAATTAACTAGATCGGAAGTGGTTCGTACTTTCCTCAGAGGAGATTGGAGAAGGTTAAAAATGGAAGTTTGATTGACTGAGAGGAAAGATAAAAAGGCGCGTCCAAAGAAATAACTAACAAGAATATTATGTTAAGACTAGATATAGAGGAACGGTGCTCGGCTATTGTTCTTCAAATTTATTTCAAGGGTGATTGAGTGCTTCTATCGCACTTCAAATTTATTTCAAGGGCAATGGAACGATCCAATCGCAATCCAAATTTATTTCGAGGGTGATTGGGTGCTTCTATCGCCCTTCAAATCTATTTCAAGGGCAATGGGCTGGTGCAATCACACCCCAAATTTATTTCGAGGGCAATAGGATGGTCCAATCGTACTTCAAATCTATTTCAAGGGCAATAGCGCGGGCTCATCGCACTCAAAATTAATTTTCAAGGGCAATGGCGCGGGACCATCACACTCTAAATTTATTTCGAGGGCAATGGCCTGGTACAATCGCATCCCAAATTAATTTTCAAGGGCGATTGAGCGGGCCTATCCCACTCCAAAGTTTTTTCAAGGGCAATGGGCTAGGGCTATCCCACTCCAAAGTTTTTTCAAGGGCAATGGCGCGGGCTCATCACACTTCAAATTTATTTCGAAGGCAATGGCGCGAGCTCATCACACTCCAAATTTATTTCAAGGGCAATGGCGCGGGACCATCACACTCCCAATTCATTTCATGGGCAATGGAACGAGACTATCACACTCCAACTTTTTTCGTGGCAAATTAAGTTCAGGGGGCACGGCCTCCTTTAAGTGCAAAAAAGCGATAAGAACGGATACTTCGCTTGTTAGAGTGTCACTTTCAGTTTAACTCTCACTATGACAAAGTACGTTTTATCGCTTTCTGGTTATCAATTATTAGTCTAGGTGACAGACTATTCCGATATTCTTACCACTGGTTTAATCGAGCGCTCTTCAAAAGCCCGTTGTAAGTCTTCAAAGTCAAACACCGTAATCATATCATCAAATGGGAATTGGCCTTGACGGTAGTATTCAATGAGTTCAGGAATAAATAGCTTCGGTATCGAATCACCTTCAATAACGCCCTTCAAAGTCTTTCCTTCGGCCATCAAGTCTTCTTGCATATTCATCTGAAAATCTAAGTTCATCCCTACCACAGCCAGTTCACCTCGAGGCTGAAGGCTGTGAAGGCCTTGGACAATAATGTCGGTATTTCCGGTTGTATCGATGGCGTACTTAGCCCCACCACCAGTAATTTCTTTAACTTGAGCAGCAATATCCGGGTTATGCTTATTATTAATCAAGTCAGTAGCACCAAAATGCTGCGCCATTTCCAGCTTGTCGTCATTGCGATTCACGGCAATGATATGCTTGTAACCAGCAATCTTTGCAGCCATAATCGCACTTAAACCGACCGCACCCACACCTAGAACAACAATACTATCCCCCAATTTAGCATCAAAGGCATTGAGAACTGTCCCTGCACCTGTCTGGATTCCACAGCCTAATGGCGCTAGCTTAACGAGATCTAAATCTTTGGGCACCTTGACCAGATTCTTCTCTTCAACATTGGCGTAAGTTGCAAAGGATGACTGACCAAAAAAGAGACTCACGGGCTGACCGTCAAGTTCATGAGTGTGGCCCCCATCTTCTGTATGCCCGCCGAAGTTCAGCTCATTGAAGTTCAAGCAGGTAGTCGGATAGCCGGACAAGCAATGTGAACAATGACCACAGTGGGCATAAGACATCACCACATGGTCTCCTACTTCAAACTCATGAACGCGGTCACCTATTGCTTCGACCAACCGATAGACTAGTCGATGTTTAATCTTATTCGCTCGACCAATTCATTGATTTAACGGATAAGTGTAAGCCCGAATTTCTACAAAAATGCTTCGATAAAGCATAAGATCATCTTACTAACAAAAAGACATCAAAAAAATGACCCACTAGGTTTTGAAATCAGGGAACGTAGTGGGTTCTGGCACTTAAATTCTAGCATATTGTAATCTGAATTCAAACAGCTAATCATAGTGATACATACATGACAACACTTCAATCCGACCTTCCACCACCCGATAGACCAATCGGTGTTCAATCGTGATTCGTCTCGACCAGAAGCCACTGAGCTCATACCTTAAGAGTTCCGGTTTGCCTAGACCTGAATAGGGCGTGTCCTTGATGTTTTCAAGTAATTGAATGATTTTTTGGTAAATTTTCTTATCTTTATTCCGCCAAATTTCTTTCTCTTTATAAGCCCTTTTACTCCATCTGACTTTCATTACAAGTCCTCATCAATAAAATCACCTTGATCAAGTTCCTCCATGGCAGCCCATAAATTCTCTCGATTGGCTTTACTCGATAATAAGTAGTGAGTTTCCATTAAAGAATCAAAGTCCTTTTTAGCTAAGACAACGACATCATTACCATTTTGACTAGTCACTGTATATTCCAAGGAATGCTCATTAATTTGATCCATATAAGTCTTTAAGTTTTGTCTAAAATCACTATAATTGGTTGTCTCCATCTTGATCACCTCACTAATATTGTACAATATCTTGTACATAATAGCAATGCCTAGTTCTCCTACACCAACCACCTAGGTGGAGCTGGTCTAGTGGACTAAACAATCCTATAAACACAAAAAGATTCAAGTAAGTCTTATTAGCTGCCAAAGGGTGCCTCAATTCTGGGGCCGATCTCCTGAAGGTGGCTAGTGACCCTTCTATTCACTTTGAAATTTATTTCAAAAGGGATGGCGTACTTCTATCACACTCAAAATTTTTCAAGGGAAATGGGGCAGGTCTATTGCACTCCAAATTCATTTCAAGGGGAATAGAGCGCTCCTATTACACTTCAAATTCTTTTCAAGGGGAATGGGACAACCCTATCGCACTTCAAATTTGTTTCAAGGGCGATAGAACGCCCCGATTACACCCCAAATTTATTTCAAGGGTAATAGAACACCCCTATCGCACTTCAAATTTATTTCAGGGGCAATTGAGAGGGCCCATCGCACTTCAAATTATTTTCAAGGGTGATAGAACGCCCTTAGCACAGTGATTAAAGATCAAAATGAAAAAAAGCCGAACTTTCTTCCTTTAGGAATAGAAAGTTCGGCTTTTTAGATTGAGGCAAGCTAGCTATCAATGTGTGCTAGCCTCATATTGATTGTTAATTAAAATCCCTTAGTCTGCCCAGCGTCCAACTGGTTCAAGGCCCGCTTGATATTGACTTGGGCTCGTTGGTAGGCAACCGTATCGTCACGGCTGAGGGCTTGGGCAGCTTCTACTTCGGCTTCTTGCTTGTCCAGGAGTAGCTTGCCTTCCTCAGGACTTTTGGCGTGAATAGCGTAGTTGCAGACAATGGATGTCTGGTTGTTGTTGACTTCCAGAATACCACCACTGAGGGCGATATAGTCGCTCTCGCTAGCTTCTAGGCTGTCCTTGACTTCCACGATTCCTCGGCTGACAACGGTCATATAAGGGACGTGGTGAGGCAAGATGGTTACCCCGGTGTCAATGGTCTGGGCATTCACACTATAGGCTTCTTGTTGGTAGATGATTCCTTCCGGTGATGAGATTCGGACTGTTTGTCTCTGTGTCATCTGATCACCTAATTTTCTGAGTCTTGACTTTTAGGCTGGTAGCCTAACTTCAAGGCCTTTTCTTCCATTTGTTGGATGTTACCGACATTACGGAAGGCTTCTTCTGGATAATCATCATATTGACCGGCAAGAATCGCTTCAAAGCCACTTAAAGTCTCTTCAATGGTGACAAAACTTCCTGGAATACCGGTAAAGGCTTCAGCGACGTGGAAGTTCTGTGATAGGAAGAGTTGCATCCGGCGAGCCCGCTTAACGATTAATTGTTCATCGTCACTTAACTCATCGACCCCTAGAATGGCAATAATATCTTGCAATTCATTGTAACGTTGTAGGGTCGCTTGGACTTGACGAGCTACGCGGTAATGGCGGTCCCCTACGATGTCTTCAGATAAGGCAATAGAGGAAGATTCCAGTGGGTTGACAGCTGGATAGATCCCCTGCTCGGTTAACTTCCGGTCCAAGTTGGTGGTCGCATCCAAGTGGGTAAAGGTTGTCGCTGGTGCCGGGTCAGTGTAGTCATCGGCTGGCACATAGACAGCTTGAATTGATGTAATCGATCCATCCACAGTGGAAGCAATCCGTTCTTGCATTTGGCCCATTTCTGAAGCCAAGGTCGGTTGGTAACCCACGGCAGAAGGCATCCGACCGAGTAAGGCCGATACTTCTGAACCTGCCTGGGTAAATCGGTAGATGTTATCGACAAACAAGAGTACATCTTGGTGCTGGGTGTCGCGGAAGTGTTCGGCCATGGTTAGACCGGTTAAGACAGTCCGCATCCGGGCACCAGGCGGCTCATTCATTTGACCAAAGACGAGGGCAGTATTCTGATCCACCCCTGACTCTCTCATCTCATGAACCAAGTCATTCCCTTCACGGCTTCGTTCTCCAACCCCAGTAAAGACAGAGATCCCGCCGATTTCTTCGGTAATGTTGTGGATGAGTTCTTGGATTAAGACGGTCTTACCTACACCGGCTCCACCAAAGAGACCAATCTTACCTCCCTTGAGGTAAGGCGCTAGTAGGTCAATGACCTTGATACCTGTCTCTAGGATCTCATAGTCGTTGGTCAAGCGGTCATAGGCAGGTGCCGGGCGGTAGATCGAAGCCTTCTCCGTTTCTTGGGGTAGTTCTTCCCCTTGGTCAATGGTCTCTCCTAAGACATTGAAGACCCGTCCCAAGGTAGCATTCCCTACAGGCACTTGAATCGGATGCTCGGTATCGATAACGAACATCCCTTTGGCGAGACCTTCGGTCGCTGACATGGCGATGGCACGAACGACTTCATCCCCAAGGTCCAAGGCCATCTCAACGGTCACTGTTTCTTGACCTTCAAGATTACCAGCCTTCAAATCCTCTAAAGTCAAATTCGGATAAATAACCAAGGCGCTGCGGTTGTCTGGTGTTCCCATTTCAATAGGGAAGCGAACATCGACAACGGGCCCAGTTACTTGGTGAATTTGTCCAATTCGCATGGATGGTTACCTTCTTTCTTTGTAATATTTTATTGAACACTCGATCCGTTAATAATATCCAACATTTCATTGGTGACACTAACTTGACGAGCTTTGTTGTATTGAAGTTTCAAACTAGAAATAATATCCTCTGCATTATCGGTTGCTTGCGACATGGCTTGCATCCGGCTGGCTTGTTCAGCTGTCTTGGCGTCTATAATTGCCCCATAAATCTGACTCTCAGCATATTGGCGTAAGAGTTCGTTGATGACAACTTGGTTGCCTGGTTCAGTGACATAGTCCACTGAGGATACCTTTGGTTGGTCTTTTTGTAAGAGGTGGTTGAGTGGCAAGAAGGGTTCGATCCGAATCTCACTTTGCAAGACATTAACCGAGTGTTGATAGCAAATATACAAGGCATCATAGACTCCTTCTGTGTATAGGGTTATAGCTCGCTCAATGATCCGCTGCACTTGGGTATAGGTCGGATAATCTGGTAAATAATGTTGTTGGTGAACCACTTCAATTTGCTGGCTGTGACAAAACTTAACCACCGGCTGACCAATCGCAAAGACCTTGATGTCTTCTTTGCTGGCATGGTGCTTGTCAAAGAAGGCCTCAACCGACTTCAAGAGATTGGAATTATAGTTACCAGCCAATCCCTTGTCAGAAGAGATGATCAAATAACCGATCTTCCGGTCTTTGGACCTTTCCAGGAGGTCGCGGTAGTCGAATTGTTCACTTTGCCCCTCCACAATCCATAAGTTCTCTGGTAACTCGTACATAGGTGCTTGAACCATTTGAGTCATCATTTGTCGCACTTGGCCTGCATATTGGTCATAATGCTTTGCTTCTTCAACCATCTTATTGTATTTGGAGGTGGAAACCAATTTCATGGCGTTGGTGATTTGCGCTGTCTTAGCGACAGAGTCAATCTTACGCTTGATTTGAATCAATGATTCCATAATTCCCTCCTAACTAATCAGCAGAAACATTCAAAAAGTCAGAGCTGAAGGCTTCTAATAATTGATCAACCACTTGATAATCTTCAATCTTACCTTTGGTTTCGATTTCTCTTAATAAGTCCGCATGGTAGCGGTCCAAGTACTCGTATAACTCATGTTCAAAGTCTCTGACCTTGCTGGCTTCCACTGGCTTCAAATATTGATTAACCAAGGCATAGAAAAGAATGATTTGCTTGGAAGCTGGGATCAATTCATGTGCACGTTGCTTCAAGATTTCGACCGTCTTTTCCCCGTGAGCTAGACTGGCACGTGTCATCTCGTCTAAGTCGGAACCAAATTGACTAAAGGCTTCCAATTCACGGTAGCTGGCTAGGTCAATCCGCAAGGTACCGGATACCTTCTTCATGGCTGGTAATTGTGCCGATCCACCTACCCGGGATACGGAAAGTCCAGCATTAATCGCTGGGCGCACACCAGCTAGGAAGAGGTCGCTTTCTAGGAAGATCTGACCATCGGTAATTGAGATAACGTTGGTTGGAATATAAGCAGAGATATCCCCACCTTGGGTTTCGATGATCGGTAAGGCCGTAATTGACCCACCTCCTAGGGCATCATTCAACTTAGCTGAACGTTCAAGTAAACGTGAGTGCAAGTAGAAGATATCCCCTGGATAAGCTTCCCGTCCAGGTGGTCGTTTAAGTAGCAAGCTCAGTTCACGGTAAGCGACCGCTTGTTTGGAGAGGTCGTCATAGACAATTAGAACATGCTTGCCATTGTACATAAACTCTTCGGCCATTGCTGTGGCTGCATAAGGAGCCAAATATTGGAGCGAGGTCGCTTGTGAAGCTGTCGCTGACATCACAATGGTATAGTCCATCGCGTCATGCTTTTGTAAGGTAGAGACGATATTCTTAACCGTCGAAGCCTTTTGACCGATTGAGACATAGATACAAAGGACATCTGAATCCTTCTGGTTGATAATCGCATCCACTGCGACAGTCGTCTTACCAGTCTTACGGTCTCCAATGATCAATTCCCGTTGACCGCGTCCAATAGGTACTAGAGCATCTAGGGCTTTAATGCCTGTCTGTAGCGGTTGGTCTACACTTTGACGGTCCATAATGCCGGGCGCTTCAGTCTCTACTGGTCGGTAGCCTGTAGCTTCAATAGTACCTAAGCCATCAATCGGCTCTCCGAGTGGGTTGACGACCCGTCCTAGGAAGTTGTCTCCGACAGGTACTTCCATCATCCGGTTTAGGCGGCGAACCATATGTCCTTCATGAATATCAGAATATTCACCAAAGATAATGATCCCGACGCTACCTTCATTCAGGTTTTGAACCATACCGATGGTACCGTTAGCAAATTGGACCATCTCGCCGTATTTTACCTTGTCTAGACCGCTAACTTGAGCGATCCCGTCTCCAATGGAAGTAATTGTCCCGACCGCTTCGATTGTCTCTTCAGGTTGGAAGGCGGCAATCTCTTGGAGCAAGGTTTGCTTGATCGATTCAATACTCATTTGATTACCTCCTATTTCTTAATCAGAGAGCGTGCTAAGTCTCTTAATAATTTCTGGGCGGACCATTCGTAGGAATAGGCCGTTGATTGCACGTGAACCCCAGCAATTAAGTCTGGATCCACAATATAGATCACTTCTTTGAAATCACGGTGAATCTTATCAGCAAAGATATCGATGATTTCTTGCTTTTCTTGATCGGTTAATTCCTGAGCACTCGTAATCGTTAATGTATCTTTTTTGGGAGCGCGACGTGACATCTTATCTTCAAGTAAGGTTAAATTCAAATTAGTCATGAGGATTCACTTCACTTTGCAGTTGGCTGATAAAATGAGCCACGTATTCTTCTTGGTCGGCTTGACTTAATTCTCGTCTTAGAATCTTCTCAGCCATAGCAATGGATAAGCTTAAGACGCTTTCTTCCATTTCACTTTGCATTTGAGCCCTTTCTTGTTCTAGGGCGACACGCGTGCTTGCTTCTAATTCTTCTGCTCGTTGGCGGGCCTCTTCTTCAATTAATTGGGCTTTATTGTTGGCCGTTTTGGTGGCGGCATCAATAATATCTTGCGCTTCCTTGCGGGCTTGAACTAAGCCTTCGTGGGCTTGATTCACGCTGGCAGCTACTTCGTCTTTACTCATTTGAGCTTCTTTTAAGTCACGTGTAATCGTTTCTTTACGTTCCTCAAGCATTTGAGTAATCGGTTGCCAACCGTACTTGTAGACAAGGAAGATCACTAATCCAAAAGCGATAAGGGTCATTAAGAATTGACCAAGAGCAGTTTGTCCTAGTATTTCCATTCCTTACCTCCTATTAACTAAAGACTAAGATAAAGGCAATAACGACAGCCATAATTGGAATCGCCTCAATAAGACCTACCCCGATAAACATGGTGGTTCTAATTTGATTGGACATTTCCGGTTGACGGGCCATAGATTCCAAAGCTTTCGAAATAACTAGACCGTTACCAATGGATGCACCCAGTGCGGCAATCCCAATTGCAATAGCAGCAGCTAAACCATTCATAATGTAAACTCTCCTTTTTATTCGTGTCCTTGTACTTTATGCGATAGATAAACGTTGGATAATGTAACAAAAATATAGGCTTGGATGGCTCCGATAAAGAGCGAGAAGACTTGCCAGACCATTTGGAGTGGAATACCTGGAATCCAAGTCGCTACACCGTAAAGGTTACCGAATTGAGCAATCAGCTTCAATAACACTTCCCCAGCGAAAATATTCCCAAATAGACGCAAGGCCAAAGTGAAGATATTAATGATTTCTTCAATCAGCTTGATCGGTAGCATAGCAAAGTTAGGCGAACCATAACTAGCTTTCATGTAAGGGCCGAAGCCTCCATAATCTTTGATACCAAAGTAGTGGGAAATTAAATTCATCACCACTGCCAAGGTTAAGGTAACCACTGGATCTGCTGTCGGACTCTTGAAGTAAGAGTAGTGTCCCACGTGGACAAAGAATGGCAGACCCATAAAATTGCTAATAATCAAAAATATGAAGACACCAAGTGACAAAATAACATAAGGCTGCTTGTAGCTAGCTCCTATATTATCACGTACGATTCCTTCAATAAATTCAATTAACCACTCGACAGCAACTTGAAGACGTGACGGGCTTGATACAGATAATCGGCGATTTAAGTACACCAGGCCGATTATGACAACCGCTAAGAGTACCGCATAAGCGATGAGCGTATTCAAGGGAAAAGAAATACCTAAGAACTCTATAATTTTTGTCTCATCCAAGTTTAAACCTTCTTTCTATTTTGTGATTTTATGCATACAAAACCATATAAAACTCCATTCAGTCCTGTAATACCAATGATTGTACCCCTAATAGATTGTGAAATCAAGGAGAATCATCAATTATAAGTTTTTGTTGGATATTGACTCAATAAAATAACAACATAAGCTTAAGCCAAGTGGATAATTTCAGTAACTTTAAAATAAAATGAGATTTAGGATTTTTGCCGGTATTCACAAACTAATCTAAATGGTAATCGCTTACTCACAAAATAACTAGTGAAGGCCAAATAATCTAGCCTTGCCCACTATAATTAGATATAATAATTAGGACTATAAATATAAAAGGAGATACCATGAAGACACAACTCAAATATCAAATCTTAGCGGCTAGCTTGTGTGCCAGCAGTATTGGCCTTGGCTTAAGCTTGACACAGGTACAAGCCCAAGAAAGCCTGCCACCAGTAGCATCGGATACCCTAGCCCAAGCTGACCCAAGTGCAGAAGCAATGGAACAGCCAGCTGCGGAAGCCACTCCAGAAGAAGTCATACCTAATGACCCTGTAATAAATACAGTTACAATAGAAAATGAAACAGAAGATCTAACCACCACTGAATTGGCCGAGGAAGAGCCGAGAGCTTACCGCATGTATGCCGCCCCTAGCGTCACCCTTCAGCCTGAATTAACCAAAGACACCGGTTACCGTCATCATTTTGCCGGTAAACTGGCATCAAGCACTGACTTTCAAGCCAGTAACCCGACTGCTAACACTCAAAAGCAAGACCTAGTTGGCAAGGAAGTCCGGGCGACTCGACAAGTCGACACCCCTGAAGGAACTTGGGCTTATGTCCATGTTCTAGGGAGTGGTCAAGAAGGATGGGTCCCCAAAGAGGCCATCCAAGTAGAAAGCCTGACCCAACCGGTACAAACCATTAACTATGCGGGCAAGTTGAACCATCCGGGTCACACCATTACCAGCAAGCCATTTGGGGTGGATGGCTTTGATATCCTACGCCAAGTAGGTAATCTAGCTGGTCGTGAAGTGCGAGTCACCCAAGAAGTCGCTACCCAGCGAGCCAAGTGGGCTTATATCCACGTGGTCGGTAGCTCACTTAAAGGCTGGATTGACCAAAGAGCCATTGATCCAGAACAAGTCACCCAAGCTGAGCAGGCGATTAATTATGCGGGTCGCTTCAAGGGTCGCTACCACACGATCAATACCAAACCATTTGGCTTACGAGGCTTTGAGATTATTCGTCAAGTGGGTGACTTGAACGGTCGTGAAGTGCGTATCTCTAAACAACAAAAAACCGACCGCGCCACTTGGGCCTATGTTCATGTGGTCGGCAGTAATCTTCAAGGCTGGGTCGACCAAAGAGCTATAGACATTGAACAGGTTACCAGCCAGTCCCCTGCCCGCTATCAAGCTCAACTCAAGGGTTCCTACCATACGATTTCGACCAAGCCTTTTGGCGTCTATGACTTCAAGATCATCAGACAGGTGGGGAACTTGAACGGTCAACGCGTTGAAGTGATTCAAGAAGCAGTGACTCCGAGAGCGACCTGGGCCAAGGTTCAAGTCTTAGGAACTGGCATCCAGGGCTGGATTGATAAGCGAGGCTTGAGTGTCGACCGGGTTCTGGAAGAACGTGAACTTCACTATAGTGGTCAGATCAAGCCTGGTGCCTGGGTCACTGACCGGCCAGAAGGGCTAGCCAATTACCAAGTCCTAGCTGACACCAACCGCTTAAGTGGCATTACTGTCCACATCCAAAGAGAACAACGGACCCCGAAAGGAAAATTTGCCTATATTTCCATTCCTAGCCGTCAGATTCAAGGTTGGATTCCTAAGTCTGCCCTAGATATTAACAAGATCAAGCCTCAGGAGTTTATCCAATGGTTAGCTCCGCATGCCCAAGGCATTGCTGGAGCCAACGACTTGTATGCATCTGTGATGATTGCTCAAGCGGCCTTGGAGACCGGTTGGGGCAATAGTGACCTTTCCTTGAAACCAAATTACAACTTGTTTGGCATTAAGTCCGGTAGCTTCCCGGGTCCAAGAGTCAATATGGCTACCTTGGAAGATGACGGTAAGGGGAACTATTACCGCATCCAAGCCGACTTCCGCCGCTATAATAATTACCGCGAGTCCATGGAAGATTACGCCCGGGTGCTAACGGGAGTAGGAAGCAACTGGCGCCGTCAACTATACTGGCCAGCCCGCTTCAGCCAGGCCAAGACCTACAAGGAGGCAACCAAGGCTCTAACCGGTACTTATGCCACCGATATCCACTACGGTGACAAGCTCAACCGCATCATCCAGTATTATAACTTAACTCGTTTTGATAAGAAGAAACGTTAAATGAACTAAGCAAGTCAGCTTATAAGTTCAACTAAAACAGCTTGATAAAAGCTTCCAAACAAATACTCCTCCAGCAGTAATAGACCAAGACTGCTGGAGGAGTATTTAATTGTTGATACTCTTAATAATTGATTTTAATCGATCTTACAGTTACGAAGCGAGCTGGTTGTTAGCTCATGGTCCAGCCGCCATCAACAGGAAGGGCGTGGCCGGTAATATAGCTAGCTTGGTCGCTGGCTAAGAATAAGGCTGCTTGAGCAATATCTTCCGGTTCACCAAAGCGCTTGATTGGAATAGGCGTTAGGAAGCCAGCCGCAATATCCTCAACTTCTAATAAGTCCTTGGTCATACCTGTCCGACCGGTTCCTGGACAGATGGCATTAGCTCTGACGCCGTCTTTAGCGTAGTCAACCGCAATCGCCCGCATCATAGAGATGACCGCACCTTTTGTGGTCCCGTAAGCAACCGCTTCAGGGAAGCCAATAATACCGCCAGCCGAAGCTGTTGAAATAATATTTCCTTGGGTCTTCTTAAGGTATGGCATAGCGTAGTGGCTGGCCAAGTAGACAGCCGTTACGTTAACATCCATACTACGTTGGAAACCATCTAGTTCGGTTTCTTCTACATTTCCTGGTACGTAAATCCCTGCATTATTGAAGAGAATATCAATTTGACCAAAGGCTTCTACGGTTTTGTCAATAAAGTTCTTGACTTGGTCAGCCTTTGAAACATCCGCTTGAATGGCAACGGCTTGACCGCCCGCTTCTTGAATCATCGAAACAGTCTCTTCCGCTCCTTCTACCGCATAATCAACAACGGCAACCTTAGCCCCTTCTTGGGCAAATAACAAGGAGGTGGCCCGGCCAAATCCAGACCCCGCTCCCGTAATAATCGCTACTTTACCTTCTAATAACATTCATATCTCCTACCTATCTATTCAATATTTGCAAACGTTTCCCTTTTGCGCTCTAAATATACCACAGCTTGCCAGAAAGGCAGAATGATTTGCTCAGGGAATTGAATTTATCTTGGTCCTTTATCCATCATCAGAAAAGCGGAAGCTAAAGGCCGTTTGGCTATCCACTTGGACAGTGGGGCCAGCCCGGAAGATGATGAATGATCGTATTCACCTTTCCTGTGGAAGATTCTGTCAGATCGTCTTTTGTCTCTAATTCTAGCATCAAAAAAAGCCGAGCTAAAGCTCGACTTTTGAACGGTTTAATTAGCTTACATGTGAATTGGCATTCCTAGAGCTGCTTCAGCTGTATCCATGACTGATTCTGCTAGTGATGGGTGAGAGTGGATGGTCAAGGCAATGTCTTCAGCATTCATACCTGACTCAACCGCTAAGGTTAATTCAGCAATCACATCAGAAGCATTTGGTCCAGCCACTTGAGCTCCCACGATCACGTTGCCTTCCTTGGTTGTAATGAGACGGACAAATCCATCCGTATGGTTCAAGGATAAGGCACGACCGTTACCAGCAAATGGGAACTTGGTTGCTTTAACGTCTAAGCCAGCTTCCTTGGCTGATTCTTGAGTGTGACCTACAGAAGCTAGTTCAGGATCCGTGAAGCAGACCGCTGGAATAGCTACATAATCAACCACGGTTGACTCATCACCAGAAATAGCAGCAGCTGCTACCTTGGCTTCATAGCTGGCCTTATGGGCAAGAGCTGGTCCTTCGACTGCGTCTCCAATGGCGTAGATATTCTTCACGCTAGTCCGACACTGGTCATCCACAGCAATGAGACCACGGTCGCCAACACGGACACCAGCTAACTCTAAGCCCATTTCGTCAGTGTTTGGACGACGGCCGACTGTTACTAGACAGTAATCAGCTTCAACTGTATGGGTCTTGCCACCCACTTCATAAGTAACTGTTACGCGGTCGCCATCAACTGATGCTTCTTTTGCCATCGCGTTGGTAATGATTTCAACGTCTTTTTCCTTGAATTCATTTTCAACTAGGCGCACCATATCCTTCTCAAAGTTTGGAATAATTTGCGGTGACCCTTCCAAGATTGTAATCTTGGTACCAAAGTTAGCAAAAGCACCCGCTAATTCAGATCCGATATAACCGCCACCGATAACCACTAAGTCTTTAGGGATATCTGTTAAGGCTAGGATACCGGTTGAATCTAGGACGCGGTCATTGAAGGCAAAGCCTGGAATTTCGATAGGACGGCTACCGGTTGCGATAATCGCGTTCTTGAATGAATAAGTTTGAGCCGAGTCTTCCTTGATGACGCGTAAGGTATTGTCATTAACAAAAAAGGCTTCTCCTTCGATAATTTCTACCTTGTTCTTCTTCAAGAGCATCTCAACACCGCCAGTTAATTTACCAACGACTTCTTCATCTTTCCATTGTTGGGTACGGGCAAAATCAACTGTAATATCCTTGGTGTTCACACCAAAGAAGTCCCCGTGCTTCGCATTATGGTAGACATGACCAGCGTTGATTAATGCCTTAGAAGGAATACAACCAACGTTTAGACAAGTTCCTCCGATATAATCCCGTTCGATGATGGCTACTTTTTGGCCTAGTTGGGCAGCTCGAATAGCTGCCACGTATCCACCAGGTCCAGAACCAACAACGACTGTATCTAGTTCAATTGCGAAATCTCCTACTACCATCTAATCTTCACCTTAACCTTCCATTAATAGTAATTCAGGGTCTGCTAAGTATTTCTTGACTTCGTTCAAGGCTTTTTGGGCAGTGGCGCCGTCGATAACCCGGTGGTCATAAGTCAGGGATAACTTGACCACACGACCGATGGCTAATTCACCTTCATCGTTAACGATCGGTTGTTGAACGATGGAACCAAATCCTAGGATAGCTACCTCAGGGTAGTTCAAGATTGGAGTAAACCACTTACCGCCAGCAGAACCAATGTTAGAAATAGAGATGGTTCCATCACGCATTTCACCTGCGCTTAACTTACCGGCATGAGCCTTGTCAGCTAGGTCTGTAATTGAGTCCGCAATATCGAACATACTTAGGGTATTGGCATCCTTGATAACGGGTACATATAATCCAGCATCCGTATCAGTTGCGATACCGATATTGTAGTAGTTGTTGTAGACAATCTCATCTGTTGATTCGTCTAATTTGGCATTGATAATTGGGTATTTCTTAGCCGCTGCCACTAAGGCCTTAACCACATATGGTAGGAAGGTTAGCTTAGTATCGCGTTCGCTAGCAATATCCTTGAATTTCTTACGGTGAGCCCATAGTTTAGAGACTTCAATCTCATCAAAGTGAGTAACTTGAGGAGCGGTGTACTTAGAAGTAACCATTGCCTTAGAGATCGCCTTACGCATTGGTGTCATCTTCACGCGCTCTTGACGTTCGCCACTTGGAATAGAAGCTGGCTCACTCTTAGCGACTGCTGGAGCTGCTGTTTCTTGACTGGCTTGTGAAGCGGGTTCAGAGGCTTGAGCAGCTGAAGCACCACTGGCATTTGGATCAAAGTTATTGATATCGTCAGCTGTAACGCGGCCACCCTTACCAGTTGGTGTCACTTGGTTGATGTCGATGCCTTTTTCGCGGGCTAACTTGCGAACAGATGGCATAGCTAGCACGTGTCCGGCAGGGCTTTGACCTGCTTGGCCGCTAGCTTGACCGGTTGATGCGTTAGAAGCAGCACCTTGAGCTGGATCTTCGCCAACTTCTGCAGCTGGAGAAGCAGGCGTACCAGCTGCCTCGTCGCCGTCACCTTCATAGTCAGGGGCGTCGATTTCGATTAAGGCATCGCCAACATGGGCAACGGTTCCTTCTTCAACATAGATCTTAACAACCGTTCCGTTGTACGGAGAAGGTAGTTCTTCAACTGACTTGTCGTTTTGGATTTCCACTAGTGTGTCATCTTCACTTACAGAATCGCCTTCTTTAACCAACCAGGAGACGACTTCTCCTTCGTGGATTCCTTCGCCTAGTTCTGGTAGACGGAAGATGAAGTTGCTGTTAGATGAGGCTGGAGCTGCTTGAACCTCTGCTGCTTCTTCTTGAGGCGTTTCGTCTTCTTCGTCATTTCCTTCATAACCAGGGGCATCGATTTCGATTAGTAGGTCTCCTACAACCGCAACCGTTCCTTCAGGAACGTGGATTTTCTTAACGGTACCCGTAACTGGAGATGGAATTTCTTCAACTGACTTGTCGTTTTGGATCTCTACAAGTGTGTCATCTTCTTTAATTTCTTGCCCTTCTTGAACTGGCCAAGAAACAATTTCACCTTCGTGAATCCCTTCGCCAAGCTCAGGCAATCTAAATTTAAAAGCCATTTAGCTACATCCTTTCTTCTTATCTAAAAAGGGCTACTAGGCTAGCGGTCTAGCCTAGGCCTTAAGCGTTCTATTAGAAATCAGTGGTTTCTTTTACTTTTGCTACAATATCGTCTGCATTCGGTAACCAATCATTTTCAGCCATACCAAATGGGTAAACAGTATCTGGAGCAGAAACGTAACCGATTGGTGCTTTAAGAGATAGGATGGCGCGTTGAGAGATCTCAGAAATAATCTTCTCACCGACACCCGCTTGACGTTGTGCTTCTTGAACAACAACGACACGACCGGTTTTCTCAGTGGTCTTAACTAGTGCGTCCACATCAAATGGATAAACTGTACGTAAGTCAATAATTTCAGCGTCAATGCCTTCTTTTTCAAGTGTTTCAGCAGCCTTGATCGCTTCACGAACCATCGCACCGTAAGCAATGATGGAGACATCCTTACCTTCACGAACCACATTAGCTTCGCCAAGTGGAATCGTATATTCACCTTCTGGCACTTCTTCACGGAATGAACGATATAACTTCATATGTTCCAAGAAGACAACTGGATCGTTGTCACGAATAGAAGAAATCAATAAACCTTTAGCATCGTATGGATTAGATGGAATAACCACCTTGATACCAGGCGATTGAGCAATTAATCCTTCAAGTGAGTCGGCGTGCATTTCCGGTGTAGCTACCCCACCACCAAATGGTGAACGAATAGTCACTGGCATGTTGCGTGTACCGCCTAGACGGTAACGGGTCCGAGCGATTTGACCAACGATAGAGTCCATGACTTCGAAGACGAAGCCGAAGAATTGGATCTCCATAATTGGGCGGAAGCCTTCAAGAGCAAGACCCATCGCCAAGCCACCGATTCCAGATTCAGCTAGTGGCGTGTTGAACACGCGGTCTTCACCGTGCTTGTCTTGTAATCCTTCAGTAGCACGGAAAACCCCACCGTTCTTACCAACGTCTTCTCCGAAGATTAGGGTGTTTTTGTCTTTATTTAATTCGATATCCAGCGCATCTGTAATGGCTTGGATCATAGTCATTTGAGCCATTCTTATTCATTCTCCTTTGCTTCATAGTAGTCGATTTGTTCTTGAACCAATTGAGGGGCTTCTTCAAACATGTTCTTCAAGAAGTCAGACACTTTTTGCTTAGGTAGAGATTCAGCCTTCTTGATGGCTTCTTTAGCCAATTCTTTGGTTGCATTAACCACTTCTTCTTCTTTTTCTTCTGACCATAGACCCTTGTCTGTTAAGAATTTACGGTAGCGGATCAATGGGTCTTTAGCCCGCCATTCTTCTTGAGCACCTTCTGGTTGGTAACGTTTTGGATCGTCCCCTGATAGCGAGTGAGCACCGAAACGATAAGTCAAGGTCTCAATTAAGACTGGACCATTACCTGCTAGGGCATATTCACGCGCAGCCTTAGTGATGGCATAGACAGCTAGAATATCCATACCGTCTACTTGAATTCCTGGAATACCTGCTGCTACTGCCTTTTGGGCAAGAGTTTTAGCGGCTGTTTGGTATTCACGTGGGGTAGAGATAGCCCAACCGTTGTTTTGGATAACGAAGATAGCAGGTGCCTTGAAGGCTCCGGCATAGTTGATTCCTTCGTAGAAGTCCCCTTGAGATGATCCGCCGTCACCGGTATAAGTAATCGCTACGGCTTCTTTGACGTGCTTTTTAAGACCTAGGGCTACACCGGCAGTTTGCACGTATTGAGCACCGATAATAATTTGTGGTGGATAAGCGTGGAAATCTTCTGGGTAGTCATTTCCAGCTACGTGACCCTTAGACCATAAGAAGGCCTTGTCGTGAGGGAGACCATGTTTGATTAATTGGGGAACATCCCGGTAACCCGGTAGAAGGTAGTCTTCTTTTTCGATTGCGTTGATAGATCCCATTTGAGATGCTTCTTGTCCCCAAGTTGGTGCGTAGAAACCTAGACGGCCTTGACGGTTTAAAGCAGTCGTTCTTTGGTGCCATTCACGGGCGCGAACCATGTCTTCCATCAATCCTACTAATTCTTCATCGCTCAAATCAGGCATCAAGTCTTCGTTTACGACCTTACCTTCTTCATTAATAATTTGAACTGTGCTGAAATCAAAGTTATCAGGACTCAATAACTCTTCAATCGCTTGGTTTTTTTCATTTGCCATGCTGATACACATTCCTCTCTTAATTTGTTAAATAATACAGTCCCTTAGTTTCTGTATCACTTAGTTAACCTTAATTTATCACGATTAACTTTTATTTGCAACCATTTACATCACAAGTTAATTAATACAGGAAAGCCTCATAAAGCCTATTTTATCGTGATTGAATTCACTTACAACAAGTGGCTGAATTCACAATCTCATCTTATCAACATTTCCTGATTCTCTTTTTGTTTTTTTATTTTGTAACAGCATCAAACCTGTTACAATTTATCCCACAAAAAAAGATCCTGAATCGAGGGCGATTCAAGATCCTAAGCTTTATTCAATTAATACTGGTTCCAAAGTTCACTGATGGACCCTTTTTCACGACTCGCTAGAAAAGCGATCAACTTCAAGCGGGCTTCTGGACCTGTTAAGTAGTTCTGGTCCAAGATCACCCCGACTTGTTCAAGTTTGATAGCCGCTCCCTTGGATTCATAGACCCGGTGGACCCCACCTTGACTGGCACGGGTTGTCAAGACCACCGGAAGCCCCTGCTCTATTGCCACTTGAATCTGATCTTGAACGGCTGGTGGCACAGAGCCCACGCCCAGCCCTTCAATAACGATCCCCTGGCAACCGGTCGCCACTAAGGCTTCAATCAGCTTGGGGTTAAAGTCAAGAGTCATCTTGATCAAGTAGACTTGGTTGTCGAAGGCTAGTGAGTCAAAGCTTAACTTTTTGCGTGGGCACGCTTGTCTCAAGTAATGCAGACGACCCCCGTAAGTTAAGCCCAAGGGCCCTCGCTGCGGATCAGAGAAGCCTTGAATGGCGACACTGTTAGACTTGACCACTCCTTGAGCAGTGAAGACTTCCTGGTTGAAGACCAAGAGGACACCCTGCCCCCGGCTAGCCGGATCACAAGCGGTTAGAATCGCGTCGCGAATATTGGCATGACCGTCAAAGCCCAAGTCCAAGATACTCCGCTGGCTACCCGTGAAGACAACAGGTACCGGGGTATCTAGCAAGAGGTCCATAAAATAAGACGTCTCCTCCATGGTATCAGTCCCGTGAGTGAGAACAAGGCCATCGACCCCTCGGTCCAATTGCTGGTTAATGGCCTGGTAGATATCCACCATATCTGCCAAAGTCATCTCATTGGAAGGAATTGACTTGACATCAACCACTTCCAAGTCCAGATCGTCTCTTTGAAGATCAATATCTGCCAAGAGTTCAGCTCCAGTCATGGAACCAGACTGTAAGCCACCCGTTTGGGTGCGGACACTGGTAATCGTGCCACCGAGATTCAGTAAAACAATTTTTTTCATTTTTTATCGTCTCCTAGAAGGGGCCGTAACCGATAAATTGCGCCAAGCAGATCAAGACCACGGATACAGCAACCAGAATGGTTAGAAGCGGGGTATAGAACTTGACCCAATCGGAATACTCCACCTTGGCATTGGCAATCGTAGCCATAAAGAAGCCGGAAGTTGGATACAAGATATTGGTCAAGCCGTCCCCTAGCATATAGGCTAGAACCGCAACCTGCTGGTTGAGTCCGACCAGACGTGCTAGCGGGGAAATAATCGGCATGGTTACAATCGCCTTCCCACTACCTGATGGCACTGGAAAGTTAAATAAAGTAATAAAAGCAAAAATCGCAATCGCACTCAAATAGACAGGTAGACCTTGTAAGCCATTACCAAAGTAATAAACAATCGTATCCAAAATTTGTGCCTGGTCCATGAGAACCGAGACCCCATTAGCCACCGCAATCAAGATACAGCCACTCAAGACACTGACAGCTCCTTGAATAAAGGCATCAATAATCTGACTGCTATTCATGCCACCTAGAGCACCCGATAATACCCCAATCATAATGAAGATTCCCGCCATCTCGGTCATTCCCCAGCCACTGACTAGGACTTGGTAGACCATGAAGACAAAGGCTAGAACCACATAGAGAGCAATTAGCTTTTGCCGGCTGGTAAAGGCCACGGCTTGTCCGGGAACAAAATTTCCTTCATGTTCTTCAATGATCCCTCGTGAACGAGCTTCCGCCAGTACTTCCTGCGGATCTCGCTGGTGCTTTTTGGCATAGCGCATCAAGTAGACCACCGAGATGACATAGAAGACCGCAAAGACAAGCACCCGGTAGCCCATCCCAGAGAACATGGGTAGTCCCGTGATCTGATGGGAAATCCCAACCGTAAAGGGATTCGTGAAACCTGAAGAAAAACCAATACAGGTCGTCGATACTAAGACAATCCCCACCGCCGTCATAGCGTTAAAGCCTAGCGATAAGACCAGGGGCATGATAATTGGCAGATAAACCAAGCTCAGTTCTGGCGTTCCGATAAAGGCCGCAATTAGGGCAAAAAAGAACATCAAAATCGGAATCACCCAGATTCCATTACCCGCCAGACGGTTAGACAGACGAGCCACCATCCCATCGATTAGTCCCGTCTTCTTGATCACTTCCACCGTTCCGGCAATGATTAAGGTGAAGGCGATTACTGCCGAGCCCTTGACGAAGCCCTTAGGAATGGCATTCCAAAAGTCAAAAAAGCCGGTGGGCTGACGCTCAACAAACTTGAAGTTCTGCGGGTCCGCTACCTCTTGGCCTGAATCCAAGACCATACGTGCGAACTGACCCGCCGGTATAATATAAGTTAAAATGGCAACAACAATAAGTAGGATAAACAAGACCACAAGGGAATTGGGCATCCTCCTTTTTTTCTTTTCCATAATTTCCTCCTTAGAATTTGATGAGAAATATTAATATTCCTTGATAATAGCAGATTTTTGCTGACTTGACAATTAGATTCTACCTGTTTGGATGGCTTGGACCAATAATTGATAGACTTGCAGACTGGTCAGCATGGTCTCTTCTTGTATATCGAAGTTGGACTGGTGGTGGCCGGCAGTCAAGTCGCTTCCAAAGGTAAAGTGGCAGGCTAGCCCCCCACATTCGCTGACCCGGTTCATATAGAAGGAAACATCTTCAGAAGCACCAAAGTCAGGCTCTAAGAGGGTCTGGAAGTGAGCTTCTTGGAGGAGGTCGTTGACTTGGCGGTAGAAGTCACCCTGATATTTAGCCAGAGCCGGAGCTTCACCAACCTTATGAATCTGATAGTCACAAGCAAATTGCAAGGCTGCCCCTTGAACCACTGCTTGGACCCGCTCTTCCAAGTAGGCATTGATCTCATTACTGGATCCTCGGGTCTCTAGCTGCAGTTGCGAATGGTCAGCGACGACATTGCGCCCACTGCCTCCTTGGATGCGGCCGACATTAATTCGGCTACTACCAGCAGAGTGTTGCGGCAGGGTATGTAGACCTAGAACTGCTGAAGCCAGGGCCAAGTTGGCATTGTGGCCCTCTTCTGGAGCCAGACCCGCATGGGCCCCTTGACCAAAGAAGTCGATATCCAACTTACTGGTCGCTAGGAAGCCCTGACTAGCTACCCCAACAACACCTCCGGGTAGCCCCATCCCAATATGACCACTAAAGAAATAATCACAATCATCCACCAGCCCCGTCGCAGAGATAGACTTACCGCCCTTGACCCCTTCTTCAGCCGGTTGGAAGATCAAGATAAAGTCACCCACTAATTGATCGGCTTGCTCTTGTAACCAGGCAGCCAAGGCTAGCCCTACCGCAATATGACTATCATGGCCACAGGCATGCATAAAGCCAGGACGCTGGGAGGCAAAACCTTCCCGATTAGGTCGATGCTGGGGATCCTTGCTCTCCTGAACGGGCAAGCCATCAATATCAAAGCGGAAGCCAATTCGAGGCCCCGGACGTCCAGTCGCCAGTTTGGCGACCGCTCCCGTGTAACCAGCAAAAATCTCTTGGGTATCTACTGGTGTCTCTAAATCCAGCAAGCGGTCAGGCTTACTCGGATGAGGAACGCCCATCCGCATCTTTTCCTGGTGAATTGCCTGGCCGTATTCAACCTGGTAACCCAAATCCAGCAAGTGTTCAATAATCTCAATGGTCGTTTGGTACTCTTGCCAGGCCACTTCTGGAAACCGGTGGAAATGCCGGCGGCAAGCTTGTAAACGCGCAAATTGTTCCTTCATTATAACCTCTTCCCTTCATATACCTTCCCTCAAGAATAGACCAAGCTCAAGCAGAAATCAATTGCAGAATTCATTTGGATTTTTTCCTTGTTTTCAATTTTTAGGAAAACGCCTAGGCCAAGGTCGAAAAATAATAAGCCGAGCGTAACCTTAGGTCCGAGTCCTTATCTTGCAAAAACTTCACACTTTTTTTACTTCGATACCCTTCAATCCAGCAAGTGTATTAAAATAGAGATTTTCAATACAGTTCACTTCAAGAAACCGTATTGAAAACCACCCTTAGGGTACACTTGGATTCACTCAAGTGTATCAAAATCAGACTCGTCATACTGTCCATTACTTTTGGCTCAATCAAAAAAGCGACCTCCCCAGGCTGCCAGCTCGTCCGGAAGCTTGAGGATCATCGCTTGATGACTAGTATTAAAATTTACGAAAACGCTGGTATTTCAACTCTTGCCGGCTAGCTACATCCATGCCGGAGAGCTCCTTGATCTTGGCCTTGATTTTAGGAACCATGAGCTTAGCCAAGGTTTCATTGGCATAGGTTGCGCCGGTCTCCGTTTCTTCCGAGATGATCTGGTCAATGACCCCTAGGTCTAATAAGTCACCAGCCGTCAGCTTCATCATCTCAGCCGCTTGTGGAGCCAACTTGGAGTCCTTCCACAAGATCGAAGCAAAGCCTTCAGGTGACAAGATCGAATAGACTGCATTAGACAACATCCACACTTCATCGGCCAAAGCTAAGGCAATGGCTCCACCACTACCTCCCTCTCCAAGAATAATCGCTAGACTAGGAACCGTAAGTTCACTCATCACCGTCAAGGTAGAAGCAATAGCTTCTCCTATTCCATGCTCCTCAGACTCAGGCGTCGCATTGGCTCCGGCTGTGTTGATCAAGGTTAATACGGGCCGATTAAACTTATCGGCCTGCTTCATAAGACGTTGGGCCTTGCGGTAACCTGCTGGACCACTGGATCCGAAGTTACGCTTCAGGTTCTCCTCAGTGTCGCGGCCCTTTTGGATGCCGATAAGGGTCCAGGCCTGGCCATCCACGAGCCCTATGCCTCCGATTAAGGCTTGGTCGTCGGCTTGGACGCGGTCGCCGTGGAATTCAACGAATCGGTCGCATAGGGCTTGGATCAAGTCCATGGCCGATAACCGGTGGACATCTCTAGCCTTTTGAACGGTTTGATAGGCTTTCATTGGCGACCTCCTTGGTTGAATGTGCTTGAATCAAGAAACTAAGCAAGGAGTGTTGGTCCTTGCGAGCAACAATCTTATCGATAAAGCCGACCTCCAACACCCGCTCAGCGGTTTGGAAATTGTCAGGTAGGCGTGAGTTTAGAGTCTGTTGGATGACCCGTTTACCGGCAAAGCCGACGGTCGCTTGAGGTTCTGCTAAGATAATATCAGCCTGGTTGGCAAAACTAGCTGTCACCCCACCGGTTGTCGGATGCGTTAAAAATGAAATATACAAGAGTCCAGCTTGACTGTGACGGCTGACCGCTTGGGTCACTTTGGCCATCTGCATCAAGGACAAGATCCCCTCCTGCATCCGAGCACCCCCCGAGCAAGCGTAGATCAGAACCGGTAGCTTCAATTCCCTGGCCCGTTCAAAAAGACGGGTTAACTTCTCACCCACGACCGTTCCCATACTCGCCATAATAAAGCGACTATCCATAATGGCAATCGCTAAATCTTGACCATCCAATTGACCCTGGCCAGTAATAACCGCTTCCCGGAGCCCCGTCAAGGCACGCGCTCCTTGGAGCTTGCGGTCATAATCGGGGAAATCCAGGGGATTACAAGCCATTAGGTCCCCATCCCACTGGGTAAAAGCCCCCTCATCCAAGAGCCAGAACAAACGCTCAGGCGCTGGAAAATTCAGATGATAAGAACACTTAGGGCAAGTATAATCAGCCGGCACCAACTTGCGAAAGAGCACCTGCCGGCAATTGGGACAACGCTTGAAGGCATCGTCAGGAATTTGCGACCGCTTGTCGGAGAAATCCTTGGGTAAGTCTGGATTTAAACGAATTGTTTTCTTGCGGTTAAATAGCCCCATCAGCTTCCTCCTCTACTTGCCATTTAGGCATAAATTCTTCCTCCAACCAACGAATATGGAAATGATCCGCTTGGACATCCCGATCATGAACCAAGGCTTCCAACAATTCCACATTGGTTGTCAGCCCTTCGACATTAACTTCCACCAAGGCCCGCTGCATCAAGTTAAAGGCTGCTTGACGGGTCGGCTGGTGGGTAATAATCTTAGCAATCATCGAATCATAGAAGGGTGGCAGGCTGTAATGCGGATAGATGGCTGATTCCGTCCGAAGGCCCATCCCCCCTGCAGGTAAGATTAAGCGGTCAATATAACCACTGGATGGCATGAAGTCTGCTCGGGGATCCTCAGCGTTTAAGCGGCATTCGATGGCGACCCCGTCGAATTGAACCTCGTCTTGCTTGAAGCTTAGAGGCAAGCCTTGAGCAATACGGATTTGCTCCTTGACAATATCAATACCGGTAATCATCTCAGTGATTGGGTGCTCCACTTGCAGACGGGTATTCATCTCCATAAAGTAATAGCTACCTTCCTGATCAACAAGAAACTCAATCGTCCCAGCATTGGTATAGCCAATACTTTGGGCCGCTTGAACAGCCGTCTGGCACAGTGCTTGACGCACATCGTCAGCTAGACCCGTTGCGGGAGCAATCTCTATGACCTTCTGGTTTTTCCGTTGCAAGGAACAATCCCGTTCCCCTAAGTGAACCACTTGACCCTGCTGGTCTCCTAGGAGTTGCACTTCAATGTGCTTGGCTGGGTAAATGATGCGTTCAATATACAAGTCTTGGTTGCCATAGATGGACTGGGTTTCCTGCTGAGCCTGGGCAAAAAGATTGGCCAACTGGTCCGGCGAATCAACCCGGCGCATCCCCTTACCCCCGCCCCCATCAGCGGCCTTAATCATCAAGGGATAGCCAATTTCTTGGGCAATGGCTTCTGCTTGAATGAGGTCTTCCACCAAACCTGGGCTTCCTGGAGTAATCGGTACTCCCGCTTGACGCATGGTCTCGCGAGCATTCTGCTTGTTACCCATGTCGCGGATAATGGATGCCTTGGGCCCGATAAAGGTAACCCCTACTTCTTCACACATAGTAACAAAGTCACTGCGCTCTGATAGGAACCCATAGCCCGGGTGGATGGCATCTGCTCCAGTTACTAGGGCTGCACTCAAGATAGCCACTGGATTCGCATAAGAATCCAAGGTCTTAGCCGGTCCGATACAAATTGCTTCGTCCGCTAGTTCTGTATGGTAGGCCTGGCGGTCCGCTTCACTATAGACCGCCACAGAGGCAATGCCCATTTCTCTTAAGGCACGAATGATCCGAACCGCAATTTCACCCCGATTAGCAACAAGTACCTTCTTAAACATTATTTAGCCCCTATGATGAAGGTCAATTCTGCCTGGGCGACCCGCTTATCGCCGACAAAAGCTTGGCCAAAGCCGATTCCTGCATTGCTTCTTAATTTAACAATATCAACTTCTAATCTTAAGACATCACCCGGTTGAACTTTTTGGCGGAACTTCACTTTATTTAGGCCACCTAGGTAGGCAGTCTTTCCTTCAAAGTCGTCTTGAGTTAGAAGAGGAATCGATCCTGCTTGAGCGAGGGCTTCAATAATTAAGACCCCTGGCCATACGGGTTCGCCTGGGAAGTGTCCTTGAAATACTGGCTCATTATAAGTAATATTCTTGAAGGCAACGACGCGTTTGCCCTTTTCTAATTCGGTTACTCCGTCAATGTACATGATTGGGTAACGGTTAGGAATAATTTCCATGACTTCTTGTGCGGTATATAATACGGTCATCTTAATCTCCTTTACTCTTGGATGCGAACCAGTGGCTGGTTGAATTCGACCACCGATTCATTGGTTACATAGATTTCAGTAATAGTTCCAGACACGGGTGCTTGAATCTCATTCATCAGCTTCATCGCTTCAATGATCACCAAGACATCCCCTTGTTGGACTTGGTCGCCCACCTTGACAAAGGTGGGTGAATCAGGATCGGGCTGCAGGTAAACCACTCCTACCATTGGGGAGAGAACGTCTTCCCCTTCAGCTTCTTGAACAGCTTGGCTTGCTTCTGCCGCAGCTTCTAAGTCTTGACTTAAAGCTGGCTTAAGGGAACTAGATTCAGGCGCTTGAGCCAGATTGGAATAAGTACTTGGGCTCGTTTCAAAACTGGCTGGATAGCTGTTAGCTTGAATCGGGTCCTTGGATAATTCCAGGCTCCCCTCTCCCGTCTGATATTGGATATAGCGGATGGACGAATCCTCCAACTTATCCATTAAGTCGAGCACTTCTTGATAATTCATTAAGCACCCTCCCAACGCTTGAAGCAGAGAATCGCATTATGCCCTCCAAAACCAAGCGAATTACTTAAAGCATAACGAATAGCTTGCTGACGACCTTCTTGTGGTACATAATCCAAATCGCAGTCCTCTTGAGGATGTTCAAGACCTAGAGTCGCTGGCACAAAGCCGTCTTGTAAGGCCTTAACCACAGCAACCGCTTCGACCCCCCCAGCAGCTCCCAGTAAGTGACCAAAGTGGCCCTTAGAAGAAGAGATGGCTACCTTGTAGGCATGTTCGCCTAAGGCATACTTGATGGAAGCCGTCTCCGCGCTATCATTAGTTGGCGTGGAAGTACCGTGGGCATTAATATAATCAATAGTCTCTGGTTCAATTCCAGCCATGTCAAGGGCTTCTTGAATGGCCCGACCAGCACCTGATCCATCAGGACTTGGGGCGGTCATATGGTAGGCATCAGAATTAGCACCATAACCCACTAATTCGGCATAGATTTCAGCACCCCGCGCTTGGGCTGAAGAGAGGGATTCCAAGAAGAGAACACCGGATCCTTCACCCATGACAAAGCCATCACGGTCCTTGTCAAAGGGACGGGAGGCCGTTTCTGGGTCGGGGTTGTTTGATAGAGCCGTTAAGGCACCAAAACCAGCAATGCCGATCTCGTTGATGGTTCCTTCCGCTCCACCCGCTAGACAAGCATCCAGCATGCCTAACTTGATCTTCAAGAAAGCTTCGCCAATAGAGTTGGTGGCACTGGCACAGGCAGTGACAATATCCAAGGCTGGCCCCTTAGTTCCTAGCTTAATAGATACATTTCCCGCGGCCATATTCCCAATGGTTAAAGGAACAAATAAGGGCGCTACCCGCTTCATGCCCTTGTCATCCATGCGTTGGATCCCTTTTTGGATTTCGATTAGGCCACCGATACCGGAGCTGATATAAGCCCCCACCCGGTTGGCATTGCTTTGGATATCATAGCCTGACATCTGGGTTGCTTCGACGGCAGCTGCGACCGCATATTGGCTAAAGAGATCCATTCGCTTGAATTCCTTGCGGTCCATGGTCAAGCTTGGATCAAAGTCCTTGACTTCACCCCCGACATAGACCTCAATTTCAGAGGCGTCCACCTTTGTCAGCTTGGCAATGCCAGACTCATTATTCTTCATGGCTTGCCAGAAGTCTTCAACATTATTGCCAATTGGGGAAATGGTCCCCATCCCTGTAATTACTACACGTTCCATTTAGACCCTCCTTACATATGCAGACCGCCGTTAACTTCAATCACTTGGCCGGTTACGTACCGGTTAGCGATCAAGAAGTCAACAGCTTGGGCAATCTCTTCTACTTGGCCAAAACGTTTGGCCGGAATCTCACTTAACATAGCGTCCTTGATCTTATCGCTTAATTGGTCGGTCATATCGGTTTCGATAAAGCCAGGCGCCACCGCATTAACGGTAATCCCCCGACCGGCCAGCTCCCGAGCCACCGACTTAGTTAAGCCAATCACACCGGCCTTAGAAGCCGCATAATTAGCTTGACCGGCATTTCCCATCAAGCCAACCACACTGGACATGTTGATGATGGTCCCTGTGCGCTCCTTGATCATGGGCTTAGCTAGGTGACGAATCATATTGAAGGTTCCCTTCAAGTTGGTATTGATCACAGAATCAAAGTCTGCCTCGCTCATCCGCATCAAGAGGCCATCCTTGGTAATACCCGCATTGTTGACCAGAACATCCACCCGTCCATACTGGTTCAAGACTTCTTGAACCATCCGCTCACTGTCACTAAAATCACTAATATCGCCGATCATCTGACCCGGTTGCAAGGCGTAATCTTGGAACTCTTCCAAGATCTCGGCTTCAATCGACTTGCGACTGTTGAGGATCACTTGGTGGCCGGCTGCTGCTAAGTGCTTAGCAATCGATAAGCCGATCCCCCGTGAACTTCCTGTAATCAGGCAAGTTAATGTCATTTCTCCACTCCTTTGTTTATAACTGTTTCAATTTCTTCAATATCACTGATTTTATCGACAAGTAAGAGGTCAAAGTCATAGCCCTCTCGCTTGGCCAACTTAACCAAGGTGTCTCCTGGCCCAATCTGGACCACATGAGTGACTCCTTGTGCCTGGAAATAATCCATGGTCTGCTTCCAATGAACCGGTTCAACCAAGTGTCGGACTAAGGTCTCCTTAATGGTTGCTGGTTGGTGAACTTCTAAGGTCGTATTAGAGATCACCGGTACTTGACCAGGTTGGAAGTCCGTGTTTTCTAAGACTTGACTAAATGGCTGACAGGCTCCTTCCATCAAGGGACTGTGAAAAGGGCCCTCGACTTTGAGGGGCATTAATTTCTTATAGCCTTGACTCTTAGCCAATTGATTATAAGCATCTAAGGCCTCACTTCTTCCAGCTAGGATGGTCTGAGTCGATGCGTTCATATTAGCTAGATAAATTTCATGGCCTTGGTCTTGGACTTCCTTGACCAAGCTTTGAACCGCTTCAAGTGGCAAGCGAACAGCTGCCCCCATAGCCACATCACTGGTCTCACTTAAGTCTTGGCAGACCTGACCCATAATCAGACCCCGCTGATTAATCAGATCAGCCGCCGATTCAAGCGTCAAATAGCCGGCAGCCGTTAGGGCCGTGTACTCACCTAAACTTAATCCAGCCATATAAGAAATGGCTGGAAGCTGAGCTTTGATGGAATTATAGATGGCCAAGCTAGTCGCTAGAATGGCTGGCTGAGCGTAACGGGTTAAGGACAAGCGGTCTTGGGACTGGGCCCAATCTGCCACAGGTTCACCAAGCACCGACTCAAAAGTTTGATAAACCGCTTGTGCCTGAGGGTAAGCCTCCTTAAAGTCTGCCCCCATACCTGGATACTGGCCACCTTGGCCATTAAAGATAACTGCTAACTTCATCTGCTCTCCTCTTCTAATCTAGAAAATAAGCTTGTTTGCGTTGGTAGGTCGCCTTAGCGGTATCCACGTAGTCTTGGATAATCTCACTCACGGTCTCTTCCTTGTTGATCAAGCCAGCAATCTGACCCGCCATCATGGATCCGCTTTGGATATCTCCTTCTACAACTGCCCGGCGTAAGGCCCCTTTACCCATGGCTTCCATCTTAGTGAAATCCGGTTGGTCTTTAGAGGTCTGAAGACGCTCTTCTTCCAAGTATTCCTTGGTTAGCTTGTTTCTCAAGACCCGGACCGGGTGGCCGGTAATTTGGCCGGTTACCACCGTATCCAAGTCACTGGCCTTCAAGATCTTCTGCTTGAAGTTGTCATGGGCATTGGATTCTCTGGCTGTCACAAATCGGGTCCCTACTTGAATAGCTTCTGCTCCCAGCATAATCGCTGCTGCTAGGGATTCCCCATTACCAAAGCCACCCGCTGCAATCACCGGAATGTCAACGGCGGCGACAACTTGCGGCAACAAGGCCATGGTTGTAGTCTTACCAATATGACCACCGGCTTCCATTCCTTCAACGATTAAGGCCGACACACCGGTCCGCTCCAAACGCTTAGCAATCGCAACAGAGGCTACGACCGGAATCACTTCAATTCCCGCTTCCTTGAAGCGAGCCATGTAGGGACCGGGGTTACCCGCACCGGTGGTAATAATCTTGACACCGGATTCAATAATATAATCCACCACTTCTTCAACATGGGGGTTCAAGAGCATGACGTTCACCGCGAAAGGCTTGTCCGTCTTTTCTTGCATCGCTTCGACCTTCTGTTGAACGACTTCCCGTGGGTCATGACCCGTTCCAATGACACCGAGTCCCCCCGCGTTTGAAACAGCGCTTGCCAAGTCGGCATCTGCTACCCAAGCCATCGCACCTTGCACGATGGGATATTCAATATTTAGTAATTCTGTAATTGCTGTTTTCATAGTACCGTCCTTCATCCAGTCTGAGAGATTATGCTTGTTGTTGTTCGATATAGTTCACTAAGTCCGCTACGGTCTTTAAGTTTTGGTCAGTGTCGATAGTGATATCTAATTCATCTTCAATTTCAGAAATAATTTGGAAGACATCTAAAGAATCCGCATCCAGATCATTTTCAAAATCTGTTTGTAAAGTTACAGCTTCCTTTTCAACACCTAGTTCATCTACGATAATTGCTTGAATTTTTTCGAAAATCATTTTATATTCCTCCATTTATTGGTTTTATATTTATAGTGTAAAAGCGATCTCGCCCCAAGTCAGACCACCACCATAGCCAGCCAGGATCACTTTCTGGCCACTGCCTAATCGCAAAGTCCTCGCTTCCAGTAGCTGGTCCATGAGGACTGGCAGGCTGGCCGCTGATAGGTTAGCGACCTGACTGATGTTACTGGGTACTTGCTCGGGGTCTAACTTGAGCTTACGGGTGATAATATCCAAGAGACGCTGGTTGGCCTGGTGGCACAACAAGTAGTCAAAGTCTTCCAAATGGTGGCCTTCAATAAATGCCTTCAGGCTCCCTACCACGGTCCGATTGACAAAGTTAAACACTGGACGTCCCGCCATCTCTAGATAGGTCCGACCGTCAAATTGAATCGAGTCCTGCCCTGAAGCCATCGATTGTAGCCGACTCGCATAGTCCGTTAGAACTTGCCCGTCATTAGCTAGCAAGACGGCTCCAGCCCCATCACCGAATAAGACACAAGTTGACCGATCTTGGGGGTCTAATATTTGACTCATCTTCTCGGCCCCGATCACCAAGGTATAACCCGACGCCTGGAAGCTGGCCAACTTAACAGCCGTATCCAAGGCAGTCACGAAGCCACTACAAGCCGTATTCAAGTCAAAGGCCTGGGCTTGGTCTAAGCCAAGCGCTGCTTGAACCAGATTGGCTAGTCCGGGGGTAGGAGCATAAGAAGACATCGATGCAACAATTATGAGTTGGACTTGACCTCTAAGGTCTGAGTCCAGCTTATCAAATAAGTTTAAAGCCGCTTGAACCGCTAAGTCACCCACACTCTGATCTTCCAGAGCAAAGTGTCTTTGTTGGATTCCCGAACGGGTCTGAATCCAGTCATCGCTGGAATCCAATTGCCAAGCTTGAATCAGGTCCTCATTACTAAGAACTTGAGGCGGTAAATAATGACCAGTCGCTAGAATCTTACTCACGGTCCAACTCCTGATTGACATCCGCCTTGACTTCATCCAGGAAGGCCATCAAATTAGTTAAGCCCTTGACCAGGGTAGCCACTTCGGCTTCATCGAAGTCTTGGGTGACCCGGTCGACCATATTCATATGAAACTTCCGGTGGAGACGGTAGATTAACTTCCCCTTCTTTGTCAAGGCTAGCCGAACCACCCGCCGGTCATCCTCCAAGCGTCTGCGTTCGACATAGCCCTTCTTAACCAAGTTCTGAATAGCCACCGTCAAGGTCCCTGGCGTAATGGCCAACTTCTGGGCCACCTCCTTGGAACTCAAACGGCCAAACAAACCAATGGCTTCAATCGTATGCATCTCCCGCATCGACAAATCAGAGAAATCACTCGCCTGCAAGGCCGCTTCTTCAATCACTAACATCTCGTTGAAGATCGCAACCAACTGGCGGTTAATATATTCCTTGTTGTCCTTTTCCATAATTCACCTCAATTACTTTGAACTTCAAACTATTTGATAATCAAATCTTATGCCAATTCACTGGCCAAGTCAATTAGCTATCGACAGGTAGGCACTTTCAAGTTGCGCCACCCTCATACCAGAATCGAGCAAAGAGCAATTATATTATAGAAGAAATCTATTTCATTAATACACAAAAACCGACTGCATCCACTTTCGGAACTAGCCAGGCTGACGACCAGCCTAAGCGTCCAAGTGAAATCAGTCGGTTGTATTTGGCAGAGGATTCAATCTTGACTTAGATCACGCCTTGTAATTTCATTAATTCAGCAATATTCTCAAAGGAAGCAATATCTGCACCGGCCACATAGTCTTGGTCCAGATCATATTTCTTACACGCCTCCAGACATTGGTCAAAGATAGATTGCATAATCGCCTGCAGTTTCTCTTCTACTCGGTCGGCATTCCAAGCTAGACGCATGGAATTCTGCGCCATCTCAAGGGCTGAGACTGCGACCCCACCGGCATTGGAAGCCTTAGCCGGAGCCCGTTGAACGCCGGCCTCCTTGAAGACAGCTTGGGCCTCCTTGTTACAAGGCAGGTTAGCGCCTTCCACCACATAGCGGACACCATTATCTACTAGTCGCTGAGCTTGGTCGCCATTAATCTCCCCTTGGGTTGCACATGGCAAGGCGATATCGGCTTGAATGTCTTGGTCCCAGAGTGACCCTTCAAAGTTCTTGGCCTCGGGATCTTCTTCAAGATAGCGACTGATCCGTTCTCGACCTTCAATCTTCAACTCTTTAACAATATTCAAGTCTAAGCCATCAGGCTGGTAAACGGCAGAAGTTGAATCACTGAGGCTAACAACAATACCTCCTAGCTCTTCCACCAGCTCAGCAGCATAATAGGCCACATTACCCGCACCAGAGATCATGACCCGCTTACCAGCCAAGGAGTCTCCAGCAGCTTCCAGGACATGGTTCAAGAAGTAGACCACCCCGTGACCGGTCGCTTGAGTCCGGCCCAGACTACCTCCTGCTAGGACTGGCTTACCTGTGAAGACGCCACCTGCTGCATCATTCAAGCGCCGGTATTGACCCATCATATAACCAATCTCACGGCCACCCACACCAATATCTCCAGCAGGAACGTCTTGGTCTTGGCCGATGTATTTCTGTAACTCAGTGACAAAGCTCTGGGTAAACTTCATCACTTCTTGGTCCGACTTGCCCTTGGGATCAAAGTCAGCACCCCCCTTGCCACCTCCAATCGGTAAGGTGGTCAAGGAGTTCTTGAAGGTCTGCTCAAAAGCCAAGGCCTTCATAATACTTAAGTTGACTGTTGGGTGGAAGCGGATTCCGCCCTTATAAGGCCCATTCAAGGACGAATATTGGACCCGGTAGCCGGTATTGACTTGCACCTTGCCCTCATCATCCAACCAAGGCACGCGGAAGATAAAGATCCGCTCGGGTTCCACCATCCGTTCCAAGATGGCCAAGTCTTCATATTCAGGATGAGCCTCTAAGACCGGTTGGATGGCTTGGAAGAATTCCTCCACCGCTCCTAGGAAATCTTCTTGTTCAGGGTACTTGTCCTTTAAGGTCTGATAGACACGTTGGCTGTAAGTCGTCATCTGTCTCCTCCTATTATGTGATTATTATTAAAATAATTGTATCATAATGAGAACACTATGTGAAACAAAAATAATTCAACTACAACAGATATAAAAAAAGTCCAAGCTCTCTGATTAGGTTCAGAGAAGCTGGACTTACAATAGATTATAATTTATCTAGACTGATCTGCTCTAGGCCTTAGCGTGGTTAAGGACGGCTTGGTAGCGGCTACCCTTGAGACCTGGAACGGTTAGCATGAGGAGGAAGCTGATCAAGTAGAGGCTGGCTAGGAAGATCATGACGACCGATACCCCGCCTTGTTCCATCAAGAAGCCAATAACCATAGAAGAAAATCCTCCTACAGCCCGACCGACATTCAAGATCAAGTTGTTGGCCAAGGATTGAACTTCCTTAGGATACAAGCGACTCACCACTGCCCCATAACCTGGGAACATACCATTAACGAAGAAGCCCATCATAGCACCACCTAGCACCATACCTGCTGGATGAGTAATCATGGCGAACAAGTAGACACTCACGGCTGAAGCGACTAGGTAGAGGCCAAACATCAATCTAGGGCCAAAGTAGTCCAAACCCCGACCAAAAACGACCATGCCTAGAGACATTCCAAGAATAGTAGCAACCATCCAAATAGATGAATTCTGAACGGAAGCTCCCGTTAATTCCTGCATCATGGTCGGTAACCAATTCATCATACCGAAGTAGCCAGCAATCTGAACGGTGGCCATAGCCATCAAGACTAGGGTTTGGTAACTGGTTGCCTTGTCCTTGAATAAGACCGATAAGCCGGGCTTACTATCGCTTGCTTGACTCTTAGCACTCGGATAGAAGACAGCTTCATCTTCTAAGCCCCACTTCATATAAGCCACAATCAACAAGGGAGCAAAGCCGAACAAGAAGAGCCCGCGCCAACCCAAGTTAGCTAGAAATAAGCCAGCTAGTATGGCAGAAGCAATGGAACCGACTTGGCCAGCTACCCCATTCAAGGAAGCAATACGCCCCATCTTATCAGCTGGAACCAGGTGAGCCATAATACTCAAAGCAATTCCGTACTCACCGCCTACACCAATTCCGGCGATGAATCGCAAGAGGTAGATCCAATAAATACTCGGCGCAAAGGCAATCAAGCCATTAGCCATACTAAACAAAACCAAGGTCCAAGCTAAGACCTTAAGCTTGTGGTGACGGTCACCCAAGTAGCCGAAGATCAAGCCCCCGATTAACATCCCCAAGTTGGTGATAGTGGCAATGGCCCCAGCTTGAACGCCGGATAGACCAAAGGCTGCAATAATCGAAGCCATACTAAAGGACAAGAACATCACATTCAAATCATCGGTCCCAGAAGCAATAATACTAGCAATCACAGTTTTCTTACGGTTATTCATCTTTCCATCTCCTTAAATTAATTCTCACGGGAATTATTTATTTAACGGTCACTGATATAGGGCGTCCTCTTCTCGTCCTCCTCACACAAAAAAAGCCCGGACTCTGTCCAGGCTAAAGGTGGTCAATGCTAGGAAGAAGCTCACATCACCACTTCCAACTTGCCTACTTCTCTTGCCTCACAGGACAGAATTAAAGTAACATACATTGGAAGAAATTATAAAACTCTCAGTTGAGATTGTCAAGAGTAGACAAAAGAAAACCAAAAATTCTCATCTGATTATTAACTAAATAGCTGACCAGGTAGTGTCTGCTTCTCCCGCTCAGGAAAAGTCGCATCATATGCTGCAAAAGCTGCTTCCTGGCCTTCCAGAGCATTATAAACCGGCGATACTTGGTAAAGACCCGCTGCATGAGCCAAGTAAGCTGGTTGAAGTTCCAGTGCCAGAAAGAATGGCGCCGCCTCACCTTCAGGCACACCATAGTGGCGCAGACCATACTGGCTAGCCGGCACAAAGCTACTCTGACCATAAAAGTCAGGATTACCCTCCAAGCACACACAACCATAGCCTAAGCTTCTAGTCAAGTCTATGCTCGAATCCAGAAGCTTCTTACCCAAACCCAGCCCTTGATAATCCGGACGAATAGCCATCGGCCCCAAAGTCAAGACCGGCAAGCGACCACCCTGATCCAGGTCCACCGACCCCTTGACGAAAGTGATCTGACCGATTAACTGACCCTCTAATTCCATCACCTGAGATAAGTCAGCCAGGTAGTCGGGGCTTTGACGCAGGTGTTTAAGGATGAAATGTTCATAACAACCTGGTTGGTAGACGTTCCAGAAACTCTCACGCACCAGTTCTTCAGTCTGGCGGAAGTCGGCTGGGAATTCGGGGCGGATGGTGATGTAGGGATTCATGGGCGGGCCTCCTTGGGGTTGATTTTTTGTAAATATAATTTCATGATAATGAATACAATTTTAAAGATCAAGAAATAGCTGATGGAGGAGTTAATCTTGCATGCTCTCTATCTTAAGGTGCTAATAGCTTAAGAGCATGTGCGAAAAAACAATATTATTATAATAAGATGATGTTATAACCCACATATAAATTCTCCCTTTCAGATTTAGTTTAAATCAAGGCTCAGTTTATTTAACTAAGTGGATTGTGTCGGTACAAAAAATTGTTATGAGCTTGCTAGCGATCAGATTTACGGTACTAAATAAAACTATTTAGAGTTAATATAATCCCCATAGCTGCAACAGCATTTACCATAATTAATAAAAATCTAGTCATTTAATTCTTCCCAAACTAGACGCCAAGTTTTGCTTCAAGTGCTTCTGTTAAGGTTTGAGAAAAGTTAATATTATTAGATGTTGCTAAATCATTTAACCATTCTGGAATTGTCACGTTTTTACGAACAGTTTTTGATTGGTATTTCTTTTTGAAAGCGATGTGATCAAAACCAACTAAAGTAACAATACTATTGGGATATTCTTTGATTAATACATCGTAGGCTGTTGCTTCTGGATAATTAGTGTAATCCTCAAGAATAGTTCCTAAGGCTTCACCAGCCATCTCATACGCTTCTTCAAGCGTTTCTCCTTGAGTGAGTGCGCCATCTACATCTGGAAAAAATACAGAGAAGTAGTTCCCATCTTGATCAATTATTGCCGGATAAACTATCATTGAAATCATTCCTTTCATTTGCTACGGAGAGATAGAATAGTAAGTAAGAAGTTTATTTCAGACCAACTCACTTTAAAGTCTTAGCTTCAAGCCCCTTTCTTAAATCTTTGTTATGCAAAGGAGATTTAGTAGTTATGTTGGTTTCGGGGTTATAAATTTTAGCGGACTACCATTTTGACCAACCTTATTAAAACCGTTTTTCTTCAACAGTTTAACCATTTGCTTTGGGGTCATAGGTATATTAGCTCTCTCCTTTCAATACTTATATTATACGCATATAATGACATGAATCAATCAAATAAGAAAACACTAAAAATTTTAACCCGGCCTATTTCATTAAGAAGTGGAAAGGTAATTATCAATACCAGAAAGCCTAGCGACATAGCAAGAGTGAAGCGGTTGATAAGGGATTAATTTCAAGTGTGCAATAAGTAAGTAACAAAAGAAAATTGGAGGGATCACCCTCGCGTGTGTGGATGGCGACTTCTTCGACTGTTACATCGTAAACTTCTTGATCTGTATAACTGCTTCGGCTATTTGGTTCTGATTTAATAATAATTCTCACTGTTATAACTCCTTTGATGCCTGTGATACCAAGGCGTGAGAACAGCAAAAAGGTCTGGACCCTTCCGAAGATAGAAGTATCCAGACCTACAGTTCACCCATTTAAGTGCATCATAAGGAAAGGCTACCTTCTACTCAATGCACACCAGTCTTACGACTGATGGTATCGAATATGTATCCTCACGCCTTATGATCACTAGGGCTATATTGAATTTTAATTTGAAGATGATTACGGCTCACCTTCTAAAGCCATTAAATTATTTGCGTTTACGTTTAGTCTGGGCTAATGCGGAACCTGCGATTGACTTGGAAATCTTGCTGTAGCGCTTGTCTCGTAAAATTTTTGACGCTTTGCGTGCAATCTTTCGAGATGTCTGCTTACTATTACATCTGGTCAACTTTTTTCACCTCGCTTTTCATTTTTCTAAATACATTATGCGATATATAAAAAAAGCATGTACAACTCAGTAAGATGTTAAAAGTTCCTTATTTAGCAAGTCTTAATAAAAAATAAATACAAAAAAGAGCCCCTATCTGGGACTCTCAACATCTCAATGAAATGTTACAGTTATATTACATTTATTCATTAATTCTTTTTGTACCGAGCGGTTCCACTTCCAACTCTTCTAAAAGACTATTAAAATCGCTAAGCGGTAATCCAGGAAACCTTTCCATTATATTGAAATAGGTATTAAACGGGGATTGGTACCTTATATTTTTAACAACTACACCACTTTTTTCAAGAAGCTTTTCAGTAATATGAAGTGTTAGCTTTAATCCAACACAAATAGCAATTAAATTTTTTTCTGATATATTATTCATATTGTTTTTTCTTATTTTATAAAAGTAATTAGTATCAAGCTCCGTTTCATCATTAAAAATATCTTTATTGTCCCACGATCTTTTTTCAAAAAGATACAACAAACAATCACATATCGTTATTTCTGGGTCGTCTATCATTCTTACCAATTCTATTTCATCTTTTTGATTGTATAAGGAATTGAGCATGTCAGCTGCTGATCCATAAGCTTTATCTTCATCTTTAAGGTCTACTTGAAATTCAGGGTGATAAATCAAAATTTGATTTGAGACACCATGACAACGATATAGGAAAGAAATACCATAAAAATCATTAGATAAGTTTTTGTACTCAGTTGTATTAATTTCTGAAATATTTAAGGCACATTGCTTTATATTTTTCAGAGCTTTTTTCGTTATTGTAAATCTACCATTTTTAAATTGAACATATTGAGTATTTGCTATCACAAAATAGCCATCTACAAACATATATCTTCCAGTATTAATCCAATCTGATAGAGATTCATTGGATTCTAGAAGAGAGTATGCCTCACTCAAAGAAATTTTTACATAATCTGTCCTATTATTAATTGGTGCAAATACATCTTCATAATCATCAAAATGACCCATTTTAGATTCTAGTCCAACTTCCAAAAGCCGATACTTTGTTGAACTACGTGATACAACAAAAAAATCACTCAACTTCTGAATCAAATCATCGCACGATTTTTCTTTTTTTAGTATTTCTTCTGCCTTACTTTTAAAGGTATTCTTTGGCATTAAAATTCGTGGGGCAATTCGATGTGCTTGCCATTCTAACCACATAATTTGATTATCATCAGTTTGTTTATTTTGCGCAGGTTCAAAATGAAATTTGGATTGTCTTTGCATTAATGGATACAGATCTTCCATTAACTCTGGATGACGTAATCTCAGAATTTCAAAATACTTCTTGTCCTTTTCCCAATGAATCAATTCATGAATTAATGTGTTTCTATATCTTCCGATATTTTCAGGTTTAGATAAAGATGATTCAATAATTATAGTTCCTTGATCAAAATACTTTTCTTCGTATCTTTTTGTTTTACTTTGATAAATAGGAACATTGCCTTCCAATAAAGTGCAGCACCCTAGAACATCATGATTCTCGGATAAATTATGATGCTCTAAATTAAGTCCCATGCGTTCAATAATTTTATTGACGGGTAATGCCATAGGGGCGCTTAAAGCTGCTGGACAGTATTTATTAAGGATCTTTGTTGCATAATCATCTAATCTATTTTTCCCGATTATCAAGGCTCCTGTCTTCCTGTTGATGTCATAAACATCACTTCGCGTCTTCTTCATTAAGTTCATCCTTTTCCATATGGTCTAGAGGCATCTCTTCTAAAAGTTTCTTTGCCTCTTTCCATGTAGGATAATATTTCTCTACTAGAGCATGAAACCTATGGGTATGGTTTTTCTCCAGCAAATGAACTAGCTCATGCGTCAAAACATATTCCAAACATTCCATAGGTTTTTTTACAAGCTGCAAATTGAGCCAAATTCTTTTTTTATCAATGTTACATGTCCCCCATTTTGTCTTCATGTTCTTGACTCGATATTCATTAGCTTTAAGACCCGTGTTTTTTTCGCATTTTTTTGTAACACTTACTAGAACCCTTTTCAACTCTTGTCGATACCATTCTGTTAAAATGTATTCTCTTTTAGCTAAGTCAGCATCGTGCGGAACTCTCAGAATAATTTTATTAGGAGTCTTTTGAATCTCCGACTTTTTACCATCATAGATTACTTCTAGCCGATACGGCTTACCCCACAAATAATGGGATTCACCAGAGACGTATTCTCTTTTACTCTGTCTTGGCTGATTTTTAAATTTTGCAATGGCTTTATTAAGATCAGGAATTCGCTTCAGTACGATGTTTCTTATTTCCTCACCTGGACAGTTTGTTGGAGCGCTAACTATAATCTGTCCATCTGGTGGCAAGACTCTAATATAAAGGTTTTTCAAATTAGTCTTTTTAATAATTTCTATATCTATACCACCGATTGTTTGATTATATTTCACGATATTCTCCCTGCCTTTTTACAAGTTCGAAAATTTCCTCCGTTAAATCATCTGATTTATCTTTGTCGTATCCATATTTACATAAATCTTCATATATGACAGATTGAATTCTTCTTTGTTTCTGCCGATTGTTTAACCAATCTGGTTGCATTGCACTTCGAATGGAGGTATCAAGCGAATACGTTAGTGACGAATCTTCATCTCCAAAAAAATCATAAAGTGCTCGCTTGGCTTCACTGTCTTTAATATCATCGGGATAATTCCCACTATCTTCAGGTCGAACAACCGATTTAGCAAGTTCAACTACTTCTTTTAAATATTCCTCATAGCTCATGACACCAATTTTTCGTAAGGTAATGACATTTTCAAGCATTTCTGATAGTTTTCCGTAATAAACCTCGTTAGATGATCGTCGCTTTACAATTTCATGAGTCACATTGTTATCAATTATTTCTGCTTTAGCGGCATCATCCCCAGAGAGACCATCTATGATTTGTTCAATTGGAGTTGTAGTTTGACTATTTAATAATAATTCTACAAGTGACATGTTTTCCAACGCACTAATAACAGTAGAATCCTCTGCCCTAATATAGGTATCTAAGATATATCTCATATCAGACTCATAAGGCTTCAAATCAATGTAATCACAACTTGCTAATTTCACCATTTCTTTTGTCTTATTATAATTTGAAATTTCTCGTCGTATTTGATTAACTTCATTTTCACTATAACCATAATCACTGACTAATTTTTCACAACAACTTGCGAATGACCGAGTAAATGAAGCGCATAAAGAATAAAAGCTTTCTCTACGTCCAACATAGGTCTCATCATCTTCGGTGTCCCCACAAAAATAGTCAACAACTTGAGAATCAACCGATTTATCATCTATGTTACCAAACAAGTCATCTAAAGACGCTCGTGCTCCTACCATTTCTGCTTTAGCTTCCTCATACCGACCTTTTATCAAACCTTCCACATCTTCATCATCGTACCCTTCAAATGCCCCACCTGTATAATTAGTTATCGCTAATTGGACATTTTTAAACAGATCTTTATAGTCAACAATATATCCATAATCTTTATCATCTCCATCAGGACGATTAACTCGACAGATTGCTTGGAATAAATCGTGATCTTGCATTGATTTGTCTATATAAAGATAAGTGGCGCTTGGGGCATCAAAGCCTGTTAAAAGTTTATCAACCACAATGAGTAGCTTCATGTTTGCAGGTTCTTCTTTGAATTTTTTCTTTACTTCGCTTTCATATTCCGCGGTACTCTTACCATCAAGCATTCGCTCGTAAATTGATTTTTTATACTCGTTTTCGCTTTCTTCATTCAAATCTGAAGTTGCTGTTCTTACACTAGCCGCATTGGGTTCAAATGAAGTTACCACGGCACATCTTTTGAAACCAGAACTTTGAAAAATCTCCCAGTACTTGCAAGCTTGAAGAATATCACCAGCTACTAGCATAGCCGTTCCACGGTCACACGAAAGTCTTGGCTTTGTTTCCATATCAAAGATAATATCTGCAACAATCTTTTCTAATCTTTGTCTAGATGAGTAAAGCTTATTTAATGAAGCCCAAGAAGATTTTAATTTGTTCTTGGCGTAATCTGTTAAGCCCTTAGTCTTTGATTCAAACCATAAATCTACTTTGTCTTGATTAGTTAAAGCTTGATCTACATCACGCGCTTCATATCTTAAATCGAGAACGACACCATCCTCTACCCCTTCATCAAATTTATAAGTATGGATGTATTCCCCAAAAACTTCTCGACTTGTTTGTTTGTCCTTCTTCAATAATGGAGTCCCTGTGAAACCAATAATAGTGGCTTCGGGCATAATAGTTCGCACTGCTTTATGGAGCTTTCCAGAATTTGTTCGGTGACATTCATCAATAAAGGCTACAATGTTACCCTTAGCCTCAAAATCACTACCTAAGCTTTTCTCAAGTTCTTTGACATATAGATCGACATCAGCTTGTTTCCCAGCGTTATGCCCATACTTATGAATTAGAGAACAAATGATAGATTCCTCGTAAGTATTCAATAGATTTCTTAAGTGTTGGCCTGACTTTGCTCTGGCAATCTTAATGTCCACATCAGAAAAAAGTCCCTCAATTTGATCGTCTAACTCATCTCTGTCTGTAATGATTACTACACGGCTGTTCTCTACGTTCTCAATAATCCATTTAGTTAGCCAAACCATAATAAGAGATTTACCAGATCCTTGGGTATTCCAAATAATACCACCTTCATCTCGGCGAATAAAACTTCTAGCTGCAATCGTCGCAAAATATTGATTGTGGCGAGTTAGCTTTTTGACGCCCGCATCAAAAATAACAAAGTCATGGATTAGAGATAAAAATCTTTCTTTTTGACAAATTGAGATGATACCATTCTTCAACCGATTTGTTCTCTCACCTTGTAATTGCTTCACTTCATTAGATAGTTTATCGCTAGCATTCTCATCTTCTCTCCATTGAAGGTAATACTTTTCCGAGGTGCAGATTGTGCCATATTTAAGACCTTCTGATTCATTTCCAGCAAAAGTAAATTGAACAGTATTAAAGAATCGTTCAATATTCTCTTCCTTTTGATTGGTTAGGGTTTGACGTATCCCCTCACCAATACTTACAGAGGATCGTTTTAGTTCAAAAACAGCTAAAGCAATTCCATTCACATAGATGACTACATCAGGGCGCTTTCTTCGCTTATTGTCATAACAAAGTAAGCTAACCTCCTGAGCGACAGCGAAATCATTATTTTCAATGTTTTCCCAATCAATTAAATGAACAGTGATACGTTCTTTATTTTCATCTTTCAAACCTTGAACACCATATCTAAGTAGGGAATAAAAGGCCTGATTATTTCTATAAAGACCTGACACTTGATTATAAGCGATATTTCTAACTTCATTTAGTGCCTGCTTAATGAGGTCATCAGAATAACCTCTATTCTTGAGGGTGGCTATTAAGTCATTTTCTCTTATCGACTTATTTTCTAAATCCTCAAGATTACCGATATATCTGTAATCTAAATCATCTCTCAAGATCTTTAGAACTCTATCTTGTAATTGTTTTTCTCGATCAACGCTCATAATCCACCTCCTAAACTAGTCTTACTCTGCCCGTCAACAAATCATCCATTGCTCCCTGCTTAATTTTTTCAAGCTTTTCTTTTTCATTTTGTAGATTGTCTATTTCATCGTCCATTGATGATAAAACAGAAGCGATGGCTCGTTGCTCTTTAATATCACTAGGGATATACAGCTTAGTTTTATCAATAGATTTTCTCGAAATTGAAGATACCTTTATGCCAGTAATATATGGCAATAATTGATCATGAAAAACATCAGAATTGATATAGTATCCTAAAAATCTTGGAGCAGTTGGATAATTAGGTCTGCACGGTATTGTATGTAGCCCTGAAACAATTTGTTTATGAATATCTCCAATTTGAACTGCTTTCCCTACAGTATTATCCTCGGCAGTGTCAGCTATTATTACATCATTAATTTTTAGTACAGATAATGAATCTATTTTAATATTTCCCTTTACTTTAGGTACATCCTCTACGCTATCTAAGACAGGCCCATATTTTATTAGTACATCTCCGTAGTGAATATTCGAGACTTTACCAGAACTTGATAATTTATCACGGGATAAAGTATTATTTCTTAATTTAGTAAAATAATCTTTAAAGCTTAACTCTATCCAATCCCCATCAAAACCGTCCAATCTTGTCTTACCACTCATCAAGTCTTCTACTGCCCCATCACGAATCATCTTTTTCTTTTCGATTAGTTTTTCAAGATTTTCGATGTGTTCGTCAAATGTTGATAGTGTGTCGGCAATAGCTTTTTGTTCCTTTAACAAAGGGACAGTTAATTCTAATTTTTCTAAATTTTTTCTACTAATTCTTTGATGTGTAGTTCCCGATACATTGCTTGATACTAAATCTAAAATTTGATCACAATTCATTTTATACATGATAGATTGTAAAATTAATTGCGACAAATAATAAAAACCCATAACAGGTTCGTGTAAAATGTAAGTTACCACACCAACATGAACACGGAGGCCTGTTATGAGCTACAAACATCTTACCATAGAAGAACGATTAAAAATAGAAGTCCTGCATAAAGAAGGCTATAAAGTTAGCCGAATAGCTGATATTATTGGCTGCCATCGCTCAACGATTTATCGAGAGCTGAATCGTTGTCACTCAGAAGCCTATCAAGCTAGATCAGCGCAAAAACATGCGAATAAAAAGAAGGCTTCAAAAGGTCGTCGTCCTAAGCACC
>NZ_JADD01000010.1 GCF_000518205.1 Hutsoniella sourekii ATCC 700629 | reverse complement strand
TATCAAAATTGGCAATGGACTGATAAATTAAAGGATAATAAGATATATCAGAGTATGTCCCGCAAGGGAAATTGCTTAGATAACGCAGCCATGGAAAATTTCTTCGGTCTACTTAAGCAAGAAATGTACTATGGAGAAGAAAGAGTCTCATTTGACGAACTCGAGAAAAGAATCAATAATTATATTCACTACTATAATCACAAGCGAGTTAAACAAAAATTGAGTGGCCTATCTCCAGTTGATTACCGAAAACAGGACACTCAATACGTTGCCTAAGTATTCAATTATAAACTCCAACTTTTGGGGGTCACATCAAATGTAGATTGGCTTTTTGAATGGATGGGTTATTTCTTGCGACGTTTGCTAACAAGTCCTGCTAGACCAGCTAGACCTAGTGTAGTTCCAAGGTAAGTAACCATGGATGATGCCGCTTCACCAGTCTCAGGTAGCTGTCCTGCTTGTAGGACTGGGTACACCGGATCAGTAGCCAAGCCTCTTGCTGGATCCACTGTATCACTTGGATCAGTTGCTAGAGTGGTATGGGAAGGACGACTCTTAGTTGAAGAATCAGGTCGACGAGAGTCATTTCTTCCTGGACCTGTTAGGTCATGGTCACTTGGAGCAACACGTCCCCCAGCATAAGGATCTTCAGTCGAAGGATTCACTGGATCTGGCTTGGATGGTTGAGGCTTGCCTGGTCTTGGATCAGCCTTCTTGGTTCCAATTTCTAGAATTTGGTTGACTGGCGCGACTTCACGAGTCTCCTTGAAGATACGGTCACCTACTGGCTCACCCTTCTCATTGATTGGTTGTAAGTAGATATTCTCCACACGGCCCTTAACGCCCGGACGAACGATTCGACGCTCGCCTTCAGGAAGATCTTTATTTCCACGGATATCAGTGGAGTAATCCGTTTCCTTGACTAATTCTACCACTTCAATATAGCTCGCTTTTGGCTTGTCAGGATTTGTTGGTGCTGACTTTTTGGTGCCGATTTCTAACACTTGGTTGATCGGGTCTACACGACGCTCTTCCTTGAATTGACGCTCACCTACTGGCTCACCCTTCTCATTAATTGGTTGTAAGTAGATATTCTCCACACGGCCCTTAACGCCTGGACGAACGATTCGATGTTCACCTTCTGGTAGGTTTTTATTTCCACGGATTTCAGTGGAGTAATCCGTTTCTTTAACTAATTCCACCACTTCGATATAGCTCGCTTTTGGCTTGTCAGGATTTGTTGGTGCTGATTTTTTAGTGCCGATTTCTAACACTTGGTTAACGGGTTCCACACGACGGGTATCCTTAAGGATTCGTTGACCAGCTGGTTTACCGTCCTGGTCGACTGGCTGCTGATAGATATTTTCAATATAACCTAGTTTACCTGGTTGAACGATTCGGCGTTGCCCTTCTGGCAACTGATCATTGCTGTGAATATCAGTTGAAAATGGTAAATCAGCTACCTTTTCAACAATTTCTAAATAGCTAGCTGGCGTATTCGTTTGCTTGGTCTTAGTTCCTCGTTCAATAATACGGTCAACTGGTGGTAGGTGGAATTCTCCTGCTAAGATCTTAGGTCCCACTGCTTTGCCACTAGCATCAAAAGCTTGTTGATAATGTCTTATAATCTTACCATAAGCTCCTTCTTGAACCAGACGATCGGTGCCCTCATCAAGTTCTGGATTAGCCTTAAAGATGGTTGAATAATTAAGCTTTTCCTCTTGGGTAGTATGCTTCCACTCAACTGCCTTCTTGATTCCCCGCTCGAAAATCTGGTTCACTGGTTCAATTCGGTTAACAGACTCTAGTTCTCGCTCACCAATTGCTTGCCCTTGGGCATCAATTTCTTGGCGGTAAGTGCGAGTAATCTTACCATAGGCCCCTTCTTGAACCTTTACAGTTTGATCCTCCATCAAGTCAGGATTCACTCGATAAACTGTCGAATAGTTAAGCTGTTCGCTTTCAGTGGTGTACTTATATTGGCGTTTAGCTGGTTCGACATAAGTTCCCAAGCGAATTTGCTGGTTAACAGGTTGCTTAATAATTTGTTCAATTGATGTACGGGTGCCTTCAACGCCATTGGTAACAGGTGTGAAGGTCTTAATTAGTTTGAGCCCTTTAGAACCAGGACGAACAATTTCTTTTTCACCTTTTTTAAGCTGAGGATTTTCTCCAATAATTTCTGTCGCAAAATCTAATTCAACTTTTTGAAGTTCCATATCTTTATAACTGGCTCCTTGCTTAGGTTCAGCCTTTCCAATATGGATAATTCGATCGATTGGCTCTTTAATTCTTTCTTCCTTGTATGAAATAACCGCTTGCTTGCCGGGCTCAAGGGTTTCAATCTCGGTGATTCGAAGAATGCCCGGTTGACCTTCTTGAACCACTTGACGTTTGCCCTTCTCTAAAGCCTGATCCGGTTTGAAAATAGTAGAAAATGAGATCTCTCTATCTGTGAATCCCCGTACAATCGTTATCGTGGCAGACTCTCCAGTTGGTCTATCTTTATCAGTCGCTGCACCTGGTCAAGGTGAAACATTCGGATCCCGTTTAATTACTTCGTTAGAAGAAGTGGGGTCGGTGGTTGTATCACTAGGCTTAGTGATCTTCTTGGCTGGGGTTAATTTAACAAGGGGTGAGTGACTGGCGGCGGCTCCGGAAATCGGGTCCTTGCCTGGAACTTCTTTTGCTGGCGTTAACTCCGCAACCGGAATAAAGGTAGCGGCGGCTCCTGGAATGGGTTCCTTACCTGGAACTTCGTCTACCTCTGGAGATGGTTGATCCGGTTTCGGGTTTTCAGCTACTCCTTCTCTTTCTTTTTCAAAAGTCGCTGCGGCTCCTGGAATGGGTTCCTTGCCTGGAATTTCGTCTGTCTCTGGAGATGGTTGATCCGGTTTCGGGTTTTCAGCTACTCCGTCTCCTTCTTTTTCAAAGGTCGCTGCGGCTCCTGGAATGGGTTCCTTACCTGGAACTTCGTCTGCCTCTGGAGATGGCTGGTCCGGTTTCGGGTTTTCAGCTACTCCATCTCCTTCTTTTTCAAAGGTTGCGGCGGCTCCAGGGATGGGTTCCTTGCCTGGGATTTCTTCTGCGGGCGTTAACTCTGCAGCTGGAATAAAGGTGGCGGCGGCTCCTGGAATCGGATCTGCATCAGGATCACGCTTGATTACTTCTGGAGTCGGAGTGGCTTCCTCTGAAGTAGCTGGGACTTCTTCTGCTGGCGTTAACTCCATAGCCGGGGTATAGGTCGCGGCTGCTCCTGGAATCGGATCCACATTCGGATCACGACTAATCACTTCAGCCCCCTCATAAGGGCTCACCGTCTCCTCAGCAACATCTGACGGTGTTTCAAAAGTTGCAGCTGCTCCAGGAATTGGTTGTGAATCTGGTCCATTTGAAATGACTTCCTGTGCTTGAACATCTGCTGATTGACCTACAAGGAATGCCCCCACTGCTACGGAGGCCACACCTACACTCAATTTACGAATCGAATACTTAACTTGTTTCTGCATTGGAAATCCTCCTAGAAAAAATTTGAAAATATTTAAAAATTAGTTACAATTTAATAATATCATATTTAAATGAAAAATTATCATAAACTTAAATAAGAATTAAAATATTAGCAATAAAATTTATTTTTTCTGTATTTATCGAAGAGCCCTCAGTGATTTGACTTGATTGAGGACCAACCTTATCCTTATACTAGAAGTAATACAGGATTTAAAATAAATTAGAAAGCTGGTGCTTATGCATTTAATTACTATTTCATTGATATTAATTCTGGCCCTTGTAGCCATCCGTCTATCTGATAAATTGAGTATGCCTCAACTCCTCTTCTTTATGATTTTAGGAGTAGGTTTCAATTTTATCGGGTTTGAATTTAATGATTTTGCCTTTTCTGAGGCGTTCTCGTCCTTGGCATTAATGTTTATTATCTTTTATGGTGGATTTGGTACTAAATGGAAAATGACCAAACCAGTAGCCAAAGAGGCCATTACTTTGAGCTTTTTAGGTACTATTCTAACCGCTCTTATTACTGGCGCTTTTGTCTATTTTATCTTTGATTTTACGCTCATTGAAGCACTATTACTTGGATCCATCGTTGGTTCTACTGACTATGCTTCTGTTTCAAGCATTTTGCAATCCCAGAACCTAAACTTGAAATTTAACACCTCTTCGCTTTTGGAATTGGAAAGTGGCTCCAATGACCCAACCGCCTTTACCATGGTCACCGTCTGTCTATTAATTATGGCCGGTCAAGAGGTTAATATTCCGCTCTTGATCTTACTTCAAGTGGGGCTAGGCATTGGGCTAGGTTTCTTAATGGGTTATTTATTTATGCGTATCATCGATTTCTTGAATTTTGATGAAGGCATGTTAACCATTTTCTTAGCTGCTACTGCACTCTTTACTTACGCCTTTGCCAACCAAATAGGTGGCAATGGTTATCTGGCCATTTATATCTTTGGGATCTATGTCGGTAACAAAGAATTTATCAGCAAAAGAGCCGTCGTTTTTTTCTTTGATGGGATCACCAACTTGGCTCAAATTGGCCTTTTCTTCTTATTAGGTTTTCTATCCAATCCAAGCAATATTTTGCAGGCAATGCCTGTGGCCTTAGTGGTGATGCTCTTTATGACACTCGTTGCTCGTCCTGCTTCTGTATTTGCCTTAATGGCTCCCTTTAAACTTCAGACCAACCAGCTAGTCGTTATTTCCTGGGCAGGTCTAAGAGGAGCCGCAGCGATTGCCTTTGCCATTGTGGCCGTGAATTCTGGGGCGGTCATGGCTAATGACCTCTTTCATATCGTCTTTGACATTTGTCTGCTTTCAGCTTTAATTCAAGGAGGACTTCTTCCTTGGCTCACGCGTCAAACAGACATGTTAGATCCAACTGACAGTGTTCTAAAGACCTTTAATTATTATCAAGATAAAAGTGAGATTGGATTCTTTCAAACCGAAGTGAAACCACAAAGTCACCTAGTTGGTAAACAAATCAAAGACCTTAATTTAGAGTTTGATTTTATTTTGGCTAAGATCCAAAGAGAGGACCAACCTATTGTTCCTAAGGGTGATGTGCGTTTGCAGCCAGGAGACCAAGTTATTCTCGTGGGCAAGCAATACTTTGATCCATCCGGAACAGACCTGGTGGAATTTAAGATCAATGATTTCCACCGTTGGAAAGGTAAGGCCCTACAAGAGCTTCAATTACCTGATAATTATCTTATCGTCCTTGTCCAAAGGTCCGATAACGAATTTATAGTTCCAAGCGGTTCAACCGTGATCGAAGAAGGCGACACAGTTATTGCCCTCAACCCCAGCGCCCGAGCCAAACCTAAACGTTAATTATGAACCGCTCTAATTTAAATTAGAGTGGTTTTTTAGTGGTCAATCTCACTGGCAAAAATCCCTACTTGGAGACACAACAAAATACACGTGATAAATACGATTGCGAACATCATGCATCCTCCTCTGCATCAATCTATTAGTAACGTTCTATAAACTAAGTATAGATTGATTTAAAAGTTAAATGTTCCATATTTCTTGAACGACCTTTTTAAGTGCCTGAACGACAAAAACACCGCCCAACTTATAGAAAGATGGACGGTGAAAAATAAAAGATAAGAATTTTCCCAGGATTTAGAGGATAAGGCTAAAAAAAATTTTGCCTGCTATTAAAGAGTATCAGCGATAAATCTGATCGATTAATTAAGTTAACTAGGCTCTTTACTATAAAAAATTTAGTTACTTTAAGCCTAAGAATACACTAATTACTTTTCTTCAAATTCATAAATTTCATGAGCGATTTTTAAACTATAATATTGATTTTTTAAGTCAGATTTAACCTGCTCTCGTGGACGATCTTTTGGAGAGCCATAGCCCCCTCCAGTACCTGTTAGTAAAATTAAAGAGTCATTCGTATTTAAGATATGCTGTCCCATACCAAATGGACCCTCTTTTGAGCCATCAGCTCGTTCAATCCAATACTCATTATTTGAACCATCTAATCCACCATCGACTCCCCATGGTAAAGACTTGTGATGGCCAAAGGTAACACTGGCATACTGATTATCACTGAGCGCTTTGTACTTTCTTACTGTACCATGACCTCCTCTAAATTCACCAGCACCAGCGCCTGAATCTTCAATTCTTAATGAGTATTCATCCATCAATAGGCCATAACGCGCTTCAGCGACTTCAGCAGGAACATTATAAGTTTCCCCATTTCCATAACAAAACTGTCCCGATTGCCCATCGTTAGAATTTGATGCACCCCATCCTCCAGTAGTTGGTTCTACGAGTAGGAATTGGGATTGTGTGGCGGGATTCAAACCTCCCATTACAACCGAACAGACCGCAGCATAATGACCAGCTGTTAACTTTGCTGGAATAACCGGTGCAAGCGCCTTTTGGATGACGTTAATTGCTTCTAATAGTGTAATAAAATAGTTTGAGACTGGAGCCGGTTTCTCACAAGCTAAAATACTGGCAGGGTCAACTAATATCTCAATCGGTCTAAATATCCCATCATTAACATCTTCTCCGGGGACTGTAATCGATAGAAACATAGCTCTAACACCAGCCACCAGTCCAGAATAGGAAAGATTGATAGGACCTGGGACTTGTTCGTGACTCCCCCTAAAATCGAATATCATCCGATCATTTTCAATAGTGATTTTAACATTAATTAAAAAGTGTTCATTTCCTAAGCCATCGCCATCAATATACTCACTAGCTTCATATGATCCTTGGGGTAATTCATTGATAGCTAATAAAGCTAATTGCTCCCCATGATCCAGTAAGAAATCGATCGTTTCTTGAATAGTAGCTATTCCATATTTATCACATAATTCGATAAAGCGCGATTCTCCAACTCTTAGTCCAGCCACTTGAGCCCACATGTCTCCTAATGATTGGTCAGGATAACGAACATTTGATCGGATAATATCCAATATACCCTCATTAATCTCTCCCCGGTTAAATAATTTAATACATGAAAACTGAAGGCCTTCTTGATAAATTTCAGTTGAGCGGTTGGTAAAGGATCCCGGATCCATGCCACCTACCTCTGTCCAGTGAGCTTTATTAGCTGAGAAAGCAACTATTTCTCCCTGGTAAAAAATTGGCAATACCAGCCCCACATCCGATAAGTGGGACCCACCCCCTTGATAGGGGTCATTTATGATAATTAGATCACCTGGAAACAATTGATCACCAAACTTATTTAAAGTTTCCTTGACCATTGAAGATAACATCCCAATGAATCCAGTAATCCCATCCCCTTGGGTTAAAAGATTGCCGTCTTTATCCGTTAATCCACTAGCGTAATCGAGTGTTTCATAAATAACCGGGCTCATTGATGTACGAGCAACAGTAGTAAACATTTCCTCTCCCAATGCTTGAAGAGAATCTTTGATCACTTCCAGAGTAAAGATATCCGTATTTTTGCCCATAAAATTAACCCTCCATTTCAATAATTAAATTACCATATTTGTCGCTATAAACCAGCTGACCTGGATAGACGATTGTACTCGTTGTTTTTTCCTCAATGATAGCCGGCCCGTTAACTACTTGATCAGCCGGAAAATAATTTCGATTATAGATACTTGTTTCTAACCAGCCTCTATCTTCAAAAAAGACGCGACGTTGTCCTAGAGATGCTCTCTTAAGTGACCGCTCAGACTGATTAAGTGGCTGGATGGTCGGTTTATCAGTGTGTCCGATAGCTGTGAGATGATAATTGACTATTTGAATCGGTGTTCCAACTAAATCAAAGGTATATGATTTTTTGTGCTCCTGATGAAATTTCTGACACAGAGTCTGGTAAGAATCTTTTGCATCCATTGAAACTTTAACAGTATGTTCTTGACCTTGATAGCGCATATCTAGTTGATAATGAAGCTCTACCTCTTCATTAGCTAGTCCTTTGTCCGTCATTTCCTGATAAGCTTGATTTTTTAGAAGTTCCCAATAGTGATCCCATCCATCAATCGTATCTTCAGTAAAATCTTGAATGGAGGTTCGAATATAGTCTTGTCGTAAATCAGTCATTAGCATGCCCCAGGCAGCAAAAACAGAAGAAGCCAGTGGTATAATCACTTTCTTCACACCTAGTTCCGCACCCAATAATGCCGCATGCATAGGTCCGCCACCGCCAAAGGCCACTAGGCTAAAATCCTTAGGATCATAGCCTTTACGGGTAGAAATTAGTTTTAAAGCATTCAACATATTAGAGTTTGCTATTCGGATGACCCCTAAGGCTGCCTCTTCAGTAGTCACCTTTAAAGGTTTAGCTAGTTGATTATTTATGCACTCTGCAACTGAATCCAGATTAACTTCGAAATCAAAGTTATCTTTGGTGAGTCTCCCAGTATATAAGTTGGCATCAGTCGTTGTTACTTTCCGCCCCCCTAAATTATAAGCAACTGGTCCAGGATAAGCTCCAGCAGATTGAGGTCCTACCTTCAAAGAGCCAGCTGGATCGAGCCACGCAATTGACCCCCCACCATTACCAATCTCAACTATATCAACCACTGGAACCTTGATTGGATAGCCGGCGTGTCTATGTGTCTTTTCTATATAATAATCTGTCGAAACCTTGACTTCTCCATTTTCAATTAATGAACACTTAGCTGTCGTTCCTCCAATATCAAATGCGATTAAATTTTCTTCACCTATTAGCTTTCCTAAAACTGCCGTCCCATAGATTCCCGCGACTGGTCCAGATTCAACTAATTGGATGGGATACTTTTTAGCTTGTGGAAAAGTTGTTGTTCCACCATTGGACTGCATGATATATTTTTTATCGATCTGGTAATGTTTATCTAATTCTAGATTAAGTTGATTAATATAGGACTCAGCAATTGGTTGAACATAACTGTTTAAAACGGTTGTATTAGTACGCTCATATTCACGCCATTCACTGATAATTTGACTTGACAAACTCACTGGTATTTCCGGCCAAACTTCGTTAATGATTGATCCAATTTTTTGCTCGTGCTCATCATTTACATAAGAATGTAGCAAAGCAACAGCAATTGCTTCAACTCCCTGATTCTTAAAGTCATCAATAATCAACTTCACTTCTTCAACATCTAATTCTGTGAGAATTTTGCCTTGAAAATCCATTCTTTGAGTGACTTCTCGTCTGAGATAGCGTTCTACAAATGGTTCAGGCTTTTGGTATTTTACATTGAAGAGATCTGGTCGATTACCCCTAGCAATCTCAAGTACGTCTCTGAATCCCTTCGTTGTTATAAGACCAACCTTCGCGCCCTTTCTTTCGGTTAAAGCATTAATAATAACTGTCGTACCATGTATAAAGCTTTCAATGCTCTCATTGGTCATATTATTTTGCTTCAGAACCTCTAGTACACCTTGCTCGTATGCAGAAGGTGTCGTACTCGCTTTATCAAAGGAAATGTCACCCTCATCATTAATAAAGACCAAATCAGTAAATGTTCCGCCAATATCTGTTGCAACTTTCATTTTATACCTCCTTTTATCACTTGAGAAGATTATAGCATAATGAGTTAAATTTAAGCATAGTTTAATATTCAATTAGTCAATTTGAGTAAAAGGAATAAGATTAGACCACTACTGCTACTGCCTTTCCAAACAAAAACTACCTAAACCTAGACTTAGCCTAGATTCAGGTAGTTGAATGGCTTGTTTATTTTACATAAGCCAAGGATCCCATAGGGTCCCAAGGAGCTAAGTGGACCGGTTCTTTTTGGTAGTCGGCTAGTAGTTCTTGGCTGACGTACTCGCTCGGTACCGTGATTTGGAAGGTATATTCGTCAAACCATTCATCAGACATGGAGAAGATCCCATCCTTACCAACATCTTTACCCCATGAATTCTCAACCTTCCAAGAAAGAGGTTTGCCATCCTTGTCCAAATCAACACCAACTAAGACCATCGCATGGGTTAGTAGACTAACACTATAATCGAGGCGTTCGGCCTTGCTTAATGTAAAGTTCTCACCCAAGGTATCTTGGTAACGGTACATGTTGTTATCTAAGAGGCCCATCTTACGTTCGCTCATCTTGCCGACATCTGAACCAAACCAGACCGGGTAACCATCTTTAATGGCTTTAATAGCCGTTTCTTTTAGGTCTTGAATCGGAACATTCAAGTATTTGACAGGATCGGATTCTACAATACTTCCAAGATAATCTACAGTATAGGTTTGATTGTATGGCTTGTCTTCCGTTGGTGCATTAAGAAGACTTACCATCTTATCAGTCTTCATGCTAGTATATTCCTTGAAAAATGCTTGTGGCGTAATATCATCGATCCGGTGAAACTCGCCGTCCTTATCTCGGTATTTATAGCTAAAGCGTTCTGGCACTTGACCGAGTGCCTTAACCAGAACATTATAGATAAAGTAAAGTTGTTCGTCTCGTTTAGCTTCTAATTCTTCCAGACTAGCTCCTGCTTGATGCATTTGCCGTAAACGAGCAGCAAATTCACGCAGTTTCGTCTCAATGACTTGGTTAAGTACTTGGGTATTGGAAGAATGGAATGTCTCAGGCATAACTTCCTTAGGAACAGAACCATACTTGTTGAGGAGACCAGCAAACATTTCCCATTGACCCCCATCTTCACAAGGTTTTTGTAGGAGGTGCCAGACCAAGCGCGAATCTTGATCTTCTTCAACGGTCTGGATGATACTTGTGAGGAAGAAGTTGGATTTTTCTAACTTATCCCAGAACAAGGTATAGTTTTGTGAAAATTCAAAGGTCTCAAGATGTAGCTTTTCCATCGTTGATACCCGGGCGGTGTTCAAGGCAGCAAACATCCAGCAACGGCCACTTGATTTCTGGTTGGTAATAGCTCCTCGCTCAGTCTCATCTGAAAACTTGAAATCATGAGCTTGGCGGACTTCATAGCTTAAGCTGGCTTGGTTGATCCCGACCGAGCGAATGGCGGATTCAACAGCCAAGTTGGCCGGATTATCTTGGTAGCGACGGTGAAATTCTTGCAATAGTTCTTGATTAATCATCTAACTAACGCTTCTTTCTAAGATCTATTTTCCCTTAAGGGTTGCCTACAATATACCAGTCTTATAAGCAAAAATAAAGGCTTGTCCTAAAATAATTAGGTATGCCTAATAAAAATATAAAAAAGCGCTCAAAGTAACGAAGTACCTTGAGCGCTTATAAATTTTATTCTGTTTCTTGTTCTTCCATCTTAAACTTCAATTGATCATCTTCTAACCTGACCTTCACTACAGAGTTAGGCATGATATGACCGGCTATTATTTCTTTAGCTAACGGTGTTTCTAATTGCTTAGTGATAAATCTTTGAAGTGGGCGAGCACCATAGACTGGATCATATCCCATTTCAGCCAACCAATGAGCCGCTTCCTCGGTAATTTCAAGATGAATTTCCTGATGTTCCAAACGAGCTTCTAATTGATTGATGAACTTGAAGACAATCTTGGTCATAACATCCAAGTTCAATGGAGAGAATAAGATAATATCGTCAATCCGGTTAAGAAATTCTGGCTTAAATGATTGTTTCAATAAGTTTTGAACTTCCTGTTCGGCTTCATGAGAAATATTACCTTCCTCATCCACCCCTTCTAATAGAACATGGCTACCCACATTTGAAGTCATGATAATAACGGTGTTTTTGAAGTCGACATTGCGTCCTTTAGAATCAGTTAAGCGTCCATCGTCTAAGACTTGTAATAAGACATTAAAGACATCTGGGTGCGCTTTTTCGATTTCATCTAATAAGACGATTGAATAAGGATTGCGACGAACAGCTTCCGTTAATTGACCGCCATCTTCGTGTCCAATGTATCCAGGAGGGGCTCCAATTAAACGAGAGACACTATGTTTCTCCATGTATTCAGACATATCAATACGAACCATATGATCTTCTGCGTCAAATAAGACTTCCGCTAAGGCCTTAGCCAACTCAGTCTTACCAACACCGGTTGGTCCTAGGAATAAGAAGGAACCAATCGGTCGATTAGGATCTTGAATGCCGGCTCTCGATCTGAGAACTGCTTCAGTGACCCGGTCAATGGCTTCGGTTTGACCGATTACACGCTTAGACAAGGTTTCATCTAGACGGAGTAACTTTTGACGTTCGCCTTCCATTAAACGGTTCACTGGGATACCTGTTAAGCGTCCTACGACTGTTGCAATCTCATCTTCAGTGACAGACTCTTGAGTTAAGCGTGAGCCGTCTTTAGACTCTTCGTGTTGAGCTTCTAATTTCTTGAGTTCTTTTTCAAGTTTAGGAATCAATCCGTGACGGAGTTCGGCCGCTTTTTCAAGGTCATATTGACTTTCTGCTTCTTCTAATTGGTTACGGGCAGAATCTAAGGCTTGACGTTTGTCACGCAATTCGTTCACGTCTTCTTTTTCTGCTTCCCAGCGCATCTTCAATTCATTAGCTTCTTGACGTAGGTCTGCTAGTTCTTCTTGAAGAGCTTCAAGCCGTTTCTTACTTGCGTCATCCGTTTCTTTCTTAAGAGCTGCTTCTTCTATCTCTAAGGTCATCAAGCGACGGTTTACGACATCCATTTCCACTGGAACGGAATTCAATTCCATCCGGATGGTCGCACAGGCCTCGTCCACTAAGTCGATCGCCTTATCCGGTAAGAAACGATCGGTAATGTACCGGTCAGATAAGGTTGCAGCCGCCACTAGGGCATTATCATGGATGTTAACCCCGTGGTGGATCTCAAAACGTTCCTTAAGACCACGTAAGATAGAAATCGTATCTTCGACATCCGGTTCTTGAACCATGACTCGTTGGAAACGACGTTCCAAGGCCTTATCTTTTTCGATATATTCACGGTATTCATCTAAAGTGGTAGCACCAATTAAATGCAATTCACCACGAGCAAGCATTGGCTTGAGTAAGTTACCGGCATCCATTGAGCCTTCTGTCTTACCAGCCCCCACAACGTTGTGGACTTCATCAATAAAGAGTAAGATTTGACCTTCAGACTTAGTTACTTCCTTGAGAACCGCCTTTAATCGTTCTTCGAATTCCCCGCGGTATTTGGCTCCAGCGATTAGAGCTCCCATATCCAAGGACCAGATTTGCTTGTCTTTCAAGTTTTCCGGAACGTCTCGGCGGACAATCCGTTGAGCCAGTCCTTCGACAATTGCCGTTTTACCTACACCGGGTTCCCCGATTAAAACAGGGTTATTCTTAGTTTTACGTGTTAGAATCCGGATAACGTCACGGATCTCTTCATCACGACCAATAACGGGATCTAATTTGTTTTCTTTGACCTGGTCGTTTAAGTTGATGGCATATTGTTCTAATGCCTCATAAGTTGCTTCTTGGTTTTGTTGAGTCACACGCTCTCCTCCTCTCAATTCATCAATACTTTCTTTGAATTTTGTTTTACTTAAGCCTGATTGAAGCAAGAATTGTGTGATTGGATTGTGCTCTTGTTCAAATAAGGCTAGTAGGACAACTTCAGTAGCTAGATATTGGTCCTGGTAAGATTCAGCAATCTGTCCTGCATCTTGGAACAAACGCGCCAAGCGTTGGGAGATCTGCTGTCCATATTGAATATTAGAACCTGTTACTTGAGAAATTTTGTCAATTTCTAATTCAATTAATTGTTTAAGGGAATCCATTGGAACGTCCATCCGGTCATATAAGCGGTAAGCAAAGTGATCGGGTTGAACAAAGATTCGCCATAAGTGAGGAATATCTATTTCTTGATGTTGTCTGGTAATTGCTACTTGTTGAGCTTGGGCCAGAGCTTCTTGCATGGCCGTAGTCATTTTATCAACCATCTAAATCCTCCTCTTCTTTCTTTTAGTCAAAATTGGTCAGGGTGATAAACCCAAAAGTTAAGCCCTTCTTTAAGAGCTTAACTATATTATACACTATGATTAAAAATATTTCAATGAAAAGTTTGACCTTTTTTGACTTTTATTTTCTCTCCCATTCTTTTCCTGCGGAATATCCTCATTCAAATCTTCCACTTCTTCCCAAGAATGACCATGAAGCTCTTGCCTCCAGTCCAAAAGACCTGCTGCTAGAGCTTGGAGCAAGACTTGGGCAGTTGCCTTGTTGGTAGCCATGGGGATCTCATAGACATCGCACAAGCGCATCAAGGCTGAAATATCAGGTTCGTGAGGTTGTGGTGTCAACGGATCTCGCAAGAAGATAACAAGGTCCATCTCATTATCAGAGACCGCCGCACCAATCTGCTGGTCACCGCCAAGTGGTCCTGATTTATAACAATGGACCTCCAGGTCGGTGGCTTCAATAATGCGACTACCTGTTGTACCAGTAGCATACAGCTGATGTTGATTGAGAACGTCCTTGAACTTGCTAGCTAATTCCACCATATCCGCTTTTTTCTCATCATGAGCAATTAATGCAACTTTCATTAGAAACCCCTTTCCTTTGTCGTAACCACAAGCACCTTTTACACTTCCATTATACCAATAATCATATCAGACCCAAGCGAGACCCCTTTTCTAAGCTCTTGCTACTAGCCAAATAGAAGCTAAATAAAACACGACCCTAGAGACCGTGTTTCACTAGCGATTATTCAACTGGACTGGAATCAATCAGTTGCTGGATATCAAAAGGTAGGTCAAAGGCCCAGTGTAAGAAGGTCGGGAAATGAAGCGCCCAATACTTCTCATGGTGGGTCTCATTGGCCAGAATTCGTAACCATAACTTATCCATGGGTTGACCATTGGCAACTAGGTTTTGGTAATACATTAAGGAAGAATCGATATAAGCTTGGTTCATGGATCCTTGAATAAACTCCGCATCCATATCGTCTCCTTCATCTGTTCCCACTTGGATATAGACTTTAGTAGCTGAATTCAGCGGATGAGTACCGATGTAGGTCTGGAAGGCTTGCTCACTAAACCAAGAAGCAGATGAGAAGACACCGAGAACACCGAAGATCTCTGGATAAGCCGCCCCCATATAAGCCGTAATTAAGCCACCCATGGAAGAACCCGCTAATAAGGTATTAGCTCGGTCTGACTTGGTGCGGTAAGTCGCATCAATAAATGGCTTCACCGTCTCAACTACCCATTGCCCGTAAGCCGCCCCATCGCCACCGGCTTCACTGAATTCCGTATTTTTATGCGTATCGGTCTGCCAAGGCGCATACTCGTCCAAACGGTACTCACTATTATCAATCGCTACCACTATCATCTTAGGTAGATCTTTGTATTGCTTGAGGGCTTTGATTACTTTCCAAGAATGACCAACGTAAGCTTCCTTACTATAGAAGACATTTTGTCCATCATGCATATAGAGAACGGGATAGGTCTCCTCTTCCTGATCATAATCTTCTGGCAGAAGCACCCGTACCCGACGCTCATGATCATAGTAGGGAACCTCGATGAAATGGGTTTTCATTTTTAAATAATAATAATCAATACTTCTTCTCTTCATCATTCAAGCCTTTCCGCTTTTATTTGTTTATCATATACAGTTTATCAAGTTTTTCGCTTTTTACAAATTTTTTGATATACTTAGCCTGTTATGGATCAGGAGGTGGAAGATGAACTTAACAAACACTTTAGAAGAATATTTTGGTTACCGGTCTTTTCGACCGGGACAAGAAGCAATTATCCAGACCATTCTCCAAGGCCAAGATCTACTAGGTATTCTACCGACTGGAGGCGGAAAGTCAATTTGTTATCAAGTACCCGCCCTCTTATTTTCTGGCTTAACCTTAGTGATCTCCCCCTTGGTCTCCTTGATGAAAGACCAAGTCGATAGCTTAACTCGAGCCGGTATTCCTGCGGGTTACTTAAATGCTTCCCTATCCAGTGAATCTTATTTTGCTACTCTCCAACAAGTTCAATCCAGAGAGCTTAAGATTCTCTATATTGCTCCAGAAAGGTTGGAAAATGACGCCTTCTTAAGAGATATGCAAGACATTCGGATCGATTTTATCGCTGTTGATGAGGCCCATTGCGTTTCTCAATGGGGACATGACTTTAGACCCAGCTACCGAGCCATCCATGATTTTGTTAGCCAATTAGACGATCGGCCGGTCATGGCAGCCTTCACCGCCACTGCCACAGAAGAAGTACGCCAAGATATCATCCACCAGCTCCAGTTGATTGATCCGGCCATTTTTGTTAATTCCTTTGATCGGCCCAACATCAAGTTCACGGTGAGAGAACCGGCCAATAAGTTAGCCGAATTGAAACGTCTCATTAATCACGATGAAGCAACGATTATTTATGCTAATTCCCGCAAACGAGTAGAAAGTCTCTATGAAGACTTGAAGAAGTCTGGCTACCAGTGTCAGTATTACCATGCTGGTCGTAGTCACCAGGAACGTCAGGACGCTCAAGATGACTTTCAGTTTGACCGTGTCAATATTATGATTGCGACTAATGCCTTTGGGATGGGGATTGATAAGACTGATGTGCGGAAGGTCATCCATTATAACATGCCCAAGGACTTGGAATCTTATTATCAGGAAGCTGGCCGGGCCGGTCGGGACGGCTTGGATAGTGAAGCGATCCTCCTATTTGGCGCTCAGGATATTATCCAAGCCCGCTATTTAATTGAAGATAGTTTGGATCCCCACGTCGAAGACCGCTTGCAAGTCATGATTCATTATGTCTATTTGACCTCTTGCTTGAGACGTTACTTATTAGCTTACTTTGGTGAGCATTTGAATGCTGACTGCATGAATTGTTCGCATTGTTTAAAGGAATACCGGATGGTTGATGTAACCAAGCAAGCACAAATTATTCTGTCTTGTATTATTCGAATGAAGCATGCCTTCGGTATGGGAATGATTTGTGATGTCGTCAAGGGACGGCCAAATTCCAGAGTTCAAGACTGGGACTTTGAACAATTATCTACCTTTGGCCTCTTGAAGGATCAGCCTGATAAGCGAATCAAGGATATCCTCTCTCAACTCACGGCCCAAGGCTATCTGAAGGTCAATAGCCACCGGGCCCTACTAGTCACTGAGAAAGCCAAAAGCATCTTGACCGGACAAGAAAAGCTATCCATCAAGGTTAAGAAACAAGTTTCTCAAAAAGTCCCACATAAAAACATCGACTTAAGCATTCGCCCAGAAGAAGAATCACTCTATGAAGCTCTCAGACAGCGCCGCAGTGAATTAGCCAAGGCTGAAAGAGTGCCCGCTTATATCATCTTCAATAACCGAAGTCTCTTGGATATGGCCCGCGATCAACCTGTCACCTATGACCAATTTCTGACAATTGAAGGAGTCGGTCAAGTCAAAGCCAATAAATACTGGCAAGAATTTACTCAGGTGATCCAAGATTACCAAACCCGGGAGAATTCATCTCAATAAAAAGAACCCCGACCCTGATCAAGCTCTTGAACCATGTAAGGTTTTAGAGTTCAGGGTCGGGGTTTTATTTTACTTACTCTTAACGAATTCCTAAAGCAATACGCGCATAACGACTCATAAAGTCAACCCGCCAAGGAGGGTCAAAGGTCAAATTAACTTTAACCGAGTCCACTTCGTCTAATTGGGTAACTGCCTCATAAGCACTCATTTCAATAATATCAGCCAAGGGACAGCCCATGGTCGTCAAGGTCATTAGGACCTCTGCTTCCCGCTTGTCTTCATCATAAGAGACTTCATAGATTAAGCCTAGGTTAACAATATCAATACCAAGTTCGGGATCGATGACATATTGCAATTGTTGGGTTATTTTATCTTCCATTGATAGGTCACTCATTTATCCACCTCCACTGCTCATTTATCATAGCATAGATTGAAAGGCTTGAGAAATGAATAATTTGAGAGTCTGGATAAAATTCGCTATAATCAAATGACAGAAAGAAAGGATGTCACTCATGCAACAACACTTGATTGCCATTGACCTTGACGGTACAACCTTAAACGACCAATCCAAGGTCAGCTATACCACCATTCAAACCCTACGCTCTCTTGCTGAGATGGGACATTTAGTTGTGATCGCCACCGGTAGACCCTACCGTAATGCCATTGATATTTATCGCCAGATCGGCATTCAAAGCCCCATGATTAATTTCAACGGAGCGCTTTGCCAATTTCCTGAACGCGACCGTTGGTTGGCCAGCTACCACCAAGAACTCGATAAAGAAATTGCCTTTGAACTTCTAGCCAACCAAGAAGACTTAGATATCGACCTCATTGCGGTTGAAGGGCAAAGACAACTTTACACCACTTCATCCAATTTACCAGACAGCCCTTTTTACCCGAAGGATAAGTCGACCATCAAGCGATTATCACGAGAATCCCTCAGACAAAATCCAACCGCCATCAGTATCTTCACCGCCAAAGACAAGGAGAAGTCCGTAGAAGCAGAAATTACACGCCGCTACGGTGATCAAGTCTCTGTTCGTACTTGGGGTGGGATCCTTCCGATGTTAGAAGTGGTCCACAAAAGTATTAATAAGGCTGTTGGGGTCGATCGGGTAGCTGAATTCTACCGCATCCCCAGAGAAGCTATCTTAACCTTTGGAGATGAGAATAACGACCTAGAGATGCTGGAATACGCTGGCTTGGGTGTTGCCATGCAAAATGCGACTGAGGAAGTCAAGGCAGTAGCCGACCAGGTAACTCCCTTGACCAATGACCAAGATGGGCTAGCCCATTTCTTGATGGATTATTTTCAATTTAAGATTTAGTTACTTATCATTCCCTTTTATTAGGAAGGAGGGAGTCTAATGATTGACTCTCTTTTAACGAAAAAAGAACAAAGACAATTAGATATTTTGTCTTATTTTCTAGATAAGCAGGCTGCGGAATTCGTGAAATTATCCGAGTTAGCCGATATAATGGGGTGTTCCACTCGGATCATTTCATCCGATCTCAATGATATCGAAGAGCGCTTCCCCCGCTTAATCGCCTTCCACCGAACCCAGATTGGTGTTGATGTTGAGCTATTGGCCAACGTTTCTTATATTCATTTCTTTAGAGAATATTCCAGCCAATCGTTAAACTTTCAAGTCTTAGAACGTGTTCTCCATGAACGAGACTTATCAGTGGACCAACTAGCCAATGACTACTTTACCAGCCGGTCGACCGTTTACCGATCGATTAGTGAAATCAATGAATACTTAGCCTACGCTGAGATGGATCTACGTATTTCTACCAACTTAGAATTACAAGGGCCAGAAATTAGTGTTCGTCACTTCTATCCCCTTTTTATCAAATCTTATGTGGATCTCATTCATTGGCCTTTTGATACCGTTACTTACGAGGATGTCATTGACCTATACCAAGCCTTGGCTCAAACTAGCGATTATCTGAATGTCTTTGTTGAAAATCCTCAAATGTATATCCGACTGGGCGTCAACATCGACCGGATTCTAAAGAATCACTATGTAGACCGAGCCCATTGGGATCTATCTGACAAGCGATTGAACCTACTTAGCTATGATGCTGAAGTCAAACATGATCTTGAAAAGATATTTAACCGTATCGGTTTGCCCTTTAATCAAGAAATTATCTTCCAATCTTTGGTTGGCCTGGTTGAAGATTCAATCTGCCTTAACTGTCAAGACTGGTTAGCCTTCAGCCGAGCCAAGGGACAAGATGCGATACTGGAACAATTTCAGAGTGACTTAATCCACCTGCAGAGAAAATACCGACTCTCTCCCTTGAGTCAAGAAGCGATTGATCTGATGGTTACCACCATGTATAACCACTGTGTTAAATCTAGTGAAGTCAATAACTTCTTCCTTGGCATCAGAGGTAATGTCAAATCTAATTTCTTCTCACAAATCCAGAAGATTAACGGTTACTTCCTTCGTGATATGCAATTAAGTTTGATTCGCTTTGCCAGTGATTTAACCGATAATATTACCAATATTCGTTTGGATTTAATGATGTACTATTTAATTACGCTCTGGCCTAGCTTGTTGTATGATCTTGCTTATCACAAGACTCAACCTAGAATTGCCATCTACACCAATAATCGCTTCCTCTCCAACAAATATAAGGAGATGCTAGCTCCAGCGATTGGAGATTTGGCAAATATTCAGGCCATGTCTGGACCTTTTAATTGGCAACAGATTCAAGATTCTCAAGCAGATATCATCCTAACTACCTATATTCTCCCTGCTATACCTGACAAGGAAACTTTTGTGATCGACGATATGCCGGATGAACAAGTCATTTGCTGGTTGCAAAACCGTCTGAATGTTCTAGTTGATCATCCCCTAGCTTAACTGTAAAAAGCCCCGTGTGATGACGATTCATTTTGTCATCACACAGGGCTTTTAGTTTTAGCAATCAAATCTTATTTAAGTTGTAACACTTTATTTAGGGCCGTGGCCATTTCTTGAACGGTCTCTACTTCTGCTTGCTCATATCCTTTTGAAGTCTCCCCATGAACGTTAAGATAGATGGATTGCCAATCCACTTGGTGAGCCCCTTCAATATCATTACGGTAATTGTCGCCGATATAGAGCACATCCTCTCCGTTATGGCCAATTTGACGTTCAACTTTTTTGAAGATATTCGCTTCTGGCTTGGTGGCGTCTAATTCTTCAGAAATGAACCAATTCTTTTCATCGATCCACTTATCAAGTCCTAGTTGCTTAATTTTCTTGCGTTGGCTGTCACTTGGACCATTGGTTAAGATAAACAAGTCCACAGCTTGATCCCGTAACCGATCCAAAAGCTCGACCATGCCCGGCCGTAAGACTAGATTCTCCTGGAAAAACAAGTAAAGACCGGTATAAATGATGGCCTCTTCACGGTCGATGGGATGGTCAAAGGATTCATAGGTAGATAGGACTCTTTGCACTTTATAGTCCCACTCCGACTTCTCGCCTCTAATAAAGGATTCGTATTCCAAGTTGGAATAGTATTCAAAGCGAGGATAGAATTCTTCATAAGTCACCGGTAATGGCTTGATTCTAGCTTGCATTAAATCAAACACATTCTTATAACTAATGCTTCGGTCGTATAGGGTATCATCCAAATCAAATCCAATTGCTTTAATCATTAATCTGCCTTTCTCATTTGTTCCATAAATCGGTCAGCGATCTTCTCTGCTACTTCTTCAATCGATATGTTAGCAACTTCGATAATGGTACAGCCCAAGTCTTCATAGACCGTTTTAGAATAGTCAATTTCCTCCTGGATCCGGTCTAGTTGGGCATAGCGAGCGGTAGTTGGAAGACCTAGGAAACGTAAGCGTTCACTGCGGATGCTTTGGATATAATCCGCTTCCGCTAACAAACCAAAGATACGCTTAGGTGAAATCTGATAAACTTCCGCGGGTAATTCGGATTCAGGAATCAAGGGCAAGTTCATGACCTTGAAGCCTTGATGAGCTAAGAACATGCTGGTAGGGGTCTTCGAAGTACGGGAAATGCCTAGGATCAGTATATCGGCTCCTAGAATTCCTTCGCGGTCTTGTCCGTCATCATACTTCATAGTAAATTCAATAGCTTCAAGCTTTTCCTTTTCTTCATCGTTTAATGAATGGCGACGACCACTTTCGCCGATGGGTTGGATATTTAATTTTTCAGTTATTTTCTCCATTAAGTCTTCCATCGGGTTAATAAGATAAATATTATTTTCTTGTGCAAACTGGATGGCCTTCTCGTTTAATTCTGGATCAACGAGTGTGGCAACAACGATCGCATCCGCTTCTTTTGCCCCCATCAAGGCGACTAGGAGATCTTCGGGATTATTAACAAAGGGGAAAGTCTTCAATTCTGAATGATCCAATTCCGGAAACTGAGCAATCGCAGCGTTGGTCACGCGATTGCCCGTTCCACCCACTGAATCCGAAATAATATAAAATTTCTGCTCTTTCATGCTACACCTCTTTATGGCTAGTATGCTCCTAGTTTAACAGTCCCTCGCTTTAACTCAAAGCAAAATTTACTGATTTTTTATTGTAACCCCTTCCAATTCCTTGAGTCATAGCTTAAAAAATATGCTATACTAGACTCGAAGCATATTATGGGAGGAAGACCATGTCCAACAAAGAAGCTAATATGAAACTATTTGCCTTGAGCTCCAATCAACCATTGGCTAATAAAATTGCTAAAGCCCTTAACACTGAACTAGCCGACTTGACAATCTCTCACTTTAAAGATGGGGAAATTATCGTTAGCATCGAGGAAAGTATTCGGGGCGACCATATCTATGTGATTCAATCGATTAATGATCCGGTCAATGATCGGCTCATGGAAGTTATGATCATGATTGATGCCCTGCGGAGAGCTAGTGCCAAATCGATTAACTTAGTCTTGCCCTATTTCGCTTATGGTCGCCAAGACCGTAAGACCAAGTCCCGTGAACCGATTACTGCAAAACTCCTAGCCAATATGTTACAAATGGCTGGTGCTGACCGAGTGATCACCTTGGATCTACATGAACCGCAACTTGAAGGATTCTTTGATATTACTGTCGACCATATTATTGGCGATCAAATCTTGGCCCAATATTATCAAGACCACGGCTTTCTTAATAAGAAGCTAGTTGTTGTCTCCCCAGACCATGGCGGTGTTAAGCGAGCGCGCCACCTAGCTGAACTCCTGGATGCGCCGATTGCTATTATTGACCAGCGAACCACTAGTGATGGTAACCGTGAGATTCTGAATGTGGTAGGAGATATCAAGGGTCGTACAGCTATCATTGTTGATGATATCATTGACACCGGGATCACCTCAGCGACCATATCTGTTGAGATGTTAGCCAAGGGCGCCACAGAAGTCTATACTTGCGCCACTCACGGCGTTCTATCCGATGAATCGCTCCAACGACTAGAAGAGGCCCCTCTGGAAGGAATCCTCCTAACCGATTCCGTCTTGATCCCAGAAGAAAAAATACTCGACAAGATGGATATTGTCTCTGTGAGCGATCTGATTGCTGAATCCATTTATCGGATCTATCATAATTATTCGATTGATGAATTATTTGAAGAATAATCAATCTCAAGCGATCCAATGAACCCACTTGTTCGGCTAGAAGTCCGAAGGCTAGTATAATGACTTAGATCATCCTCGCGAAAAAAGTTTAGTCAGCAAAATCCCTTATTAACATACACTAAGACCCCCTGAAGCTGGAGCGCCAACTTCAGGGGGTCTATTTAATCTTGAGAAAGAATTGTTTCTTCTAGCTTGGACTCGTAATTACAAGAGACGGGGTTATAGGATCCTATTGAACTTAGCCGTTAAAACTCTTGATAAACAGCTGGATCTTGATCTTTATTGCGCCCATTTGGTCGGTTTAATTGGTCGATTTTTTGAATCGCTTCTTGGCTTAGTTCAAAGTCTAGTGCTTGTAGGTTCTCCCACTGCCGTCCACTATGACCGGACTTAGGGATGGGCAGGAAGCCTTTTTGAATGTGCCAATTCAAGATAACTTGCTGGGCTGAGCGACCATACTGACTGGCAATCTCCTTGATAACCGGCTCTTGGCTAGCTTGGTTGTAACGGCCGATAGGACTCCAAGACTGAATAATAATCCCTCGATCTTGGTGGTAGCTGACTAGCTCTTCTTGATTAAAGTAGGGGTGAAGCTCGATTTGGTTAACAACTGGAGCGACACCTGTCTCCTCTACTAAGCGGTCGATATGTTCTGGTAAGAAATTACACACCCCAATCGAGCGGATCAGACCCATTTTTTGAGCATCAATTAATGCTTGCCAGGCTTCAAGGTATTTGTCCTCGATGGGATTAGGCCAATGAATCAAGTAGAAATCCAAGTAGTCTAAGCCCAGACGTAAGAGTGATTCCTGGATACAAGGAACCGCTTCTTCATAGACATGGTGACGACCCGGTAATTTGGATGTCACTGTGATCTCTTCTCTTGGAACACCTGATTGACGGATGGCCGCTCCTACTGCTCCTTCGTTTTCGTAATTGAAGGCTGAATCCAAGAGGCGGTAGCCCCTATCGAGAGCTGAACTCATTCGACGGACGCCATCCAAGCCTTGCAATTTATAAGTGCCTAGACCTAGCTTGGGAATTTCAAACCCATCATTCAACAGATAATTATTACCACTGCCTGCGTCAAAGTTAATCATAAAATCCCTCCTCAAAGCTTATTATACCAAGTCTTATCCTGATAGACCACTTTGATCCGATTCCCTTGTAGAAAATTTCTAATTTGGTAGACTAAGCTTATAAGAAAAAAATGAGGTGCCAATAATGACTATTAAATTAATTGCCATTGATATGGACGAAACCTTTCTGCGAACGGATAAATCTTATGACCGGCAACGGTTTGCTCGAGTCTTCAAAGAATTGAGAGACCAAGGCGTGATTGTCCTGATTGCTAGTGGCAATTCCTACCATCAACTCAAAGAACAATTCACTCCCGATATTACCCAACAACTCTACTTCGCTGGAGATAACGGCAGCTTTATCGTTAAAGAAGACCAAGTACTGGATAGCCAGGGCCTCGAACGAGAGCTTTACTTAGAAATTATTGACTATATTTATGCCCATAGTGAGGCTAATGTTCACGTATGTACAGGCTTTGAATCCTATATCCGCAAGGATGACCCCAGTATTGAAGACGCAAAAATTTATAATTATGTACTCTATGAAGTCGACCAATATCAAGATATTCCAGAAGATAAGATCGCTTATAAACTAGCCATCCACAATGATATTCCCTTAGAAGATAACAAGGCTCTGGCTGAAGAATTAAACCAAGCCTTCCCACAAACCATCTCGGTAACCAGTGGTAATATCTATATCGATATTCTTAACGAGAATTCAGGTAAGGGGCATGCCGTCCGCTTTATGCAAGATCGTTACCAAATCCAGCCTGAAGAATCGGTAGCCTTCGGTGATAGTCTCAACGACTTATCCATGATGCCAGAAGTAAATTACAATATTGCTATGGCTAATGCCGATCCGGACCTAACCGCTCATTGCCACTACCAGATTCCTTCTAATGACCAAGACGCTGTGCTCGATGTCCTAGAAGCGATTGCTGATGGCAATTTGGACCATTACTTAAAAGACTATCAACTGAATTAAAACAAACAATGCCCTCCTAAATCCATTAAATTAGCCTTGAAAGGGTTTCAAGCCAAGTCAATTGTGCTATAATGCTCCCAATTCAAAGATTTTAATGTTAGGAGGGATTTCTTTGATTACTTTTATTGTTGGGATTAGTCTCTTACTAGTCGGTTATTTTTTCTATGGTAGGTATGTTGAACACAACTTCGCTATTCAACCCAACCGGATGACTCCAGCTGAGGCCTTGCGTGATAATTTGGACTTTGTTCCAATGTCCAAGCAAAAGAATGCCATTATAGAACTCTTGAATATTGCAGGTAATGGCCCGATCTTTGGCCCAATTATGGGGGCCTTGTATGGACCTCTCGCCTATTTATGGATTATTTTTGGTTGTATTTTTGCCGGGGCTGTCCATGATTATATGATTGGTATGATCTCGTTGAGAAACAATGGTGCCCATTTGCCAGAATTGACTGGTAGGTACTTAGGTAAATGGATGAAACACCTGGTTAATATTTTTGCGATGCTATTACTATTACTTGTGGGAACCGTCTTTGTAATGTCGCCGGCCAACTTAATTCAGTTGATCACACCAGACTTTATTCCTTTGATGGCCATTGTCATCGCAATATTTATCTATTATCTTATTTCAACAATCCTACCCATTGACCAGGCCTTAGGTAAGGTTTATCCTTGGTTTGGTGCGATTTTGATTATTTCATCTGCTGCTATCGGACTTCGCTTGCTGACTAGTTATGGAAGTCAAATGCCGGAGCTCACACTCGCCACCCTGAAAAATTTTCATCCAAATAAATTGGCTATCTTCCCAGGTATGTTTTTCACTATTTCTTGTGGCGCTCTTTCTGGTTTTCATGCCACTCAAGCACCAATGGTCTCGCGGACGATTACCAATGAGAAGGAAGGACGCTATACCTTTTATGGCATGATGATAGCTGAAGGAGTCATCGCAATGATCTGGCTTGCAGCTGCCTTAACCCTTTTTGAAGGAAAAACTTTATCGCAAATGATTCAAGCTGGCACGCCTTCAGTCGTAGTAAACCAAGTATCTTATTTATTATTGGGTCCTATCTTTGGAACGTTAGCGATTTTGGGCGTAATTGTTCTCCCTCTTTCCTCAGGACTTTCAGCATTTAGAAGCTTGCGAGCGATACTGGCAGATTACTTGAAGGTCAAACAAGACAGTCTGCAAAAGGTCCTCTTGGTTACCCTACCCCTTTACGCCATTTCTTTTGTATTAACCTTTATCGATTTTCAAATTTTATGGCGCTATTTCAACTGGGCCAATCAAGTAACGGCGGTTATATCCTTACTAGTATCAACGCGTTACCTTTATTTGAAGAGTCGCAATTACTGGATCACGCTCTTGCCTAGCCTCTTCATGCTAGTAGCTGTTGTTGTTTACATTCTTAGTGAACCGATTGGCTTTAACTTACGCTTATCAAATACCACCTATTTGCTTGGCTTGATTATGACCGGAATCATCCTAGTCTTCTATTGGAGTCAGGGACGCAAGCAAAAAGCAAAACTAAGTAAAGATGATCCTCTTCTCAATGATCAACTACCTATTCATACCCAAAAATAAATTAATCGGACAAGTTTTACTAGACTCTCTAGCAAAATTTGTCCGATTTTTAGATGACTCTATTTAATCGCTAGCTTTATCCCTTGTAGTAGCCATTTTCTAATAGAAGGGCAATTCCTTGTCCGCCACCAATACAAGCTGACGCAATCGCATAGCGCTTGTCAGGATTATTCTTGAATTGGTAAAGGATCGAAGTAATAATACGAGCTCCTGACATTCCCAATGGGTGTCCTAAAGCAACCGCTCCACCGCGCAGGTTGAAGTTGTTCTTGTAGAAGGCTGAATCTTCTTCAATCCCTAATTCAATCAAGCAACCAATCGTTTGAGCCGCAAAAGCTTCGTTGATTTCTAAGATATCAATATCTTCAGTTAACTTCATTCCTTGACGGTCTAATAATTGATTGATCGCATATACTGGTCCTAAGCCCATGTATTCTGGCTCGCAACCAGCGATTTGATAGTCAACCACTTTAGCCATCACTTCTAAGCCTTGTTCTTCAGCCACTGATCCGAGGGTGAAGATTTCAAAGGCAGCGCCATCGTTCAAGCCTGATGCGTTACCTGCTGTTACTACGCCATCTTTTTCGAAGGCTGGACGAAGTTTAGCCAGAGACTCCATGCTAGTTCCTGGACGTGGGTGGCCATCTTTTTCGACGACAGTGACTTGACCTTTACGTCCCTTGATTTCTACTGGAATAATTTCTTCAGCGAAGCTGCCATCTTCCATGGCTTGTGCAGCCTTGCGTTGAGATTCCACCGCAAATTCATCACAGCGCTCACGAGTAATGTTATATTTACGGGCCACGTTTTCAGCGGTGTTACCCATGTGGTTAATCCCTGATCCAGTTCCAGACCCTGAGCGGTGGCCTTCCAAGTTAGCATCAATCAGTTGTTGATCGCCCATCTTGAAGCCTTCATAACGAACAGATTCTGGTAATTGGTAAGGTGCACGTGATAGAGATTCTGCCCCTCCGGCTGCAATCATTGACTTGTTAGAGTGTAATAACTCTAAAGTTGCTGATACAGCTGATTGGATTCCCGATCCACAAATACGGTTGATGGTCATTCCGGTAGACGAACTTGGAAGTCCAGTGTCGATACCGATAATATTACCTAAGTTATTAGTAGTTTGAGAACCAGTCACATGGCCTACAATTACTTCGTCAATATCTTCTTTAGCAACATTAGCACGTTTAATGGCTTCTTCTAGAGCGATTACACCTAGTTCTTGAACGGGAACGGTCTTTAAGTCACCTAAGTAAGCACCTACTGGTGTACGGGCTGCACCAACAATTACAACTTCTTCTTGTTTTTGTTTTAACATCAACAATTCTCTCCTTTATTTTAAATAATCAAGTGTCATAGATTCTAAGGCTTGTTTATTAATCTTACCGATGGAATTAGTTGGGAATTCTTCTAAGAACAGATAGACTTTAGGTGTCTTATAACCAGCAATACGTTCAGTCATGAATTCACTGAGTTGATCCGCATCCCCTTGATAACCTTGGTTCACAATCACAGCTGCTGCTACAGACTCTCCCCATTTAGGGTTACGGTAGCCGTAGACTACACATTCCCTGACCGCCTCATGTTGATTGAGAACTTGCTCAACTTCACTGGGATAGACATTTTCACCACCGGTGATCACCATATCTTTTGACCGACCGACCACATAATAGTAACCATCGTCATCCTTACGGAATAAATCTCCCGTATGAACAAAGCCTTGATCAAGAACTTCAGCACTTAAACTTTCTTTGTTCCAATAACCACTAAAGGTAGCTGGGCCACCAATCAATAGTTCGCCGATTTCTCCAGACTTCACCTCGAGACCCGATTCATCGACAATTTTAGTGGGAACCAATAAGTTTGGTCGACCGATTGAACCGCGTTTGAGGCGAGCATAAGCTGGTGCCATAAAGAAATTATTAGAACCCGCTTCAGTGAGACCATAACTATCGACAATTGGCAACTCCATGTTCATGAAGACTTGGTAGACTTCAGCGGACATAGGGGCCCCACCGGATACTAAGAAACGTAGACTCTTAAAGGCTTCTTCACGAAAATTAGATTGGTCAATTAGACTATAATACATCGTAGGAACCATAAATATCACGGTTGGTTGATATTCGTCAATATATTCAATAGCTTGATAACTATCAAACTGACCTTGGATCACAATACTACCACCGATAAATAAGAGTGGCAAGACTAATCCATGAAGGCCGGCAATATGAAACATCGGCGAAAAAGTGACCGTTCGGTCCTGATTAGATAGTCCCCATGAAGGAATCGTAATCAAACAATTATGGATCATATGCCGATGAGAGATCATGACTCCTTTAGGTTGACCCGTCGTCCCGCTCGTATAAATCAAAAAGAGAATATCTTCCTGATCCACTGGCTCGAGCTTTAACTGCGACTCCATTGAATTGCCAGAAACAGTTAATTCATATTCAGCTGAATCAATATCCATCAAAAACTGTTCAGGCTCTAATATCTCTTTTATTTCGGATAAGGTATGTGGTCTAAAAGTTGAATATAAGATATACTTGGGCTGACAATCTGCAATAATCCCTGCTAATTCGTGACCCGCTAGGCGCCAATTAAGGGGAACCAAGGTAAATCCGATCATACTAGCAGAAATAATTAAATCCAAAAAAGCTACATGGTTAGGGGCTAAGATAGCAAGCCGGTCCCCTTTTTGAACACCTAGATCTTGTAAGTAAAGGGTAAGATTTAAGGCCCGTTGGTGTAATTCGTGGTAGGTAAATTCACGTTGGTTTTCTGGATCAATCACAGCAAGCTTATCTCCATACAAGGTACAACGATCCTTGAACCAGTTGACATTAATAGTCATTTTTACCCCACCTTTCTATGGAAATACAGATAGGGGAGCTGGACTCCCCTATCCTTAGTTAAACTTTACTGAAATCTGGTCTCTCGCCATTAACTGCTGCTGAGAGACCTAGGTCCGCTTCTGGGTGGCGGAACATCGGTTCCAAATAATCTAATTCTGTGCGAATCCCTTCATCAATGGATTGATCTGTTTGTTGATCAACAATCTTTTGAATCATTTCAACTGAATGGGGACTCTTGTAGCCGATCTTCTTAGCAACCTTGGCTGCAAACTCTTCATCTAAGCCGTCCGTCGCTTGACCCTTCAAGGTAGCTTGAATATGATCAGAGTCAAATGCTTTTTGGATTGCTTGATATTTTTCTGGCAAGGTACGTTCGGCGTACTTATCTGGAGCTCCTGCTTCCACTAAGTCTTTAATGGCTTGATCGATCTCTTCTGCCTTCACTAATTTTTGAACGATGCCTAATTCATAGGCCTCTTCAGCAGAAATTGTCTGTCCAGTTAAGCCGTAATACTTAGTTAAGGCAGGTCCAATATGCTTATTGGTCCGCAATAGCCCTCCATATCCAGGATAGATTCCTAGACCAGACTCTGGAAAACCGAACGACCCCTTCTCAGTAGCAATAATGGCTTGTTGAGCTAGAGCGATCTCAGAGCCACCCCCTAGTGAAAGGCCATCTACTACCGCGATCGTTAACTTAGGTGACGTTTCCATGCGACGGAATAAGTCATGCCCTTGAGCGGTAAATTCCACAATTTTCTTCGTTGTGCCAGCTTTAACATTTTCAACAAAGAATTTTAAGTCAGCTCCGGCTACAAAGGCACGATCTCCTGATCCACGGAGAACTACCGCTTGGACTTGATCATCTTCCACTACTTCATCAAAAGCCGCTTCTAATTGATTAATGACATCGTGATTTAAGGCGTTCAAGGCCTTGGGTCTATTAATTGTTAGTGTTGCAATACCGTCTTTAATTTCTTTGAGAACAACTTGTTGAGACATTATATCCTCCTATCAACTAGGCTACTTTAAATAAAGGCTTGTTGGCCTGTATAGTAACGACCAATGATTAATGAGTTAACCTCGTGAGTTCCTTCATAAGTGTACATACCTTCAATATCAGCCATGAAGCGAGGAACGTCATATTTAAGAAGAATACCGTTACCTCCACATACTTCTCGGGCTAGAGCAGCATTCTCACGAGCTCTTAGTCCATTATGCATCTTAGCCATTGAAGAAGCTTCCTCACGGTAAATTCCTTCTTCTTGTTGTTGGGCTAGACGGAAGGCAATAGCCAAGGTTGCTTGAGAGTTCATAGCCATCCGAGCTAACTTCTCCTGGATTAATTGGAATCCAGCAATTGGCTTGCCGAACTGTTCACGTTCACGCACATACTTCAAGGCTGCTTCGAATGCTCCGGCTGTAGCTCCTGCTAATAACCAGGCAACGTCTGAGCGAGTATTTCTTAAAATATTAGCCGCATCTTTCCATGAATTAACATTTTGTGCCCGTTGAGATTCTGGTACACGGACATTTTCATAAATAATTTCCGCATTTGGCATCGCTCTAAAGAAGGCTTTTTGTGGTGTTACAAAGGTTGTGACACCTTCACTCTCGCGTTCAACAAAGAACATCTTAACTTGATTATCATCCACATCACGAGCAAAGAAGGCGTGCCATTTGGATAAGGTACCGCCACCGATCCATTTCTTGTGCCCGTTAAGGATCCACTCATCACCTTCACGTTTAGCAGTAGCTGCCATACCACCGGCAATATCAGAACCATGATCTGGCTCAGTCATGGCAAGAACACCCTTACCTTCCCATGATAAGACTCCTGGCATTAACTTCTCAATTTGCTCTTGCGAGCCGCCTAGACGCACACATTCATGGAAGAGACCAGCATTAGATGTATAGAAGGTCCCTAGTACCGGGTCTGTCTTAGCAATCGTGTAAGCTCTAAAGCCACGGAAGTACTCTGAAATCATCCCATTCTCGCGACCTTCTAATAGACGCGGATCATCCATCAAGCGCAGGTCAATTACCTTCTGCATCTCTTCAAGAGGAAACTCAGCCTTATCCCAAGCATCATCTAGCGTAGGATATAAATCACGCGCTAGCACTTCTTCTAATTCCCGAATCACTTCTTTTTCGCCGTCAGTCAAGACCTCTGCAAAGTCATATAAGTCTGCGTGAAATACTTTTCCAGCTTCAAAATCTAAATCTGCTCTTGCTTGTTTTGCCATCAGTTTATCCTCCTCTATTAGCGGTTAGATGGTAATTGATTGCCATCTTCATCATAATCATAGAATCCTTTACCGGCCTTCTTACCAAAGCGGCCCGCACGCATCATATTCTTCATCAATACAGGTGGTGTCCAACGATCCTCACCGAATTCTTTCTCGAAGTATTCCATAACGAAGTAACCAATATCTACCCCGGCGTAGTCTTGTAATTCAAAGGATCCCATTGGGTGATTTAATCCATAACGCATGGCTTTATCGATATCTTCTGGAGAAGCAATTCCTTCTTCTAAGACCTTAATTGCTTCAATAAATTGAGGAATCATGATCCGGTTAACAATGAATCCTGGTGAGTCTTTACGAACAGTAACGGTTTGCTTACCAATTGATTCAGCTAATTTAAGGACCGCTTCAACTGTTTCGTCACGTGTTTCATAACCATAGATAACCTCTACTAACTTCATCACTTGAGCTGGGTTGAAGAAGTGCATCCCCGCAAAACGACCTGGATCTTCTAAAGCATTAGCAATTTCAGTGATGGATAATGAAGAAGTGTTGGTTGCAAGAATGACATCTTCAGCTACAATTCCTTCAACTTCCTTGAAGACTTCTTGTTTCAAGTCCATCTTCTCAATAACCGCTTCAACAACAAAGTCTACATCTTTGAAATCTTGTAAGTCGGTAGTGCCTTGGATACGTCCAAGAACCTCTTGTTTATCTTCTTCGGACATTTTGCCTCGCTTAACACTTCCAGATAGGAATTTATCAATTCGGTCAAGACCACCTTGAACAAACTCATCCTTGATATCGCGCAAAACAACTTGGTAGCCATTGTTGGCAAAGACGTTAGCAATACCCGCTCCCATCGATCCTGCACCAATTACACCAATTTTCTTGATTTCTCTCATTATTTATCTTCCTTTCAAGACTTTTTCTTATCAACAACCTTAGTATACGTCTAAATGTAAGCGTTATCATCAGTGGAAATGAGGAAAGAAAATATTTTTTTCCGCATTTTTAAGGAATTGTGAGAAATTGATTGAGTTGGGCATTTAGATTAGAATAAACCACAAAAAAATACCCCAGCCATTATATAGCTAAGGTACCTATTCATTAATCTTCATCCATGGGTCCGGATAAATCAAACAAACGGTAAGCCAACATCAAATTAAAGCGATCTTGGGGGTCTTCCAAGTCAATTTGAAGTCGGTCTTGAATCTTTTTCAGACGGTATATGAGGCTACTGCGATGGATAAAGAGAGCGTCAGCACTGTCTTGAATTTTACCGTTGTTCTCTAGAAAAACGCGTAAAGTCGTAAATAAATCGGTGGAGTGTTTGTTTGAATAGTCATAAATATCCATAATGGTCCTAGATAGAAAGGTCTGGGTTATGTCCTGATGGGCCAATTGATCCAGTAAGATATAAGACCCCAACTGATTATAAAATTGATAAGTTGATTCTTGTTGGGAACTCGCCAATAAATGACTTGCCTGACTGGCTTCACGGTAGGCATTTAAATAATCTGACGGTTGATTACTGAGGTTTCCGACGCCGATAGTAAATAGATATTGATCTAGATGGGCCGCCAAATGACTCTTCAAATCCAACTTAACCTGCTCCCAGAAAGAATCAGTGTAGAAACGGTCCTGCCGCACAAAAATGACTAGTCTTTCCTTGTATTGCGCCACCCATTCCACTTGTTTTTGTGATTTTAGGAAGCCTCTGATTAACTCCAACAAGTAATTTTGTTCCTGACGATCAGTGAGTCGATTTTCCTGAGAGTGTTGTTTTTTATGGATATCTAAGACGGCTAGTAAATGAGGATAATACAAGTCCAAATTAAAGGAACTAGCATATTCGATAGTGGTCTTTAGGTTGGATTTCTTACCACTCAGTAACTCATCAATAAAGTACTCTTCCAAACGCCCCAGGCTATCCCGTTCAATTTGTTGCTTAATAAATTGAAAGGCAAAAATATTTTGCAGTAATCGAACTTGTAGTTCACTAATTTGATCATCATACTTCTGATCATCCATAATAGCTACAAATCCATAAATTTCTCGGGCCATGGCCACTGGATAGACCGTAAAGGCTACCTGCTCGATAGTCACTGAGAAGGGTTGAAGCGTTAAGCTTCGATCTTGTTTGATCGCTTGAACACCAGCCTGAATGCCGTCTAAAGTCAGATCCAAACCTTCCGCAAGGCTCGACCCGAGGTAATTGAAGAACTTATCCATCAAAATCAACGATAAATTAATCTCCGCATTGAGTTCTTTTAATAAACTTTGAAAATCTTTTTCGACGATTGAACTTTCGATTAATTGTTGCTCAATTTGTAGGATTTGTTCGAGGCGTCGTCGTTGGCGACTTTCTTGCTTTCTAAGTTTGAGATTCTGGTATAAACTGACAAAATATTTACTGTAGACTTGCAAAAAATCCAGATCTTCCCGAGAGATATACTGGCGGTCCGACCTTTCCATAATTAGAACTCCAATTAATTCCGTGTTGGAAAATAATGGAAGACAGGTAGTGGGATAACCTGGTAAATTAATCGGGTGCCAATAATTCGATAGATCGGCTTCCGGATCAATCTCTATTAATTCTTGAGAGTCTCGGTCTGGATCTTGTTGAACCAATAATCGAAAGCAAGAGCTTTGAGAATCATATAGGTAAATCAGTACATTCTCGCTTTCTAAGGATTCACTAATGGTCTTAGTTAATTGATTACCAATGTCTTCAAGAGTCAAGTCTGTCCTTAGGGTCTCAGTCAGATTAGCCAATGATTGTAGGTGATGGTGATTATGTTTCTTTTGATCTATATGATATAAAGCTAGGGCCAAGTCTTCTCCAAAGGATTGGAGTTCTCTTCCTATCTCATCATAAAGCACTCTAGATTCTTTGAATCCAATGATACATAAACCCGTAAAGGTATCTTCAGAAAGCAAGGGAATGGTAAACCAAGATTTAATTCCATGCTGGTCAAAAAAAGATTTTAAAGGTGAATCTTCAATAATCTCATAATCTGAATAACGGACCCCCACTTTCTTCATTTGAGGACGAATATATTTAACTGGATATGGGAATAATTGATCAACATCTGGAAAGCCATTATCATACTCCAAGACCATTTGTTCACCATTTACTCTGCCAATGGCAATAAAATCTGCCTGAATTGTTTCGTTGAAGCGCAAAGATAGATGATGAATGATCTCTTCTCGGCTTTGAAAGCGTAACAGATCTTGAGCTAACTCCCGCAAGTGATTATTAATGGATTGAATAAGACGCTCTTCAAATTTTTTGCGTTTAGCCAAAGGATCCCTCCTAACCATTCATAGTAAACGCTAACACTAATATTCTATCATATCCTTTCAATGAGTGGGATTAATAAGACTCAACACAAAAAAGCTACACCAAAGCTTAGGGCTTGGTGTAGCTTGATTTTAAGCAACATTATGACTTAAAAATTGTTTCGCAAGTGCGAGTCGATCTGTTTTACCAACCGGAGTAGTCGGAAATGCTTCTAAAAATAGGAAACGTTTGGGCACTTTATATCGAGCTAGATTATCCTTCAAGTAAGCCGTCAATATCTCCTGCATATCTTCAAAGGATGGGTTACCGTCAGTGCTTGGAATAATAGCAGCACCCACAGCTTCGCCCCAATAATCATCCTGGTAACCAACAACCGCAACATCTTGAACTAAGGGATGGTTCAGCATGGTTTCTTCAATTTCAATCGGGTAAATATTTTCGCCACCTGAAATGATTATATCCTTTTTCCGACCCACAATGAAATAATCACCATCTTGATCTACTTTAGCTAGGTCTCCTGTCTTGACAAAGCCATCCACTAAAGTCTCAGCCGTTTCATTTGGTAAATTCCAATAACCAAGGAAGGTATGGTCGGAACGAATATGGATTTCTCCTGTTTCACCTACTCCTACCTCCTTGCCTTCATCATCCAATAATTTCACAGTAATTGGAGGAATGGGTCTACCAACCGACTTAGGCTTAGCTTTAGCACGTTCAGGAGAAATATAAAAGTTATTAGGTCCAGCTTCAGATAAACCAAATGAATTAATAAGGGGTAAGTCATTTTTGGCGAAAGTTTCTAAGACGCTATCTGAAGCGGGAGCTCCACCAGTAACAAATAATTTCACCGAACGTAATTGGTCAGGATCGAAATGTTCTTCATTAATTAAGGAATAATACATGGTCGGAACCATAAAGATATGACTAGGCTGGTAGTGGTATAGAAGACATAAGCTCTGATGCGCTTGATAGGCCTTGACCAAGACTACCCTACCTCCCATCCATAAGATTGGTAAAACAAGTCCATTTAAACCAGCTAGATGGAATAAAGGGGAAAATGTTATCGTCGAACTTTCAGGTGAAATTCCCCATCCTAGTGCTGTATTAACAGCATTACTAGCAATATGACGGTGGGTAATCATCACCCCTTTAGATCGTCCGGTTGTCCCGCCTGTATAGATAATGAATGCCGTTTGGTCAAGTCGAACATTATTGGCTTGAAAATCACTCGCATTAATGGACGATAGGATATCCTCATACTGATCAGTCTTCAAACGGATAACACTTGAATGATCCAAATGAGTATGCCTTGGATCATCATTGATATAAAGCGTGAAGCGGGGAGATGAGTCATTAAGTATATAAGTCACTTCACTATCATTTAACATCCAGTTTAAAGGTACGAAGACAGCTCCAATCTTACAACAGGCAAAAAACAAATCTAAATAAGCAATATGATTAGGGGCAAGTAAAGCTACTCGATCGCCAGGCATCACTTTGAATTGTTTCAAGTACTTAGCCATTCGCATAGCACGCTCATTTAATTGCTCATAAGTATAAGTTTCTTTTGTGTCTGAATCCACTAAGGCGATCTTCTCCTTGTTAAAGGAAGCATGGCTCGCCAACCAATCGACATTCATAATAATTCCTTTCTAATTGAGGACGATATTATCCCTTGTAGTATCCATTCTCTAATAGTAGGGCAATTCCTTGTCCACCACCAATACAAGCTGAAGCAATCGCATAACGTTTGTCAGGATTGTTCTTGAATTGGTAAAGGATCGAGGTGATGATACGTGCACCTGACATACCTAGTGGGTGTCCTAAGGCAACTGCTCCACCACGTAAGTTGAAGTTGTTCTTGTAGAAGTCTGAGTCTTCTTCAATACCTAATTCAATCAAGCATCCAATGGTTTGAGCCGCAAAGGCTTCGTTGATTTCTAAGATGTCAATATCTTCTGTTAACTTCATACCTTGACGATCTAATAGTTGGTTGATCGCATAAACGGGTCCTAAGCCCATATATTCTGGTTCACATCCAGCGATTTGATAGTCCACCACTTTGGCCATGACTTCTAAGCCTTTTTCTTCAGCAACTGAACCTAAAGTGAAGATTTCAAAAGCGGCTCCGTCGTTCAAGCCTGAAGCGTTACCAGCTGTTACCACGCCGTCTTTTTCAAAGGCTGGACGTAGTTTAGCTAGAGATTCCATACTTGTTCCTGGACGTGGGTGACCGTCTGTGTCAACAACTGTCACTTGGCCTTTACGTCCCTTGATTTCTACTGGGATAATTTCTTCAGCAAAGCTACCATCTTCCATGGCTTGAGCGGCTTTGCGTTGAGATTCTACCGCAAATTCATCACAATGTTCACGAGTGATTTCGTATTTACGTGCCACGTTTTCAGCTGTGTTACCCATGTGGTTAACGCCTGAGTCTTTACCTGAAGCTGAACGGTGACCTTCTAAGTTGGCGTCAATTAATTGTTGATCACCCATCTTGAAGCCAGCATAACGAACAGATTCTGGTAATTGGTAAGGTGCACGTGATAGAGATTCTGCCCCTCCGGCTGCAATCATTGACTTGTTAGAGTGTAATAACTCTAAAGTCGCTGATACAGCTGATTGGATACCAGATCCACAGATACGGTTAATCGTCATACCTGTTGATGAACTTGGAAGACCAGTATCAATACCGATAATGTTACCTAGGTTGTTGGTTGTTTGAGAACCTGTTACGTGACCGACAATCACTTCATCGATGTCTTCTTTAGCAACGCCAGCACGTTTGATCGCTTCTTCTAAAGCAATCACACCTAGTTCTTGTACAGGAACAGTCTTTAAATCACCTAGATAAGCACCAACTGGCGTACGCGCAGCACCAACGATTACGATTTCTTCTTGCTTTTGTTTTAACATGTATTGAATCTCTCCTTTATTAAATTCAAATGGCCTAGCTAATTTAATTAGCTAGGCCATAGCAATGATTACTCAGCTTCGCCGTTTTTAGCAATAATTTCAGCTAATTTACCTTCGCCCCATGTTTCTTGGAAGATATCCGGATTCATTTCTTTCAAATCTTCAGCAATTTCAGGTTCGAATTCCATCAAGTCTAAGATGTCTTTTTGAACATCTACACCTGGTGCATATTCGATTAAGCGAACTTTACCTTCGTGTAAGTCAAAGACTGCACGTTCAGTTACATATAGAACACGTTGACCGTTCTCAGCTGCATATTTACCAGAGAATGATACTTGTTCTACTTGTTTCTTGAATTTAGGTCCTTTACCTTGGTTGTCAATCACTAATTTACCATCTTCGATGTGAGCTTTTCCGCCGATAGTGAAAGTACCAACGAAGACAATATTTTCAGTGTTTTGTGAAATGTTGATAAATCCACCTGGTCCAGGAACCTTAGGTCCGAACTTAGTAACGTTGTTGTTACCATATTGGTCAATTTCACCAATACCAAGTACAGTTAAGTCTAGTCCTGATCCATCGTAGAAGTCGAATTGGTTAGCCATAGGAATAGAAGCTTGAGCATTTAAAGCAGCACCAAAGTCTAGGCCACCAGAAGGAGTTCCTCCCCATAGACCCATCTCCAGAGTTGCAACGTATTGATCATCTACGCCTTCTTCTTGAGCAACTACAGCCACTTGGTCAGGCGTACCAATACCTAAGTTGATGATTGAATCTGGCTTCAATTCCATTGCAGCACGACGTCCCATCAACTTACGTGTAGATAATGGTGTTACTCCACCTTCGTTATCAGTTAGGCGAACTGTTCTTTCGCCAGAGAATTTCTTATCATAGAAAGTACCCATTGTTTGATAGTGGTATTGAGGATCAGCAATGACTGCATAATCAATGATTCCACCTGGTACAAGTACATCTTTAGGATTTACTGACTCAGATTCAACGACACCCTTCACTTGAGCGACAACGATACCACCATTATTGCGAGCAGCAGTTGCTAATTCAAGTTGCTCTAACTTACAAGTTTCTTCAGAAACGATTAAGTTACCATGCTCATCACAGTAAGAACCACGGATGAAGGCTACGTCAATCTTGATTGGTTTATAATGTAAGTATTCTTTACCAGCTACTTCAACTACTTCAATTAATTCTTCTGTCGTCTTAGCTGTTGCTTTTGAACCTTCTAAACGAGGGTCAACATATGTTTGAAGACCTACACGAGATAAGTAAGGTTTTTGAGAAGCAATGGCACGGTAGTATTGAGTAAATACCCCTTGTGGCCATAGGTAAGCTTCGATTTCGTTGTTAACAACACGAGCAACTGTTTCAGGTGAAGAACCTACGTGACCAGCAACGATACGCTTAATTAGACCTTCAGCCTTTAAGTGGTCAGCCCCACGGCCTGGCGTGTTGTTACCAATCCCACAAGACCACATGAAGGTAATATCCTTTGGATGTTGTTCTTCTTCATAGCGTTCTTTAACACCAACTAGTAGGTCTTCAGGAAGTCCTCCTAATCCGAATGTTAGTGTCGCTAAAACACCATTATCTGGAATTAAATCAGCAGCTTCACGTCTAGAGATAAATTTTACCATCTATGAATCATCCTTTCTAAAATTTGAGTATCAATTAATATAATACAGTTGAAGCGATAAGCATCGCAATCAAGGCCAATAAGTGACCACCATTAACAATTAGGAACTGATGGATGAAGGCATTCTTCAAGCTTAATCCTGTCAAGTTATTGAAAGTAATTGTAACACCTGAGTGAGGCACCACAGTAATTACAGCCGAAGCCACTACGGCAATTCGGTGAATTAGCTCAGCAGGAATACCCATCTCTAGATAAGTTGGCGCAAAGTTTTGCATCACAATACCTAGGGCTCCTGAACTCGAACCTGTAATACCACCAAGTAAAGCAGTTGCGACTGATAAACCAATCAGTGGATTACCTGGAATCGACATAATGGCAGATTGAACAACCGCAAATCCAGGTGCGTTCGTTAATACCGAACCAAAGGCTACAGAAGATGAAGTAGCAAAGGCTGAAGTAACAGATCCAGCTGCTCCAGCATTAAGCAATCCTTTTTGCTCTGGTAAGTAAGAACGATATAAGACTGCTGATAGTAGAATACCGATAGTTAAGGCAATTAGAATGATATTCGGTACCTTCGAGAAGATTAGGATAACCGCTACCAAGATCACTAGTGGTGCTAAGGCTACGCCCACTGAAGGAATGCTTGATGGATCTGGTTCCACTTCTTCTTCATCAGTATTAACTTGAGCTCCTTCTCCTAAGTAACTATAGAAGGTTTCGCCTTTACCGATACTACGGTTTAATTGTACTTTCAAGTAGATTAAACCATAAGCCAATACGGTGACGATCCCGACCAAACTCAAAATTGGTGCGGCCGTTAAAGTTGTTCCTAGATAAGTTGTTGGTACCGCATTTTGAACTGACGGTGTACCAGGTAGCATGGACATGGTAACTGTTGCCATCCCTAGAAATAGCGGAATTGGTAATAAGGCCCAGTTTACGTTAAGCTTCTTGAAGATCGGACGAGCTAATGGAACCAGTGCAAACATAACAACAAACAAGCTAATACCACCGTAAGTTAAGATTCCTGCAATTAATGCGAAAGCCACGAGTACGATGTAAGGATTATCCAAACCTACTTTGGATAGGATCCAGTTAGCAATTGAAACCGTTGCATTGGATTTCTCCATATACTGAGCTAAGACAGCCCCTAGTAAGAAAATGGCAAAGTTGTTGATCAAGAATCCTGAGAGACCTGTCATATAAGAAGGCGCTTCTCCGATTAATGATCCAAAAATGTCCATTTGGTTAGTCAAAATAACAATTAATGTTGCTAGTGGCGCAGCAATAATGATATTTAGACCCTTAACCGATAAATAAATGATTGCGATAATCGCAAGAAATATTCCTAAAACTCCTAATATTTCCATATGTTTTCCCCTTGCTATTAATAATGACTAATCAAGGAGGGGATCCTCCTTGATTAGTGAGTAGGTAGAGAACTACATGTTCATACCACCGTTAACTTGAATTAATTGACCTGTAATGTAACCAGCATCTTTAGAAGCTAAGAACTTCATCGCATAAGCGATATCCTTAGGATAACCAATACGTTTAACTGGAATACCATTGATCATATTTTGCTTGATTTCTTCTGGAATTGCGTCAGTCATTGGTGTTTCGATGAATCCAGGAGCAACCGCGTTAACTGTTACACCCTTAGCTGCACCTTCACGAGCAACCGTCTTAGTTAAACCTAAGATACCAGCCTTAGAAGCTGAGTAGTTTGTTTGACCAAAGTTACCTTCAACCCCAGCTAATGATGAAGCATTAACGATACGTCCGTATCCAGCTTCTGTCATACGTACAAAGGCAGCCTTAGTATAGTTGAAGACACCTGTTAAGTTTGTTGCAATAACTTGATCCCATTGTTCTTTAGTCATTTTCTTAAGTGAAGCATCACGAGTGATACCCGCATTATTGATTAGAACATCGATCTTGCCGTAATTTTCAACAACATCAGCAACAATTTCTTCAGCACGATCAAAATCAGAAACATCCGCTTGGTAAGCTACGGCTTTACCACCAGCATTTGTGATTTCTTCTGCCGTTTTGTTAGCCGTTTCTTCATTGAAGTCTACGATAACAACTTGTGCACCATCCTCAGAGAATTCACGGGCGATTTCAGCACCAATCCCTTGACCAGCACCCGTAACTAACACTACTTGATCTTTAAACATTAAAATTCCTCCTTTAGAAATCTTTTTTAACTCTTTATTAATTGTATCTTAACTAATAAGAAATGATAAATAACTTTTGTAAACGCTATCAATAACTAAATGGTTATCGAATATTAAAACATTATTTGCTATAATCGATAGTACAAAGGAAACTACCCCGGAGGAGGAAAAATGATGTCTGAGATAACCCCTTTAGTTCTGATTGAAACGATTATTGAAGAAGGCAACATTACCGCAGCAGCTAATAAGTTATATGTTTCCCAGCCTTATCTGAGTAAGCTTTTAAGCCGGCTGGAAGAAGAGCATGGTCTCTTATTCTTTGACCGTCTACCCCGAGCCATGCAGGTCACTTACGCTGGTGAACGTTACCTGGATTATCTTCGCCGGATTGATGATATTCAAGAAAGCATGCTCAGTGAATTTGATATGATCTCCAAGCATAAACGTGGAAAGATTAAATTGGGGATCAATCCAACCTTAGCGGCCAGTATTCTACCCGTCATCATTCCACCCTTTATCGAGAAATATCCTGAAATATCCTTTGAATTCATTGAAGATGATGCTTACAATCTCAACCAAATGCTAGAAAAGCGGATGATTGATTTAATTTATGGCATGCTCCCCATAGAAACTAATATCTTCAACAATTACCATGCCTATACAGACCGGATGCATCTAATCGTCCCTAAGGGAAACCCCTACTATGATCCAACGCTAGGAACAAAAACAACCCCCTTCCCTTACGACGACCAAATCCTAAGTAAGATACCATTGGTAACCTTATCTGAAAAATTCGGACTGAGACGCTTAGTGGATTATTTCTACCAACGTAAACATCTGTCACCTAATATTATCATGGAAGTAAATACCGTCTACACGGCTGTAGGATTTGTCCGCAAGGGTATGGGGGCGACCTTTGTGCCAGTGACAGGTATGCACTGGCCCTCATTTAATAATTGTAACGTTTTTGAGTTTGATACAGATATTTTTGCTTGTGACTATGCCTTTTCTTACCGAGAAGACCACACTTTCTCTCCAACCTTGATTGAATTTATCGAGTCGTCTGCCCAGCTATTAGCATCTAAGAGCAAAGAATTCCGTTTTAATGTTGATTAGCGGTTTTTGTAAACTGGCTTACGTTTTTCTTTGAAGGCTGTAATTCCTTCAGCCGCATCTTCTGTCTTGAAGTTTTCAACGAATACTTCTGTTTCCATTGCTAGACCTTCCTCTAGAGGTTTGTACTGACCGTCGTTGATCGCACGTTTAGCAGCTTGAAGTCCTAGAGCGGAGTGTTTAGCAATTTTTTCTGCGTATTCTTGAGCTTTCTCTAACAATTCGTCTGATTCATAAACTTCTTGAACTAAACCTAATTCATAAGCACGTTCAGAACGAATCACATCACCAGAATAGATCAAAGCCTTAGCATTAGCTGTTCCAATCAGACGTTGTAAGGTTTGAGTACCACCACCACCAGGAATAATTCCAATACCAATTTCAGGTAAGGCTAAGTTTAAGTGCGTACCAGATAAACGAATATCGGCTAACAATGACATTTCACAGCCCCCGCCACGTACAACACCATCAAATACGTAGATCACTGGTTTTTTTACGCGGTGAAGAATGGTGTAGTTTTGTTTAGATACACGGCAATATTCTTCGATTCCGTTAGGATCTTCTTGAGTGGCCAACATTTCATCCAAGTCCATGCCGGCACAGAAGATTTTTCCGTCTTTTTGCATAGCCATCGTGAAGACAATCACTGCCACTTCATCATTCTTATCTAATTCAGCCACAGCGTCTTCAATTTCTTGAAGGTTGGCCATGGTTAGTATGTTTAATGGCGGATTATTATAAGTAACCGTACCTACTCGATTTTCAATTTTTACTTCTACAGCTGACATCTAATCACTCCTTAAAAATATTTGTGTTGTTTATCACAATTACATTATCTCTCTAAGTTGAAGGTTTCACAAATTCCTTTTTGAAGCGTTTACGATAACCGATAAGTTATGTACACTATTCCTTAAATCGAAAAAAGCGATCCTGAAAGGATCGCTTGAATTTACTAGTAAGTAATTTTTAAGTTTCCTGCTACTTTTTCTGCGTCAGCAAATAATTCTTCAATAATTTGTTTTGCAGGACGAATATCCTTCATCATACCAGCGATTTCACCAGCCATTACTGAACCACGCTCAGTATCACCTTCATAAACCGCACGAGCCAATGAACCCGTTGCAAAGGCTGCCATCTCTTCCAATGGAGCGCCATCTAATTCTTTTTGGTAGTATTCGATTTGTAATTCGTTGGCAATTGAACGAACTGGATCCTTGTAACGACGTCCAGTAACAATAGTCGCTGTATCATTAGCGTCAATCACCATTTGCTTATAGTTAGCAGGAACTGGACACTCTTCAGCTGTTAGGAAAATAGTCCCAGCTTGAATACCTTGAGCGCCTAGGGCATACATAGCAGCAACTGAACGGCCATCCCCTGTACCACCAGCACCTAGAACAGGAATATTAACAGCATCTACTACTTGTGGAAGAAGAGCCATTGTAGACGTTTGACCAATATGGCCCCCTGCTTCTTGTCCTTCTGCAACCACGGCGTCGACACCTAGTGACTCCATCTTAGTGGCATGCTTAACAGAAGCAACAACAGGAATAACTTTTACGCCAGCTTCTTTTAATTGAGGCAAGAATTTCTCTGGAGAACCCGCACCAGTTGTTACAACTTTTACACCTTCTTCAATTAGAACATCGACTAATTCAGCGATGTTAGGCATTTGTAGCATCAAGTTTACTCCAAATGGCTTGTCAGTGATTTCGCGCGTTTTTTGGATTTCTTCACGCAATTGCTCTGCTGTCCAACCACCTGATCCCAAGATTCCTAATCCACCAGCTTCAGATACCGCACCAGCGATTTGGTGAGTTGTAATACGTGCCATGGCACCACAAATAATTGGATATTCAATGCCTAATAATTCTGCAACGGTTGTCATAAGTATCGCTCCTTTTTATTTTATCTTTTTTAACTCTATCCCTATTATCCTCTCTTTGTGAGTGTTTGTACAATATCTTTTCTGAAGATTTCAGATAACTAATTAGTTATTTCACTAATCAAATAGCCGAAACAGCTTGAAGTTAGATCAAGCTGTTTCGGCTATCTAAATCTTATCCTGAAGGTCTGCTTCCAATTTACCCATTTTTTCGAATGAGAAAGATTTTATTTGTTTTGATTGATCTTCTTTAAGGCGTCAGCCACAAACTGCACTTCTGTTCCTATAATGACTTGGACATTCTCTTTATCAACAATCGATACCCCTGGAACAGGTGCCGATTTAATCTTATCGGAATCGACCTTTTGAGAATCTCTTACCTTCAGTCTTAACCGCGTTGCACAGTTATTAATCTCAAGAATATTATCAGCTCCTCCAAGGCCCTCATAGATCACTTGAGCTCGTTGATCATGCTTGTTGAATTGACCGGATGGCACCGTTTCTGATTCTGTTGAAGCCTGGACGCTTCCTCGACCCGGTGTATCTAGGTCAAATTTCTTGATACAAAAGTCAAAAATTAAATAATAAACCACAAACATCACCAAGCCCAGACCAATGAGATAGATCTGATTGTGGGACATTGGCATGCGCCAGCTCAATAGGAAGTCGATCAAGCCAGCTGAGAAGCTAAAGCCAGCAGTCGCATGTAGCAAGGCGGCCAAAAACATCGAAATACCGGTTAAAATCGCATGGACTAAGTAAAGTCCCGGCGCCAGAAACATAAATGAAAATTCAATCGGTTCAGTGATACCAGTAGAAAAACTGGCTATCGCCCCAGCTAGCAATAAGGCTCCAGCTGTGCCCCGATTTTCCGGACGCGCATTCCGATACATGGCTAAGGCTGCACCAGGCAAGCCAAACATCATAATTGGGAAAAAGCCTGCTTGATACATACCGGTAACTCCGAGTGTACCTGTACCGCCCCAGAAATTACCAATATCATTAATACCTATCGTATCAAACCAGAAGACATTATTAATGGCGTGATGTAGACCAAATGGAATTAAAAGTTTATTAAAGAAACCATATAAACCGGCTCCTAGAGCTCCTAAACTTGAAATAGCGGTCCCTAGACCAACTAAGGCATTATAACAAACCGGCCATACAAAATATAAAATCAAAGTCAAAATGACCGCAATCAAAGCGGATACAATCGGTACAGATCGGCGCCCACTAAAGAAGGCTAACCACTGCGGTAATTCGGTATTCTGGAAACGATTATAAGCTTCTCCTCCGACAATACCTGCAATAATACCAATAAAGACATTCTCAATCGAAGCAAAAGCTGCCGGAATAGCGTCCAATTCAGCTCCAGTATACGAAGCAATCATTTCCGGCTGAAGAAGCTTAGTAATAATCAGATAGGCAACCACAGAACTCAACGAAGCTGCCCCGTTATTATCACGGGCCAAGCCCATTCCAATACCCACTGCGAATAATATAGGTAGATTGCCAATCACGACCAGACCGGCCTGAACTAAAAAGACCGCCACACTATTGGAACTACCACTCATTGCTTGTGGGTCCAAGGCATAGCCAGCTCCCATTAGCAAGGAAGCAACAACCAGTACGGATACCGGTAACATTAGTGAGCGTCCTATTTGTTGTAAGTAACGTAACATATAATATTCCTCAATTCTGTCTAATTAACGTAAGATTGACTGCGCCATCTTAAAATAAGTATGACGCTTACCGCGAACAACAATACTTAATGCGGTAATATTTTCTGGGAGGGGCATCCGACCATACCCTCCATCACCAATGTGGTGAATGTCAGAGCCTGTTTGTTTATTGGCTAGGGCGAAGCGACGAATCGTGTCTTCATCAGCACTTTCTTGGCTAGTCCCTATAGTAGACATCACCAAGCCACCCAGTTGATGAACACGGCTACAGGCTTGGTGGGTCTCTTCTAGGGTGACACCAGGAACCGTGCCAACCGTAGGAATCAACACACCATCTGCTCCCGATTCGATAAAGTTTTCTAAATCACCTTGATTAATGACTGATTCAGCCACACCCGCTCCGTGCATTTTTCCAGCAAATAAAAGCCCTTGAAAGAACTCACGCCCTGTTGAAATCGCCTGTAAAATTCCTTGATTGGTCACCCCTGTCGAAGGATTTCCAGTTATCATGATAAAGTCCACTCCCAAGTCTTGAGCTGCTTGAAAGGCCCCTTTACTAGCCCGACGACCAGGGACCAGATTGACTTTAACATCCATCACTTCACCTGCCTCGTCGACTGGCTCTAAGTTGATCCCAACCAGTCGGCCAGTTAAGCGTTTGATCTCAGCAATGGGGTTATCTTTACAGTCAAAACCAACAATTTGCGGATCAAAGACATCCAGCTCATTCAAGCAAATCATATCCGCTCCAAAAGCTGCCATCACTTCAGCATTTGTGACCCCTTCTAACAAGGGACTAGCTGTAACTACTGTCTCCGCTAGAACTGTTCGCCCTTCACTCGCTTGAATGGATTGCTTGAGTTCAGCCCGCGATCGATTCTTCAAATCACTAGCATAACATGATATTAATCGTTTCATATTGCTTTTCCTTTCTATACTTAGAGCTGGCTATAAACTTCTTCTCCGGCAAGATAAGTAGCTAATAAGTGTGCTTGGTCATCGACAACAATGAAGTCAGCCGGGTAACCAGGAGCTAGACATCCACAACGGTCCTCAATACCCACCGACTGAGCAGGGACCCAGGAGGCCATTCTCAATGCTTGCTCTAGAGGGGCTAGTCCCCAAGCTACAACATTTTGGACACTTTCAATCAGGGTTAGAATCGATCCAGCCAGGTTCCCACCATCAACCAAGGTAGCTTTGCCATCATGAACCATAACCTCTAACTCTCCTAATTTAGAAGGCCCTTCCCCGATTCCACCCGCTCGCATACAGTCAGTAATGAGCACCGTCTCATCAAATCCGCGACACTGAGTGACTATTTTAGCTGCAGCTGGATGAACATGATGACCATCACAAATTAATTCAGCAAACACTTGATTGGCTGTCAAGGCTGCTCCGACCATTCCAGGCTCACGGTGATGAAGGCCACTCATGCCATTATAGGTATGAACAAAGATCGAAGCACCGGCTTGGACAGCTGCCATGGCTTGATCATAAGTGGCATCTGAATGAGCAAGGGCTACCGCTACCCCTTGTTCAACCGCATAACGGGTAAAAGCATCCACGCCCCTTCTTTCTGGGGCAATAGCAATCTTAAGAGGTAGTCCTTGAGCCAGGTCTATCCATTGGGCCAGTTGGTCTATGGAAGGGTCAGACATGTATTTAGCATTCTGAGCGCCCTTATACTTCTCGGTAAAATATGGCCCCTCCAAAAAAATACCTTGAACTCGAGCTCCGGATAAATCTTGATAGCAATCAGCTATCCCAGCGACAACTGCCGATAATTCCTCAATACTCGCTGTTAAAGTGGTCGGAAGCCATGAGGTAACCCCACATTCAAGAAGTCCCTGTGCAATCACTTGTAAGCCTTCTTTGCTGTTATCCATCACATCATATGATCCATAGCCATGGATATGGGTATCAACCAGACCAGGAGCAATAATCGCTTCAGCATAAGTCTCATCAATAGTGCCAAACTGTGGACGATCCTGATGAATGGCCACAACCTTGCCAGCCACTACTTCTAAGTAGCCTTGATGAACCACCTGATCTTCAAGAATAATTTGTCTTGCTTGATAATACATCACTAAACCCCTATTCTTTCCAGAAAACAAACCAAACAAACACTCAATTATTATAAAATAAACAGCTCTTACTTTCTATGACTTTTCTTATTTTCTAAACAATTCGGCTCCCATGATATTCATTTACCTGAAGACGCGCGTGTAAGTCAGCCAGATTATCTCGAGTGATGCCACCACCTGGCATAATTACGATGCGTTGACTGGCATAATCAATCAGTTGGCTTAACCACTCGACATGATCCATGATGGGTGCATCCATGGAACCACCATGGGTCAAGATCCGCTGGAAACCCATCTGAGCGAGTTGATCAATAGCTAGTAGTTGCTGATCTTTAGTCAATTGGTCAAATGCCATATGAAAAGTAAGTTCCGCCTGATAAGTCTTGGCTAAGCGACTTAATGATTCAAGTAAGTCCGTATCTAATTGCTTCCCAATCAGCCCACCACATACTAAACCATTGGCACCGAGTTCGAGGATCACCTTGGCATCATCTAACATGATCTGCTTTTCCCATTGATTGTAATTGAAGTTGCCACCCCGACACCGAGCCATCACCATAACAGGTATCCCTCGAGTTTGGCAATAAGCCAAGCTATGCTCAATCACCCCATAGCTAGGCGTAGTCCCACCTTGGGCTAAGTTGTCACATAGTTCAATTCGGCTCGCCCCTTGGTCAATCTTCCTCGGAATGTCTGTGAAGTTTTCCGCACAAAATTCAAGTTTCATCCAACTCCCCCTATCTACTGCTTCTATTATAATAGTTGTTAGTTAAGATAATAGCCCTAACCAATAAAAAAAGGTTGGTGGAAGTTATCCACCAACCCAAGTCTAATCATTAATTATTTAATTGGTTCCCATTTCCATTCTTTGACTTCTGGCATATCGGTACCATTTTCCTTGATATACTCTTTATGTTCAGCCACTTTACCTTTCATTTCAGCAACAAAGTCTTTGGCTTCTTCACCAAGAACAACGTCTGCTACGTGAGCGGATAGGTTGAAGCGGTCTAGTTCACTGTGAACACGCATATCAAATGGTGTCGTAATTGCCCCTTCTTCACGGTAACCATGAGGATATAAATTATGGTTGTGACGATCAAAGAAGATGTCACGCAATAATCCTTCAAATGAGTGGAAGTTGAAGAATACTGGCTTGTCAGTCGTGAAGACAGCATCAAATTCTTCATCACTTAATCCACGCGGATCAATGTCTGGATGACGTAAGCGGAACAAGTCCACAACGTTGACAAAGCGGATCTTCAAGTCAGGGAAAGCCTTAACCAAGTATGAGATAGCTGCAATCGCTTCAAAGTTTGGTTCAGTACCAGCTGCTGCAATTACAACATCAGGTTCTTGTCCTTCTTCAACTGTTGAAGCCCAATCAATAACCTTATAACCATCTTTCACCAGTACTTCTGCTTCTTCGGCTGTATAGAACTGTGGACGTGGATGCTTAGAAGTAACCATATAGTTGATACGGTTTTCAGAAGATAAGACTTCATCCATCACAGCTAGCAATGAGTTAGTATCCGCTGGTAAGTATGCACGGATAAATTCGCCCTTCTTCTCAGATAAGTGAGTCAATAAACCTGGATCTTGGTGAGTGTATCCATTGTGGTCTTGTTGGAAGACAGTTGAACAACTCATTAAGTTTAGTGATTTATAAGGTTTATGCCACTTGAATTCAGAAGCTTCACGAATCCATTTGAAGTGTTGGGTAATCATGGAATCAACTGTTCTAAAGAAGGCTTCATAAGAAGCGAAGAAACCATGACGACCTGTTAATGCGTAGGCTTCTAATAGACCTTCCATTTGGTGTTCAGATAATTGCGAATCAATGACTCGTCCTGATGGCGCGACGGCTTCATCAAAGTTATCTTTGATTGGTTCCAACCATTGACGGTTCGTCACTTCGAAGACCTTATTCAAGCGGTTAGACTTGGTCTCGTCTGGTCCAAAGACACGGAAGTTATCTGGGTTTTCAGTAATTACATCACGTACATACCCACCCAATTCAATCATGTCTTGGGCTTCACGTGATCCAGGTGTTCCAATGTCTAGGGTGTAGTCCTTCCAATCAGGTAGGTCTAATGGGCGGCTGTCAATACCTCCATTAGTGATTGGATTAGATGCCATTCTCTGGTCACCTTTCGGTGCGAAGTCAACTAATTCTTGAACAGGACTTCCGTCTTCATTGAACAACTCTTCAGGCTTGTAGGACTTCATCCAGTCAATCAAGGCATCGGCTGTATCCATATTGCCAGCATTAACTGGGATTGGTACTTGGTGAGCACGGAAGGAACCTTCAATATCATCCCCGTCCCAAGTCTTAGGACCCGTCCAACCCTTAGGTGTCCGGTAAAGAATCAATGGCCAAGCAGGCATGGTAGCTTCTTCTGCAGAACCTTTACGAGCTTCTTCTTGAATAGACTTGATTTTTTCGATAGCATAGTCTAATTTTTCAGCCATCATAGGGTGGACTTTTTCAGGATCAGTACCTTCAACAACCACTGGGTCCCATCCAAGTCCTTGGAAGTATTTTATTAGATCTTCATTGGATTTACGCTCTAGAATCGTTGGGTTAGAAATCTTTCCACCATTTAAATATAAGAAAGGTAGAATAGCGCCATCAGTGACTGGGTTGATAAAGGTATTAACCATCCAACTACCTGCTAGAGGGCCTGTTTCAGCTTCACCGTCACCTACGACTACTGCTGCAATAACATCTGGATTATCCAGAATAGCCCCACCTGCGTGAGACACAGAATAGCCTAGTTCCCCACCTTCGTGGATGGATCCAGGAATTTCTGAGGTAGCGTGAGATCCTGTTCCTCCTGGGAATGAGAATTTCTTGAAGAAAGTCTTCATTCCTTCTTTATCTTGAGTAATTTCTGGGTAATGTTCCGTCCAAGTTCCATCAAGATAAGCATTCGTTTGCATGACTTGTCCACCATGTCCAGGACCAGAAATATAGAACATGTTCAAGTCATATTTGTTAATGGCTCGGTTTAAGTGTGCATAGACGAAGTTTTGGCCAGCAATTGTTCCCCAGTGACCAATTGGCGTCACTTTAATGTCGTCAGAAGTAACTTCCCCTTCTAGTAGAGGATTATTTCTTAAGTACATCTGTCCAACAGCTAAATAGTTTGCAGCCCGCCACCATTTGTCAACGGTATTTAAATATTCTTTGCTATCAAAATCTGTCATGATTTATGGCTCCTTTATCTTTGTGATGAATTTATTATAGTATAGTTAAATTCATTTGTCAACAGTTGTGACAAATGTCAATATAGTTTCACATATCGGCTGTTTTCCAGCCTTTACGGGACTTGTAATCGTATTCCATTTAGAAATATGGTATATTAAATGGGTGAAGGAGGGACGCCATGGCCATCGACCAAGAAATCGTTAAGGTTGCTACCATGTATTATGAGGAGGGGTTAACGCAAGCTGAAATTGCCAGACAGAGAGGGGTCTCAAGGTCTTTGATAGCCAAATACCTGAATGATGCCAAGCAGGCGGGAATTGTTCACATTCATATCTCCAGTGAGTCTATTCACTCGGTCCGACTGGCCCGGCAGTTAGAGAAGAAATATCAACTCACCAATGCAATCGTCGTTGATTCCTATGACTTAAAAGCAGAAGAAGTCCAACAAATTGTTTCTCAACAAGCAGCTCATTACCTAAACGAACACATTAGCAAGTATCCCAAAGTTGGGGTCTCATGGGGGCGCACCTTGAGACGGGTCATTGATGCTCTGCCCTATCAAGATCAGGGAGGATTGACTATTACACCACTAATTGGTGGTCTGAGTGACCAATACTTTGACATCCAATCTAATCAGCTCTGTTATGATTTAGCGCGTAAGACAAGAGGACAAGCCAGTTACTTATATGCGCCGGCCCTGGCAAAAAATCATCTATTATATGACGAATTGATTCACAATAGTGCTATTTGTGCGACCCTTCAATCAGGAAGAAAAGTAGACCTAGCATTAATTGGTATATCATCTTTACATCAGGAAAACAATATGTTGCGCATTGGCTATATTAATCAAAATGATGTTGATCGCCTGGAGTTAGAAGATGCAGTCGGTGTGATTAATTCGATTTTCTTTGATAGAAACGGAATGGCTGTAGATGATCCGATTAATAAGTCGGTTGTTGGCTTACCTCTTGATGCCTTCATAGATATCCCTGAGGTCATGGCTGTGGTTACGGGCGACCAAAAAGCTTTAGCCATTCACTCTGCATTGAATGCCAATCACATTTCGATCCTTGTCACTACTGACACGTTAGCTAGTAAACTGTTGACTCTATAAAAAATAATAAGGAGATTTATTATGCTTGAATTTATTGCTTCTGATATGGATGGGACCCTACTTGATCAAACACTCGAGATCCCTCAAGAAAATATTGATGCCATTATGCATACCTATCGACTAGGTATTCCCTTTGTCGTCTGTACAGGTAGAAATTTTACTGAAGCTAAGGTACCTCTGGATAATGCTGGTATTCGTTGCCCAATTATAGGCCTAAATGGCGCGATTCAGTTTGACCGCGAGGGTAATGTTGAATTTGAAATTTCTATCGATGACCAAGTGGCGTTAGAATTGATTGATTATGGAACAAAACAAGGCTTCTACCTCGAAGCTATGACTTCTAAGAATGTCTACTCTAGTTCGAAGACAGAGCGTATTAAGATGATTTCTAAATTAATTAGTGAGCAGAATCCAGATCTTTCTGTGGATGAGATTAGTCAAAGAGCGACCCAATCACACGAAGTTAACTCGATTGATTACCGAGAAGATCTGAAGAAACTGATAACTGAAGAGCAACAACGAATTGTCAAAATCGTCTATATTTCTGAAGAGGGGCGATCTGCTTTTGAATCAAGTTGGAAAGAAATCGAACAGGAATATGAGGATCTTTATGTCACCAGTTCCTTCTATTACAACCTGGAAATATCGCATAAAGATGCCACTAAAGGCCAAGCAATCAAACGTTATGCTAAAGATCACGGCTACAACCTTGAAAATACAATGACAATTGGTGATAACCTGAACGACCTTACGATGCTTGAAATTGCTGGCTATAGTTATGCGATGGCGAACGCTGAAGAAGCAGTAAAAAAAGTAGCCCAATTCACCACAGCTAGCAACTATGAAGGTGGAGTAGCTAAGGCGATTAATAAGACCTTAGAATTGACTGGAACTGTGGAGGAGTTTAATAAAAAGTAGACTGTACTTTAAAATTTATAAGCTCAAAATTAGGTATTCGATTGCAAATAGAAATCCCGTTATCTTTCATTTTAGAAACAGATAACGGGATTTTTTAATTCCTAAAAAATCTAATTTGCTATGTAATCGGAAAGGCACCAGTAAGTGAATAAACTACAACGAATATTAAGAAGATAGGCCAAAGATAAGTAATATATCTTTTTTGATAGGTTAGAAAGTCCTGCTCTGTTCGATCCGTTAAGATATACAATGCCGGAATTATGGGTGAAATCATCCCAAAAGCTTGAGGCATCATTGAAGCAACAGCTGTCTGAACTCTTGAAATACCAAATTGTTCCATTATTCTTGCCATTACACTTGATATACCGAAGTAATAAGCTTCTTGAGGTAGGAAAACAAGACCAAATATAGTTATAAAACAATAAATTATTATAATCTGATTTCCTAGAAAACTAGGCATAATAGCTGTAGCTCCACTTGCGAGGGCGCCACTCATTCCTGACCCATTCAATATTCCGCTAAAAACACCTGCTCCTAAAGTAGCTAAAGGCGGAAGCATGGCATCTCCAATATAACGACCAATTAATTGATTAATTTCTTTCGTATTTTTAAAGTTAACTGTCATGGCTACAATCGTACCAATAAGGAAAGCAATTGATCCATGCGTTGTCCCGGATACAATTAACCCCAATACAAGTATGGTCCAGCATAAATTGAACCAAAAATATTCTGGCTTTTTCAATTCTTTTTTTCGATTACGAACAGATAAAACCATTTGTTCTTCCTGGGAATTATCTAAGCGTTGGAAGTCATCCGAATGGTAATTTAATCTCTTACGTTCCTGAAGCCCAAAATATACTCCTAACCCGATACAATAGACCAAAGCTAATAATATTCCTGGCCACAAAGCATTAGAAAGATCTACCAGATCAATCTTCACAGCTGAAGAGATTACTGCAGCAGGTCCACCCCACGGTAGCATATTTAGAATAGTATTCGGTCCTATAATAAGTATAGCTAACATCCACAATCTAACTTTATATTGTCGATATAAGTCTACAAATGCTGCAAGTAAAATAATAACAGTGGTTGTCGTATCTCCTGTTGATGAAACAGCAATGGATGTTAATACTGTCAAAACTGTTACTCTAAGCGGATCTGATTTCATCTGTTTGATAAAAAAACAAATAATTGGATCAAATAATCCTATATCTAGCATCAAATTAAAATAGACAATTGCAAATAATATAAGAAAGACGGCCGGAGCTACACCAATATTCAATTGTCCTGAAGCATTATCGATTGAAAAGAATATCCCCTCAAATATCCAAGAGAACAAATCAGACAATCGATACCCACCGATAGCAACCGTCAACAAACCGAAGATTAACGGGACAATAATTAACGATCCAAATACAGTTAATTTTTGTGACAACAGTAAATAGACGAAACACATAATCATCAGTAGACCCATAATTAATAATATCATTTTTATCTCCTTTCTATTATGTGATTCTTTGAACATTAATAATCATAAAATAAACAGCATATTGAGTCATAACACTAATATGCTGTTTTCTTCCTAATTTAATGACAAATCATTCTGAATTTTTCTCAAGGAAGATACAGGTAACTGTCCAGGAGCACTCGCTTCATTTACAGTTCCAAAGCTAGCCGATGAACCGAAAAGCTCACCGCTTACCCTACTAATCATTCCTAGTTGTCCCATTGACATCGTAATTAGGGGTGCATTAGCTTCTTTATATCTTTTATTAGTAGCACTTAAGAGAGTTAATACATCATCTGAATCATTTGGCATGACCGCAATTTTACAAATATCAGCACCTTTATCTTCCATTTCAGTTAAGCGATTAATAATTTCCGCTTCCGCTGGTGTAGCATTAAAGTCATGGTTACACATGATAACTTTGATTCCCTTATCTTTTGCTGCTTTAATTAGTGATGTCACATCACCAGACATAAATAATTCAATATCAATTAAATCGAATTGACCATCTTCAATGATTTGATGATAGAGATTGATATACCCATCATCTGATAACTCTTTGACTCCACCCTCTCGTTTTGAACGAAAGGTAATTAATAGGGGAAGCTGGGTCTGACTTTTAATTTCCTTGCTAAGTGAAGCAACGGCCCCATCTTCTAGAACTTGATCAAAATGATCAATGCGCCATTCAATTAAATCACAATTTACTTGACTAGCATTATTAACCTCAGCAAGCACATCGGCTTTATTAGTAGCAACAATTGGAACAATGATTTTGGGTTGCCCTTCACCAAAGGTACAATTTCCTACAGTAACGGTATTCATATATTCATCCTCCATTTTAAACTTGCGACGTTTTCTCCGTGTCTATAACTTGATGATATCTAATAAATATAATTACCGCTATAACAAATCCGATAGCTGCAATTGAAACTTCAAATAACATAATTGATTGGCCACCAAAATTATTGATCAAACGAGAAGTAATGTTAGGAATGGCATATGATGCGATTGAACCAAATGTATAGAATATACTTGTTACAGTCCCTTTACCTTGAGGGAACATCTCGCCCATGACAGTTAACCCTAATTGCATAACACCACCGGCAGCAAAGAATCCAATTAAAGCCGCACCGATACGTAGCATCGCAGGAGTAGGAATAAAATACATCAGCAAGGCCGCTAATAAGGACATGAAAGTATAGCCTAAAACTAAATTAACTGATCGAATTTTGGTTGCAATCACAGCCGTAACTGCAACACATATTAGTGATCCGATTGAATAGAACTGCATCAGACTGTTGGCAGCATTAGTAGACATACCAGCGACCATCTCTCCATAAGTATTTAAACTTTGTGAAATTAAATAGAATGTAGCTTGGGAGATAAATCCATAAATGACAAAAGCAATTCCTTCAATGTACCATTTAGTTTCAGATTTATAATGAATAAGGGTTTCTGGCTCTTCTTCTACAACGACTTCTTCAGTTCCATCTTTTCCATCTGGGAATGGTAAACGCCACATAACCAACATATTGACAACAAGAGCGATAGCAGCAATTACGAATGACCATCCAAACCACATATTATTAGTAGTTATAATACCGATTATTAATGGTAAAATAAATTGACCAATTTGAACAAAGGCTTTGATTAATACATTTGCAGTTCCTGCATTTTTGGGAAATGATTCCATTAGTGCAGGATAAGTTCCTGAATCTAAGAATGAATTAGCGAGTCCAGCAATTAGCGCGAACGCACTTGCCATGAAAACGCTTCGACTATATACCAAGCCTAAGAAGTATGCAATATAGGTCAGCATACCTAAGTAAGCGAATGGCTTACGTCCAAATTTATCCGATAGTGGACCTGAGAAGACAATAGCAATGAGTCGCCCAATACCTAGCCAACCAATAACACTGAAAACGCCTTGTAAGTCAGTATTCCATTGTTCCATCAGTACGTTTTGGTTTTGTGATATAATTATGACTCCAATACCATGAATAATATAGTTGAAGTAAAGGCTTAAAGCCGTTGGAAGATACCTATTATTACGCATTTTTTCTCTCCTTGTTTGATAATCTAGTCATTAAAATAATAAGTCTTTAATGTAGTCAACGGGCATTTCTTCACCACAAAATAGTTTAAATGCGGCAGCACCCTGGTAAAGCATCATACCTAACCCATTAAATGCTTTTTTTGCACCATTTTCTCTAGCAAATTTCAATAGTTTTGTCTCAGCGGGCGCATATACGACATCAAATACAACTAAATCCTCTCTGATTACTTCAGGATCATTAATTAAGGATAAGTTTTCTTGAGGATGCATTCCAACACCTGTAGCATCAATATAAACGCTACTTTCAGCAATTCTGCGCTTAAATGTTTCTTGATCTTCTAATCGTTCAACTGTGGCGTGACACTTTGTATTTTTATTTATCTTTTCTCCCGTTAATAAGGCATTTTCCCAATGTTCATCATCTTGGTTAAAAATGTGAAGATTTTTAATGCCATCCAGTGCACCTTGAATCGCTACGGCCGTACCGGCCCCACCAGCTCCTGCAATAGTGATTGTTTGGCCCTCTACTGGAACACCTTCTTCTCTCAATGCTCTCATCGCCCCAATACCATCAGTATTATAACCAACTAAATGCCCTTTTCCATCAACATTAGTTACAGTATTTACGGCACCAATTAGTCTTGCGCCTTCAGACACCTCATCTAAATAATCGATAATCTTTCCTTTGTTCGGCATTGATATGTTAGATCCTCGGATGCCCAGTGCACGAATTCCTTGTACTGCATCTTCCAATTCAGAATTGGTCACATCAAATGCCATGTAAGCATACGGTAAATTGAGTTTGGCAAAAGCTTCATTGTGCATAGTTGGCGATAAACTGTGACGAATAGGATATGCTAATAATGAAATTAAATAGGTATGTCCGTCAATTCTTTCAGTAATTTTACTCATGATTATTTCCTTCTTTCTTATTTTATCAACTGATTATTTATTGATTCTGCTGCTTTTTTACCTGAGGTCAGTGCCCATGCATTATTGGCTCCTGACGGAGAATCTGTCCCCATAACACCACCAACTACCTCACCAGCAGCATAAAGATTCTTAATACTTCTTTGATTCTTATTTTGAACTTCTAACTTGTCATTTACTAACAATCCTCCAAGAGTCGTCGCAAATCTTGGTTTCTGTTCAATTAAATAATAAGGTCCCGGGCCAATTTCCTTTTGCAAGTATTCAACTGGTCGATCAAAGTCTGGGTCACTTTGACCTTGCACGAATTGGTTAAATTGATTAACAGTATTTGTCAAAGTTTCATTCGAAATATGTGCTTTCTTAGCTAATTCGCCAATTGAATTTGCTTTTATAAATTGAGGAGATTTACTATCTTCTTGCTCTAGCCAGTCCTCCAACTGTTTAGAGGTGATCCCTGCTTCTGCAACGCCATCTCTAAATTTTTCGAAGGCTTCCTGATCTAATAACAGGTAGAGTACTTGCGGATCTTGCTCTAATAGTACAGTTAAGATGTCTTTATTAGAAGCTCTTTCATTAACCACTCGTTTTCCTTCGCGATTGACTAATATCGCATTCTCTTTAAGAACGCGCAAGTTTCCGTCAATCGTAGATTTAGCGATACCCGGTGAAATCTCAATCCCATTAGGGTAGATTTTTCCATACGGCATATTGATGGTTTCTGCACCAATAGACAAAGCAATGTTTAATCCATCACCAGTGGCAGATTGAGGCCCGTAATATAATACAGATTGTAATTCATCCGTCAGAAATTCTTTATTGTTTCCATATCCTCCAGTAGTGAGAATAACAGCCTGAGAATGAAGTTTGAGAGTCTTGCCATCATCTTGCTTACAGATTACGCCTGTCACATGATCGTCATCGGTCAACAATTCTATTGCCTGAGTTTTCTTGAATAATTCAACGTTTGATTGACTTAATTTGGCTCTTGCAGATGCAGCAAATCCAGGGCCACCATTTTGATAGGCTAGTTCACGATTATTTTGATACTCTGCTAAGACATGTAAGCCACCATCCATATCATATTGGATGCCCACATATTCATTCAGCCAATCCGTGGTCGGGCCGACTTCCTTAGCAAATAACTCTAATAATTCTTCAGAGTTTTCGTTGTTACCATTTGCCTTGAAGTCGTCAATCATAGATTGAACGCTATCATCAGTAACCCCTGATTCATTCTGAAGTTGTGATCCCATCACCACTTGGTTTCCACCAGAAATGGAGATCGCGCCACCGACAAAACTTTGTTTCTCAATTAAGGCCGTATGATAACCCAATTGGTCTAATCTTAAAGCAGCAGCTATACCAGCAGCTCCCCCGCCTATGACAACTGCATCAAAATTTAAATCTTCTATTTCATTATTAACAACTTTCTTAGGTTTTGGTCTCCCCTTAATCACTTCCACAGCTCGAGGTGAATCACTAGCTTGCTTCACCGCTTCACTGACACCTTCAATCAATCCTTTACTAGTGGTTGAAGCTCCCGATATGGTATCAATATTCAAGGTTTGATAATCGATAATTTGTTGTGGAATAACCTTAAAGACCTCATCGGAAAGTCCATCCGATTCCTGGGAATTCTCGACACGAATCGCTTCAATCCGATCAGCTGAGAATTCAACTTCCATCGGTAACTGACCATTGTGTCCGACAGCCGTAGTATGGTAGACACCAGGGGTAAATGTAATTTCTTCCTCTTTGTTTAGATCATTTGAAACACTCGCAAAGCGAATGAAATTATCAATACAACTTTCCAAGAAGTTAATCGTGCCTGAATCTTTAATGTTGCCCTCTTCGTCGAATGCGTTTTGGGCATTCCCCATCAAAAATTCATTTCCGGGCATGACATTAGCAAATAATCCTGGCGAATCTAGCACTTGTCTCAAATGAAGTTGAGACCTTGATGTACCTTGTCTTCTTGTAGAAGCACCAACAATCATAACCGGTTTTCCTTTAAAAGGCGTCACTTGATGTGATAACCATTCTAAGACGCTCTTTAATGCTGAAGCTAATGAATTAGTATACTCCGGACATGAAATAATAACGCCATCAGCATTTTCTATTTTATCCGCTAATTCTTGCACAATTGGGATAATATCCGATTCATCAAACATAGGAATATCCTTAATTTCAGCTAATTCTACGTTTACTTTATCTTGGAAGTGTTTAGCAATAAATTGCAATAATAGTCGATTATATGATTTCTCGGCATTAGACCCTACCAGAGCAATGATATTTAACACAATTAAGATCCCCCTTTACATTTCTATAGAATTAACAGTTTGGACAAACTTGAGAAATCGTTCGAACAACTCTTCAAGTTCTTCTTTAGCTTCTTCGTCAACCATGTCATTCTCTTCGTTAAAGGCTTGTGCAATATGGCCTAAGAAGTAATCACTTGATGGCATAACTATCGCTCTTAGATCCCTCGCATCAAGAATTTGTCTTAATTGAATCTGAGCTCTAGAAGCACCAAGAGTGCCATAGGAACCACCAATAATAAGGACCGGCTTATTTACTAAAGCCTTTGGAGGATAAGCTAACCATTCTAATACACTTTTCAATGCTGCTGGTATTGAATGATCGTATTCTGGTACTCCAAAAATTATTCCATCAGCCTCTTGAATTTTCTTTTGAAGTTCAGAAATCTCATCAGGCAAATCTACTTTTGGATCGGGTTTATTGAATGCTGGTATGCCTTTTATTTCACATACATCAATAGATGCTAGGTCTTTGAAATGTTCTTTCATAAAATACAGTAATTTTCGATTATAAGATAAGTCGGCAGCTGTGCCAACAATTGCGATTAACTTCATTTAATTCCTCCTAACTCTTTAACTTTGAGATAATTATAACATTCACAATAGCATAAGACTAATTAATCTTTTTTTCACGATCAATAGATATTTTTTATAGGTAATGATAAAATGGTCTTATAAGCATATTGTCAATAGTTTTGAACGGAGATGAACTAATTGAATCTAGACCATTTGAAATATTTTTTAGTCTTAGCAGAAAATGAACATTACACTAGAAGTGCCCAACAGTTAAAAATCACGCAGCCTGCCTTAAGTTACGCCTTGAAGCAAATTGAAGATGAATTAGGGGTCAAACTATTTGAACATAAAGGCAGAAACATTCAATTAACTGAAATTGGTAATACATTTTATGAATCTGTCTCCATTGCAATCGAAATGCTAGAGTTCTCAATCAAACAAGTTCATGACTTGAAGGATGGAGGTGGACATATAAATATAGGGCTATTACGTGAACTAAGTATCGAAAGTGTTCCAGGAATAACTAGACGATTCCTCGATATTTACACTGGTATTTCTGTAGATTTTGATACAGATTCCGGATTAAGTAAGGATATTTTGCAGAATTTATTGAATAGACGCTACCATGTTGCCTTTTGTTCAAGACTTAATGAATATAATGATGACATTGTTTATGTGCCCATTAAAAATCAAAACATAGTTCTAATTACACCCTTAAATCACCCATTAGCTACTCGTCAATCAGTTAAACTTGCTGATACAATCGTTTACGGTCAGATATTTTTTTCAAAAGATGCAGGAGCAAGAACTGTTATAGAGCCCTTATTTAAACAAAAAAACTTGTCACCAAATGTTTTATATGAACTTAATGAAGATCAAAGTATTGCTGGACTAGTTTCAAATGGTTTTGGTATCGCGATCATGCCCCATTTCAGCCATTTAGATAGATTTGAAGTAGCTCAGATCCCAATTGATGATATTGATTCCAATCGGTACTACTACTTCTGCTATCTTAAGAATACTTACCAAATCCCAGCTGTACAAAAATATATTTCTTTTATTGAAGAAAACTTTTCACTCAACATTAATTAAATTATGCCTTTATTAATTAGCATCTTTGTCACTTTTAAGATCCTATTTTATAAATCAATCCTTTTTTCTAGGCTACACTTCTAGGTTTCATCTTTAATTACATGAGTTCACCTAAAAAGATAATTTGCTTTCATTAATTTTATTAATTAGAATATAAATAATAGTTTAGGAGTGATAATATGTTTGATCTAACAAACCGTGTTGCAGTAGTAACTGGTGGCGGTAGCTGAATTGGAAAGCAAATGGCTTTAGACCCTTTCAAAACAAGGGCAAAGTTAGCTATCTTGGGGCGAAGATTAGAGGTATTAGAGAAAGCGGCAGAAGAGATTATTAGTGATAGCGGGGGCGAAGTTTTGCCAATTGCTATAGATGTGACTGATGTGAACCAAATCACGGAAGCTCATACAAAAAATCAAGATTGAATTAGGCTCTGTTCATATATTAGTTAATAATGCTGGCGGGGGTAATAATGCCCCTTTGAGTGAAATAACCAATGAGGCATGGCTCAAAACGCAAAACCTTGATGTAAATGGTGTAATGTATATGACTCGTGAAATTGGTTCCAGTATGGTTGAAGCACGTTATGGAAGAATTATTAATATTGCTTCCATCTTAGGATTTGGTGGCTTAGTTGAGCTCCCAATTATCGATTATGCTACAGCTAAGAGAGCAATCGTAAACTTTACTCGGGCTGCTGCTGCAGAGTGGGCCCAAACAGGAGTGACTGTTAATGCACTCGCGCCAGGATTCTTTGCTTCTGAAGCAAACAATGAAGAAGCTATGGATTTCATGAGGGAAATGATTGAAATTAGAACACCAATGAAGCGTCCTGGTAAACCTGGAGAATTAGATTCAGCGATTGTTTTCTTGGCAGCGGATGAATCTACTTATGTAACCGGGCAGATTATTGGCATTGATGGTGGTTGGACGGCGATTTAGTTATTTACTTTAAAGGTGATAAATTTTTAACGAAAAATATAATACAATTTACAGTTGAAACCGGTCATAATATCTGAAGTGACCCCCAAAAAGTTAGCTTACTCAACTTTTGGGGGTCACTTTTTTTATCCTTTTATCTTATTTATTTTTTAACGATTCGATATCAATGTCCCGGAAAGATGTTACTATTTCATCTGCTGCACTCAAATCTTGACTCGGATAATCTGGATTAGCAAAGCCGATACAGTAGGTACCTGCTCGAGAAGCTGATAAGGTACCATTTCTCGTGTCTTCAATCACAACACATTCTGTTGGAGAGACACCCATTAATTCTGCTACTCTTAAAAACACATCAGGTTCTGGCTTCGAATTCGCGACCTCCTCACTACTTAAGAGAATTTCAAAGCAGTCATCAATACCGAGTGATTGCATATTTTGAATAATTTCATCTTTTGTTGAGCTGGAGGCCACTGCTAATCGGAAACCTTCATCTACTAGTTGTCTTACAAATTTAATGCTTCCCTCCACCGCACGAACACCATCTCGACGAATCATCTCATGTCTTTTGAAATCCATCAAATCTATATAGTAATTCACAGATTCTGGTAAATCTAAATCTCTTTTCATTTCACTCCACATGTATTCACCAGTCGTCCCCATAAATTGATACTGATAGCTAATATCCTTATCATAGCCTGCCTCTTTAAGAATCTCAGTCTTGGATTCAAGATAGGTATATTCAGAATCAACTAAGACTCCATCCATATCAAATATAACCGTTTTCATAATACCTCCTAAAAAAAGCCGTTCTTAAAAGAACGGCTATCAAATCTACCCAATCGTAATCTCTGTCCCAACGCTTAATGATGGTAGCTCCTTGTCTTCAACATATAGAGTGCCACCAAGTTCAGCGTCTTTAGACCCATTGAAGCGAATGGTGATATGACCTAAATCTTTCAGGTTCTTCTCAACAACATCGCCTACTGCCGTAATCTGATACTGATCTTGACCAATCTGTAATGTTAGACCTGGTTCGATTGAACCGTTGATATCGTTCACATTAATATTATAGCAGTATTCAGCTAAATCTTCAGGTGCATTTTCACCAAATAAGATCATCATCTTTTCGCCTTTAAATAATTCAGCTTCAGGACCGATGTTAATTACTTTAGTTTGATAAATTGACATAAAATATACTCCTTCTTAACTATATAGACCAAAGCTTGCTAACCAAGCGACAATTACACGTGGAACGCCATTGAAGAATCTTGAATAGAGCACTGCAGGCACCCCTACTTCAACCGTTTCCGGTTCAGCTTCAGCAAGACCTAGCCCCACTGGAATAAAGTCGCAACCGTTTTGCGTATTGATAGCAAATAAGGCTGGAAGCGCTAGGTTTGGTGGGATATTGCCTCGACCGATTTCTACCCCGATTAAGGTTCCTACCACCTGACTAATAACCGCTCCAGGTCCTAATAGGGGAGATAAGAATGGTAATGAACAGACGAAACCAATAATCAAAAGTCCCCAGATATTACCAGCTAGAGGAGCTAAGGTGTTAGCAATCCAATCCCCGACACCAGAACCTTGGATAATACCAATAATTAATGACACAAAAGCCATAAAAGGAATGACGGTATTGAGCATGGTTTGAACGGCTTCACGAGCTGCTTGGTTGAAGACGGAAACAAACTTACCGGCTCCCATCCCAATTTTAGCAATGATGCCACCTTTTTGCTGTTCAGTAATTTTCTTAGAGGTATCGTAAGTTGGTTTCTTCACTTCTTCAGCTTGGACAACTTCAGTAGCCTTTGATTGTTCGGTTACAGCATCAGCGTCAGCTAATTCAATCTGATTAAGTCCAACGTTGGATACGTAAATATCTTCAGTGATGTACTGGGCCAATGGGCCTGCTTTCCCTGTAGGAATGATATTAACGGTTGGAATTCCTTTCTTAGGATAGAGTCCGCATCTTAAGGTACCGCCACAATCAATAATTGCTAAGGCGATTTCTTCATCAGGAATAGAAGTCTTGAAAGCATTTACTGATTCCATTCCAGTTAATTCTTCGATCTTGTCAACGATGGCTGGTCTTTCACCGCCACCGACCACATAGATAAACTTATTTTTTTCTTCGGTTGGTGTAATAGCTAAGGGACCGCCATAACCGCCAGATCCTTTAGAGATTTTAATACTATTATATTTTGTCATGTCAGCTACCCCTTTCTATTCTGTGACTGATTCGACAGACTTGCTCAATACAACACCTTGTTGTTTACTGACACGTTCAGTAAAAAAATCAGTGGTCCATCCACCAATAAAGTTCATTACAAGTCCGACTAGCAAGTAACGGATGGCTAATTCCATTTCATTTAAGCCTAGTGTCATAATTCCTTGAGCGATCCCCATCCAAACAAATAATTCACCTGGATTAATATGAGGAAAGACCCCATTACTTGTATGACAAAACTGCATTTGAGCAGCAATGTAACCTGGCTTATAGAACTCTGGCAGGAATCTACCCATAGTCATAGACATTGGGTTCCCTAACATGAAGGCTGAAACAAAAGGTAGAATCATATAGCGTGTTAAGGCGTTAGAAGCAGAGACTGCCGCTAGTTTTTGAACTCGCTCTTCTCCCAAGAGATTGATAAGAGCATTCATAGCAATTAATAACATGAGTACCAGGGGAACAATTGAGCCCATCCAACCAATAAACGTTTCCGCTCCTAATTGGAAAAGGTTCATGAAACTTTCAGCAAAGTTAATTAACCATTGCATTTTAAACACGTCCTTTTACTTTATTTTTTAGTTGATGTCGCATTACATTAATGTTAGTTGATAGTTTACCAATAGGAGATGCTTTAGGTTCTTCCTTATACTCACCCATTTCAAAACGGATAAATAAATCCCTAGCATCTTCCATCGCTATTTGAGTTAAGCGATTTTCTCTTTGAACGAGTGGATGTTTCTTATCAATAAAATGGATGTCTTGTCCGGCATACTGAGGCAAGTCTCTAAATTTCGAGAGAACGGTGACCCCTTGCAAGAGTCTAGTATCAGTAATGCGGTCCTGGTCATCAATAGCAAACATTACAATCGTGCCCGCTTGAATTCGACCAGGCTTGCGACCAATAGCCACCCGACCTTTACGTCTTAATTCGACATAATTTTGATTGAAGTGCTTAATTTGGTAATAGCCTAGAATAAACTGAATAACATAGGCTCCTATAGCAATAATTGCGAACAGTAATAGAAAACTCATTCAATCACGTCTCCAATATCATTTTTATCAAATCTTGATTTTCACTGATCGTCTTTAAGTGAGTCTTGAGCGCTTGAGAGTTAGCTACCTTGAAGATAAAATCATAAATCATGATGAGGCTACTTTCGATTTCTTCATTCTCACTTTCTGGGATACCAATCATAAAGATTAATTCAACTTTATTTTTATTAGAATTTTCAGATTTTATGCGTCCCACATTGAGTATAATCTGATCGCTTCGTGTTTGAATAGCATGTGGCATAGCAATTCCTTGATCAAAGATTGTTGATTGAAGATTTTCCCGTTCAAAGATTCTAAAACTAAAATCTGCATCTACTAGCTTCAATTTCCATAAGTGCGAACTCATTTTGGTTAAATAGCCATAATAATTATCTTCATAAACAAGATCCTGAAGTTCAACGGTAAGCTTTTTGATCTCAAGTTGATTGTTACGCTCTAATCGGTACCATTCTTCCCTAATTAGTGATTCATCAAAGAGGTTGTTAATGTGGACAACGGGTACTTTAATATCCCTGATTCGCAAAGGAATCGTCGTAAATATGGCAAAGTAGCGGTTCAAGGAATGAACGGACAATTGATGAGCAGCCAAAGAAACCACTTTTACGTGAGAACCCAAGGCTCGCTTGAAATGTTGTTCGATCATCTTAGCAGTCCCTCTACCCGTATGGCAGACCACTGCTACCTCTTTGTTTTCCACACTAAGGGGTTCGTTGATAGCCATTTCAAAGTATATGGTCAAGTAATCTATTTCGGAGTCAGATATTGAATGACCAATCAGTTCACTCACCACATGTCCGGCAACCTTGGCTACTTCATGAGACAAGGGATAACGTTCAGATAGAGCTTCCAAAAAAACATCATTAAGTTCGGTATGGGTAGCCAATCGATTCACTAAATAATGTAAGTGAAACTTAATATCTTCATACATTTTCTCCTGATCGATATCAATAGCGAAGGTAGCATATACTTCATTCAAAATAGCATCAAAAACTAGGGGGATGAAGTGACTCATATAACTCTTTGATAGCTTGTCTTCTTGATTGTATACATTAAGTGGAAAAGACAAAAAATCTACTTCAAATGCATTAAAATCAATCTCAAGGACTTCTTCAAGCATAGAGATAAGCGTTGAAAACTCAGCTTCTTCATCCACAAAATTTGTATAGAAGTTAATGGGCTGGGTGATTCTTCGGTTAAACTGATACATTGATATAACCGTCTCAACTGCTCGAAGCAATAAGAGACTAGCTTCTTTGTTGAGTCCCATTGAGTTAGCATAGTCTAATAAACGCTCTTCAAGATCTAAGTCAATCTTTTCGATAGGAAAATAGTCTAGTATATAGTGACAGTACAGTAAAGCTAACTGGGTGCTGTCTCCTGATAAGTGTAAACCCTTATTGGGTACCCCTACTATTTCTCCCTTGTACTCAATCAAGATCTCTCGTACTTTATTTAAATCATTACCCACCGTTCCACGACTAACATTCAAAATTTCACTCAAGTCAGCTATCGTTACATTAGCTTCACTAGCAAATAGCGTCTTGAGAATAAAGGCACTACGCTTACTAGCAGAGTTAAAGTCACTCTCATACCTCAGTTCACCGGCCAAAATCTCTTGATAGCGACTATGGTTTAGAATATCCAACCGGTAGAGCTGATTATCGAACGATATAAAGGCAATGCCTTGTAATTCATTGTTTAATAGCTGGATATTCTTTCTAACTGTGGCCTTACTGGTCTTCAAATACTGGCAGAGTGATTGTTGATCGATCGTTGGCGTAGCTTCAAATATATTTAATATTTGATACCATCTATTGACTAGGGACAAGTAATTCCCTCCTAGCCTCTGGTTTTTCCTCCAGCAACATTTAAGGTTACCCCAGTAATGTAACTGGCTCGATCAGATAACAAGTAAGCCACGAAGTCAGCTACTTCAGATAATTTACCTGACCGTCCTAGAGGAGTAGTACTGGTACTTGAATAGCCTTCTCTTAACTTATCAACAGTAATGCCACGAGTATAAGATAGAGATTCTTCATACGCTAATGTTCTCAAGCCTGTTTCTTCCAGAATACCAGGAGCAACACCCACAACACGTACATTGTGTTTACCTAATTCCTTGGCCCAAGAACGGGTATAACTATAGACTGCTGCTTTTGTCGCTGCGTAAGGGCTCTGTCCTTCTGAACCTTCCAGACCTGATTCAGACCCCATGTTTAGAATGACACCCTCACCCTTGTCTACCAAGATACGGCCAACCGTTTGAGCCACTAAATAAACCCCTTTTTGGTTGATAGCTAGCATCTTATCAAATTCTGCATCAGATAATTCGTATTGACCCTTTGGATCTTTAGGATCCACTAATAATCTTGGAATATTAATTCCTGCATTATTGACTACTCCGTCAACAGTTCCAAACTTATCTACAACTTCTTGAACACTCGCTTCAACATTCTCGCGTGAAGTAACATCTGTCTTCACAAATAGAAGGTTCTCATGACTAGCATTCCCTTCAGCTATATCAAAGTTTACTACCTTCGCACCGTCATTCAGTAATTCTTCAATTACAGCAGCACCAATACCAGAAGATCCTCCAGTTACTACATAAACACGTCCTTCAATACCTAACCAATTTTCAGACATTATACTTCCTCCTCAATCTTTTTATGGATTAAGTATAACGTTTTCAACAAGAAAATTAACCCAAACATTTTTCTACTTTGAGAAAAATGTTTGGGTTATATAATAAGTAGGTAATTCATGAAATATTTATTTTCATTAGCTATATGATTTAAAGATTTAAAAATCTAGGCTTTATTACTTTTTATAACTAAAATAAATAACAAGTAATAAAAATGAAAAATATGATATTCTTTCCAAAAGTTTAGCATATAAAGTCTAATCTATTGTTAGAGGCTATTATAAGACTATAAAACTACTAATTCACCTTTAGCTTCTAACTCTTTAGCTTTTTCCAGTAACTTCGCAGAACCACTAGTTCCGATTCTCACTGTCCCTGTACCAAGGACTTTCAACGCATCTTCAATTGTTCGGACACCGCCTGCTGCTTTTACCTCCATATTATCGGCTATGTGACTTCTCATCAATTTTAGGTCATGAATCTTTGATCCGGATGGTGCGTATCCCGTACTTGTTTTCACGAAATCTGCCCCTGCTTCTGTCGATAGCTCACAAGCCTTAATAATTTGTTCATCATTAAGATAATGATTTTCAAAAATAACCTTTACGATGACGTCATGTTGATGAGCAATTTTGCAAATTTCAGCAATTTCATTTTTTACATAATCATACTCACCTGAGAGGAATCTGGCAATATTAATTACCATATCAATTTCCACTGCACCTTTTTCAATCGCATCTTTTGTTTCGAATAGCTTAGTCTCTGTCGTACAGGTTCCATGAGGGAAGCCTATTACCGTAGTCGGAAGTACATCACTTCCCTCTAATTCTTCAAGAACAATTGGTAAATCTGAGGGTCTAACACATACTGAAATACAATGATTATCTTTAGCAAATTGACAACCTTCTTTTAACTCCTTTACAGTAATTGACGGATTTAATAGTGAATGATCTAATGTATTTGCGAACTCTTTTACCGAAATCTTTGTACCTGGTTGAAATCTTTTTACTTTATTCATTTCAATCTCCAACTTTCTATATTAACTTATGGGACCTTATGACCTTTTACAGCTGTCCATATCATAAACCAGTGCTCCAATGTTAATTTTATGTCAAGCGCATTAACAGCTGTTTCAACATATTCTATTATTCCAGATCCTGTAATTGGGACAGGTTCAGAAGGATGCATCATTATCCATGCAAAAATGACTTCTCCAATATCATTTGCTCCAACTTCTTCTTTAATAACATTAAGTGTATCTCTTAGACGTACGATTTGTTCATCTTCACGAGTAAAAATTCTTCCACCTGCTAATGGCGACCATATCATAGGATGAATCTTATCATGAACTGCCAAATCTAAAACGCCATTCTCTATATTTTCCATATTGAGTGGGTTTAATTCAACCTGATTAGTTACCAACTTGAAGTCTAAATAACTTTGTAAGGTCTTATATTGTTCTACTAAATGATTGGATACACCAAAACTTCTTACCTTACCAGATTCATATAAATAATTAAAAGCTTCAGCTACCTCATATGGATTAACTAGAGGACTTGGTCTATGAAGTAAAAGGGTATCTATTTTGTCAATATTTAATTGTTTTAAAGATCTTTCAGCTTGTTTGATAATGTAATCTTTAGAATAATTATAGTATTTAACTCTTGCTTGATCAGATTTATAGACTAAACCACATTTAGTAACAATTTCAATTTTATCTCTTAAAGATGGATTGACTTTGATAGCCTCTCCAAATTTACCTTCTGCCTGATACCTTCCATAACTATCAGCGTGATCCATAGTAGTTATACCTAAATCAAGCACTTGTTCTAAATAATCGGCCAATTCATTTGGAGTCATATTCCAATCCATTAGTCTCCAAAATCCTAAAACTATTTTTGAAAATTCAATTGAATCATTCATTTTTACTCGAATCATAATCATTCTCCAATTCTAAAAGGTACTATGGGGATGAATTTTTTTGGAATTCAAACACCTCCCTGACCATATGTTCAGTAGATAGTCATCTGTTCATGAATACAATACCACAACTTGAACAAATGTCAACCCATTAAACATTTGTTTTAATATTTATCTTTAATTATTTTAATGAGCATGATAGAGTAGTAATCAGATTAGGATCAATTTTAGACCCGTTTTTTAAATAGAAGGTGATTTTATGGATAAAAAATTTCTGGTACAATTAGCCCATCTGTATTACGTTACAGGGATGACACATCAAGAAATTGCTGACAAACTACACGTTTCAAGAAGCAAGGTAACTCGAGGTCTTAAAGAAGCAAGAGAAAAAAATATTGTCAAAATTTCTATAGATTATAGTGCAAGTAATTATGAGATTTCTCAATTACTTATTGATAAATATAAAATTAAAGAGGTTCTAATCTCAGGAAATGAATCTTTAATTAAAGATGACAAGCAAATCTTTAGTTTGGCCGGTCAATATCTAGTTAACCAATTTAAGGAAAACTCTACTATAGCTGTTGGTTGGGGAAGAACTATCCGAGAACTTTCAGAAATAACTGAAATTCATGATAATTTAAATTTAAAATTTAGCCCGATTATTGGCGGTCATGGCTCTACCAATAACTTAATACATTCATCAACTATAGCTGCTGAATTTGCAAAAAATTGTCGAGGCATTTCTTATTCTATAAATGGTCCTGCTCTTGCAAATAATTTAGATGAAAAAAATATCTTTATCGATAACAACGATATCGCTTCGACTATTTCTGAGACCAAAAAAGCAGATATCGCTTTGTTTAGCGTTGGTAATCCAACTAGTAGTGAAAGTACCATTCATAAAATGAATTATTTTTCATCAAAAGAATTAAAGGAAATGATCAATCAAAACGTTATTTGTGATTTTGTGTCTATAGCTTTTTTTGATATTAACGGACAGGAAAAATGCAATGAAATTAGCAATAGAAGTATTGGCCTAAATATTAAAGATTTTCAAAATATCCCTCTAAAAATATGTGTTGCATTTGGTGTCCCAAAAAATAACTCAATATTAGCGGCCTTAAGAGCTGGATTAATTGATGTTCTTATTACTGATTTTTCTACAGCAAACTTCTTAACTCAAGATTAAAAAACACAAACATATTGTTCTAAAAAGAACGGTATGTTTGTGCTTTATATTTATTATACTGTTTTTAATTCTTCGATAGCCTTTTTGCGATTTTCCGAATTAAAAAGGTATGATCCGGAAACAAGTACATCCGCCCCAGCTTTAATGCATTGCTTATAGGTTTCATTATTAACCCCACCATCGACTTCAATTTCATAAGAATAATTATACTCGTCTCTCCAAGCTTTGAGTTGAGCTACCTTTTCCATAGTCGATTCAATAAATTGTTGACCACCAAATCCCGGATTAACCGTCATTATTAACACGAGATCTGCTAAATCCAATACTGCTTTTAAATTTTCAACAGATGTACCAGGATTGATAACAACCCCAGCCTTCTTACCTAAAGATTTTATTTGTTGAAGAGCTCTATGAATATGTGAGGTCGCCTCTAGATGAACTGTGATAATGTCTGCTCCAGCATCAGCAACTAAATCAATATATCTTTCAGGATTTTCTACCATCATATGGACATCAAATATAACATCTGTTTTCTTCCTTAAACTTTCAAAAACCATAGGGCCAAATGATATATTTGGAACAAATGTACCATCCATTATATCAATATGGAGGTAATCTGCACCTGACTCGATCATATTTAATATGTCAGCTTCTAAATTACAAAAGTCAGCACTTAACATAGATGGGGCAATTTTAACATTCATATAATTTCTCCTTAAATATATTTATATGTGATCAGAATTTGTTATTTCTTTCCAGTCTGAACCAAAATCACTTATCGCTTTTGAGATATTCGCATTAGTTAGAAAATTATCAATTACGTCTGCTCCAACAGTTACATGGCTTGCTCCAGCATGTAAAGCTTTCAATACTTGATCAATATTTTTGAAGCTCGCTGCCAAAATTTTAGTCTGATCTTCTGAACTGGATATATTTGAACTAAGATTTTCGATTAATTTAAAGGGATCAGAATTCAGATTTTGCATTCTATTAACATAAGGAGCAATATAGTCGACATCAAAACCAATTGCTAACAGAGCTTGAATTTCACTATATATAGCTGTAGCAGTAATATTAAAGCCTTCAGTTTTTAGAATTTTAATTGCTGCTAATCCTTCTTTGCTGACTGGAATTTTTATATAAACTTCAGAATCAGTTAAATCCACAATTTTTCGTGCATCTTCAATAATTCCATCACAATTACTAGAAATAGTTTGAATATGCAAACTTTTATCATAACCAATGAGTTCTCTGATAGCTTTAATATGATCCTTGAAATTGATCTTTCCTTCTTTTTTTAAAATACTCGGGTTAGTGGTAACACCGTCAATTGGTAAATATTTTAAATAGCTTTCAATCTTTTCTAGATTTGCTGAATCAATGACTAATTTCAAATTAATCCCCCTATAATTTTTTATTACACAAAGAAGCAGGAGTAACCCTGCTTCTTATATTTAAGTTTTATAGATCTGAATTTGAGGCAATCATTACTTTCATTTCTTGACCACCCATAACGGCTTCAAAGGCTTCTCGCCAATCTTCAACTGGATACTCCTTAGTAACAATAGATTCTGTATCTACCTTTTCTTCTTCGAGTAATTTTAATGCCTTATCCCACGATGATGGTTTTTGTGATCGACATCCAATATAATTAATTTCTCTTTGAATAATGGATTCAGTATCAATTGGAACTACAGACTCAGCAAAAAGTCCTAATTGGACAAAATCCCCTTTTTTACGTGTTAATTTTAATGCTTGGTTTACTGCAGGAACTGCACCTGAAGCATCAATAACGACGTCCGCTCCCCAACCATCAGTTAGGTCAAGAACAACTTGGTCAAGATCCTCAGCTTGTGAATCTACAATGTGTTTAATTCCAAGTTTGTCTTTAGCAAACTGTAATCTCTTCTTATCCTGGGTTATTCCTGACAAAATAACTTCTCCACCTTGAGATTGAGCAACTTGAGCAGCTAACAATCCAATTGGACCAGGACCCACAACTAACACAATATCTCCATCTTTAACAGACGTTTTTTCCATGACGGCATGTGTTGTACAGGCTAAAGGTTCACTAAAAGCTGCTGCTTTATAAGACACATTCTCTGGGATTAAATGTAAACTTTCTTCTCTAGCAAGAACGTAATCAGTCATACTACCATTGACCTGAGTTCCGATACCTTTTCTATTTCCACAAAGATTATAATCTCTTTCTTTACAATATGGGCATTCACCACAAGTTTCGAAAGTAGTTTCACTAACTACTCGATCTCCTACTTTGAATTCTTTTACATCTGGACCAACTTCAACAATTTTTCCTGAAAATTCATGCCCAAGAACAACAGGTGTTTTAGGGTTTTTATACTCACCTTTAAATGTATGAATATCTGAACCACAAATACCAGTATAAGCTACCTCAATCACAACTTTATCATCGTATGCTTCTGGTTTAGGAATATCTTGTAATTCCATCATGTCATAGCCTGGTGCTGTTTTTACAACTGCTTTCATTATAAATTCCTCCTGATATAATCCTAAGTATTAACTAGTATATTGTTATCATAGTACTTGCTTTGTCATTTGTCAAATCAAATAGCATTTGTTTTCAAGATGTTTTCAGCTAATTTATCTGTAGTAACTATAATATTGAGTAACTTATGTTCTAAAGCCACAGCTAAAGGTTTAGTCTTAGATTGACTAGTTGCAATTGACATTCTAAGAGGAATCTCTTTTAATTCGTCAAGGCTCAATCCAATTACATTTCTATTTTGATCAAAATCAACTTGTTGACCATTAGAATCAAAAAATGCAGAATTAATATCACCTACTACATTGTGCTTAATAAGATCTTCAACATTATCTTCATTAAGATAACCAATCTTCTGCATCGTACTCTGCTCGTAAGGCGAAGAGATCCCAACAACTGCTAGGTCAACATTCCTAGCAGAATCGAGCACAGATTTAATAGCATTATTATTAATTAATTCATCTTTAATTCGATCATTTGATACTTGGGCAGGTGAATACAAATACTTAACATTTGATCTTATTTTCTGGCTCAAATCAAAGCATAACTGATTTGAATGGATGGAAAAATAGTCATCAGACATACCACCAATCAAGGGAATCAGAGTTACTTCACTCAAATTACTATATGGAAACGAATCTACCATTCCTCTTATTGAATAACCCCAGGATATACCTATATTAGGATGATCAGCCGCCATTTTTTTTAAGTATAATGCCGCTTGCTGACTAGCTGACTTATTCACTTCCTCGTCTTTCACAGATAAGGAATCAACCACTATTGCTTTTACTAATCCAAAGTTTTTTTCAAGCTCTCTTTCAAGTTCTACAATATATGAACTACTACTTTTTATGAAAACTTCAACAATTCCTTGTCTTTTGGCATCCATTAATAGTTTGGAAATAAGCGAACGTGATACACCCACTTCTTTAGCTATTGCTGCTTGTGTTAAACCTTCCTCGTAATACATTTTTGCAATTCTGACTAGTTCTTTTTCTTCAATCGTATCCACCTACACTCTCCTCTCCCTTTTAACTTTCATATAAACCTTCTCTTAAATACTTAGACTTATCATTAATACTTTGTCCATCATCATTAAATAGAGCTGAGGTACCAAGAACAAATAAATCAACATCGAAATTTTTCATTTTTCTAATCGTTTGGTCATAAATATTCCCATCAACCTCTATAAGTGGACGTTCAAAATTATTTTCAGAAAAAATTTCAGTTAACTTTTCTAATTTATTAAGTACATTTAAATTAAATTCTTGCCCAGCAAATCCTGGATTCACTGTCATCACTAACAATAAATCAATGTCTTTTAAATAAGGTTCTATTGTTGTCACTGGAGTTTCTGGACTAAAGGCTAGGCCAACCTTACAGTTATAACTACGAATCAGTTGGAAAAGTTCCTCAGGATTTTCGGTAGTTTCTATATGGAAGGTAATATAATCCGGTTGTAGTGGACCAAACATTCGGATATAATGCTCTGGATTAACCGTTGCTAAGTGAACATCTAAAATTAAACGTGCATCTTTTTTTAAAGCTTCAATTTGATAAGGTCCCATCGCTAAATTGTTTACGAATACACCATCCATGACATCGCAATGAAGCCAGTTAATTTTAGCCTCTACTAACTCATCTAAAGTCACTTTTAAATGCATTTGATCAGCTGTCATTATAGAGGCGACTAATCTTTTCTCTAGCATAAGTTTTCAAGCTTTTCTAAGCGTTTTGCATGACGGCCACCTTGGAATTCAGCTCCTAACCAAGTATCCACGATCATTAACGCTAACATGTCCCCAGTCACTCGAGCTCCAAGACATAACACATTAGAATTGTTATGTTCTCGAGTTGCTTGGGCAGTAAATACATCCCCTACTAAAGCAGCACGAATGCCCTTTTGTTTATTGGCTGCAATAGACATACCAACTCCAGTTCCACATATTAAAATTCCCAAATCAGCTTCAGAATTTTGTATCGAACTAGTCACTTTTACAGCAAAATCAGGATAATCTACTGATTCAGAACTATTTGGTCCAAAATCCATCACCTCATAGTCTGCTTTTAAATGATCTATAATTTTATTTTTTAATTCGAATCCACCATGATCTGCTCCGATTGCAATTTTCATTTATTTATTCATCCTTTCTAAAAAACAGCAGGCCTTTCGACCTGCTGAGCTAGTAACTATAGTTATCCCTAACTAAAATTATTCTTCTATCTCTTGAGGCAAAATAAGCACTTTATTAAAGTTTTCTTTTCTGTTAATAATCATATCGAATAGTTCTTCGGCCTTGTTAAGTGGAAATGTATGGGTGACCATACCATCCAAATCAATTTTACCACTATTGACATAATCAATCGCATTTTGCCATTCTTTACCAGGAAATGGTGCAGAATATGAGTTCCAGAATCCTTTGATGGTTAATTCTCTTCTAAATATATTTTCGAAGGCTTTTCTTTTTAGAGTAATGTCTCTATAAGCTATACCTTGATAACCAACTTTACCATGCTTTTTAGCAAGGAGTAAAGCTTGTTCTTGAGTTATTGCAGAACCAGCACACTCCATTACGATATCTGCACCTAACCCATTAGTCAATTCCATAACTTTTGACTCAAGATCTTCTTTTAGAGAATTGATACCATAAGTTGCACCATGCTTGATTGCTTCTTTAATAGAATCATCTGAAATATCAACAGCTATAACATCTTTAGCGCCAGCTGCTAACAAGCATTTAAGTGTTAACAAACCTACTGCTCCCATACCGAGTACTACAACTGTATCACCCAGTTGAACATCGATACCCATAACTCCATGCATCGAAACAGCTAAAGGTTCGATTAAGGCTGCAGTTTTATAATCCATATCACCAACTGGAAGAACGTTTTCTTTTGGTGCTACAACTTGTTGTCCAAATCCGCCACTTCTATGAGTTCCTATCATTTTATAATTTTCACACATACCATAGTAGCCTTGTTGACAATATTCGCATTCATGACATGGCATCATAGGGGCAGCGATAACTCTATCACCAACTGAGACATGAGTTACATTGCTTCCTATTTCAATAACTTCTCCAGAGAATTCGTGCCCGATGATTACTGGTAATTCGTACGGCCATCCGTCTGCTATTTTATGAGTATCTGATCCACAAACACCATTAGCATAGACTTTAATTCGTACTTCATCATCATTCATTTTTGGATCTTCAATTTCAACAACTTCAAACTTTTGTTGTTCATTTAATTGTGCAGCTTTCACTTAATTACCACCTTTATTATTAGAACATACCATTAATAAATTCTGCTAATCTTACTAGAGCCCATTTAAGAACGTTACCACCTGTATCAAATGAGGTGAACGCTGATCCTGCCATATCTTTAACTGAATCTAATCCAGCAACCATTTCAGTATGAAGAGGGGCAAAATTGGTTGCAATATATAAAGCGATCGCAATCATTATTGTACCTGTAATAACGGATTGGAAGATGTTCCCCTTGCGGTCAGCAGTTACGTATGCCATGTAAAATGGAATAGTAGCCAAGTCACCAAAAGGAAGTACCTTGTTACCAGGCAAAATAACAGCTAGTAATAATGTAATTGGAACTAAAATTAGACCCGCAGAAGCGTTCGCAGGGTCTCCAAATGCTAGCGCAGCATCTAGACCGATGTTAATATCTCTATCTCCCCAATGCTTGTTAGCAAATTCTTGGGCAGCTTCTGAAATCGGTAATAACCCATCCATAAGTAAAGAAACCATACGAGGCATTAAAACTAATACAGCCGCCATTGACACGCCAAGTTTGAAAGCAGCACCAACATCATATCCAGCTAAAAGTCCTAAAACGAAACCAATGATAAGTCCCATAACCATTGGTTCACCAAAAATACCGAAACGCTTTTGAATTGATTCTGGGGTGACTTCAACCTTATTAATTCCAGGAATCATACCTACTAAACGACCAACAGGAATACCAATCATAGCGTATCCAATTGAAGAACCAGTAGTAAAAGTTACATTATCAAGACCGTAATAATCTCCAATTAAATGAGCAAAGTAATCTGAAAACTTAAGAATAATAACTGTGGCAATAAGACCGATAACAATACTTAACCAAAAATTATTTGTAGCAATATAAGATAATGCAGCTACAGCTATCATATGGTGGAAATTCCAAATATCAATATTTAGGGTATTGGTTAAGTTTAAAACTAACATACCTAAGTTAACCACTAAAATTAAAACAATCATTAATGTTGTAACTGGAGAGGCAAAGACCGCTGAAGCTGCGGCTGGCCAACCAATATCGACAACTGTTAAGTTGAAGTTAAATCTCTCAACCATTTGTTGAGTCGCAGTACCAAGCTCGCTTGATAGCAAACCGATTACAAGGTTAACTCCTGTAAAACCAATACCAATTGTAATTGCTGAGGTAAAAGCTCTACCAGGTTTAACACCAAATAATAGACCAATTAAAAATATAGCTAGTGGAATGATTACTGTTGGACCTAAATCCAATATATAATCAAAAATACTTACAAACGCTTCCATTTCTTTTCCTCCTAAAAGCTCACTTTATTAGTCTTTTAAAATTTCCAAGACTTCTTTATCAACTTTGTCTTTACCCATACCTGTAATATAAGCAGTAGCCACAATAGCTGGGATGCTATAGGTAGTTGGAAGTTTAGTTGTAGAGATCAATAAATCTGCTGAATCTTCTTTACCTTTAGCTTCTGAAATACGAATTTGATCAATATCAGCATCAATATTATTTTCTTTTAGTAAATTTTTAACATGATTAACAACAACAGTCGAGGTTGCAATTCCTGCACCACATGCAATTAAAATTCTTTTTTTAGCCATAATTAATACTCTCCTTTTAAAGTTTATTTAATAATTCTTCTTTAGTTTCTGCTCCCAAAATCCCTTCAAGAGCTGATTCATCTTGAATTAATTGAATAATTGTTTGAAGTGTTGACAATTGATCCTCAGCCTTGGTAAGTCCTAAAACAAATACTAATCTAGTTTCTACAGACTGATCAGGGTCCTCCATTGATTTGAATTCAACAGGTTCTTTTAGAGTAACTACAGCGATAAATTCCTCATTAATATGAACTGAATCTGAATGTGGAATTGCTACACCATAGTTTTCCAACTGTAATCCAGTAGGAAATTCAATTTCTCTATCTTTTAGAGCTTGAGCATAGGTATCTTTACTCAAACCTAACTTTGTAGATTCCCCTGCAACAAAATCAAAAAGTTCAGATGAATCATTAAATGTTTCATTCAGAAAAATTAAATCATCATTAATAACATTTTTTAAGTCCATAAACAACCTCCTATAAAAATAACCCTACAAATTAATTAAGCTACACTCCTTTCATTATCCTAGCAATTGACATAGGCTATGTAGTTTGCTACTTGTATATAATAATCCTTTTTGTATGCGCTGTCAAATTAAAATACAGTAATTCTTCAACTTCTTAAATTATTATATCACTGACTAAAGCGTTCTACCACCATCGGCTAAAATAATCTGTCCATGAACATAAGAAGATTCAGGGCTCGCAAGGAAGAATGCTAAATTTGCTATGTCATTAGGTTTACCAAATCTGCCGATAGGGATCTTTTTAACTAATTCTTCTCTGCTCTTTTCATTTGGATATAACTCGTCTAATAAATCGGATTCAATAACTCTTGGAGCTATAGCATTTACGTTAATTCCATATGCACCTAATTCTTTTGAAGCTGCTTTCATTAGACCATGTTGTCCTGATTTTGAGGCTGCATAATGTGCCCCTCCGCCAGTACCGGTAAGACCCGATCCAGATGTTACGAATATCAATTTAGAATTTTTATTTGACTTCAAGTCCTCGTAAAATGCTTTCAATGTGTAAAATGAGCCATTTAAATTCACATCAATAATTTTATCCCAGTTTGCAACTGATATTTCAGCAATAGTCTTCCGGTTACTAATACCAGCATTAATAACTAATACATCGATCTTATTTTCCTTAGATACTATTTGTGCTTCAGCTGCTTCTATACTTTTAAAATCAGATACATCCGTTTGAATAAAATTTGATGGTGCATACTTTTTTAATTCATCCGCTGTCTTCAGTCCATTTTCTTGATCCAAATCAAGTATATATGTAATATAAGAATTTTCAGCAAACTTTTTTGCTATTGCCTTGCCGATTCCTTTTGATCCACCTGTTATGACTGCAATCTTCACAGAAATCTCACTCCCCAATTACGATTATTGAGCAAGAGCGTTTTCTTGGCCGTGCTCGATCAAAATCTACGAAATAAATATACCCTGTTTTCCCAACTGCTAGTTTCCCTTTATCCACTTCAAAACTTTCACTTGCACCGATAATCGTGGCCTTTAAATGTGCATCACCGTTCCAAAGATCCGAAATGTCCTTATTTGGAAGGTAATTATCGGCGTTAGGCCAGCTCATTACTTCATTAAAATGCTCCGGTCCTGGATAAATATATGTATCCTCGCTATCATGGTTAGGAATTATTTTCTGGAGAACCCTATCAAGCTCTACTTGAAGCGTATCCTGGCCAAACTCATTTAAATCATGTGCAAATTCTTCATAAAAAATAGCGCATGTGGTATGAGGTGTGACTACTGTAACTATCCCATTAGAAACGCCACTGTTCTCAATAGTTTCTCTTACTTCTGAAGTTAGATCAACAAATGTAGGACGTTCACCTGTAGACTGGACCTCAATTTTTTGTTTATAAACAGTCATTGTATACTCCTTTTATTTTATTAATGCGTTTATCATATCAGCTAACATTTTCTTTGGATTTTCAGCTTCAGTAATCCCTGACGTGCATCCTGTTCCATCAGCCCCCAATTCAATCACTTTTTTAACATCATCAGCAGTACTAATCCCAGCTGCTTGCATCATTAATGTATTAGGACTGATCTTCTTTACTGCGTCATTAGTCTGTTTAACATAATTTTCATCACTTGTTTTACCGGTTCCAATTAAATCAGTCGGTTCACATAACATTATATCTGGATTTAAACTTGCTAACGCTTTAGCTTCTGCTAATGAATCAGCACAAAGGATAGAAATTATTCCTAGCTCATTAGCTCTACTAATCGCACGAACAATATCTGAAGACTTCATGGATCTTTCAGCATGGTTTAAAAATGTAGCCCGAGCACCAGCTGAGTATAGCGATTCAGGGAGTACATGACCCATTCCACGACCAGGATTAATTCCATCCATATGTTGGGCTGTTACAATAATAGATTCTGTTTCATTGTATATTCGATATATATCAGCAAACGGAACTGTTACAAAAACAGAAATATTCGGAAATTTCTTTGCTAATTTATCAGCTTCTAAAGCTAATTCTAAAAGTTCATCTCCATAAAGATATGACTTAGGATTAAACATAAAGAAAGGTTTTTTAATTTCTATTTTTTCCATAATTATCTCTCCTTATATGGCTTTAGTTTCAAATACATCGTAGTAGTGGTTTAAGACACTACGCATTGCACTATTTGCGGTACTCTTCATCTCTGGATAATTATTTGGCTCTTCTTTTATGATAGCTTGGTAAGCTTCATTCAAAAAATCAGAATAAATATTTATTTTAGAAATACCAGATTTAGCACATCTATTAAGATTATCATCCCCACTTGAAGAACCACCATGAAGCACTAAAGGAGTATCCGTAATATTTGATATCTCCTCCAATCGATCAAATGATATTTTTGGTTTTCCAGTATACAAACCATGAGCAGTACCAATTGATACGGCAAGCATATCAACTTTCGTCTCACTAACGAATTTATCTACCTCTTCCGTTTCAGTGTATATTGAATCAGTAAGAACTGAAGATTCTGAGGTATCATTAGCGCCAACATGCCCAAGTTCAGCTTCCACGGTAATATTTTTCGGCTTTGCTAGTGACATGACCCTTTGGGTTAACTCTATATTTTCATCAATTGGTTTCTCAGAGGCATCAATCATAACGGAGGTAAAACCTAAATCAATTGCCCGTTTTATATAATCTATATCTTCACCATGGTCCAGATGTAGTGAAATAGGAACTCTTACTTTTTCTGCCAAATATCTTCCAATTAATGCCGCTTCCTCAAGTGAGATCATATGTCGATGAGACTGTGCAAATGCCAGTATTAGAGGCAATCCCCTCTCTTCAGCTACATTTACAAATACCCTTGCCATATCAAGATCTATGAAATCTACTGCCGGAATTGCAAACCTTTCTTGATGTGCTTTTTTCATCATTTCGTGAGAATTAGTTAACATGATGATATTCCTTTCTATACTTTAGCTTTAAAGTTTTTTAGAAGGTATTGAAAAAATGGCGCATCCAATTGAGAATTTCTCAAATTGGATGCGCCAAAACATGAACAAAACTTAATTTATTTTATTTAAACGCATCCTTGTAAGCCTGAGCGACTTTGTCTGCAGTAAACCCGAAGCGTTCAATCACTTGATTACCGGGTCCAGAAGTACCAAAGCGGTCGATACCTAGGGTAATACCCTCTAGTCCAACATAACGTTCCCAACCAAAAGTGGCAGCCATCTCAATGGATACCCGGTTCTTAACCGCCTTCGGTAGGACAGATTCCTTGTAGTCCTCTGATTGCTCATCAAAGCGGTTCATAGCAGGTAAGGAAACAACGGAAACATCAATACCGTCTTGGGCTAACTGAGCTTGGGTCTCGATCGCGAGGTTCACTTCAGAACCCGTCGCAATTAGAATTCCTTCAGGTGTCTCACCTTTAGCCGGTGAGAGGACATAGCCTCCCTTATCAACGCCTTCTTCAGCCAAGGATTGCGTCGCTTCTAGCGTCGGTAAGCCTTGACGCGACAAGACTAACATGGTTGGCCGGTTGGCTTCCTTAATCGCTACCTTCCAAGCAGCATAAGTCTCATTCACATCCGCTGGTCGAATCACATTCAAGTTCGGCAACGCTCTAAAGCCCGCTAATTGTTCAATCGGTTCATGTGTTGGTCCATCTTCCCCAACGGCGATCGAATCATGGGTCATTACATAGATGACTGGTAACCCGGACAAGGCAGAGAGACGAACGGCTCCCTTGAGGTAGTCTGTAAAGACGAAGAAGGTTCCGCCATAAATCTTACTACCACCATGCAAGGCAATCCCATTCATCATGGCGGCCATGGCAAATTCACGCACGCCAAACCAGATATTACGTCCTTGACGGCTTTCCGGCATGAAGTCCTCTTCAGCCTTAACCATGGTATTGTTGGAGCCCGATAAGTCAGCCGATCCACCCCAGAAGAATGGGATTTCTTTAGACAAGGCTTGAATCGCAGCCCCACTGGAAGCTCGGCTGGCTTCTCCAGCACCCGCTTCTTGATAAGCCAAGCCTTGGTCAAAGCCTTCAGGTAATTCTCCCGCATAAGCCGCTTCTAATTCAGCTGCTTGTTCAGGGTTGGCTTCTTTATAGGCGTCATAAGTAGCTTGCCAGGCTTGATGCGCTTCTTGACCACGTTCTTGAACGCGTTCCTTGAAGGCTTGATACGCTTCTTCCGGCACCTCAAAGGCTTCACTGGTCCAACCATAGGCTTCCTTGGCGACGGCCCAATCGTCAGCACCAATCGGCGCCCCATGGACAGCGTTGGTTCCTTGCTTAGGCGCTCCGTAACCAATCACGGTCTTAATTTCAATAATTGTTGGTTGTCCCTTGTGGTCCTTGGCTTCTTGAATGGCTTGAGAGATGGCTTCTAAATCATTGCCATCTTCTACGCGCAGGTAGTGCCAGTTGATGGCCTCAAAGCGTCCCTTGATATCTTCGGTAAAAGCTTGATCTAAGTCACCGTCTAGGGAGATATCATTGGAATCATAGAGAACGATGAGTTTTTCTAATTCTTGACGACCAGCATAAGACAGGGCTTCATAAGCTACCCCTTCCATCAAATCGCCATCCCCGCATAAGGTATAAGTGTAGTGGTCAATAATGGCATGGTCATCCGTATTGTATAGGACGGCTTGGTGAGCTTCTGCCATGGCCATCCCAACCGCTTGAGCAATCCCTTGGCCCAATGGACCGGTGGTTGCTTCCACGCCATCGGTATGACGGTATTCCGGGTGACCCGGTGTGCGACTATCCAGTTGACGGAAGTTCTTCAAATCTTCAATCGTCACATCAAAACCAGCTAAATGAAGCAAACTATAGAGCAAGGCAGAGCCATGGCCAGCCGACAAGACAAAGCGGTCGCGGTTGATCCAATCACTTGCTTTTGGATCCACCTGTAGGTGGTCTGCCCACAGGGCGTAAGCCATTGGCGCAGCCCCCATCGGTAGACCAGGGTGGCCAGAGTTGGCTTTCTCGATCTGGTCCACACTCAAAGCCCGAATCGCATTGACAGCTAACTGATCTGTTTTGGTAAACATATTGTCCTCCTTATAATCTAAATAACATTTACTACATCATAGCACAAATGTTAAGAAAGGGCTATCATTAATGATAACTAATTTTGAGTCTACTTATTATTTATAAAAAAGATGTTTAAGAGCTAGCCTCAAAGACTAGCTTTTAAACATTTTATAATGTTTTAATTCTAGAAGTAACTCCTTTAAGGTTGTAACATTCTGAATAATCTCTAATTGGTCTCTTAATATGGTCAATAACATATCTTCTACCATTAATTTGTTGAGACTCTAAATTTTTATAAAGCTTTTCAATTTCCGATTTTACTTCATCTTCATTAAAGGTATAGTGACCAGCAATATCTAATACTTCTACAGATAGTTTAGGATCTGCTTTTATTTCATCAACAGTTAAGTTAACTTGGTCACCAACCATCCATTTTCTCCAACGTTCAGATTCAATTGCTTTATCTAATAAAACGTTATAAATATTTGAGGTGTCTTCAATAAGACCATTTTCTTTCAACTCAGCTTCAACTTTAGCCAAATTCAAATATGCTCGAGTTTCTTCTGTTCCATATTGAGGTGCTACATTCGTTGCAGTGATGTTGGAAGGGATGTGCATTAATAAATCCACATCTCCCATATAGTCACCATTATGTTCTTTCAAGCCGACATTGTATTTTTTGGCCATTTCAGATAATTCGTAAGCATTATGAAAATTAAATTTGCCTACCTGTTCGGTTTTTCTAGTTAATGTTCCAGTTTGACCAACGATAAATGTAGGCATTGGTAAATTTTTGGCCCCTAGCTCGTCTTGGAGGCGATTTATAAATTCTTCGTATACCTCAGTTGAAGTTAAGCCCCCATTTGTTTCTTCGGTTCCTACCTCATAACCAATTTCTGGGAGTCCTAATTCTTTACGCTTCTTTTCACAATATTCAATTAAATCAACAGTTCTTGTAATAACAGTTTCTAACGGAATGACTTTGCCAACTTCAAACGGATCTTTAGTTGGATCAATCATGAGTAGATCAAATCCCGCTTCCATATCTGCAAGGTAGGATTTTTTACCAAGTTCCATTGCTTCATCCTCGGGTAAGTGATCATTACGCTCTTTATCTCGTTGCCAAGGTCCTCCGTGGTCTCGACACAAATAATATTCATTGTCATAACCAATTTCTTTTGCTACTTCTTCTACGGCTTTCGCAAATCTGAACTGATCCCATCCATTTACATAACCTCCACCTAACTCATCTAAATCGACTTGATTACGACTAGCGATGAACATTACTGGATAATCGTCTTCCATTGAAAGTTCAAGTGCAGCTTGAACACAATTTTTTGACATAGGCCCGATACCTAATAAAGTTGCGCTCTCTCCAGTTTTTTGTAATTCTAATAAGCCTTTTACAATTTCATTGATTGGTGTTTTAGACATAATTAATTACTCCTTTTCTTATTTTACTTCTTCAATATCTGGTTTAACAAAATGTAAATAAGCGACACCTACTAGAGTTCCGATTAAGATTGCAAGAATGAACCAAAGTTTCCCATTTACAACTGGTAACACGATGGGGCCACCATGTGGAACTAAACACTCAACATTATTCATCATTCCAATAGCACCACCAACAGCACTTCCAAGAATAATAGCCGGCAACACATGCTTACTGTCCTTAACTGCAAAGGGAATGGCTCCTTCTGTAATACCAATCATTCCCATAAAAATAGCGGTGATTCCGGTATCTCTTTCAGCAGCAGTATATTTTTTTCTAGAGATTAAAACAGACAAACCAACTATTAATGGCGGGATAGCTACTGCAATCCGGTGAGCGCCATTTGGTGCATAGATCCCCTCGGCCATTAAAGCCAAAGTAAAAGCTGTAGCAGTTTTGTTAATTGGTCCGCCCATATCAACTGCAGTCATTGCGCCAATTATTAGCCCTAATAAAATAGCACTAGAACCTTGTAATGATCCCAAGAAAGATACTAACCAGTCCATAGCTGCTCCAATTGGTACAGATAAACCATAAATATAAATCATGCCTAAAGTAAAAACTGTTACAGTTGGGATGATTAGTATTGGCATAATCGTCCGAATAGTAGCAGGTACCTTCCAAGTTTTCATCCATTTTACAAAATAACCACTAGCGACCCCAAGTAACATTGCACCTAAAAATCCAGTTGATACTTTAGCTTCACCAATTGGATTATTTGCAACAAAACCTAAAATCATACCTGGCGCTAAGGCCGGCTTCCCAGCAATCGTGTTAGCAATATAGCCAGACAAGATTGGGATCATCATGGCAAAACCAGCCGCTCCTAAATCATTCAAGTTTTGCATAAATGGGCTGGTAATCTGCATTCCTTCATCGGTTGGTGTACCTGTTGCCAAGGCCATCGCTAGGAAAACCCCACCAACTACTACAGCAGGTAACATATAGGATACACCAGTACTAAAAGCCTTCTGTAACTGAGCACTAATTGGTTCTTTTTTCTTCTCGAACATACTTAGCCCCTTCTTTCTATTTCATCAAATAATTCTACTACATGTCGAATCGCGTCACCTGGTTCAACAGTGATAATTCTATCCTCGCTATCCTTTTCTTCAAAGCGATCCTCTCCTTCAACTCCGATTGACACTGCAAATACAACATAATCTGCTGCATCAATTTCTTCTTGTGATAGTTCATTTTCGATTCCCATACTACCCTGAGTTTCAACTTTAACTTGGTGACCGCGCTTACGACCTTCTTGTTCAATCGCCTCTTGAGCCATATATGTATGTGCAATACCTGCTGGGCAGGCTGAAACTCCAACAATAATCATAATTTTCTTCCTTTCTAAATATCCAAATCTAAATATCCAAAGATGTTAAAATTTTTAATACTTGATCATTATCTTTTTCATTTTTAAGAGATTCCCTAAAATCGTTATTGAGTAACTTTTTCGAAATTTGAGAAATAAATTTGAGATGTAGATTATCTTGATTCTCTTTCGGGACTCCTATTAGAAATACTAGTTGAACTTCCTCATCAACAGAATCTGACCATTTAAATGGTCGATCTGATCGGTAAAAAGCTATAAAAGGTTCCTTTACCCCATCACTTTTACCATGAGGCATTGCTATATCAAAACCAATGGCAGTTGAAACTTGATTTTCCCTATCGATTACGTCTTTCTTGAATTGAGATACATCTGATAGTTTATTCTCTTCATCTGCCTTTGATATAATGAAATCAATTATTTTTTTTTGATCATAGAGATCTTTGTCTAAAAATAGTAATTCCTTAGAAACAACTTCAGTTGTCATTCTTTTCCCCCCATTAAGTTATAAATATTTTGATAAAATCTGCTTGCAATTTCTGGAAATTTCATTATTCGATATATTTCTTTAATAATATTTTTACTTTCCTTTAAGTCTTCAGTTGTTAAAACTAGCATAAATATTTTATCGACTCCATAATCGGTCCAATGAAATTTTTTATCAGAGTTAAAAAAACAAATCACAGATTTTTTCACATGTTGAGCATTGCCATGTGGCAGCGCATAGCCTGACGGCATATCGGTATTACCTAATCTTTCTCTCTGAACTACCGTTGAAGCGTATTTAGAATCTACATAACCGTTACTCTCGAGTTGAGTACAAACGAAATCAATGAGCTCTGGCTTGGACTCTATTTTAGTATTTAAAAAAATGTAATCTTTATTTATAAATTTATATATGTGTGGAAACCCTCGGTTTTCACTGTTTTTCTGTAGATAATTTTCTTTAATTTCAAGTAACTGATCATCTTCTATAAATGGAGAACTATGAATTACATTTGGGCCTTCAATTGATTCCGTGGTAGATATAATAATATCAAACTTGGAAAGGTCCATATTTTTATATTCGCTCAAAGAGGCTGTTAGGGTCTCATCATTAGGTGATAGAATTGACTGCAATCTATTCAATAGTAACTCTGCCGTGGCTATGCCATATTGGCATACAATTAGTATCTTACTACCAGATTTAGTTCGTTCCATTGCTGATTGAAAATAAATCGCTAGTAGGCCGACTTCTTCTTCATTAAATTTCACATCAAGTTCATCTTCGTAATGACTAACAACATGCCAAATTGTATAAAATGTTGGACCATATTCTGCTTTAATCTTTTCAACAAATGGATTATTAATTTTCTGTCCTGATTTTAGTCTATATATCATTGGCGGAATGTGATTCTCTAATAAACGTTCTAGCTTGTGATCCTTACTGAAATTTATCCCCAGACTATCACTTAATTGAGAAATAAGCTTATCAACTAATTTGTTACTCTGACCAGATTTGTCCCCTATATAAAAACGATTAAGCATTAAATATTTAGCAAAATACGTTATATCTCTCTCATCATATACTTTATTATTTTGCGAAAACATGGTTCTAAGTAAAAAATTTGCAATAGTTCTATATTCTAAGAAACTATTTGAAGTAAAATTAATCCCAGAATCAGAAACTTCTTTGTGATGAAATCCTGAGGATATTCTATAAACTAGCACTAAAAATACGTTCAACACATTAAATGTATAGTATTCAGAAATAAGGTTGTTGTTCATTTTAATGTAGTTATATAGAACTTTATAGACTTCCTCGATCATGGAATCTGGATAGAATAAATTTAGAACTTGTTTTTGAATTTTGTCATTTTTATTCATTCCACTAAAATAATGCAACAACTGTTTATTTAACCAACAAATAGCTTGTTGAATTTCCTCCTCATTCCCTAGTATATAAGTGCCTTGTTTATCACTTACTAAAGAAACCAAGGTAGAATTACTAAGTTCACTTCTAATTTCGGCCATATCAGATTGTATTGAAGAAGGGCTGACATAAAACTGATCAGCTAATTCTTCAATTGTTACAACTTTATTCTGGATGAGTAAATCAACTAAAATTTTTAACTTTCTTGTTAAATCATTTTCATTGATTCTTTCAGATAGGCTCTCTTCATTATTTTTTACCTGATCAACTCTAATTCCAACCCCAGGTTTTTTTAAAAGCTTACAACTTCTATTTATTAATATCTTTTCAATAATTTTTAGATCATTATGAACCGTTCTTTCAGAAACGCTAAACATGTCTGATATTGATGAAACTGTTACCCAATCTTTAGTGTTTATTAAATAATCTAAAATTCGCTCGCGACGTGCTTTAGGAGACAATAATTTTCCTCCTTTCTATTCCATATTTTTTATTTCACTAACTATTACCGGCCTCCTATGTTCTTAATTATAAAGTAATGTAATCGTTTACTGAATAACAAAAAGTTGCAACATCTTCTACTTGATGTTGCAACTTTCACATTTATAGTTTTCTATTTCAAAAATTAAATGGCCGAATTAATTCATAAGACGTAGCTAAGGCTTCATTAATGTCTTGTTCCACAATACTGTTTTTTTCAACTGCCAAGCAACATCCTTTTCCTCCATTGATTAAATAATCGAAAGCTCGCTGGCCAAACATTTTACCCAGAATCCGGTCTTCCGTAGCGGTAGTCCCACCTCTTTGAATATGGCCCAATAGTAAGGGATGAATCTTATAGTCTGATTTTTCTTCGATTAATTCTTTGTATTTCTCGCAGGTCATTGCACCTTCAGCAATAATACTCAATGTATATTTCTTACCAATTTGACGTGCATGGTCGATAAGTTTAATATAAGATTCCGTTTGAAATTCATCGTACTCAGTTAAGATAACGTCCGCATCAAGAGCAATCCCCGTCCATAGGGCAATATCCCCAGCACGGCGTCCCATTACCTCAATGGCAAAATTATGGCCATGACTCGCAGCAGAGGTAGTCACCATATCAACAGCAGTAACTACGTTATGAATAGCAGTCTTAAATCCTAGCGTAACTTCTGTTGCAGGTATATCGTTATCGATGGTTCCCGGTATAGCAACCACAGGAAAATCTAGATTAATTAACCCTTGCGCCCCGCGATAACTTCCATCACCACCGATGACAATAAGAGCATCAACCTCCTGCTCATGTAGTCGATCAACTACTGCCTGACGGACCGCTTCATCCTTGAATTGATTGGTTCGAGCAGAGCCAATAATTGTGCCACCAACATTATCAAACAGTTTAATTTCACTTACTGGTACTTCTCGCCAGTTATCCTCAATTAGTCCGACATAGCCACCTAGGTAAGCTCTCACTTCAACATCTTCTTCAGCGGCCAACGTTACCACTCGATTGATAACCGAATTCATACCAGGCGCATCTCCGCCACTCGTTAATATTCCAATTCTCTTTACCATAGCATTTCTCCTCAATATCATCATTAAGATAAATATAACACAAATTATAAGCTAAATAAATTTTAAAATGGAAGCATTTACACTAAAAATATTCCCTTCTCAAATAATCCTTTACTTCAAGTAAATCATCGGCCTTCATAATCAAATGATTTAAGTCCTCAATAAAGATATCATCTTCAAATTCATCATCAGGAACCATGATATGAGAAATTTGAGCGCGATTAGCTGCTAATAACCCACTTCTAGAATCCTCAATAACCATAGCCTCATCAGCCTGACAGCCAGCAAATTTCAAGTGCTTAAGATACATTTCTGGATCCGGCTTAGTATGGTCAACATCGTTGGCAAATAGAACCTGATTAAAGTAGTTATGTAGGTTGAAGGCTTCCAAAAACTTTGTCCCTCGGTCATTGGGAGATGAAGAAGCTAGACCGAGATATAGATGCTGGTTAGCCAAATAGTCTAACAGTTCCTTAGCACCCTTTTTTAGCTGTATTTGATTATCAGCCAGTATTTGAAGGAGATATTGTTCTCTATGTTCCCTAATGTTTAAAGCTTGAGACTTACCTCCTGAAAGATGAATTAACTCTTCATTCTTTCCTACTGTTGATTTTCCTCGCCAAGTTAGAAGCGTTGAATAAGGAACTTCAATGCCTTGGTGACCAAAGGCTGCTTGCCAACCTTGAAGGTAATGTATCTCACTATTCACCAACAACCCATCCATATCAAAAAATACTGCCTTTAATTGACTCATTGCTTTCCTTTCTCTATTCATTATTCGCTCTGGGCTTTACCCACAGAAATAAGCCAATTATCTTTCTTGGCTTTTGACTGTAATAATTCCACCTGATCAATCACTGCTTCATGAATCTCAAGAACATCTCCAACTAGGGGACTGGCAACTTCAAGCAAGGCCTTCTCAGCTTCAAAGCTTATGATCGACTGACCATTGACTATCTTGTCTCCAGGTTCAACTAAGAATTCAATATAGGAAATATCGCCCAAGTCTTCTTGTAATTGAGGGGACATCCTGAGCACTTGTTGTCCATCAAATTGGTCTATTAATAAGTCATTATCCTCCATCATTTCATCCTCTCCTAATCCTTACGAATATTGTATCACATTTGTAATGGTTTACATCCTCAAATTATAGCTAATCACTACCCAAACTGGAAACCATTCAGCTATAATATAATCATTAATACTTAGAAAGCGTGATTTCTTGATCAAACAACTGCAACAAAACCTTTATACCTTTAATGTGACTCTTCCCAATACAGCGCTCAAGCAGATTAATGCTTATGTCATCAAGAGTGAAGACCGATCGCTTCTAATTGATACAGGTTACAACTTGCCCGAGAGTCGATCAGACCTCTTAGCAGGTATTCAAGAATTGGAAATTGATCTGGATCAATTAGATGTCTTTATCACCCACTTGCATTCCGACCACACAGGTCTAACTCCACTATTTCAGGACGCTGGGGCTCGAATTTATTGCGGGCAAGTGGATGGTCATATTCTTGAGGCGACTTTAACGTCTGAATTTTGGCAAGAGATGCTTGAACAATATCATCAATACGGAATGTCTGAAATTGAAACCAATCTTGATCAGAATCCTCTCTATGCTTTAAGACCACAAGAAGCGGTTAATTATACTTATGTTAATCCTGGAGAAATTCTCTCTTATGGTGGCTACCGGTTGAAAATAGTCGACCTGCCAGGACATACCCCCGGTCATTTAGGTTTATATAATCCAGAAGAGAACTGGTTATTAGCAGGTGATACGGTTCTGGACCCGATAAGTCCGAACATCACCTACTGGGGATCGGCCTACGGTGATATTCTTGGACGATATTTCCAGACCTTAAACCATTTAGCTAAGCAGTCACTTGATCTTATTTATCCGGCCCACCGTCAGATTATTCATCAACCTAGCCAAAGGATTCAAGAGCTCTTAGCCCACCATCAACAACGCTTGGATGAGATATACCAAGCCATGAAGCCGGGTATTGACTATACGGCTAACGAGTTGTCAGCCAGTATTAGTTGGCGGGTCAAGTTTAAGAGCTGGGATGACTTCCCCGTTAGCCAGAAATACTTTGCGGTAGGCGAGACCATGGCTCACCTGGTCCATCTCTATACTATAGGAGCCATTAAATGCCAGGATAAGCAAGGGGTCTTATACTTCCGCAAGCCTCATTAAGAAATGTGAATTCAACACTAGCTTAATGGACTTCACCCATTCCAAATTCCTTAAATACCTATAGTCCAAAAACAAAAAGCATCCAATCAAGAATTAAACTTGATTGGATGCTTTTAGAATATGATGAGATCTTATTCCGCACTTAAAGCTGCCATTGTGATGTAGTTGTTCACCGAGTAGGCTCAGATAATCACGCATGAGATTAACCTTGGTATAAAGGGGTTTCGTAAAAATAAGCTTAGCTGGTATCGTCTGATATCATTAAATTTTTGCCCCATAAATGCCCCATGAATTCAATAACGTGTGCTATAAATATTTCTAAAAACTTCCTAATACTACTTGTTTTTATACACTTTATTATGTATAATGTAAGTATAGTAAGGAGGTGATAAAAGTGAATGAAATCGAATGGCTCAAAGCTATTGGCACACTCGCCGGTGGATTTG